>CAZWAK010000019.1:0-71765 GCA_964631865.1 uncultured Heliobacteriaceae bacterium | reverse complement strand
ACGGCTTCACCGAGCTCTGGGCGGTGCTGTGGCGCAGCCTACTTCGTCGTAATTCAAAAAGCTCTCGCCCATGCCCATAAATACGAGGTTCGTGCCGTGCGGCGTGGCCGCGCCTGCGCCGTAGACTTCATTCAAAACAAGAATGACTTGCGAGACGATTTCGCCGGCGGTCATGTTGCGTTTGATGCCGAGTTGCGCGGTCATACAAAACTTGCAGCCGACGGCGCAACCAACCTGACAACTAATGCAAATCGTGTCGCGGTGTTCTTCGGGAATGAAGACGGCTTCGACTTCTTTGCCGTCACCGAGGTGAAGCAAATACCGGCGCGTGCCATCACTCGAAGAAAACATATTGGCGATAGTCGTTTCGGTGATGCGGCAGGTTTCGTTGAGTTTTTCGCGCAATGGCTTGGCGAGTTCAGTGATCGCGTTCAGATCAAGCGTGCGGCGCGCATAAATCGCCTGATAAAGCTGCTTGCCGCGAAATGGTTTTTCGCCGAGCGATTGTGCGAGCGCGATCAATTCATTTTCGGTTTGTCCGAGCAGAAGGTTCACGCAGGCGATTGTAGCCTAGGGGAAAAGGATTTGAAATTTGAGATGGGAGATTAGCGAGAAGAATTGGAGCGGGAGACGAGACTCGAACTCGCGACGTCCAGCTTGGGAAGCTGGCATTCTACCACTGAATTACTCCCGCTCACTTTGTCAAAACTATCAAAGCTTGTCTGTCGCAGATGCTAACAAAACAGCGCCCGTGAGGCAATGCGGCGCAGGTGATTTTCAATCCGCATTCCACAATCCGCAATCGCTACACCTTCATGATTTCGTCTTCTTTGTGTTTGCCGAGTTCCGCGATCTTGGCGACGAACTGATCGGTCAGTTTCTGCACTTGATCGAGGCCGTCTTTTTCCAGGTCTTCGGAAATCACTTTGTCTTTGAGCGCCTTTTTGAGCTTGTCGTTCGCGTCGCGGCGAATGTTGCGCACGGCGGTTTTGTGATCTTCCGCCAGCTCGTGAATGCCTTTCACCATGTGTTTGCGGCGCTCTTCGGTCAGCGGCGGAATCGGCAGGCGAATCAACTTGCCATCATTCGACGGATTGATGCCGAGATCGGACGTGCGAATCGCTTTCTCAATCGTGTTGATCATCGAAGGGTCAAACGGTTGCACGGTCAGCATCGCCGCTTCGGGCGCGTGAATCGTGGCGACCTGATTGAGCGGCATTTGCGAGCCGTAATATTCGACGTGAATGTTGTCGAGCAACCCAGTGGAGGCGCGTCCGGTGCGAATGCTCGTGAGCTTCTTGCGGAAATCTTCTATCGTATGTTCCATCCGCGTTTTGGTTTCATTGGCAACTTCTTTAATCATACGAAAGGCTCCTTCTTACTTACGCCCTGATTTGGCGGCTGTTCCTTTGAGTTCCGGGAAATCGTTGATCGCGTGTACGATGGAACCGACTTTTTCGCCCAGTACCACGCGCTTGATGTTGCCCGGCACGGTCATATCGAACACGATGATCGGCAAGCCGTTGTCTTTGCACAGCGAAATCGCCGACGCATCCATCACTTGCAATTCCTCGCGCAAGACACGCATGTAACTCAACTCATCAATCTTCGTCGCGGTTGCATCTTTGCGCGGGTCAGCCGTGTAAATACCGCTCACGCTCGTGGCCTTCATAATCACGTCGGCCTTGATTTCAAGCGCACGCAACGCGGCGGCAGAATCCGTGGTGAAATACGGATTGCCCGTCCCGGCGGCAAAAATCACGATGCGGCGTTTTTCCAGGTGACGCACGGCGCGGCGGCGGATAAACGGCTCGGCGACTTCGCGCATTTCAATCGCCGACATCACGCGCGTGAAGCAGCCCGCTTTTTCCAAACCGTCCTGCAACGCAATCGCATTCATCACCGTCGCCAGCATGCCCATGTAATCGCCCGACGCACGATCCATCCCGGCGGCGCTCGCTTTCATCCCGCGAAAGATGTTGCCGCCGCCGACCACGAGTGCAACTTCGACGCCGAGCTGCGCGACTTCTTTGACTTCGCCCGCGAGGCGGTGAATGACTTTCGGGTCAATGCCGTAGCTGACTTCGCCCATCAACGCTTCGCCGCTGATTTTGAGGAGGATGCGTTTGTACGCGGGTTGTTTGTTGGGTTTTGTTTTCGCCATAAATGGGAGGGGCTGGGGGCAGGAAGCTTTCAAATTTGAGATTGGAGATTTGAAATGCTTCTGCCCCAGAACTTCAGGCACATTATTGTTGGATTGCCGCAGCGACTTCAGCGGCGAAATCTTCCGATTTCTTCTCCAGACCTTCGCCCATTTTGTAGCGGGTAAAGCGACGGATGGAAACCTTTTCGCCGGTCTCCGCCGTCAGCTTGGACACGAGTTCGCCAATCGTGATGCTTTGATCTTTGACGAATGGTTGTTCGAGCAACACGGCTTCGGTGAAGTATTTCGAGAGGCGACCTTCGACCATCTTTTCGATAATGTTGGCGGGCTTGTTCGCGTTCTTCGGATCAGCCATCGCTTGTCCGTGCGCGATCTCGCGTTCTTTTTCGATCTCGGCGGCGGGCACTTCTTCTTTCGTCACGTAGCGCGGTTCGGAAGCGCAAATGTGCATCGCCACATCTTTGACGAATTGCTGGAACGCTTCGGTGCGCGCAACGAAATCGGTCTCGCAATTCACTTCGACCAACACGCCGACCTTGCCACCCATGTGAATGTAGGAACCGACGACGCCTTCTGCGGCGATGCGCCCGGCGCGTTTGGCCGCTTGCGCGAGACCGCGTTTGCGCAGCACTTCGATAGCTTTCTCTTCATTGCCTTCCGCTTCGACCAAAGCGGTTTTGCAATCGCCGAAGCCCGCGCCCGTTTTGTCGCGCAAAGCCTTAATCATTGTTGCGGTAACTTCCATTGTTTCCTCCGTATCAGCCACGAATTCACACGAATGATCACGAATTCAATCTTTCATCAGCAACGACCTTATCGGTTGCCAAGCGATCTTCTCTGGTTCATTCGTGGCAATTCGTGTAATTCGTGGCAAAAAAATAATTGCCAAGTTAGAAAAACGGCGTAGCCAATGTCTTGCTGCACGGCTACGCCATTCGATGTGGTCGTAATTGTTTCAACTACGCTGCATTCGTTTCAGACGTTTCCGGTGCGGCGGCGCTGGCTTCCGCGGCTTCCGTCGGAGCCGCTTCAAGCGGCGCGGCGCTGGGCGCGGCCACCGCTTCTGCGGCAGCTTCTGCCACAACTGGAGCCGGTGTCGGAGCAATGGTTTCGACGGGCGCTGCCGCCGTTGTTTCAGCCGCAACTGTAGGTGCTGCCGTCGTTACAGCAGGGGCCTCCGTGCGTTCCCGACGCGGCGGACGATCTCCACGCGGACGGCGATCCCCGCGATCTCCGCGATCACCCCGATCACGACGTTCGCCTCGGTCTCCGCGCTCGCCGCGTTCCCCACGCGGACGACGTTCACGCGGAGCCGCTTGCTCCATCGTTACGCCCTGTTCGGCACGCATCGCTGCCTCTTCGGCTTCTTTCGCTTGCGCGACGGCTTGGCCTTCCACGATGGCATCGGCAATGCGGGCGGCAAAGAGTCGCACCGCGCGCAACGCATCATCGTTGCCCGGAATGATTTGCGTGATGCCGTCAGGATTGCAATTCGTGTCTACGACGGCGACCACAGGAATGTTGAGCCGATTCGCTTCTTTGACCGCGATCTCTTCTTTGTTCGTGTCAATGATGAAGATCGCATCGGGCAAGCGGCGCATTTCTTTGATGCCCGAAAGGTTTTTCTCCAACGCCAGCCGCTCGCGCTCGATCTGCAAGCGTTCTTTCTTGGCGTATTGCTCAATGCGCCCGTCGGCCTGCATCGCTTCGATTTCTTTGTAGCGTTTGATGGACTTCTGAATCGTCTGGAAGTTTGTCAACAAGCCGCCGAGCCAGCGTTGATTGATGTAATACTGATTGCAGCGCAACGCTTCTTCTTTGATCGCATCTTGGGCCTGTCGCTTCGTGCCGACGAACAGGAAAATCTTGTCGCTGCCTTCGCTCGCCAGGTTCGTGACGTATTTCAACGCCTCCTTGAACATGCGCTGCGTCTTTTGCAGGTCAATGATGTAAATGCCGTTGCGTTCACCGAAGATATATTCCTTCATCTTCGGATTCCAGCGTCGCACCTGGTGCCCGAAGTGAACGCCAGCTTCGAGCAATTCTTTCATCGTTACTGTTGCCAAAATCGTTCTCCTCTAAAGTGATTGGTTTACTGTACTCGCCCCTTCGTGGTTCGGAATCCAAGCATCGAACAACCAAACAGGAATGGGCAATGGATTGATGGTGGCCGGTGGTTGGTGGTTGGTGGCTGGCAAGAACATCTTCTTAACCAACCACCAGCTACCGACCACCGACCACCAATAAAATTATCGTTTCGAGAATTGGAACCGCTTGCGCGCGCCCTTTTGCCCGTATTTCTTGCGCTCTTTGGCGCGGGGATCACGGGTCAACAATCCGGCGCGTTTCAGCTTCTTGCGCAGTTCGCCGTTGAATTCCAGCAACGCACGCGCAATGCCGTGCCGCACGGCTCCGGCTTGTCCTGCCACGCCGCCGCCATCCACATTGACCAGCACGTCAAGCTTGCTGAGCGTGTCAGTCAATTGCAGCGGTTGCCGAATAATCATCTGCAAAGTTTCGTTCGGGAAATAGGCTTCAATCGCCCGTTTGTTGACTTTGATTTCGCCTTTGCCGGGTCGCAGGTACACGCGCGCCGTTGCGCTTTTGCGTCGTCCGGTTCCGTAATACTGAATATCTGCCACGTTTGCTCCTGATAAAGATAAACTACACGCTCAATGCTTCGGGCTTTTGTGCGCCGTGATGGTGTTCTGCGCCTGCATACACTTTCAATTTCTTTGCCATCGCACGTCCCAATTTGGTCTTGGGCAACATGCCTTTGATCGCGCTTTCCAAGACGCGCTCAGGATGTTTGGCCAATTGATCGCGGGCACTGATGCTACGAATCCCGCCCGGATAGCCCGTGTGATGGTAATAGTTTTTGTCGTTGAGCTTGTTGCCTTTGAAAACAACTTTGGCGGCATTGAGAATGATCACGTGATCGCCCGTGTCGAGAAACGGCGTGTAGGTCGGTTTATTTTTGCCCATCAGGATATTGGCGACTTTCGATGCCACGCGCCCGACCGTCGCGCCGTCCGCATCAATCACGTACCATTTTCGTTGGCTCTCAAGGCCCTTGCCGCTCGGAAAGTAAGTTGACATAGATAAGAATCTCCGTAGATAGCGTCAAAAAAACAAGCGGTAAGAATATGGATTTCAAAATCCTGTGTCAAGGCAGGGTTTTACGCGAACGCATTTTTATGTCCGGCGAGAAAAACGTTGGGCAAGCACGACCCCGCATAAGCTGCGAAGTACTGGATAATCCCTGAAACCGAAAACCTCTCCCCTAACACCTGCTTTTCTCCAACTCGCAGGTGATAGGCCAGAGGTTTTGGGTTTCAGGTAATGCCTCATCTGCTCAAGCCTTCAATCCATTTGGCACAAGCGGCATCGCACGCAACCGCTGTCCCGTCGCGGCAAAGATCGCATTGCCCACTGCCGGAGCCAGTGCGATGAAGGGCGCTTCGCCTGCGCCTGCCGAAACCAAATCCGGGCGATTGAGCATCACGGTTTCAAGCTTCGGAATGTCGTTGAAGCGCGGCACGCGATAGCGCGAGAGCATCGGGTTCACAATTTTGCCCTGCTCGAATTCGATCTTTTCATAAAGCGCGCCGCCGATGGCTTGAATCACGCAACCTTCGATCTGATGTTTCAGATGATCGGGATTGATGATCGCGCCGCATTCAAACGCCGTGGTCGCGCGCACGATTTTCACACGCCCGCCTTCGACCGAGACTTCTGCGCAAGTCGCCACATAACCGCCCTTCTCTGCGCCGCAGGCCAAACCGAAGCCGCAATCGGCGGCGGCTTTCATCTTGCCCCAACCGAATGCTTTCGCCGCCGCTTCCAACACCGCGCGCAATCGCATCGCTTCAGCTTTTGTCGTCGAAAGATTGCGCAAACGAAATTCGAGCGGATCAAGTCCCACCGCCAACGCCAATTCGTCCATCAAGGTTTCGCGCGCAAAGTTGTTCGTCGTGGCCGCCAAGCCGCGATACGGCCCCGTGCGCAGCGGAATGTCCGAGGGCGTCGAAACGATATGCTGATGCGGCACGTCGTACGGCGTGCGCACGCCTGCGGGGCCAGCGCTGAGGCTGTTGTATTGCCACGCCGTCAGCTTGCCGTGCTTATCCACGCCTGCCGTAATTTCGATGACGCCGCCGGGACGAAAGTACGCGAACGTAAATTCCTCTTCGCGCGTCCAGACCAGCTTGACGGGCTTGCCTGCGGCCTTCGCCAGCCGCGCCGCTTCAATTGCGCATTCGCCCGTGTGTTTGCCGCCGTAGCCCGATCCCGTGTCCGGCATCAACACGCGCACGCGCTCTTCGGGCAGCCGAAACGTTTGCATCAATTCGCCGCGCACGCCGAACGGTCGTTGTGTACCTGTCCAGACCGTGAGCTTGCCATCGTTCCATTCGGCAACGGCGGCGCGCGGTTCAAGCGGTGTGTGCGCGATGTAGGCCACGTTGTAGCTTTGCGTGAGCTTCTTTTCTGCTGCGGTCAAGCCATCTTCGATTTTGCCGACTGAGAACGGTTGCGGCGTGCCTGTATGGTTCTTGCGCACATACTCAAACAGTTCGTGCGAAGAAGCGGCGACGTGTTTCGGCGAAGCTTTCCATTCAGCTTGCAAGGCCGCGAGCGCACGGGTTGCCGCGTGTTCGCTCGGCGCGACCAGACCGACGAAATCGCTGTCGCGCACCACCGTCACGCCCGGCATCTTTTCTGCCGCCGCGCTGTTCAGCGACACAAGCGTCGCGCCGAGCGTCGCCGGGCGCAGCACTTTGCCAAAGAGCATTCCAGGCCGCGTCATATCCGAAGTGTATTTGTGTTTGCCTGTTACGAAATCGCGCCCATTCACTTTCGGCACAGAGGTTCCAGCGACTTTCCAATCGTTGACCGGCGTCGTCGCAACCTCGCTGCTGACGGCCTTGAGTAGCTTCTGGCCTTTGGTGAGTTGGCCGAAACTGAGCGATTGTTTGTTCGCCGGATGCGTGATCTTCGCATCAGCCATCGTCAATGCTGCACGTTCCGTCTTCCAATGTTCTGCCGCGAGATCGAGCAAGACTTCGCGCGTCGCCGCCGCCATCTTGCGCAGTTGCGGAACCATGTCGGGCGTCGTGCGGCTGCCGAATGTGCCTTGATCGAACGGCGTCAAATTGGTGTCGCCCATCACGAGCTTGATGGCCGCGACGGGCGCGCATAATTCTTCGGCGACGACTTGTGTGAGCGATGTGCGGATGTTTTGCCCGACTTCGACTTTGCCGGTGAAGACCGTGATCGCGCCGTCTTCGGCAATGTGCAGCCACGCGCCGATTTCCTGCGGCAAGCGCGGACGATTGCCTTGTGCGTCGGCGTCTTTGAGCAACAACGCGATGCACAAACCGCCGCCCAGCGCCTTGAAAAAGTCGCGCCGCGCGATCTCGAACTGATGCAGCAACGGCGTCGCTTCGTACTCTTGCGGGTCAATGTCGGTGATGAAATCCAGCTCGTTCATTTGCGGCCCCCTTTCATCGCTTGTGCCGCTTTTTGAACCGCCGCAACGATGCGCGGAAACGTGCCGCAGCGACAGATGTTGCCTTGCATTGCGCGCACGATTTCGGCTTCGGTCGGCGACGGATTTTTTTGCAGCAGCACGAGCGCCGACAGAATCATTCCCGACGTGCAGTAGCCGCATTGAAACGCCGCTTCAGCGAGAAACGCTTCCTGCAGCGGATGCAACTTGCCGTTTTGTTCCAAGCCTTCAATCGTCGTGATCGTTTTGTTCACCGCCGCTTGCACCGAAGTCAAACAGGAACGCTGCGCCACGCCGTTGACCAGCACAGTGCAAGCGCCGCATTGCCCTTCGCCGCAGCCGTACTTGCTGCCGGTCAAATCCAGTTCAGAGCGAAGCACACTGAGCAAACTGCGTTCGGGCACAGCCTCCACACGATGCTTGCCGCCGTTGATGTTGAGTTGAATCGTCTCGGCCATACTTGCGCTCTCCGCTGATTGGTTCTTGGTATAGAAACAGACCTAGCATACCCTAAAAGTGGCACATAACACGAGCCAAAATCGGTGCGCGGGACGAAGGAGCAGAGGCAAAAATCCTTCTCCAATTGCTATGCTGAGTTATCTTTCCCGCCTTTCTTGCCTCATCGCAATTCACTCACGGGCAAGAAAAATACCGCTCGCAATTCGCGGCAATTTATGCGAAACTGCGCGCCGTCCTTTGCCAGAAAAAAGGTTGCTAGAGCAGTAAACTTGAATCAGCCAAACGTATGAACATTACACGTACACAATTGGAGCGCGTGCGCGCATTGTATTTGGACGGCTACTACCTGCAAGCCTATCGCCACGCTGAAACGATTTGCCCCTTAACCGAATGGGAAGGCACGGAAGCGATGCTCTGGGCGGGACGATTGGCCAATAACCTCGGCTCGTACCGGCTCGGTCGCAAGCTGCATTTGAAAGCCTATCGCCTTGCGCCCGACGACGGTGAAGCGCGGTACTACAAAGCGCGCGTCATCCTCGAACGACGCGGCCCGCTCGCGGCCTGGAATTTCCTGCGCAAATGCGGCGAAACGATCAACGCCTCGCCGGTTGTGCAATCGGACTGGCTCGCCTATCACGCGATTGTGCTCGGCGCGTTGCGCGATTTCGATGCGGCGGAAGAATGGCTGGCGAAAGCCGAGAAGGTTGATCCGACGAATCCCTGGATTTGGATCGAGCGGTCGCACCTCTTCGATTTGGAAGACAAGTACGAAGAAGGTCTGGCCGCCGCCCAGCGTTCGCTCGAACTGCGTCCGTACTTCCGACCGGGCGTGCAAGGGGTGGCGAGCAGCCTCGTGTTGCTGGGGCGCGATGAAGAGGCGTTGGCGGTGCTCGAAGACGCAGCGACGAGAATCGAAAGCTGCTGGCTCGTGGCGCAACTCGCGCAATTGCAAACCGAACTCGGCTTGCACGCCGAAGCGCGGCAAAACTTCGAGCGATTCGCCGAACTCGCGCCGCTGCTCGATAAACCCTCAGAACAATGGCTGCACACACAGCGCGCCGATGCGGCATACATGTGCGGCGATTACGAAGCCGCGCTGAAATACGTGCAGTTGTCGGAAAGCCCGTTTCACAAGATTGTCGCCGAGCGCATGGAAGCTGCCAACGGCGACGCCAAACGCATTGTTTTGCCCGTTGGCTTCGTGCGTCAGCATCACATGACTTGTGCGCCGGCAACGCTCACGTTCCTGAGCCGCTTCTGGCAAAAGCCTGCCGATCATTTGAGCGTGGTCGAAGCGATTTGCTACGACGGCACGCCCGCGCGCAGCGAACGCGATTGGGCCGAAAAACAAGGCTGGTTCGTGCGTGAATTCTGCGTGAACTGGGACGATACAGTGAAGCTGATTGAGCGCGGCGTGCCATTCACATTGACCACGGTCGAGCCGGGCAACGCGCATTTGCAATCGGTGATTGGCTACGACTCTCGGCGCGGCACAATCCTCGCGCGCGATCCGTACAACCGCGAATTGGTCGAGTTCGCGGCGAAAGAAATGCTTGAACGCTATCGCTCGTCGGGGCCGCGCGGCATGGCGATGGTTCCGCTGGAGCAAAAACATCTGCTCGCAGATTTGGAGCTCCACGAAGCGCCGTTGTACGACGGGCTGTACCACGTGCAACAAGCATTGTTCGCGCACAACCGCGCGCAAGCCGATGAAATCATTCAAACGATGACGGCAACAGCGGAAGGGCATCGCTTAACGTTGGCGGCGCAGCTTTCTGTAGCCGAATACGACTGCGATGATGTGCGTGTGCTGGCGTGTCTGGACAAGCTGCTCGAACTGTTTCCCGAAGACGCGAACTGGCGGTTGCACAAGTTGTCGGTGCTGCGACGAATGGCGCGGCGTGACGACCGCTTGGAACTGCTCAAAACGATTTGCGACGATAAAAAATCGCACCCGTTGTTCTGGCAAATGTATGCCGATGAACTCAGCGACGACGGGCGCGAACAGGTCAAAGTGCGCAAACTGTTGCATCGCCTGTTTCGCTATCACGCGACCGACGCGCACCACTTCTATCAGCTTGCGAATCTGCTCTGGACGCAGCGGCGCTTTGCCGAAGCGAAGGAGTTGTATCGCTTCGCCGCGTGCTTGAAAGACACGAACGAAAACTACGTGCGCTCGTATTTCACCGCGTCGCAGCATTTTCACGAACAGGCCGAGGCCGTGCGGTTTCTCAAAGATCGCTTCCAACGTTTCGGCAAACGTTCCAGCTATCCGGCGCGCACGCTCGCCTGGGCGTACGAACAAACCGGGCAGGAGCCACGCGCGTTGGCGGTGCTCAAAGAAGGCCTGGCACTGCGGCCTGACGATACGGAGTTGATGCTCTACACGGCCAATGCGCTGGCGCTGCAAGGCCGATTTGCCGAAGCCGAGCAATTGATTCAGCAAGCCGAGCCGACCGCGCGCCGCACGGATTGGTTGCAAGCGGCTTCGGCGCTGGCGTCGTATCGTGGCGACACGAAAACCGCGTTGACGATGTGGCAGGAAATCGCGCAATCCGAACCGCTCAACATCACAACCACCAGCAACATTGCGCAGGCGCTCGCGGAGACGAGCGGCGAAGCGGAAACCGTTGCTTATTTGCGCGCGCGCGTCGCCGAGTTTCCGCACAACCTCGCGCTGCATCGTTTGCTGGTGCAATGGCTGCGCGATGATGTGGTGGCGCTCGAACAAGCCTTGCGCACGATGATTGAAGTTGATCCGGTGGATGCGTGGGCGCGGCGCGAATTGGCGATGGCGCTCGTGCTTCAGCATCGTTGCCAGGAAGCGTTGGCCGAAGCGGAACTCGCGCAAAAGCTCGATCCGAATCATCCCGGCGCGTACAACGTGCTGGGGCGCGCTTACACCGAAAACAATCAGCCCGACGAAGCGAAAGCGGCGTATCGGCAATCCATCAGGATTTCGGTGGACAGTGATTACGCGATTGGGAAGCTGATCGAACTGTCGCATTCGGCAGCCGAACGCCGCGCCGCGTTGCAGTTCGTCAAAGAAGAATTGATTCGGCAGGTCACGTTCGGCGATGGTTTGCTCGCGTATCGGGAACACGCCAGCGGCACGCTCAACGCCGAAGAACTGCGCGAGGTGTTGCAATCGGCGTTGCAGGCGCGGCCTGACTTGTGGCACGCCTGGTCGGCGCTGACGCTGCACCTTATTGATATGCAACTGTACGACGAAGCTTTGCCGCTGGCGGAGCAGGCAGCGGAGTTCTTCCCGCTCGTGCCGCGCGTCTGGTTCGATCTGTCGCTCGTGCATCAGGCGCGTTTGAATCGGCAAGGTGAAATCGCGGCGCTCGAACGCGCGCTCGAAATCAACCCCGGCTGGCAAAAAGCGCTGCGCCAACTCGCCGATGCGTACACAAATTTGGGCGAGTTGGAAAAGGCGCGTGCAACGCTCGAACAAGCGATTGCTAAAGCGCCGCTCGAAGCCGTGAATTATGGCTATCTGGCCGATGTATTGTGGCGGCTCGGCGAAAAAGACCAAGCCATCGAACGCATCAAACACGCCTTGACGTTGATGCCGGACTACGACTGGGGCTGGGGCTGTTTGCGCACGTGGTCGAAAGAATTGGGGCGCGAAGACGACGCCATCGCCTTTGTGCGCGCGTCTGCTGAACAACACGCGCATCAGGCCGGGGCGTGGCTTTTGATTGCCGAAACGCTCTATCGCCCGGAGGATTTGCCGGAGCGGTTGCGCGCGCTGGATCGCGCGAACGAAATCAACCCACGTTTGATCGGAGCGCACGTGTTGCGCGTGCGGTTGTTGGCCGAGGCGCATCGTTTCGACGAAGCGCGCGCGGCCTGTCATCCCGCGATCTTCAACGGCGATTTGCCGGTGCGATTGCGCACGGCGGCGGCCACTATCGAAGCCGAAAACGGCAACGTGGAATTGGCGATTGAGAAGATGTACGAAGTCGTGGGCGAAGAGCCGAACAACTACGAAGCGTGGTGTCGGCTGGCGGATTGGCTGCGGCTCGACCAGCGACGGAATGAGCAATATCTGCAAGCCGCGAACGAACTTGTGCGCATCGCGCCGAACTATGTCGTGTCGCTCGGCTATTTGGGCGAAGCACGCAAACACAACGGAGATCGGCCAGGCGCGAAAGAAGCGTACAAGCGCGCGCTGGCGTTGGAAGCCGATTACGTGTTCGGCGGATTCCGGTTGTTTGATTTGCAAATGGAAGACGACGAATTCGCGGCGGCGAGAGCCACGCTGCAAATCCTCGAACAGCAAGTCGGCGGCGACGATGTCATCGTGTCGTACCTGGAATTGGCGGCTAAAGAAAACGATGTCGAGGCAACGGCCACGCAGTTCCGCCGACTGTGTCGTTCGGCGACGGCGAATCGCGGGCATTTCAATCACGCGGTCAAAACGCTCGCCGACAAAATGTGGGGCGAGCAAATTGATGCCGTGCTGGGCGAGGCGATAGAGTGGGCGGACGCGAATCCGTTGGTCGGCGAACTTTGGGTGGAGCGTTGGTTTGAGCGCGACGACGCGCCGAAATTCCGCGCGCAGATGGAAGCTGCGGCCAACAAAAACGCCGTCTGGCACAGCGCGGCGACGGTTTATCTGGAAAAGCTGGCACAAGCGCGACGGGGCGCGGAAGCGCGTGCTTTCATCGGCAAGCTCAGCAATCATCTGCGGCAAGACAACAACACGTGGGGCACGGTCGGGTATGTGTGGCTGGAGTTGCATCACGAACGAGAAGCCGCCGAATGGTTGTCGGATTGGCCGACGCGCTCCAGTTTGCAACCCTGGATGTTGTGGAACGGCGTGCTGGCACTGCGCAGCTTGAAGCGCGACGACGAAGCGTATCAATGGAGCCAACACGCTTTGGGCTTGCCGCCGGACAACCTCTCCGCCGCGCATCAGGTATTGGTCGCGCTTGATGATGTGTTAGCGGGCGAGGCCGAGCACAGCGCCGAGCAACTCAGCCGCGTGACGTATGAAGCGTTGAGCGATTGGCAGAGAATCGAATACGACACGGCAGTACTGATGATCGAATTCGCGCGCGCGCTGATACTACAAAGAGGCGCAGGCTGGAAGACGCTCTTCGAGATGGGGAAACTGCGCGGCGGCATTCCGTACTTCTGGCGCGACGAAGTGCTCTATCGTTCGCATCAACGCGCCACGCAAAAAATCGCGCAGGACGCGGAAAATCCGGGCGTCAAGGCGCTGGCGTATTGGCTGACGGTGTGGCTGTACCTGAAAAGGTCTTTCCTCCGGTCATAAAGCTGAGGCATACTTGCGGTTCGTCTGAGACCGTACATTTGAGAGGAACCGCAAGTGCCACGCAAAGGCCAGAAGCTCGACCGCAAAATCACACAGCAAATCGTCAAAGCGGCTTCGCAATTTCCCACCCTCGGCGAACGCTTGAAATTCATCAGCGCACAATTTCTCGGTAAGCCATACATCATCGGCCCATTGATCGGCTCTGACACGGAAGCGGAAGTCTTCACGGCCACGTACGATGGTTTCGATTGCGTGACCTATCTGGAAACGTGCTTGGCATTGGCGTGGGCGAAGAACGCGGATGAGGTGAATGATTTGTTACGCACAATTCGCTATCGCAACGGCAACGTTCAGTGGGAAGACCGATTGCATTACACGACCGATTGGAACAAATATCACGTCAAACGCGGCGACTTTACGGATGTCACGCGCGGCGACGACACGCTGACGCGCACAAAAGAAATCAACTTTCTGAAATGCTTCGCGCCGCGCACAATCACCTATCGCTACTTCCCGAAACGCAAACTGAACAAAGTGAGCAAGCGATTCCGCAACGGTGATCTGATTTACTTCGCTTCGACGCGCAAAGGCCTCGACACGTTTCACGTCGGGCTGTTGGTGTGGGTCAACGACAAGCTGATGCTGCGACATGCGGCGAAAAGCAAAGGCGGCGTAGTTCAACAGGAACTGGCGGAATTTGTAAAAGTGAATACAATGCCAGGCTTCATCGTTGCCAGACCGAAGGACGCAATTACGAAATTATGAACACAGTATCTGTTACCAACTCATCTTATCCGCGCGTGCAGGAAATCACGTTGCCCGCGAACTTACCGGGCGCAGCCGTCAACGATTTGCTCGCCGCGACGCAAGCCGATTATTTACTGCTCACGTTCGCGGGCAGCGCGATCACGCTTGGCGCGCGCACCATCGAACGTTTCGTGCAACTCGCCGACGACACGGGCGCGGCGTGGTTGTATTCCGACTTCCGCGAAGTCAACGAAAAGGGCGAGACGAGCGATCATCCGTTGATTGATTATCAACTCGGCTCCATCCGCGACAATTTTGATTTCGGTTCGGTGCTGCTCGTTTCACGCGCAGCCGCTTCCGCAGCCCTCGCCAAACACGGCGCGGTTCCGAGCGAATTGCAATGGGGCGGGCTGTACGATTTGCGCTTGAAGCTTTCGATAGAGCACGAAATCCTGCGCGTGCCGGAGCCGTTGTACACGCGCGCGGTGCTCGATGCGCGGGCGAGCGGCGAGAAGATTTTCGATTACGTTGATCCGCGCAATCGTGATTATCAGATCGAAATGGAGCAGATTGCGACCACGCATCTGAAACGCATCGGCGCGTTCCTCGCACCAAACTTTGCGAGCGTGCCGGACTGCCACGAATCGTTCCCCGTCAAAGCCAGCGTCATCATTCCCGTGCGCAATCGGGAAAAGACAGTGGCCGACGCGGTACGCAGTGTCTTGTCGCAAAAAACCGATTTCGACTTCAACGTGATCGTCGTGGACAATCACTCGACCGACGGCACGACCGCGACGCTGCAAGAATTATCCGCGAACGACCGCCGCGTGATTCATTTGATCCCCGAACGCACCGATTACGGCATCGGCGGCTGCTGGAACGAAGGCGTGTATTCGCCGCATTGCGGTCGCTACGCGGTGCAATTGGATTCGGACGACATTTACACCGACAACCAAACGCTCGCCAAAGTCGTCGCCGAATTCGAGCGCGGGCATTACGCGATGATTATTGGCTCGTACACGACGGTAGATTTTGATTTGAATGAATTGCCGCCCGGCCTGATTGACCACAAAGAATGGACGCGCGACAACGGACGCAACAACGCGCTGCGCATCAACGGCCTCGGCGCACCGCGTGCGTTCGATGTTTCGATTTTGCGCGGCATCGGGTTGCCGAATGTGAGTTACGGCGAAGATTACGCACTCGCTTTGCGCATCAGCCGCGATTATGAAATCGGGCGCATTTACGAATCGGTCTACTTCGCGCGCCGTTGGAGCGGCAATTCCGACAGCGCGTTGCCGTTGCCCACGATGAACCGCTACGACACGTACAAAGACCGCATTCGCACGTGGGAAATTCAAGCGCGGCAGCGGAAGAATTAAAGCTGGTGGTCAGTGGCTGGTGGTCGGTGGTCGGTTGTACTACAGCCTTGAATAAAATTCATGGTTCAAGAAGTGATTTACAACCGGCCACCGATCACCGGCCACCGACCACTGGCCACCGACCACCTATGACTTGGGAATCACGACTCATCAATGACGACGATCTCGCTGCGTATGCCACGCAACCGATCACGAATTTCTCCACGCGCGTCACGGCGCTGATCCAACAACAACTGGCAACGTGGCCGATGCTGCGTAATGCCACGGAATCGCTTGCGCAAGCGCAATACAAAGACCTCGACGTCAAAGGTTCGCACGTCCGCGCGCAGTTCAATCCAGCGCGCATCGTCAGCACGGCGGCGAAAGTGGATGCGGCTTCGATCCAGGCGCGGCCTTGTTTTTTGTGCGCGGAGAATTTGCCTGCCGAAGAAAAAGGCGTGTCGTTTGGCGACGACTACATCGTGTTGTGCAATCCGTTTCCTGTGCTCAAGGATCATCTGGTGATTTCCGAACGCCGCCACACGCCGCAAGCGATTGCGCCGCGCTTCACGGATTTGCTCGCGCTCACGCAAGCTCTGGGCAGCGATTATTTCACGTTGTACAACGGCCCGGCGTGCGGTGCATCCGCGCCCGACCATCATCATTTTCAAGCGTGTCAGCGCGCGGGCATTCCGCTTTTCGCGGACATCAAACATTGGCCGCGCGACTATCGGGTGCAACAAAAAGACCTGGAAGTTTTCACGTTGCGCGACTATCGGCTACAAATTCTGATTGCTTCTGGCGGCAAAATGGATACAATCGCCGCCTGGTTTGTAGAGTCGTTAGATCGTTTGGCAATCTTGACCAGCGCGCCAGCGGAGCCGCTGCTGAATTTGGTTCTCACATACGACGCGAACGCTTGGACGATTTACTTATTTCCCCGCGCCAAACACCGCCCCTCATGTTATTACGCCGAAGGAGACGAACAGCTCACCATCAGTCCTGCCGGAATTGATCTGACTGGCGTCCTGGTTGTTCCCGACCCCAATCATTTTGCCCGCCTCACCGCCTTAGATGTCGCGCGGATTTATGCCGAAATTACGCTCGCATTGAACTAGCTCGAACTTGTGCCCTCCCCGTAATTGAAGCTGTGCCCTCACCACCACAGAAACCTTGAAAATTTGGAGGGAACGTCATGGAAAGATTGACGGAAAAAGATTACTGGAACGCAGTGTATCTGGGCGATGGCATCGTCCGCGACCGCGCCAAACCAGTGCAGAATCCGGGGCTGAAAGGCTGGCTCAAACGCCATCTGAGCCACTACTGGCGCGATTACAGCGACTATTTGGAATGGGAGTCGTTGTACGAAACTTATTTGCCGAAGACCGCCGGCTTGAAAGTCATCGAAATCGGCAGCGCGCCGGGTACCAATTTAGTCCGGCTGCACCAAACGTTCGGCTATGAACCGTATGGCGTCGAATATGCCGAGGCCGGCGCAAATCTGAACCGCGAAGTGTTTCGCCAAAACGGGCTGAACCCGAATCAAGTGATTCGCGCCGATGCGTTTTCGGAAGATTTTCTCGCGCGCTACGAAAGCTCGTTTGATCTCGTGATTTCGCGCGGCTTCATCGAGCATTTCACCGAGATGGAAAAAGTGATGGAAGCGCATCTGCGGTTGCTCAAGCCGGGCGGAACGTTGCTCGTCACGATTCCGAAATTAACCGGATTGCCGCATCTGTTGTTTCGCTACTTCAACCCCGATGTGATCCCGATGCACAATCTCGGCATCATGAACAAGCCGCGCTTTGCTGCATTATTTCAGCGCGCTGAATTGCAACGCCGCGTTTGCGATTACTACGGCACATTCAAAGTTTCCGTGTGCGGGGCCGAACATCTGACGGGTTACAAAGCCAAGCTCATGAATTTCCTGATGAATGGGCAACTCGCACTGAATATGCTGTTCCGCCTGGCGTTTGGCAAACGCGGCGCGGAAAGTTATTGGACGAGTCCGTACCTGATTTACATTGGCACAAAAACTCGTTGACAGATTGGGCCGGAGTCCTGAAACTCATGCGCCATGAAAAACACTGCCATCCTCTTGATTGATTGTCCCGACCGCAAAGGCCTCGTCGCAGCGGTCGCGGAGTTTTTGTATCGGCGCAACGCCAACATCCTGCACACCGACCAGCATCAGGACAACGAGCAAGGCTTGTTCCTGATGCGCGTCGAGTGGGATTTGGACGGCTTTGCGCTCAGCATTGAAGAGTTTCGCCGCCAATTCGCGCGCATCGCCGATCAGTTTCAAATGCGCTGGCGTTTGGAACTTTCGACGCTGCGACCCAAAGTCGCCATCTTCGTTTCGCACTACGATCATTGCATCGTGGATTTGTTGTATCGGCAACAAAGCGGCGAACTGTTGTGCGACATTCCGCTCATCATCAGCAATCACAACACGGCAGAGCGCATCGCTGCATTTTATCAGGTGCCGTTTCACCTGCTCGCCGTCACCAAAGCCAACAAAGCCGAGATCGAAGAAGAACAACTGCAATTGCTCAAAGACAACGCGATTGATTTGATCGTGCTCGCCCGTTACATGCAAATCCTGTCGCCCGAATTTGTCACGCAATATCCGCAACGCATCATCAACGTGCATCATTCGTTTTTGCCCGCGTTTGTGGGCGCGAAACCGTATCATCGGGCGTTCGAGCGCGGTGTGAAATTGATTGGCGCGACCAGCCATTATGTCACGTCGGAACTGGACGAAGGCCCGATTATCGAGCAAGATGTGATGCGCGTGTCGCATCGTGACCAGTTGGAAGAGTTGATTCAGAAAGGCCGCGATTTGGAAAAAGTCGTGCTGTCACGCGCCGTGCGTTGGCATCTGGATCATCGCATTCTGGTCTACAACAAAAAGACTGTGATTTTCGATTGAGCTTTGTAGAACCACGAAGAAACGAAGAGCACGAAGAAGGATTGGTGGTCGGTGGTCGGTGGCCGGAAACTCAATCCGCGAAACTCGAACCCCAAAACTCGAAACCCGGAACTCTCTTTCTCTTCGTGCTCTTCGTGAACTTCGTGGTAAGTTTCTTGCAACCGATATGAGTGCTGAAGTTGCTACAGAACCGCTGCCCCCGAATGCTGCCGCCGAAGAAGAGTCCAAAGATTTAGGCTTTGGCGCAGTCGTCGCACAGAAAAGCCGCATGCGTTTTGTGAACCGCGATGGCAGCTTCAATGTGCGGCGCACGGGTCTCGCCTTTTGGCCGTCGTTGAGTCCGTATCATTTGTTGCTGACGGTGTCGTGGGGCAAGTTTCTGAGCCTGATGACGCTATCGTTTGTGCTGCTCAATACGTGCTTCGCGTTGGCCTATTTGGCCTGCGGTGAAGGCGCGTTGACGGGCGCGATGGCCGAGCAGCATTTCAGTGCCTTCTGGCAAGCCTTTTTCTTCAGCGTTCACACCTTCGCCACGATTGGCTACGGCAACATCAGCCCGGTTGGCATGGCGGCGAACGTCATTGTCGTAGTTGAATCGCTGACGGGATTATTGGCGACGGCCTTGATTACGGGGTTGATCTTCGCGCGGTTTTCGCGGCCTACGGCGCGCATCGTCTTCAGCCATCAAGCCGTGATCGCGCCGTACAAAGACATCACGGCGTTTATGTTTCGCATCACGAACGCGCGCAAAGCGCAATTGATTGCCGTCGAAGCCAAAGTAAATCTGTCGTTGTACGAGGGCGGCAATGGCCCCACGAACCGCCGCTTTCACCAGCTCAAACTGGAACGTTCGCGCGTAGACGTGTTCCCGCTCTCGTGGACGATTGTGCATCCGATTGACGAAGACAGTCCGCTCTACGGCTACACGCCGGAACAATTGAAGCAAACCGATGCCGAGTTCGTCATCCTGCTGACGGCGATTGACGAAACGTCAGCGCAGATGGTGCATACGCGCTCGTCGTACAAATGTGGCGAGTTGGCGTGGAATGCGAAGTTCAGCAACATCTACGAACCCATCGCCGAACACGAACCGATCACGATTGATGTCGGCAGATTGCACGACATTGAGAACGTGTGAGCACACAGCAACAGACGCCCGCGCCGCCGCGCAGGTTCGACCAGAAGCGCGCACGAACGCTTGCGTCTCTTTCGCCAGGTTTGCGCCGCCGTGCAATTCGCGCATCAGAATTTAGTCGTCCATCGAGACCTCAAACCGAGCAACGTCCTCGTCACCGAAGACGGCACGCCGAAGCTCCTGGATTTCGGCATCGCCAAATTACTCAATCCCGAACTCTCCGGCCAAACGATTGATCCGACGGCAACGGCAATGCGTTTGATGACGCCCGAATTCGCCAGTCCCGAACAAGTGCGCGGCGAAACGATTACGACCGCAAGCGATGTGTACAGCTTGGGCGTCGTGCTGTATGAGTTGCTGACCGACCATCGCCCTATCACCATCAAAAGCCACGCGCCGCACGACATCCTGCGCATCGTGTGCGAAGAAGAACCCGAACGCCCCAGCACCGTCGTCAATCGCATCGAAACGATCCCCTAGTCCGAGGGGACAACACGCGCCATCGAAGCCATCTAAACGAAATAGGTGGCGGGCATTTTTCGGCAGCATAGACGGTTCAATATAGCCTTTCAGGCTCAGTCATCGCGCAACTCCTACAATTTGCGCGGGCGAGAGCCTACACTACCTGTCTGATTCTTGTGAGTTATCGGCTCGCCAACTGCCTGCCCGCTTGTCGCGCTTCATCCAACGTCAAGCGTTGTTTCTTGCGATAGGACAAATTCGCCATGTGCGCGGCAATCGCGGAACGATAGCCTAGCTCAACCGACGAATTCGGCTCTTTGCGCGAGCGGACGCATTCGACGAAATTGTGATAGTGGTTGACGCCTTTCGTTTCGCCTTTGACGACGACGCCATCGGGGTTGTTGAGTTTTTCCGGCGCGTAGTTCCAACCGCTCCCGGCTCTACCCGAAACCATGTCGGTCGTGCCCATCAACCATTCAATCGAACCGTGCGAGCCGAGAATGCGCGCGCCTAAGCCATAACGGCTGTTGCTGAAGCTGGACTGCCACGTCACGACCAAATCGTTCGGATAATCGAGCGTCACGGCAATCGTGTCCGGCACTTCGCGTCCGTCTTTTTCGGAAAACACGCCGCCGGACATGTACGCCGCCGTCGGCACGCCCAAATCCAACACGCCGATCAACCAGCCGATTTGATGCACCATGTTTTCGGTGACATTGCCGCCGCTGAATTCCCAGAACAACCGCCAGTTGATGAACTTGTTCGCATCAAACGCGCGCTTCGGGCGGCCATTCAGGAACGCATCCCATTTGACGTTGTTTGCGTTGCAATCCGCCGGAATCGGGCGCACCCATTGGCCGACGCCGCGTTTCGAGTTGCGGCTCATCCACAGTTCCGCGTGTGTCACGACGCCGAGTTTATTGGCCTTCGCCCATTCGCGCGAATCGGCGAAATAGCCTGCGCTGTTGTGTTGCAAGCCGATGCCGACGACGCGATTCGAGGCTTTCTTGGCGGCGGCGAGGCACGCTTCGGCTTCTTCGATTGACCACGTCATCGTCTTTTCGCAGTACAAATCTTTGCCTGCGGCGAGCGTGTCAATGAAGTGGCGCGCGTGCGTGTGCAACGGCGTCGCAACGATGACGGCGTCGAGGTCTTTCATCTCCAGCAACTTGCGATGGTCGCTGAAAGTTTTGACGTTGCTGGCATCGGCTCCAGCGTTCGTGATGAGTTGTTTGGCTTGATCGAAGCGCGCGTTGTAAACATCGGCGAGCGCGACGAATTCGGCGTTTGGCGCTTTGACGAAATCGCGCATCAATTCCTGTCCGCGCGCGCCGGGGCCGATGATGCCGAGACGAACGCGATCATTTGCGCCCAATATTCGTGCGGTTGGAAGCGTGAAGCCAGCGGCTGTTGTGGCGGCGGCTTGTTTGAGAAAATCTCTGCGTTCAATACTCATAGTGATGCTCCTTTGGTTACGTTGAATTGCGGTTCGGTACAGACGTGCAATGATTCCTTATCGCGCCCGATTTGACAATGCTACGGACGCAATGCCGCGCGTAATGGATGCAGGATTTTGCCAAGCAGCTGCGTTTGGTTTGACCAGCCTGCGGGCGCATATTATGCTGAGCGCGCATTTCAACTCTCGAAATCGAAACTACGCTCACCGGAGACCAAACATGAGTCAAAACGTCACGGATGCTGTCGCTGCGGCAGCCGGAAAAATCAAACATCTGCGTTGGTGGATTTGCGCCCTGCTATTTTTTGCGACGGTCGTCAACTACATTGATCGGCAAGTGTTGGGCACGCTCGCGCCCGAATTGCAGAACAAAATCGGCTGGACGGAATCGGAGTACAGCAACATCGTGATTTCGTTTCAGATTGCGTATGCCGTGATGTTTCTGGTCTGGGGCGGCGTGATTGACAAGATCGGCGTCAAGCTCGGCTTTGCGATTGCGCTCGTGATGTGGTCAATCGCAGGGATGGGACACGCTTTAGCCGCGAGCGCCATCGGTTTCAGCATCGCGCGCTTTTTTCTCGGCATTGGCGAAGCGGCAAACTTTCCGGCTTCGGTCAAGACAGTGGCAGAATGGTTTCCCAAAAGAGAACGCGCGTTGGCGACCGGGATTTTCAATGCCGGGACGAATATGGGAGCCATCATCGCGCCGTACACGGCATTGACCTTGTCGGAGCATTATGGCTGGCAAAGCGCCTTCATTTTCACGGGCGCAGTGGGCTTTTTGTGGCTGATTTTCTGGTGGTGGTTGTATCAAAAACCCGAAGAGCATCCGCGTCTGGCCGCTGCGGAATTGGAGCATATACGCGATGGCGAAGTGGAAGCCGTCGAATCGAAAACCCCGTGGCTGCCCCTGCTCAAGTATCGTCAGCTTTGGGCCTTTGCCATCGGCAAGATGATGACCGATCCAGTGTGGTGGTTTTATCTGTTCTGGCTGCCGAAGTTTCTCAACAAAAATTTCGGCATCAAGGGCACCGACCTGATTCCGTATTTGACGGTTGTGTATTTGATCGCAGATGTCGGTTCGGTGGGCGGCGGCTATTTGTCTTCGGCGCTCATCAAACGCGGCTGGACAGTGAATCGGGCGCGCAAACTGGCGCTGTTCGTGTTTGCCGCCGTGATGCCGCTCGTGACGATTGCGCATTACACGTCGAGCGCGTGGACAGCCGTGATTATGGTCGGCATTGCGGCGGGCGCGCATCAAGGTTGGTCGGCGAATTTGTTCACGTTGCCTGCCGATTTGTTTCCGAAAAAGGCCGTCGGCTCCGTCGTCGGCATCGGCAGTTGTGCGGGTGCAATCGGCGGCATTCTGTTGCCGTTGTACATCGGCAAAGTTTTGGACGCGAATCCGAGCTATTACCTGCCGATGTTTCTGATTGCGGGCGTGACGTATGTTTTGGCGTGGGTAGCAAT
This sequence comes from uncultured Heliobacteriaceae bacterium, assembly GCA_964631865.1. GTDB lineage: Bacteria > Acidobacteriota > Blastocatellia > RBC074 > RBC074 > JAFDVL01. Next base: position 48,783 of record CAZWAK010000019.1, on the reverse strand, counting down.
CAACTTGCTCGTGCCGAAAATGGAACCGGCGAAGATTTGATGATGAACCACGGAGAACACAGAGCGCACAGAGGTTTTTAGACAGGATTGACAAGATTTGTTCAGGATTTACAGGATGATCTTGTAAGCCCTATAAGCAACCCTGTTAATCCTGTAAACAATCTTGTTCATCCTGTCAAAAAAGCTCCGTGCCTTGTGGTTGATGCTTTTATTTCAAATCCAACGAATCCTGCGTAATTAAATCGCGGTAGCTCTCGAACTTGCCTTTCACAAAACTCTCCAGCGGTTGCAGCAATTGCACGCTGTAATAACCCGGCACGTTCTGCACGGAACGAATGCCGTAGCCGCCGCCAAACACGCTGCGAATCAGCACGCCGCGCGGATCCAGCGGCCAACTGCGCACGTTCTCGGCATAACGATCAAAGCTCGTATCGCCCATCAGGTAATATTCAACGTTCGAGGTATAAAACGCAGTCACTTTTTCGCCGCGTTCTTTCAGGACTTTGCCGACTTCGCGCAGCGCCTTGTCGCCCGCGAAATTGCCGACCGCCGGGATCAGCAGGTTGCGATTTTCGAGCGAACGCATGAATTGAAAATCGTCTTCCGCCACGAGGTAATTGCACTGCTTGCCGGTCAAATCTTTTTCGAGCAGCAAGTCCCGATAGCTCGGATAATACGAACGCGGCGAGCGGTAATGGCTGGTGAATTTCAAGTCGAGTCCCGCATTGAAAAACTCTTCGTGAATGCGCGCAATGGTGGCGAGGTCTTTGTCGTCGAGCTTCAGGCCAAAGGTTTTGACCTTCGCCGCAATCTTCTCGCGCGTGGCGTCAAAGCGTTTGCGATCTGATGAAATTTTGTCGAGATATTCGACGATTTGCGTGATGTGCCATTTGCCCGCATCCATCACGACGGGCTTGCCGAACAGCAAACACAAATACTCCGCGCGATTGTTCGCCAGCGCAAACAACGCCTTGAAAAACAGATGCTGCAATTGATTGTCGCGGCGGATGTCCACGATGAAGGCGATGCGCGGACGCACCTGCGCGATGTACGAAAAGTTCTGATCCGGCCCCACGCCCACGTATGCGCCGCCCGTCACATTCAGCTTGCGCATCTTGCCCAGCACGTGCAGGTAGGAGCTTTCATTCGAGATCAAATTGTCCGTGTCGAAGTAGCCGTTCGCTTCGGAGATGCGTTCGACGAGTTGCGCAAATTCCGCCGCCGAAAGCGCCTCCGATGCAGGTTGCGCCGCTGCCGCTTGTGCCGGAGCCGTGACCGTTTGCGATTGCGTGATGGTCGCAGGGTTTTGCGCCGAGCAACTGAGCAACAAAAGCGAGAGCAAAAAGAAGGCTCGTGACATGAAAGCTCCTCAGAAAAAGTAACGCGATTTGCCAAATCGCGTTACGCTCATTACCAAACCTCAGGCCAACTGCTCGGGCGCAATCGCCAACCCGTCCACTTCGCCCAACACCGTGACGGCCAGTCGTTCCGGCTGAAAAATCTCGCTCGCCAGTCGTTGCACATCTTCTGCCGTGACGGCGTTGATGTGTTCGATGACTTCGTCCGGCGTGACGAATTCGCCCCAGGTCATTTCCTGCGACGCGAGCGCATTCATCCGCGCGGAACTGGATTCGAGCGCGAGCATCAGGCTGGTTTTCAATTGATCTTTGTTGCGTTGCAATTCGGCGTCGCTGACCGCATCGGATTTCAGCCGTCGTACTTCGTCCATCGTCGCGGCAATGGTCGGTTCGATGTTGTCCGCCGAAGCGCCCGCGTAAATGCTCAGGAAGCCCGTGTCCACGTATTCCGTCAGCGCCGAAAAAATCGTGTAGACCAAGCCTTTGTCTTCGCGCACTGACTGAAACAACCGCGAACTCATCCCGCCGCCCAAAATTGTACAGAGCACATTCACCGCGTAATGATCCGCGCTCATCAACGACGGGCAACGCGCGCCGATGACCAGATGCGCCTGCTCCAATTCGGCTTTGTGGCGCAGCGTGAAGTGCGGCGTCGGCGCGGGTTCGGGATGATTCGCGGCGACTGCGCGGGGCTGTAAATACCCGAAGTGCTGGTTGACGAGGTCGAGCAACGCTTCGTGCGTCACATTGCCTGCGGCAGCGATGACTAAATTTTCGGGACGATAAGCGTCTTCGTAATGCGCGCGCACGCTGTTCGCTTGAAACGTGGCGAGTGTCTCCGGCGTGCCTAAAATCGGGCGTCCGAGCGAATGGTTGGGATAAAAGCCTTCGGAAAAAATCTCGAAGACCAAATCATCCGGCGTGTCTTCGACCATCTTGATTTCTTCGAGAATGACGTTGCGCTCCTTGTCCAACTCAATCGGATCGAAGGTCGGCGCAGTTACTAAATCCGCGATCAGTTCGAAGGCTTGCGGCAGATGTTCGTCCAGCACTTTGTTCGTGAAGCCAACGGATTCGCGCGCCGTGAACGCATCCAGATAGCCGCCGAGCGCGTCGGATTCGTCCGCGATTTGCACCGCCGAACGTTTGCGCGTGCCTTTGAAAAGCGTGTGTTCGATGAAATGGTTGATGCCGTTGACGGCAGACGTTTCGTGCCGCGACCCTTCGCGTAGGAACACGCCAAAGCTCACTGACCGCACGTGCGGCATTTGCTCGGAAACGACGACGAGGCCGTTGGCAAGCTTGGTTTTACGAACTGAAAAATCTGTACTCATTGAATTACAACTACTCGCTTCAAAAATATCGAGGAATCATCGTAACACGGTGCGACAGTCAGTGTCAGTAACGTATCTCTTTCAGCGTTGAGTAGTCGAAAGCAATTTCACCGCAGAGGCGCAGAGGAAACGCAGAGGAAACGCAGAGAAGAATTCGTTTTCGTCTGTTTCGTTATTTTCGTTTGTTTCGTAATCTCAAAAAAACTCCGCGAAACTCTGTGCGATCTCTGCGCCTCTGCGGTGAAAAAGCCTTTACTACCAATTCGTGATCGAACCATCCGGGCGGCGAAAGGTCGTGATCGGGTGATTGCGCTTCGTGAATTCCGCCGTCAGCTTCAGCTTCGTCGCATCGAATTCAACGCCTAAGCCAGGGCGTTCATTCGGCCAAATCTTGCCTTGCCGGAAATCAAACACTTTCGGCAAATACTCAATCGCATCGGGTTTGTACAAGCCTGCGATCTCCATTAGCACCGGCCCGGAAAACGCGGCGCAAACGTGCGACAATGCCGCTTCGCTGATGGGGCCGGTGAAGTGCGGCGTCAGCCCGACATAATGCGCTTCGCTCATCGCCGCGAGCTTGGCGTATTCGGTGATGCCGCCGCAATTCGGAATGGAGACGCGGTTATAGTCAATCAAATGCTGCTCGATCAGTTCGTTGATGTCCCAGCGCGTGCTGTGCTGTTCGCCGACCGCAATCGGCACTTTCACCTGCTTGCGCAATTCGCGGTAGACGGCGTTGTTTTCCGAGCGCACGAGGTCTTCGCAGAAATACGGCTCCAGCGGTTCAAGCAACGTACTCAGGCGCACGGCATCGGGAAAGTCGAGTCGCGTGTGATAATCAATCGCCCAATCCGCATCGGGGCCGATGGCTTCGCGGATCGCCTGGCAATGCTCGAATGTCTTGCGCACCATTCGTTGCGAGACAAACGGAGCGCCGCCGCCGGGGTCTGTGACCGACGTACGAAACGCGCGGAAGCCCGCGGCAATCGTGGCCTGCGCGTTTTCTTTCACGCCGCCCGGCACACGAATCGCGCCGGTCGAATAACATTCGATGTACTCGCGCGATTGCCCGCCGAGCAATTGCCACACGGGCACGCCGAGCGCCTTGCCCTTGATGTCCCAGAGTGCCATATCAATCGCGCCCATCGCGTGCAACTTTTCGCGTCCCGCCGGATAAAACCGCCCGCGAAACATCAATTGCCAGCAATGGTCAATGCGCGTCGGGTCTTCGCCAATCACCATTTCGGCGCATTCGCGAATGCCATCCACATAACCGCCTTCGCCAATGCCTGTGATCCCGGCATCGGTTTCGACGACGACGATGTGCATGCTTTGATTGACCATCGGACGCGAAAGCGGCGATTCGTAAAACCGCACTTTGGTGATTTTCATTTTGGGAAGGGGCGCGCTAAGCGCATCCAGCAAAGACGAAGCGAAGACGGTCGCGGGCAAACTGTAGAGCGACGTTTTGAGAAACTGGCGGCGTTTCATAGCAATCCTTTCTGTGTTGGAAGTTGGTGCAGCACACCTTACCACAAAGGAGAAGGTAACGCGATTTGGCAAATCGCATTCCCTTGGGTGAGGAAATTACGCGCTGTTCTGCGGCCCGTCGCCGTCGGTTCCAAGGCGGTTGCGCAATCGTCTGGCGTGCTTTATTTTCTACGGGACTAGGGACGAAAAGACAGCAATTCTCAATTTGGAACTGTGGCCGCGACATTCTTCATTTTTCCTTCTTCCTTTTTCATTGTTTGTCGAGGCATCCCTCTAGAAACAATGAAGAAGGAAGAATCAAGAAGGAAGAATGCGCGCTGTTCAGGTGCGCGGAGAGGCCAGGTTTTTTCAAAATGAGAATTGCTGACGAAAAGAGCGAATGACAAACACCGAAATCATCCGGCAGCGTTTACAAAATCAACATCTCGTCACAGGCTGGCTCACGCAACCTGCCGCCCTCGTGCAATGGCTCGGCGCAGTGCAGGCGCAGGATTATGCGGGCGCGAAATGGGCGTTAGGGGCGCGTCTGCCCGGCACAACCGACGATGACGTCGAGCGAGCGTTTACCGATGGCACAATTCTGCGCACGCACGTGCTGCGGCCTACGTGGCATTTCGTCGCGCCTGCCGATATTCGCTGGATGCTGAAGCTGACTGCGCCGCGTGTTCACGCCTTGCTCGCGCCGTACAACCGCAAACATGAACTCGACGCACAGACCTTGCGGCGCAGCGTCCAGGTGCTGACCAAAGCCTTGCAGGGCGGACGGCAATTGACGCGCGATGAATTGCGTGCGGTCTTTGCAGCGTCTGGAATTGCCGCAGAGGATACCGTTCGCATGGCGCATCTGATGATGCACGCCGAGTTGGAAGGCGTGGTCTGTAGCGGCGCGCGGCGCGGCAAACAATTCACCTACGCCTTGCTCGACGAGCGCGTGCCGCCCACTCCCACACTCACCCGCGAGGAAGCTTTGTGTGAATTGGTGCGTCGTTATTTTGTGAGCCACGGCCCGGCCACCTTGCAGGACTTTGCGTGGTGGTCGGGGCTAACGTTGACCGATGCGCGACGTGGCGTGGCGGCGCTGCCATCTGAATTGCAACACGTCACTTACAAGGCACAGACCTATTGGCTGGCTTCATCCGCACCCATTGCCAAAGCAACGATTCCAGCCGCGTACCTGTTGCCGAACTATGACGAGTACGGCATTGCATACCGCGACCGCAGCGCGATCTTCCACGTCGAGCACGCCAGCCAATTGATTTTCAATCACCTGATTTTTCTCAAAGGCCAGTTGGTCGGCACGTGGAAGCGCACATTGCGAAAAGACGCTGTCGTGCTGGAAACAAATACCTTCACGCCACTGACCAAAGCCGAAACTCAGGCAGTCACCGCAGCGGCACAACAATACGGCAATTTTCTGGGTTTGCCGGTCGTGATCGCTTGAATGGTTTGGCCTGCGATAGCGGCAGGTTTATTTGATGTTGACAGTCACCGTATTGGCCAATTTCGCGTCCACGCGAAAGAGAACGTCCGCGTCGCCGCGCCCAATCAATGTGCGCGGGATGAGCGCGTTGACTTGATCCAACCCCATGTACTGACCTTGCGCTCCGGCGTATACAACCTGCGCGCTGGCTCCGCCAATCGAGCATTCGACCGATGACAGCGACGTTCGCGCGCGGAAGCCTGTGCCAAACAGCAGCAGATACACATTGTCCGTAGCCGGGCCGAGATCAATCGGAACAGCGATGGCTTTTTGTTGTGCGGCGTCGTATTGCCACACCGCCTCATAACTTTGTGAGCCATCGCCTCGGACACGCTGAATCAGCGCGGCGGCGACTCCTGCGCCGTTGGCGTTCGCCGTGAAGATGCCGGGCGCGACGGCTTCGATGGCGACTGTGCCTTGCGCCACGCTGGTTCCGCCTTGCAAGGCCGTCAACGTGGCCGTTCCCAAGCTGGTTCCCGCCGGAATTTGCGCGTTGAGCTGGGCGGGAGAAACGTAAAACAGCGGCGCATTGCGCGTCGTGCCGTTCGCATCGCGCACCGTTACGGTCACATCGCCTAAAGTCGTCGGCAATTGATTCGCTGCGTTGGCTGGCGCGGTCGCGGTCGTAGACGCCAGGCCATTGCCAAAGATCGAAGCGATGCTTTCGCTGCTGAGTGCCGCGCCGCTGGCATAGCTCGCGCCGGACACAGGGCTGAGCACCGACGTCGTCGCGGGCAGACCCGACAAGGAAATGTCATAGCTCGTCGTGTACCCGCCTTGCCCGTCCGCTGTCAGAGTGAGCAACAACGTGCTGCCGCCGCTTTGGTAAATGTTGTCGTTGCTGTTGCGCGTGTTCCGATTCGGGCGCGCGCTGTAGGGTGTTTGCGTGAACACCTGATCGGTCAAAGTGTCATCGAACATCACCTGCGACGTGAATTCATAAGTGCGCGTCGTGCCGGAAAACAAACGCACTTTGTAATGCATGTGAACGGTGCGCCCGGAATACCAGCCCGGATAAATCGTTGTGAATTCGACCGCGCCATTCGCGTCCGTGACTTGATAGCCGCGCAGAAACTTTTGTCCTAAGTTGTTCGGATTGCCTTGCCCGCTCACGTCCGAATACCCGCCCTCCGCGTCGCAGTGCCACAAATCCACGAGCGCGCCGGCCAAGGGCGTGCAGGTGCTGCCGCTGGTGCGAAAGATATTGAATTTGATCTTCACCGGCACGCCCTGCTTGACCGTGTTGTTCGACGGGTCAGAGCGGATGTCTGAACGATTGAGCCGTTCGTCCACAAAAAACGGACCTTCCGTTAACGCGGGTCGCCCGACGCAACTCATTTCGCTCACCAGCTTCGTCTCCTGCACAGGCGATGCGACATACAACGCCGGACGCATAAAACGCGCCACCATATCTTCATAGCTAACCGCTCCAGGCGCATTCAACAACCAGGGCAACAGCCCCTTCTGCGCACTCGCGCCCAATAACGAAGCGGCTCCGGTCGCACCTAATAATCGCAGCGTGTCGCGCCGACTTAACGAGGAATCCAGTAAGGGGTGTTTGGTCATATCGTATCTCCTGTAGCTGGTTGCTTATCGTAGTTTCGCAGAATTCCGACGCCCCACACCTTAGCAAAACAAACGGCGCTTGTGTGTCGAGTTTTGTCGGAATCGTCTTCACACTTCTTCACAATTCTCCGAGGCAACCTGTGCTAGAGTTTGGCCATCGGTCGCGGCTTTTATGGCTGACCGAGCATCCCACATCGAGGAGTAGAAGGAAATCGTGGAGCGAATTCTTGTGATTGACGATGATACGGAGTTGTGTGACCTGGTCGCGGAATATCTGGAACCTGACGGCTTTGCCGTCGAGGCGAGCAACAACCCGGAACTCGGTTTGGCGCGCGCGCTGTCGGACGAACATCAATTGATCGTGCTGGACGTGATGATGCCGGGCATCAATGGCTTTGAAGTGTTGCGTCGTTTGCGCGCGCAGTCGCGTTTGCCCGTGCTGATGCTGACGGCGCGCGGCAGCGATGTGGATCGCATTGTCGGACTGGAACTCGGCGCGGACGATTATTTGCCCAAGCCATTCAACCCGCGCGAACTCGTCGCCCGCATTCACGCCATCTTGCGTCGCACGAATCCTATCGCTCCCGCCACCAACGCCGACCGTCGTTTGCTCATCGGCGATGTCAGCCTGGATTGCAGCGCCCGCGTGGCGCATTGCGGCGGAGAAAAACTCGATTTGACTTCGGCGGAATTCGATTTGCTCGTGCTGCTCTTGCAAGCCGCTGGCAACGTTCTCTCGCGCGAAGAAATCAGCCAGGCCGTGCTCGGTCGAGAATTCAATCCGCTGGATCGCAGCATTGATACGCACATCAGCAATCTGCGCAAAAAACTCGGCGTGGAAGTCAACGGCGTCGAGCGCATCAAATCGGTGCGCGGGGTCGGCTATATCTATGCCAAACCGAGCACGACCAACTAGGCATGCAAAGTCTTTTCCTGAAAATCTTCCTGTGGTTCTGGGCGGCGATGGCGTTCATCATTTTGAGTATGCTCGCCGTGACGTGGCTCACGCTCAGTCCGCGTTTGCAGCCGCAGGTGGGCGACCCGTTCCGCATGTTCGGTCAGGAAGCGGCCAAAATCTACGAACAGGCGGGACTCGCGGGACTCGCCACCTATCTCGATTACCTCGATCAAAATCTCAAAAATCCCTCGTATTTGCTGGATGAAACGGGGCAGGAACTCGCCGGACGTGAAGTGACGGAAGCCCTGAAAGCGGCGGCCTTACAAACCCCGACGCGGCGTGAGATGGTCATAGACGAACGAACTTACTTCGTGATGCAAGTTCAAACGACGAATGGTCGCCGCTATGTGTATCTGCACGCTATGCCGGATTTTCTGAGCGGGCAGTTGTTCGGCACGCCGGGCCGTTTGGCCTTGCAGGTTTTGGTGGTGCTGTTGTCTGCCGGCTTGGGCTGTTATTTGCTGGCGCGCTATTTGACTGCACCGCTCGTGCAATTGCGCGCCGCCACACAGCAATTGGCCACGGGCGATCTGTCCGCGCGCGTCGGCGCGGCGCTCGGCAAACGACGCGACGAAACCACCGAATTGGGGCGGGAATTTGATCGCATGGCTGAGCGCATTGAATCGCTCATTAACGGACAGCGCCGCTTGCTCGGCGACATCTCGCACGAGTTGCGTTCGCCTTTGACGCGGCTCAATCTGGCGTTGGGCGTGGCGCGGCGGCAAGCTGGTGACGTCGCGGTCAAAGCGCACGACCGCATCGAACGCGAAGCCGAACGCCTCAACGAATTGATCGGGCAATTGCTGTTGCTGACCGAGTTGGAAAGCGGCGAGCAATTCATCAAACGCGAACCGATCCAACTCGCCGAGATGCTGGAAAATTTGGTCGCCGATGCCGAATTTGAAGCGCGCAATCAAAACCGTTCGGTGCGGCTGGTGGCGCTGGCGGCATGTACTATCACGGGCGACGAACGATTGTTGCGCAGCGCGATTGAAAACGTCGTGCGCAATGCGATTCGTCATACCGCTGAAGGAACCGCCGTCGAAATCACGCTGTCGCAGCAACCGGACGCCGTTTGCATCACCGTGCGCGATCACGGCAGGGGCGTCCCTGACGAGGCGCTCTTGCATCTGTTTCGCCCGTTCTATCGCGTAGACGATGCGCGGGATCGGTATTCGGGCGGAACCGGGCTGGGGTTGTCCATCACCGAACGTGCGATTCGTTTGCACGGGGGCAATGTGCAAGCCGCCAATGCCGCCGAGGCAGGCTTGATCGTCCGCCTACAGTTGCCCGCGAGCCTGACGCCCTTCAGCCTAGTTGCTTGCGAAAGCGCCAGGCACTCAGTCCCACCAGCAAAACAGCAAAAGTGAAGAGCACAATCAAATACGGATAGAGCAACTCAATCCCTGCGCCTTTGAGCAGGATGCCGCGCGCAATCGTCGAGAAATGGCGCACGGGGTTGATCCACGTGAACGCCTGCATCCAGGCGGGCATCGCTTCAATCGGCGTCGTGGCACCGGAAATCATGGCGAGCGGCGGATTGACGAAGAAGCTCATCAACTGCGCTTGTTGCAACGAACGCGAATAGGTGGCGAGAAATGTGCCGAGACCGATGCCGGCGAGCACACACAATGCGCCCGCCGAATACAGTAAAATCACGCTCCCGCGCACCGGCACATCAAACACCAGCCAGCCGACGCCGAGCGCGATCCACACATCAAGCGAGAGCAATAAAAACAAGGGTGCGATCTTCGCCGTGATGATTTCCCACGCCGCCGCAGGCGTCATCAGCAATTGCTCAATCGTGCCGACTTCCTTCTCCTTCACCATCGCGCCCGCCGCGACGAGCGAGCCGTTCATAATCAACAGAATCCCCAACACGCCCGTCAGGATAAACCACGAATTGCGCAAGCCCGGATTGTAGAGCAGTGCGACACGTGCCGAAGCGGTGGCAGCACTCGACTGTAATGCGACCGCCGTATCGCTGCGGAAAAACTGTTGATTGAACGCGGCGATGATGCGCTCGGCATAGCCCGACGCGATGCCCGCGGTGTTGGAATTGACGGCATCGAGCACGAGTTGCACTTTCGCCGTTTCGCCACGTTCGCGTTGGCGCGCGAAATCCGTCGGGAAGATCAGCCCGCCGTCGAGTTGCCCCGCGCTCAAGGCCCGTCCCAATTCTTCCGCCGAAGCGAAGTGCCGTTTGACTTGAAACGAATTGCTCGCCTCAAATGCCGCAATCAACTCCCGGCTCAGCACCGAGCGACTGTCATCTACGACGCCGAGTTGCAGCCCCGTGACGTTCGGGTTGAGCGCAAAGCCGAACAGGATCAATTGCACGGTCGGCGGCAGAATCAACGCCGCCATGAATTTGCGATCCCGTTTGATTTGCCGCAATTCTTTCAGCAACAGCGCCACGAGGCGCAGACCACGAATTTTGTGTAGCAGATTCTTCATACTAGACCTCCACCTGCATATTGCGCAGCCTGCGCCACGCTCTGAAGAGAAAAAACGATCCCAGCAACGCGAGCGCCAGATGACACGGCCACACCGCGCCCCAGCCACTCCCGCGCACAAACGCATCGCGCGTGATCTCGATGAAGTACCGCGCAGGCACAAGGTACGCGACCCAGCGAATGCCCGACGGCACGTTCGAGAGCGGGAAGATAAAGCCCGACAGCAAAAACGACAGCAGAAAGCTGACCATCGCGACGACTTGAATCGTCGCAGCCTGATTGTCAATCGTGGCTCCGGCCATCACGCCGAACGCGATGTTGCAAGCCAGATAAATCAGCGCGCCGACTAGGAACGGCGTTGGATCACCGACAAAGCGCAGCCCAAAGGCCAACATACCGAGCGCGACCACCAGCACGAATTCTGCGAGCGCGATGACGACATACGCGAGCGTTTTGCCGAGAATGAATTCCCACGCCGAGATGCTCGACACATAAACTTGCAAAATCGTTTTGTGCTCGTGTTCGCGCGACATCGCCAGCGCCGCCAGCAACGGCGGAAACAATGCCAGCACGACGGCGACCGCGCCAGGGCCGATGTATTTGTCCGATTCGCGTCCGGGGTTGTACCAAAGCCGCACCTCGGCTTGAACCGGCGCTGTGGCAGTGATGTTGCCTTGTCCGAACGCCTGCGTGACGGCGGCAGCATTGCCGCGCAGAATGTTTGCCGTGTTGGCGTCAGTAGCATCAATCAACCACTGCACCTCGGCATTGCGCCCGCGCGCCAGATCGCGCTCGAAGTGGCCGGGAATCGTAACGACCGCGCGCACGACTTCAGCCGCGAGCGCGTCTTCAGCGCGCAAGCCTTCCGGCAACGCCACGAGGCGAAACGTGCGCGAGGCCGCGAGGGCTTCAATGTAAGCGCGCGAACGCGGCGTCTGATCGAAGTCCGCGACATAAATCGCCACGTCTTTGACCGAGAACGAAATCGCTTTGCCGTACATCAAGAGCAGGATCAGCGGCAACACGAGCGCGAGCGCGACGGTCAAGCGATCCCGAAAGATTTGCGTCAATTCTTTGCGTGCTTGCGCAAGGATTCGTTTCATAGAGTTCCTAAAAAATGTGGCGCGCTTTGGCAAATCGCGTTACCTGAAAATGTGGCGCGCTTTGGCAAATCGCGTTACCTGAAAATGTGGCGCGCTTTGGCAAATCGCGTTACCTGAAAATGTGGCGCGATTTGGCAAATCGCGTTACGCCACTGGTTCCTCAATCCTCGCTCGCCACCTTGCCTTCGCGGCGCGCTTGTTCGACGACCGCGATGAACACGTCTTCGAGCGAGATGCGTTCTTCGTAAGCGTCGCGCACTTCAACACCAGCGCGGCGCAATCGCTGTTGCAGGTTTTGAATCGCCGCGAGCACTTCTTCATCCACGATGACGTGCAAGCGGTCGCCGAACAAGGAAACCCGCCACGCTTCCATTTCGGCTTTGAGCAGGTTCGCGGCCTGTTGCGGCGCGCTCGTGTTGAGTTCGATCAGATGGCCTGGCTGTGCGGCTTTGATTTCGGTCGGCGTGCCTTGCGCGACCAATTCGCCCGCAACCATCAGGCCGAGCCGATTGCATTGTTCAGCTTCTTCGAGGTAATGCGTCGTGACCAACACGGCGACGCCGCGATCTGCGAGCCGATTGATCATTTGCCAGAACGAACGGCGCGCGAGCGGATCCACGCCGGAGGTCGGTTCGTCTAAAAATAAAACACTTGGTTCGTGCATAATCGCTGCTCCGAAAGCGACACGTTGTTTCCAGCCGCCGGGCAATGCGCCCGTCAGCATATTGCCGCGCCCCGTGAGTCCTGAAAATTCCAACGCCCATTGCATCTTCTCTTCGCGTTCATGCGCGGGCACGCCGTACACACCCGCAAAGAAATCCAGATTCTCCAGAATCGTCAGATCGTCGTAGAGCGAAAACTTTTGCGACATGTAGCCGATGCGTTGGCGCACGAAACTCGAACGAAACCCGCCTTTTTCATCGGCCAACGTGAGATCACCGCTCGTCGCTTCAATCAGGCCGCAGAGCATTTTGATCGTCGTCGTTTTGCCTGCGCCGTTCGCGCCGAGTAGGCCGTAAATCTCGCCGTATTTGACTTCGAGGTTGATGCCTTTGACGGCGTGAAATTTGCCGAAGCGTTTGTGCAAATCGTGCGCGCCAATCGCAATCGCATCGGGCGCACGCTCCCGAAACTTGCGGCGCGTCGGAAATGCGGGCGTTTTCACTTCGCCATTGAGTTCACGCAGGATGGCAACGAATGTGTTTTCGAGCGTCGGCGCACCCGTGCGAATTTCGTTCACGGCAATGCCTGCGCTGCCGAGCGTCGCGCGTGTCACGGCTTCTGCCGTGTCCGCATTGCGTGCCATTACATCCAGACGGTCGCCGAAGCGTTGCACGTCGGCGATGCTCTCGACTTGGCTGAGCAGTGTTTCCGCGCGACTCAAATCCGCCGCGCGCACTTCCAGCCGCTGCAAGCCCGAAGCGTGTCGCAACTGCGCGGGCGTGCCGGTTTGATGAATCACGCCGTCGTGCATCAACGCGACGCGATGACAACGTTCGGCTTCGTCGAGGTACGGCGTCGCGACGACAATCGTCATCCCGTCTGCCGACAACTGCGCCAACGTGTCCCAGAATTCGCGCCGCGACACCGGATCAACGCCCGTTGTCGGCTCATCCAGCAACAACACTTTCGGCTCGGTAATCAACGCGCAAGCCAGCGCCAGCTTCTGCTTCATTCCGCCGCTCAAGCGCCCGGCCAGCCGATCCGTGAAGCGATCCATATCAAAGAGCTTCAAATACTGCATCCCGCGTTGTTCGATTTCTTTGCGCGAGAGTTCGCGCAGTTCGCCCATATAGCGCAGGTTTTCCGCAACACTCAAATCCTGATAGAGACTGAACGCCTGCGTCAGATAGCCGATGGACGAACGCGCTTCGCGGGCCGATTGTCCGAAGACTTTTGCTGCGCCTGCGGTCGGTTGCATCACGCCGCCGAGGATTTGAAAGACCGACGTTTTGCCTGCGCCGTCGGGGCCGATGATGCCGAAGATTTCGCCGCGCTGAATGTCGAGATCAACGCCGCGCACGGCTTCGAGCGCGCCGTAGCGTCTGTGCAAGCCGCGCACGCGAATGGCAATCTCGCGCCGTTCGATGGTTTCCGGTTCGTCCCAATCAATTTGAATTGTGTCTTGCCAAGTAACATCTGTGGTCGTTTCGAGTAATGCGTCCATTATTCTTTCCTCGCGGTTGTCGCCCATTGCGTGCCAGTAATGAGCACTTCGCCGTCTGCTGGCATCCCCGGTTTGGCGAAGCCTTCGGGTTTGGTTAGTTGCAGCTTCACACCCACGACCTGCTTCACGCGATCATCGCGGAAATACGTGTTTTCGGGCGTGAACGACGCTTGCGGATCAATGCGCGACACGGTGGCTTCAAGCGGTTGCGTCGGATTCGAGTCCAAGTAAACGCGCGCCGTTTGCCCCGTGCGCACGCGCCCGATTTCGCCTTCCGGGATGAAGCCGCGCAGATAGACCTGATGCGGATTCAGCAACGTCAGCAGCGGCGCGCCTGCCGCGACGACTTCGCCCGGTTCGGCTGTGCGCGTCGCGACGATGCCGTCGAAAGGCGCGAGGATATTCAGGTCATCGCGATTCGCGCGGGCTTCATCAAGCTGCGCACGAGCGCGCATGGCTTCGGCTTGCGCCGACGTCACAGCGGATTGCGCTTGCCGAATTTGTTGCTCAATCGCAGTCGCTTCCGCCGCACGAATCGCGGGCGTGTCCAGGCTCGCTTTCGTGGCCAGCAACGCGCCGCGCGCCGCTTCGACTTGGCGTTGTGCGGCTAACACGACGGCTTTGTGCGATTCGACAGCGGTGCGTGCCTGGCGGCCTTCGCGTTCGGACACGTCGCCTTGTTCGGCGAGCGTCATGAAGCGTTCGTTGTCAAAACGCGCCTGTTCGTAATTGGCTTGCGCTTTCGAGAGTTCGGCTTCGGCGGCGGCGACGTGGGCTTGCGCTTGGCTGACGCGGCCATCGGCATCGGCACGCGCTTGCGTCTGGCTCAAGCGGCTTTGTTGTAATTGCGCCTGCAAGACGGAAATCTGTTGTTGTGCTTGCAAGACGCGGGCTTCGGCTTGTGCGACGGCGGATCGCGCCTGCTCTTCGCGCGCTTTGATTTGTTCATCGTCGAGGATGGCGATGACTTGCCCGGCAGTGACGGCATCGCCTTCGCGCACAGTGATGTCGCTGATGCGGCCTGACGTCTTGGCGGCAACAGTGGCCTCGTCGCCTTCGATGCGACCGCTGAGCGTGATGATTTCCGGTGCGGCAGCGGGCTGGCGCAGGAAGAACCACCACGCGGAAGCTGCGGTCAAGGACAATAAAATCAGGATGAAGACGGCTTTGATACGATGGTTTGCTTGTTTCATAGTTCCTCCGTGTTTGGTGAATAGCGTCAATCTGCCAGCGCGCGTAGCAGGATGTAAAATCCGAGCGTTGCGACGCCGATGCCGATGGCGACACCGACGCCGATTTTGGCTCCGGTCGAAAGATTCTTGCCTTTGACGGCTTTGATGTCGCTGTAGGGAATCGCCGTCTTTGCGCCCGTTTGCAGATCGGCGAGCGTGAACGAATCGCTGCCTGCTTCGTGGACATAGCCGGTCAGTTTGGTTTTGTCGTGCCGCGTGATGGTGACGCGCGCTTGTTCGCCGACGCCGAGTTTGGCGACGGCTGCTTTGATCTTGGCGGCGTGTTCGGCGGCTTTGTCTTTGCTGAACGTTGGCACGTTGAGCAGTGACAGCAGCAACGTTGCGATGAGTGTGATGGACAAAGTTTGTTTGGTCATGCAGTTCCTCTATCGGCTGGCGATTTCGATGTTCTTGTTCGTCAGC
The DNA here is from genome assembly GCA_964631865.1 of uncultured Heliobacteriaceae bacterium. GTDB lineage: Bacteria > Acidobacteriota > Blastocatellia > RBC074 > RBC074 > JAFDVL01. The sequence continues at coordinate 33,215 of CAZWAK010000019.1, read as the reverse complement.
GTCGTGGCCAGCGCGCGCTGCAATTCGCTGACGGCTTTGTTGTAATCGGTGATGGCTTTCAGTTCGCGCCCTTGCGACAGCGATAACGCATTCTGGCGATCCAGGACGAGGAAGTTTGTGGAAAGCCCAGCATCGAATTTGTTCTGCTCGCTCTTGAGTTGCAGTTCGGCATTTGTCCGTGAAGTCTTGGCGGCTTCGATGCGACGTTGGGATGTTTCGACGGCTTGCACGGCGTTGCGCACTTCGACTTCGATTTGATGTTCGGCGCGTTGTCGTTCGACATCAATCTGCTTGCCTTCGACCAACGCACGACCGAGATTCGCTTTCGCCGTGCGATTGCCGAGCGGCAGCGCAATGTTGACGCCGACGCGGAACGTGCGCGCATCGTTGCGAAACAGATTGCCCAGGCTTTGCCCATAGCCGCCGTAATAGCGATCCGGGATCGTGCCAAACGAGACAGGCGACAGCGCGGGCAAGCCGGCGGTTTGCGAAAGTTGATTGATGCGATCAATGAGCTGTTGATTGCTGGCGATGATCGGATTCGTTTCGGTGCGCGCGGCACCCGCCAAGCCCGTCGTGCCATAGCCCGCCACCAAATCCACTTGCGGTTTGGTTTGGTCGCGCAGGTATTCGACATCCACGCTGTTCAATTCGCTGCGCAACCGGTATTGCTCCAATTCGGGGCGATTCGTGAACGCGGTCTTGAGCGCCTCGGCAACGGACATGGGCGCGGTTGTGCTCATCTCCGGCTGATCGGTCGGCGTGATTGTCGCGTGCCAGAGTTCATCGTTGCTCGGCTGGCTCACCAACGCTTTCAGTGCGTTTTCGGCGCGGGCAATGGTTTCGGTTGCCGCTTCGGCTTCATCAGTGCGGCGTGCGATTTCAACGCGCGCGGAAGTCACGTCCGCGGGTGCGAGCGTGCCTTGCGCGACTTGGCGCAGGTTATGTTCGAGTTGCGTTTTCGCCAGTTCGACCGACGCGCGTTTGATCGCTTCGTCGCGGCGCGCAAAGACCAAATCCCAATAGGCGCGCTCGACGTTGGCGATGATTTCAATGGCGCGTTGACGAAACTGACTGTCCGACAGATCAAGCTTTTTCCTGGCGATTCGGATGTTGCGCCGCTCGACATCCATCTTGCGATTGCGCAGCAAGGGTTGTGTGTATTCCAGGCTCAAGCTCGTGCTGTATTGCGGATTGAGCGCGTAGAATTGGTTCTGTGTGGTGGCGCGGCTTTGATCGAACGTCACACGCATGCTGCCACCTTGCCACGGCATCTTGCGGGCGAGTTCGGCCTGTCGCAAAAAATCATTCGTCTTGAGCTTGCCGTTTTCGCCGCCTGCCAGAATCGAAGCGACCGGCGTCGTGCGATGCTCAAACGAAAGGCTCGAACGAAAGGTCGGATCGTATGCGCCGTGTGCTGCTTTCACATCGAATTCATTCTTCTGCACCTTGAGCCGCTCCACTTCGATGTCGCGGCTGTTGGCGAGCGCCCGCGCGACGGCTTCGCGTAATGTGAGCGCGACGGGGTTGATTGAGTCAACGCGCTGTTCCGCCCTTGTCTGCGCCAACGCGATTGGCGCAGACAGGGTAATGACCAACAATAGTAAGAAAGGTTTCGCGTTTGGCATTCGTGTGTTCTCCTCGGAAAATGTGGCGCGATTTGGCAAATCGCGTTACGTTCCTTTTGCCGCTTTATTCCGGCAACAAGGGCGCAAGGATTTCCTCGACGATGGCTTTGGTCTGGACATCAACCGCAATCAATGTCGCGCCTGCGGCTGCCATTCGTGCTAGTAATGCCTGGCCTTGTTCGTCAATAAAGCTCACATCGGTTAATTCAATTCTGAGCGGAGCGGCGTTGGCGGTCAGCCAGCATCGTTCCAATTCGGCTACCCATTCGCCGATCAACCGCCCTTCGAGTATGAAGCGCGTCACGACGGCTTCGTTGTGAATCGTAATCTTGAGCATGTTCAAGGTTGATTGGAGATGGCTCTGACCGCTGCCAAAGCCTCCAACGGGGAAAGCAGCACAATCATCAGCCAGAGCGGAACAGCGACGAGCGCGCCGGCCAATCGCCGCGTCCAACGATTCTTGTGCAGCGCCGTCGTCCGTTGTGCCAGTCCGGTAGCCACGGCGCTGACCAACTCGCCAGAGAACGATTGGTGTATCGCGCCGCTGCTGCTGAATAATTTGGTAGCGCACTCGGTTGTAGAAGCGAGGCTCTGACTGACGCCGCAGCGACGGCAGAATTTATCGCGCTCGCGCAGTTCCGAGCCGCAACGGTGACATTGCTTCATGGCGATGGTTGCTGATAGTTGTGGCGTAAACATCGGTGCCTCCTTCCCGTAAATCTTTCGGGTTTTTATTGTGTCTTGAGCGACACCTCTGAGTAGTGCAAGTGCCTTGCCACAAGGCCGAACGATTCGCTTGCTTGTGGTAAGTGAGTGGAAGGAAAACGAGTTATGCGAATGAGCGAGAAGTTGCTGCCGAGCCAGTGCCGACGAGTGCCGAAGCGATTTGCGCCGAGATGTCGGCGTGTGCCGAAATGTCGGCGCGGCGGTTAGGAATAGAATTGCCGCGACCCGGCGGAACGCATTCTTCCTTCTTCATTGATTGCGAGGAAAAAACACCTCATCCAAGAAGGAAGAAGGAAGAATAGTGTCGTTTCGTTATTAGCGTGCGATGCCGAGTTTTTGCATGCGGGACTGCAAGGTCGTGCGCTTCATGCCCAACCGTGCCGCTGCGCCTTGCGGCCCGCCAATCACCCAATTGGTTTCTTCCAGCGCGCGCACGATATGTTCGCGTTCAGCCGCTTCGAGTGTCGTGACGGACGAGGCATTGGACGCGGCGGCAGGTTTCGCGGCGGGCTTCAATTCCGAATGCGAGATGTTCAGCGCCGTGCCTTCGGTCAGCACGACGGCACGTTCGATGAAATGTTCGAGTTCGCGCACATTGCCCGGCCAATGATACGCGGTCAAAGCGTCCATCGCTTCCGCCGGGATGGCTTCGAGATTCTTTTTCAGACGGCGGGCATATTTGCGCGTGAAGAAGCGCGCCAGCAGCGGGATGTCTTCGGCGCGTTCGCGCAGCGGCGGAATCGTGACGGGGAAGACGTTCAGGCGATAATACAAATCGCTGCGATACTTTTTCTCGGCGACCATTTGTTCCAGATCAGCGTTGGTCGCCGCAATCATTCGCACGTCCACTTTCTGCGTGCGTGTGCTGCCGAGCCGCTCGAACTCTTGCTCTTGCAAAACCCGCAGCAACTTTGGTTGCAATTCAACCGGGATGTCGCCGACTTCATCCAGCAACAGCGTACCGTGATGCGCAAGTTCAAAGCGTCCGATGCGCTGTGTGATCGCGCCCGTGAATGCGCCTTTCTCGTGGCCGAACAATTCGCTTTCGAGCAAGCCGGTCGGAATCGCCGCGCAGTTGAGTTTGACGAGCGTGCGTTCGCGGCGCGTGCTCAGGTTGTGAATCGCACGCGCGATCAATTCTTTGCCCGTGCCGGTTTCGCCGCGAATCAAGACGGCGGCATCGGTCGGCGCGACGGTTTCGATTTGTTTGAGGATGCGTTTGAAAGCGCGGCTCGAACCAATTAACTCTTCAAAATTATACTCGGTGCGGATTTCGTCTTCGAGGTAGAGCTTTTCGCTGGCGAGCTTGTTTTTCAGCCCTTCGATTTCCTGAAAGGCGAGCGCGTTTTCGACCGCGATGGCGACCTGATCGGCGATCTTCATAAACAACTCGCCGTCGTCTTGCGTGAACGCGGCTACGGTTTTGCTGGCCATGCTCATCGCGCCGATGACGCGGTTTTTCCTGAGCAGCGGAGCCGAACAATTCGCGCGAATACCTTGACTGACCGCGCGCCGCACCACTTCGGAAGGGAACTGTGCGAGGTAATCCATCCCCGTAACGACGACTTGCTTCGTGCGGATGGCGAGGCCGACCGGCGTATGATCGAGCGGCGCGATCTGGCCTTCCTGCAAAATATCCAGTCCCTCGCCGCGATCCAACAGATGCACGCGCAGGATTTCTTCCTGGTCGTTGTACAGCCCCATCACGGCGTAATCAAGTCGAAACACTTGCCGCAAACAGGCGGACACCGCGCGAAACAGCGACGGCAAATCCAGCGCCGACGCAATCGCGTTGTTGACTTGCAAAAGCAACTGTACGCGCTCTGCCTGCCGCTTCGCTTGTTGCTCGGCGACCTGCGCCCGCTCAAAGTTCAAGGCGTTCTCGACGGCAATCGCAATCTGGTTGGCAATGTGGCAGACCAACTCCTGATCGGCGGCGGAAAACGCATCTTCCTGAAAACTTCCGACGCCCAGAAAGCCCAGCTTGCGGTCATGCACAATCAGCGGAATGACGCCACCGGATCGAATCCCCGCTTCCATCAGTCGGCGGTCGAATTCCGCCATCGGAATGGTTGCATCGATGCGGTTCATAAACACGGGTTGTCCAGATAGGAAGGCCATCCCGCCAAACGTCCCTTCCAGCGGCACAGGCGTGCCTTCGGGAATCGGCGGCAGCGTGTCCGCCGGCAAGTCGAACATATAGGTGCGAATCTGATTGGTGGCGGGATCGTAGAGCGAGATGCCCGTCATGTCGTGCTGTAACACCTCGCGCAAACGGGCCGCCGTGACGCGCGCGAGTTCGCGCAGATCGAGTTGCGTGACGACGGCATTGTTGATTTCCAACATCAAGCGTTCGCGTTCGAGTTGTCGTTGCACTTCCTGTTCGGCTTGGCGGGCGCGCTCGAAGTTCAAGGCGTTCGCAACAGCACTGGCGATTTGATTGGCGATCAGTTGCAGCATCTCGGCATCGGCGGCGGTGACCGAAGCTTCGCGTTTGCTGCCAATGCCGAGCACGCCGATGACACGATCCCGCGCAATCAGCGGCACGGAACAACCCGAACGCACACCCGCTTCGTAGGCCTGTCGCACCACCGTCGCCGGAAATTCCGTCAGATCAAGATGCTCGCGCCAGACCACTTGTCGCGTTTGGAAGGCCAGCCCGTCGGGCGTGCCTTCCAGTGGCAGCAAATGCCCTTCCTCCCAATGCTCCGGCGGATTGTCGAGCGCCATCACGCGAAACATTCCGCGCGCTTCTTCATAAAGCGAGATGCCCGCGATGTCGTGATGAATATGTTGGCGCAAGATGGCGGACGTCGTGCGCAGCAGCTCGCGCAGATCGAGTTGCGACACAACCGCGTGGTTGATCTCCAACAGCGACTGGTATTGTCGCAGCAGTGCAGCCTCAGATTGGGCAGTCTGATCAGGAGCCATTGCGCGGTCATTGTACGCAAGGCCGAGGCGTTTGAGAATGGGCGTGGCGAAGGATTTTGCTTTACGGTACAGCCGCGCGTTTCGACGGCGGGCCGATGTGGATATGCGCGCCCGTTGCCGAGCCGGGAATTGGGCAGCGAATCGCGATAAACGGAATGCCGTGCTCGCGTAAATAGGCGGTCAGTCTTTGCCCTTCGTGGCTGTCGGGATGGAGGGCGACATCTATCGCCGCGCGATGATCGAAGCCTAAGCGATTGTGCGTGGCGCTTTGGCCGTAGGCGCTCACCGTCAGCGGCTTGCCGAACTGTGTGCGAAAGAACGCCTCCACTTTGCCGAAATCACTCAATGCCCAGGCGCTCGTGCCAGCATAGCGAATCAACGCGCTGCGATAATTTCCCTGTGATTCGGCGGGTGCTTTCTCACGGTTCAGAAGATAGCGCGGCGAACGGCTGGGCAATTCGGCAGGTTGCCTGGCCCACAGCTCCGTCGCATTCGCTTCGGCAATCAATTGCTCGACGGCTTCCAGTTGCTGGCGCGCTTCGTTCGTGCGCATTTGTGCGGCATGCAGAGCTTGTTCACCTGCTTCCAATTCGCGTTTGGCGATTGCGCCTTGCGCCAACAACAGCTTTTGTTTTTCGACCAACTCCGCCGCACGCATTTGCGCCTGTTCCTGCAATTCCAGGACGCGGACGAGGCTGGCACGATAGTCTTGCGAGGCGGCGATCAATTGCGCCCACGATTGGCTGACCGTTTCGTTCAATGGCGGTTGCTTCGTGTTTTGCGCACAGGCAGGTGGCGCGCAGGCCAATAAAATCAGGGCTATCGTCATCCAGGTCATTTTTTGCCAAGTCGTTTGCATATTCGTTTCAATCCGCTGGTTCGGCGCTGATTTCCGCCACAATGCCAGACAGCAACAGATTCGCCGCCAGCAGCGCGACGCCGCTGCGATACATCGTTCGCAACAATGCTTTCCCTTCCTCGCTCACCCAGGTCACGTCGGCCAGATCAAGGTGGATGGTGGGCGTGAGGCCATTGTGCAAGGCTTGCTGCCAGCAACGGCGTAATTCGTCTACCCAGACCCCAATCAGCTTGCCTTCCAGCTTGAAGGTCGTGACGCCGTGTTCATTTGTATTTCTGGTAATCTTCAGCATTGTGTTTCACTCCAATCTTGCCGCCCTCCTGCGCCGCGCGACCGGCATACTGGCCTTGAATCCATACTCTGCGGCGAGGCCCGTGAGCGCAGGCCGGAGTTGTTTCCGGCCTCGGTACAACCGCGACATCACCGTGCCGATGGGAATGCCGAGCAGGGCAGCGACTTCCTGATACGAATACCCTTGCACATCCGCGAGCAGAATCACGATGCGGAATTGTTCCAGCACCTCGTTGAGCGCCGCCAGCACTGCCTTGTCGCGCAGTTCCTGCGTCACGGGCGGTTCATAGGTGACTTGCTCAAACACGTCTTCTTCCTGTCCCGTCAGCATCCGCCGGGTTTTGCTGTAATGGCGTTGGATCGTGTTCGCCATAACCTTGAATATCCAAGCCTGAAAGTTCGTACCCGGCGCAAAGCGATGAAACGACATCCAGGCTTGCAGATAGGTTTCCTGCACGATGTCTTCGGCTTCGGTTTGATTGCCCAACCGACGACACGCGGTGCGATACAACGCATTCGTGTACGGCATTGCGAGCGTTTCAAATTCTTGCATCGTTTGTTCTGTAGTCATCATTGACCTCCTTCTCAGCCAGAAGAAGGGCAAGCGCCTTGCCACAGCGCGAGCGGGCGGCGATGAAGATTGCGGCGATGATTCAAATGATTGCAAGAGCATAAGTTTGGTTTGTTCATTGGTCTTTCGTGCTGGCCTTCTCTTCATCGTGATCGTGCTGTGTCGCCGACATTTCGGCGCGTGTTCTTCGGCAGATGCCGAAATGTCGGCGGCAATGGAACACGGACGCAACGGATGGCACGGATTCGTTCTGATCTGTCTTGCTCCGTCGTATCCGTTGCATCGGTATTCCATCATGATGAGTGCAAACAGAACACGGGTGAAACGGATGCGACGGATTGGCGCTGATCTGTCTTGATCGGTCATATCGGTTGCATCCGTGTTCTGTTTACTGATGCGCCCCGATCATTCCACCCGCGACAGGCTCAATTTCTTCCGCTGTCTGATGCGGCGCTTCGCCGATGCCTTCCCACTTCACCAGTTTCAGATCCAGCACGAAGATTGCGTACAGCACTGGCACAAGCAGCAACGTCACAAACGTCGCCACGCTCAAGCCGCCGATTTGCGCGTAACACATCGGCTCCCACAACGGCCCGCCGTGCGCGGCCAATGGGAACAACGCAATCACCGTTGCGCCAACCGTAATCAGCACCGGACGCAAGCGCATAATCCCCGCATCCAGCAACGCCTCGCGCAATGACGCGCCGCGTTCGTGGGCTTCTTCGATAAAGTCGAACAGCACAATAACGTGGCTGACGATCACGCCGACTAAACTCACGCAACCAAGAAACGCCATGAACCCGAACGGCGAACCCCTCACCCACAATGCCGCCAGCGCGCCGACCATTCCGTACGGAATTGCGGCAAAGACAATCAGCGGCTTGAAGGCGTGTTTGAATTGAAACACCAGCGCGAGGAAGATCGCAGCAATCGAAATCAACAACACGACCGACAGGTTCCTGAAGCCTTTCACCTGCTCTTCTTCTTCGCCGCCGATTTCCATGCGATAGCCGGGCGGCAACGCGCTCGCAAAGGCGTCCAACTGCGGTCGCGCGGCTTTCATGATCTCTGAAGGCAGCACGCCGTCTTTGGGAAAACAGGCTACAGTGATCGTGCGGAATTGATTGCGGCGGCGCAGCTTTTCGGTCTGCATCCGATATTCAACCGACGACACTTGACCGAGCGGCACACGGCCTGTTCCTTGTGACGAATAAACGTACAGGTTGTTAAGGTCGGTGAGTTGCGCCCGCTCTTCCATTCGCAGTCGCGCAACGACCGGAATCTGTTTGTCGCCTTCGCGCAAGGTTGTAACTTTGTAGCCGTTCGTTGCCGTTGCCGAAGCCGTCGCGACATCGTAATTCGTCACGCCCGCCAGATTCGCGCGGTCGGGGTCAGTGCGCAATCCAACCGTAAAGCTTTCGTCGCCCCAATCGTCGCGCACACGCGCGGCCAACGGAATCGGACGAAAGATGTCTTTGACCTTTTCGGCCTGCGCGCGCAAGGTCGCTGCGTCATCGCCCGCAATGCGAATCTGCACCGGCAACCCGACAGCCTTGCCCGATTCCAACTGACGCACATCTACGCGCGCCCCCGTGACCGCGGCATTCAACGCCTGCTGCAACGGTTCGATCAAGTGTTCGGTGTCGTGCTTGTCTTTGACCTGAATGATGATTTGCGCGTAGTTCAGTTGCTGCTGTTCCGGCGCAACCGAGAACCAGAAACGCGGGCCACCACCGCCAATAAACGTCGTCAGCGATTGCAGCATCTCTTCATTTTGGTGAGGGTGCTGATGCTCTTTGCCGTATTGCTGAATGACTTCGCGAATCACGGCTTCGGCGCGATGCGCGGCTTCATTCGTAGCCGATAACGGCGCGTCTTCCGGCAACCAAATATCCACGTACGAAAGATACGACAGGTCTTTCGGGAAGAACTGTTGCTTGAGCTGGCTCATGAAAAAGCCACCGAGCAAAAGAAACGCGAGCGAACCCGCCAGCACTTTCCAGCGATGATTGATCGCTGCATTGCCGATGCGATAGTAAAACGCGGCGAAGCCTTTCGTGCGGCGTTCGGCAATCGGCAACTCCGCTTTCGGGCGCAACAGGTAATACCCAAGCAGCGGAATAAACGTCATCGAAACCAACCGCGAAGCCACGAGCGATGCGGTCAACACGACGGGCAACGTGTAAACGAATTCGCCGGTTGCGCCCTTCAACAACAGGAACGGCAAGTAAGCTACGATGTTCGTGATCGTCGCATACAAAATCGCCGTCGCCAGCTTCGTCGGCCCCAACCACGCGGAAATGATGGCCGAATGCCCCGCTGCGAGATCGCGTTTGATCGCATCGCCCGCGACCACCGGGTCATCCACGAGCAAGCCGAGCGCGATGATTAAGCTGGCGACGGACACCTGCTGCAAATCCACGCCGACCGCATACATCATCCCGAAGGTCATCAGCAACGTGATCGGAATTGAAAGTGCCATCAGCAAGGCCGAGCGCCATTCCCAAAAACCGATGAGCGAAATGATAACGACCAGAATCACGGCTTCGTACAGGCTCGACATAAACAGACTGATGTTTTCTTTGACCTGCAACGGCTGATCCGACGTGCGCGCCATCACCAAATCTTCGGGCAAACGTTTCTTCAAATCCGCGAGCGTTGCGTCAATCGCCGCGCCGAACTTGTCAATCTGTTCACCGGAACGCATTTGCACCGACAATGTGACGGCGCGCGTGCGCTGCCACTGGCCTTTCGCATCACGCCAGTTGTAGTAATTCAAAAACTTCGCCGGACTTTCGTAGCCGCGTGTAATGTCTGCGATGTCGCGCAAGTAAACAGGCGCACCGTTGGCCGATGTTGTCACGACCACACCACCGATTTCCGTTTCGCTTTTGAATTCGCCGGTCGGGTCAATCGAAAGATTTTTGCCTTCGACGGCAAGCTGTCCGCCCGGCAACGTGATGTTGCGCGCGCTCAAAACATCCGGCAGTTTGGACGTTTGAATGCCATACGCGGCGAGCCGTTCCTGCGAGTAATACAAAAACACTCGTTCATCAAGCAGCCCCGTGCGTGAAACCTTCGACACCATCGGCAGCGTCTTGATCGTCTTTTCGATTTGATCGGTGAATTGATCAAGTTCGCGGTAGCTGTACTTGTCCCCTGCCGCTGCTGCGAGCTTGTCGCGCGTTTCCTTCGGATTGCGAATCACAACCGGTTGCCAAGCATCAGGATGCAATTCAGCCGCCTGCAATTCTTCTCGCAGGAATCGCTGTGTAGCTGCGGCCAATGCTGCATCGTCTACACTCACCACAGCATCCAGGCCGATGAATCCTGCGCCTTCGAGCAGTCGCGTGTCTGTAACCGTATTCTGTTTTTTCAGATACTCAACAAACATGTCCCGATGCTTGCGGATCATTTGCAATTCGAGAGCTTGCGGGAAACAAACAACCAATGCAGCACGCGAACCATTGGACGATGCGCGCGCCTTTTCAATCGCAGGCTGAATCGCATTGGCGCGCAAATCAATTTCCACTTCGCTGACTTTCGGGCTGGCAACCGTCAGCATCAAGGCTGCGGTGTCGCCGAAATCTTTCACGAAATTGATTGGCCCCGCGCCATCGGGCAAATCGCGAATGCTGTCGAGCTTGAGCTTGATGTCGTCGAGTTCTTTGCCGGTTTCTTTCAGGTTTTCGTCGAGGTCGAGATAGACCACCGAAATCCCTGTGCGCGAGATGGATTCGATCTTCGTCACTTTGGCGTTGGCCGCAATCTGTGTCTCGATTTTTTTGGTGACGAGTTGTTCGATCTTCTCTACGCTCGCGCCTTTCCACGGCGTCAAGGCGACGGCGGTGCGCACTTGTACTTCCGGGTCTTTGCGCTGTGGCATGCTCAAATAGCCGAACACGCCCCACACGCACGTAGCAATGAGCAGCACCCAGGCGATGTGGCGCGTCTCGACAAAGAAGCGCGCGGTGTTGTGGGTTTTGTTGATAGTTTCAGTGTCGCTACGATGTTGTGACATACATTCACTCCTTGTTTTTCATTTTCCATTTTCCATTTTCCAGTTGTCATTTTTCATTGCCTGTCGGTAACGGACGCACCCAATGACAAATGAAAAATCTAAAATGGAAAATGGAAAATGAAATTCTCAATTGGCTCACGTGGCTACGGAATCACCTGCACTGCTTGTCCATCCTTGGTCAGCGTTGCGCCGGTCGTAATAACGCGCTCGCCGATGCTGATGCCTTCCAGCACGGCAATCGTGTTGCCGAATGCTTCGCCTAATTTCACCGGGCGAGCGCGAGCAGTCGCTTTTCCGCCCGTTTCTTCGACCACGAACACCGCATATTGCTCGGCTCCGTTGGCTGCCCGCACGATGGCGGAAACAGGCACGACCGTGACAGCCTCTTGCGCTTTGTCAGCGGCGACTTCGAGCGAGGCAATCATTCCGGCTTTGAGCGCGCGGCGCGGATTGGCAATCGAAACTTCGATTTCAAAGACGCGGCTCTTCGCATCCGCAGCGGGCGCGATGCGCGTGATCTGGCCTTGAAACTCTGTGCCGGGCAATGATTCCGTCGTGACCGTCAACGTGCCGCCGAGTTTCAATTTGCCGACGGTCAAATCCGGCACGCCGAAGACCGCTTTGACAGAAGCCAAATCCGCGATGGCGAAGCCGACCTGCCCCGGCGAAACGAGTGCGCCGGATTCCACCGTTCGTTGCAACACGATGCCGTCCATCGGCGCGCGCAATGCTGTGTCTTGCAGCGGAATCACTGCCGAGGCGACGGCGGCTTCAGAGCCGTTGACTTTGGCGCGCAGCACTTCGATCTGTGCTTTCGCGGCGTGTTCCTTTGCTTCGTACATCGCCACTTGCGAACGTGCAGCGGCGTGTTTGGCTTCGGCGGACTCGAATTGCAACTTCGCGGCGTCGTAATCGGCTTTGGTCAGACTCTGACTGGCAAAGAGATTTTTCGCGCGGTCAAAGTCCAATTTTGCTTTCGCAAACGCAGCGTCCGCTTCGGCCAGTTGCGCTTTGCCCGCAGTGATCGCCGATTGTGCTTCGGCATACTGCGCGTGACTGGATTCGAGCGAGGATTTCGCTTCGGCGACTTGTGACTGCGATTGACTGACCTTCACGGCGTACTCGCTTTGCCGCACGCGCGCCAGCACAGCGCCTCTCGTCACGATGTCGCCCGCCTGCACGTCGCGCATCCGTCCGTCCACGCCACGCACTTGCAGAATGCGATCTAAATAACCGCTGACTTTGAAGGCCAAATCCACTTGCTTGGCCGGTTCGATGTTGGCCGAATAGCGCACGCCGCGACTGATCGCATTCGTCTCGACCGTTTTGATCTTCACCGCGACCGGCGGATTGACCGCCGCTTCACTCTTCTTGCTGCAACTCGCGCCGAGCAGCGCACAGCCCAGCAACAAACCAAGCATAAAAATACTTCCGACAACTTTTGCCTTTTGATCTTTGCCTTTTGCCTTTTGATTTTTCATAAGTCTCCTCCTACTGCTTTTTCAAATTCAGCGCGCGCGGCCCACAGCGCGAGCATTGCCTGTTGATATTGATAATTCGCGTCCGCGAGCGTGGTTTGCGCTTGCAGCACGTCTTTCAGCAGCGCAGCCTGTGCGGTATACCGATTCGACATGACGCGGAGTTGTTCGCGCGCCGTCTCTTCGGTCATACGAGAGATGACAAGCTGTTGGCGCGTTTGTTGCAGCTTGCGGAATTTGCTGTTGACTTCGATCAGGACGGCGCTTTCGGTTTCGCGCTCGGCGTGCCGCGCCTGTTCGATGATGGTGTTCTTTTCGGCGACTTCGCGTTTGCGACGACCCCAATCAAACGGCTCCCAACTCAGCGTCACACCGAGGCTCGACATCTGGCGCGGCACGAAGTTGACGTTAGTTGCCGAAACGTAATTGAAGCTCAGGCTGACATCGGGGATGTATTCCGACTTTTTGATGCGCCGGTCATACTCCGCCGATTTGATCTTGAGCTTGGCTTCCTGCAATTCAGGCCGCAGTTCCAATGCCTTTGTGCGCGCGGCGATGAGGTCAGCTTCATAACGGCTCATCGCTTGTACCAGGCTGACGGTGAATTCCGTGTTTACCTCGCGTCCGAGCAATTGATTGAGTTGCTCTTTTTGCGAAGCCAATTGATCGCGCAATGTGGAAGCATCGAGTTCAGCTTTCGCCAGGCGCGTTTTGACCTCCAGCCCTTCCGATTTCAGCGCGACTTGTTGCACGACGTATTCGCCCGTGACACGGTCGAGTTCGCGGTAGAGCTTGATGGATTCTTCCGTCACATGAAGCGCGCTCTGGGTTTGCAGCAGCGCGTAATAAGCCTGCTTGACGTTGTTGACGATTGCGTGTTGTTGCGCGCGCAGTTGTTGCTGTGCGATTTCGCGCCCGACGCCAAGTTGTTTCACGTTCAGGCCGATGCGATAGAGTTGCGACAGCGGTTGATTGATTTGTTGGTTGACGACAAACATCGGTCGGCGCGCGGTGCTGATGACCGTGTCTTTCGATGGAATCGGGCCGATGTTTGGGTAATTGCCAAAGACGCCCTGCTCGAATTTGAAGTTCATCGCGGACAGAAGCTGTGATCCCGAAACCGTCGTTTTGAATTCCGGCAGCCGATACGTTTTGGCGGCGGCGATGCGGTGCTCGTATTTTGTCACTTCGAGCGCGGATGTTTTGATTTGCCGATTGCCCTGCAAGGCCAGCGTGATGGCTTGTTCGAGCGTTAACACTTCGCTTTGTGAAAAGGCAGGTTCCTGTGCTTGCGTCGCGTGCGCGCCCAGCAACAGGACGAACAATGCCAGTAAGAAAAACCGTCGAATTTGCATAGATGTCCCTCCGGTTTGTTGTTCTACCAAATGATCACAGAGAAAAGAATGTCCTTCGGAAACAGGCGTTAAGAGTTCAACCTTTAGGTTGGCTTTTCAGCGCATCAACAAGCTGAAGCTTGAACTCTTGACGCCTCTTTTTCAGCGGGTACATTTATTTTTCAATCACCATCCAGCGGAAGAACAAACCTGTGTTCTCCTCAATGTTTGTTTGAGTTCTCAGGCCAATTGCGAACAGCCTGGAATCGTTATTGATTTACCGTCGAATGCGTCCGCCTCCGCGCGGCAATCCACCGCCGGAACCGAAGCGTGGCGTTCCATTGCCGGAACCGATTCGTTGCCCGGTGACGCCGGAGTTTCCATTCAGGCCGCCAGAGGAACGAAACGTATCCCATCGCTGTTGCCCCGTAGCGCGTGCCGCTTGCTGATTCTGAATCGCCTGCGCATCCGTGGGGCGAGAGACCGACGACCAGCCGTTGCTTGTGTGCTGTTGCAAGCCGTCTGACTTGTTGTAGCGATAGACTTCGCCATCGCGCCCCGCATAGACATTGTTATTGCCTACCGCAACGCCCGTATCCGTCTTTGTGTTATAGGTGAAGCCTCTGCCGCCGACAGTGGTTTGCCCCGTTGCCGCGTTGTATGTTCCGCCGACTGCGCCGCCGCTGACAACGCCAGTTTGTGGGTTGTAGCTCGCGCCTCTTGTGCCAGCGACAGCATTGCCGGTGTACGCATTGCTTGCTGCGCCCGCTTGCCCTGCCGCGCCTCTGCCGGTGTAAGGGTTGTACGCTGTGCCGCCGCCGCCCGTGACCGTCGTACCCGTATAAACATTGGTGTTTGTGAAGCCGCGTCCGTTATAGCGCGTGCCTGTCACCGTGTTCACACCGGAAAACGCCGCGCCCTGACCGACGTTGCCCGTGTAAGGATTCGCCCACGCCGCTCTTGTACCTGCGTAAGCGACATTGCCCCATTGCCCGTACACATTCGCCGCTGCGACGCCACCGTAAACACAGCAGCCATACGCCGAATAGCCCGCATACACCGGAACCGGATAGTAGTAATTACTCCAGCCGTAGCCGATGCCATACGCCACGCCCCAACCGCTCGACGTGCTCCAGGTAAAGCCCGCGCCGTAGCCGTAGGTGTACGAAGTGCCGTACCAAACCGTGCCGATGTAAGGCGGGTAATACCAGCCCGTGCCATAGACAACCACGCTGCTGCTGGAAACGACTGTGCCGTAGTAACCCGGCGTGTAGCCGACATAAACGACTTCCGGCGTCGCGCCATAGACTTTGACGTAGGTCACGTGATGCACGGGCGAACTCGGCGGAATCTTGTAGATCACGGATGGCACGGAAGACGCGACTCCCCACGTTCCCGTCGGTGTCGCCGCAACAAACCACACACCATTTTGCACAGCATAATAGCGATTCGCTTCGACCTTGATGACTGGCGTTTGCGTGTTGACCGCGTAGGCCAGTTGTGTGTTTTCAATCGTGCGGAACTGCGGTTGTCCGTCATACGTGACCGTCAGTTTCGCGGCGCTGCGCGTGATCGTTGCTGTCTGCGGAATCTCGTTCGCAATCAATGCTTCCTTTGCTTGCGGTGTGCCTGGCACGGAAGCCAGGACGCTCGCTTTTGCATGCGTGATCGGAATCTTCGCAAAGTCCGTCGGCAACCGATCTGCCGTCACAAACGCCCACGGCCCGTTCAAGGATTCGCTGCGAAACCAGCGGCCTGAGATCAACACGTAACGCTGTTGTGTGGAGGTGTCCACGAAGATGTCGTTTTCAGAATTCGTCACGTACAGCAGTTGTGAGCCTTCGACCGGCGCGAATTGCGGTTCGCCTTGCGCTTGCAGCAACTCGGCGGGCCTGAAGCTGGTGTAAATCATCGGCAACGCATTGCGCTGCATCGCCTCGCTCAGCGACGCCTTCTTGTCGCCGTCCAATAAATCCACCTGCTTTGACTGCGCCGCGCTTGCCAATGCTTTCTGCAAATCGCGCGGTACGTTCTGCGCGACGTGCCACGCGCCTGCGGCGGTGTCGCCTTCCATCCAACCGTCCATCAGATGCAGATAAAATTTGCCTTTCGCATCGTCGCGCAGAATCAGCACGCGCGTGTTGATGACGCGGGAAAGGTTCGTGTCTTTGACCGCGCGCAGCACGGGTTCGCCGTCAATCAACACCAGAATCGCGGGGCGCGTGCTGAAGTAAATGATCGGCGGATCGTTTTTGAGTTGATAACCCGCGCTCGCTGTCCGCGCTTCGTTGATGGCCATCTCGGCCAACAAACGATCCAGCGCGATCACTTCAGCAGCCTTTGCCACGCGCGCTTGCAGGAGATTTTGATAAGTCGTTGCCTGTTCCGCGTGCGTGGGAAAATGGGCTTTGGTAATTGCAAAGTCCGTCATCGTTACCAGCCGATTGGCTTTGTCGGTTTCGGTACGCGACGTGAACCAGATCACGCCGTAGGTTGGTTGTTTGCTTTGCCCCGTCGTGACAGCAACGGCGGCGCGCGCGGCAAATTGATTGTCTTTCCATGCTTCGATCTGCGGTTGATAGACCGAGAATGATGTTGCGCCGCTGGTGTATGTGCGCGGCCAGCCTTTGTCGGTCATCGTCTGTTGCAGCACCATTTTTGGAACCGATTGCGACAAGGCAGGCAACGCGAAAGCCGACAGCAAAAGTAAGGATAAAATCCGTTTCATAGTTATCTCCTCACGGGTTCGTAATCGAAGTTTTCCGTAATCAATTGCACGGCTTCTTTCGGATACTGCACGACGGTGCGCGCCATATACGTTGTGCCGCCGGGCAATTCGGCGAATTCGATCACCGCTTTCACCGGATGCTGTTCGAGGAACGTATTGATTTCGACGCGGCGTTGTTTACGTGTTTTGGCATCAACCCAAATGCTCATCGTGTCACCGCGTTGCAGCACGTTGCCGCCGTGAATCTGTACGGAACCTTGATCCAATTTGGCGCTGATCGTCGCGCTCATCAGAAACGCCTGCATCTGCGCCGGGGCCAAATGACTGTAGGCTTTCACCTGTTCGCCAAGCGCCTGAATCAAGTGCATAAATTCTTCCTTCTTCTTTTGTGCGATGCCGCCGAGCAGCGGGCCTTTTGGCATCGGGGGCGGGGCCGAGCCGCCGATCTGATTCTTTTGCACATTGCCGCTCGCGTCGTAGTGATTCAGGAACACCTGCGTGCTTTTGCTTTCGCCGTCTTTGCGGACTTCGTTGCGCGACTTCCAGGTGTATTGTTTCAGCGCCTGCGCGTTCTGTTGTTGCGCACGGGCAAACATCTCTTTGAGTTGACTTGGGTCTTGCGCGTTCGTCATCGTAGCGCCAAATAACAGCAGCAGGACGATTGCGCTCAGTTTCAATATTTCGCTGATCGTGTTCATAGAGGTTCTCCTTCTTCTCCATTTTTCATTTGTCATTGTCTGCTGTAGCCAACCAAACAATGACAAATGAAAAATCAAAAATGGAAAATGGAAAATGAATTTGCTGCCGAGTTATTTCTTCTTACCGGGCGGTTGCGGGAAATTCTCGAACATCTTCGTCAGCGCCTTGCTCAGCGCCTTTTCGTTCTTATCCTGCTTGTTGCTGATGGTTCCGCTGGCTGTGCCGCGCCAGACAAACTTCTTGTCGTTGCGGTCGCCGATGTCCACGACCAATTGTCCGACCGGAACCTTGTCCACGTAGGCGGTTCCCGTGCCCCAGCGCCAGCCGCCCAGCGGGCCGCCGCCCATCGTGCTCACCGAGACCTGCGTGTCCGTCGCCGCGTGATAGACGATGACGATGTCAGGATTGCTTTCGACCTTGCGCAGTCCCTTCGTCACCAGTTGCCCTTCAATGCCTGCGACGATGCGTTGATGCACCAGCGGATTGTCGGCGGGCGAGCCTTTGCCCCAGGCGAAGGTTTTGTACTTCGAGAAGTCGGTGGCCTTGTCGTAATCCACCGTTACCTGTTGCGCCAGCGCGCCGCTGGCAATGAGGAAGAGAGCGCAGAGGCTCAGTGCGATCCGTGTTCGCTTCATAGTGATTTCTCCTTATTGTTCAAATTCTCTTTCGCAGACCGTCTTTCGTGACGGCTGCATCTTGCGACGCTTGGAGAAAGGGCAAGCATCAGGCCACACCAGAGCAGGCGGCGGAGAAATCGCTCAAGTGCTTGCAAGGGAAAGGCAAACGCGCAGGCAGGCGCAATTGCGAATGAATCGGAGAGGGGAGGCATTGCCCGGATGTGGGCGCGTGCCGATGGGCAAATGCCCAAATGTGGGCGCTAACCGGGGCGCGTGATGCCCAGTTTGGTCATGCGGTTTTGCAATGTGGTGCGTTTCATCCCCAACCGCGCTGCCGCGCCTGTCGGGCCGCCGACAACCCATTTAGTTTCGCGCAGGATGCGCAAGATGTGTTCGCGCTCGACGGCTTCGAGCGAAGCGGAATCTGCGGAAGAAAGAGGCGTAGAAATTGGCGCAGCAGGGGCGACGGCAACAGCCGTCTTGACCAGGGCAGGAATTTCGGGCAAAGGGATATGGAGTTCTGTGCCTTGCGTGAGAATCACGGCGCGTTCGATCAGGTTTTCCAGTTCACGGATATTGCCCGGCCAGTGGTAGCCTTGCAACGCCGCGACGACTTCGGCAGGAATCGTTTTGATTTGCTTCTTCATCCGCACGGCGAATTTGTTGGCGAAGAAGCGTGCGAGCAGCGGAATATCGTCCTGGCGTTCGCGCAGCGGCGGAATCGTGAGCGGAAACACATTGAGCCGATAATACAAATCGCTGCGATATTTGTTTTCCGCCGACATCGCCGCCAAATCGCGGTTGGTCGCGGCAATCAACCGCACGTCTACTTTTTGTGTGCGCGCGTTGCCGAGTCGTTCAAATTCCTGCTCCTGCAAGACGCGCAAAAGTTTGGGTTGCAAGTCCAGCGGGATTTCACCGACCTCATCCAGAAAGAGCGTCCCTTTGTGCGCCAGCTCAAACCGCCCGATGCGCTGCGCAATCGCGCCCGTGAATGCGCCGCGTTCGTGCCCGAACAATTCGCTTTCCAACAAGCCGCTCGGAATCGCCGCGCAGTTGAGTTTGACCAGCGTGCGGTCGCGGCGCACGCTCAGGTTATGAATCGCGCGCGCGATCAATTCTTTGCCCGTGCCGGTTTCGCCGACGATCAGCACGGTCGAATCCGTCGGCGCAACGGTTTCGACTTGTTTCAGAATGCGCCGCAGCACCGCGCTGCTGCCGATGATTTCCTCGAAGTTGTAAGCTGTGTTGATTTCTTCTTCGAGGTAGAGTTTCTCTTCGGTCAGTTTGTTTTTGAGCGATTCGATCTCCTGGTAATCCAGCGCGTTTTTCACGGCGAGCGCAATTTGATTGGCAATCTGGCCGAGCAATTCCTGGTCGGTGGGCGGAAAGGCGTCTTCGCGGAAACTCGCCACGCCCAACACGCCCAGCTTGCGACCATACGCGATAAGCGGGACACCGCCGCCCGATTTCACGCCGACGTCAACGAAACGCTGGTTGAAGGGCGAGACGGCGCGCGTCGTGTCGGGGCGATTGAAAAAGAGCGCGCGACCGGAAGTGAAAACCCGCCCGCCCATACTGCCCTGCAGCGGAATCGGCGTGCCTTCCGGGATGGCAAACTGTTTGTCCGGGAAATCGTAAGCGTAAGCGCGCAACTGATTGGTGTCGGCGTGATACAGCGAGAGGCCGACGATGTCGTACTGCAAGGTTTCACGCAAACAGGAAGAGACGATGCGCACGAGTTCGCGCAAATCGAGTTGCGTGACCGTCGCATTATTGACGTCGAGCATCAGCCGCAGCCGTTCGAATTGGCGGCGGCTTTCCTGTTCGGCTTTCAAGGCGCGCTCGAAATTCAGCGCATTCTCGACGGCCAGCGCAATCTGGTTGGCGATGTGACCGAGCAATTCCTGATCGGCTTCCGAAAAAGCGTCTTCGCGAAAACTGCCGACCCCCATCACGCCGAGTTTGCGGTCTTGCGCGATCAGCGGTACGCAACCACCTGACTTGATGCCTGCGTCAACCAGACGCCTGTCGAATTCGGTAGACGTGCGTTCGCGCGCATTGCGCTGCACGAACACCGGCTGTCCGGTCGTAAAGGCCTTCCCACCCAGCGAGCCTTCCAGCGGGATGGGCGTGCCTTCGTCTATCACGGGGAGCTTGTTGTCCGGGTGGTCAAACACGTAGGCGCGCAACTGATTGGTCTCGGCGTCATAAATCGCCATGCTGGTAGTGTCGTTGCCCAACACTTCGCGGGTCTTGGCGGAGATGACGCGGAAGAGTTCGCGCAGGCTGAGTTCGGAAACGACGGCGTTGTTGATGGCGAGCATCAGCCGCTCGCGCTCGAACCGCTCGCGCAAGATGCGATTGGCTTCGGATAATTCCAGCGTGCGTTCGCTGACGTGCGCTTCGAGTTCCGCATTGAAATCGCGTAACTCCGCGAGCGCCCCTTCCAGGTGCTTCGACTGTTCCAGCACGACTTCTTCATGCACGCTCAACAATTCTTCCAGCGCCGCCACGCGGGCCAGCAGTTGGGCATGCTCGGCACGGGAAAACTCGGAACGAATGGGGGCATTGCTCATGATTGGTCTGTCCTGTAATCCTGCGGCGTGGTGAAGGGGAGAAGCGCCAGCTTGACACTGAGCGCCAGCGTTTTGAATTGCTCGGCGGTCGCGCGCGAAATCGGTGCCTTCGAAAATAAAATCAGCGCAAAGAGGCTGCCACAGGGCAGCAGGCCGCCGCAGCCCAGCACCGATTGAATGCCGTGACGCAAGACGAAATCCGTTTGCGCCGGAACCCACGGACTGGCTGCCGCTGTCGGCACGTGAAACACATTGAAGGTATGCTGACCGTGTTCCATCAACAAACTTTGATCGTGATGAAAGAGCGCTGCGACGTTGACGCCGAACTGCCGCAGCAATTGCGAGATCATCGGCGTGCCCGCCACCGCTGCGGGACTCGTGAGCGCAATGGCGCGATGGTGGGAGGAAAGAGTCGGCGAATTCCATTCGGGTTGTTGTCCCGCCGTCGCCAGCAGCACCAGACAGGGAACTGACGGTGGCGGTTCCGGCAACCCGGCAGCCCGAATCAGTTCCGCCGAAAGGTCAGGCGCGGGGCGAGTTTGGAAGAGTCGGACTAAGACACAGGCGGGCTGACCGTCGTCGTCAGTGAGGTGCGCATAGAGCCAATCCACGCTGCGCTGCGCCACTTCCGGCAAAGAGCGCGCGCCTTTCCCCATCTGTCGTAAGACGGCGCTACAAGCCACCATCTCCGGCAAGCCAAAGCGAGTCACGTTATAACTGTTCCGTGTCGTGCCCATATCGCTTCTCACCGTTCTGAGGATAGTTTCGCTTGCCGCGCGCCATCAGCGCGCACGGCGTTTTACTTGCTGATCGTAGGGGAGAAGTTTGCGCGGGGATTTTAGCCCAACTCGAACGCACATGCGAGGGCAGCGCGCGGGCTTCAAACAGCAGCAGGAAATGGCTTGCTACAGATCGTGGGGAATGTCGTTTTCCAGCGGAGCAATTTGCACGGTCGCATCTTTCACTTCTGCCAAAAAGCGATTGAGCACCGAGCCGCGCAACAAAATATCCCACCGCGAGCGCGCCGATTGCCCAAACAACACGTGGGTGATGCCTTCGCGGCGCGCAAAGTCAATCAGCGCATCCGCCACATGTTTCTGCTTCAGGCGAATCACTTTGGCCCCCATTTCTTCGGCAAACCGGATGTTGTCTTGCAAAGCTGCTGCATCCTGCGGCTTGATGCGGCTTGGTTCTTCGTCCGGCGTTTCCACATAAACCGCATACCAATCATTGGCCCAGCGCCCGGCAATGCGTGCGCCAATCCGCAGCAGCTTTTTCGCGCTGCCGCGCGAGGCCATACATACCATGACCTTTTCCGGCATCGCGGCTTGATCCAGCCCTTCCTGTTCCCGATAGCGTTGCGCTTTGACCGATTGATCCTGCGCAACCTGTCGCAACGCGAGTTCACGCAGCGCCGACAAATTGCCTTTGCGGAAAAAATGATTCAGCGATTGCTCGATTTTTTCGACGTTGTAAATTTTCCCTTGCCGTAGTCGTGTGCGCAGCGCCTCGACGGAAAGATCAACGTGGATGACTTCGTCGGCGCGCTGAATAACAGCGTCGGGAACCGTCTCGCGCACGCGCACCCCCGTAATGCGCGCGACCACATCGTTGAGCGATTCGATGTGCTGAATATTGACCGCCGTGATGACCGAGATGCCCGCGTCCAGCAATTCCAGCACGTCTTCATAACGCTTGTCGTGCTTGGCTCCGGGGACATTCGTGTGCGCCAGTTCGTCCACCACCACGACTGCCGGACGACGCGCCAGAATTGCGTCTGTATCCATCTCCGTCAGCGTCACGCCGCGATAAGGAATTTGCCGCAGCGGAATCTGTTCGAGTCCTTGCAGCAACGCAGCGGTTTCCGCGCGTCCGTGCGTCTCAATCAAACCAATCACCAAATCCACGCCCTGCCGTTTCAGATGATGCGCGTCCTCCAACATCTGAAACGTTTTGCCGACGCCCGGAGCCGCGCCAATGTACAGGCGCAGCTTCGCCCGCGCCCGCGCTTGCAGTTGCGCGAGCAGCAATTCAGCAGAAGGACGTCGCAATGCTTCCATCATACTGGTGTCATCAATGCGGCTGCCTCGTCATCGGATATTGCTTGTCCAACGCCAGGTTAAGCCGCAACACGTTAACGCGCGGTTCGCCCAACAACCCCCATTGCCGCGCTTCGGTGCATTGCTGCACAACCGCATGAATATTGGCGATGGATTGCTTCCGCGCTTCGGCCACGCGCGGAATTTGAAACTCGGCGGCAGCGGGCGAAAGGTGTGGATCAAGTCCTGAAGCAGAAGTCGTCACAAGTTCGGCGGGAACGTTTGCCTGCGGATTTTCGGCTTGTCGTTTTTCGGCGTCGGCTTTGATGCGATCCATCAACTTCGCACTCGTCGGCCCAAGATTCGAGCCGCCCGAAGCTGCGCCGTCGTAACTCACCGCACTCAGACGACCGTGAAAATAGGCGGCGGACGTGAACGCTTGCCCAATCAATTCGGAGCCGATGACTTCGCCCGCTTCATTTTTGATGAGCGAGCCGTTCGCTTGCGCCGGAAAGAGCAGTTGCGCGATGCCCGTCACGGCCAACGGGTAAAGCAAGCCCAACAAAACCGTCATTGCCATCGTCATCAAAACTGCCGTCACGAAATTCTTCATCTCCAATCTCCAATCTCAGACACAATGGAACACGGATCAACCCGATACGACAGATAAAGCCCGATCTGTACCTATCTGTAACATCCGTTTCATCCGCGTTCTATTGCTGTCAACTTTATGGAACACGGATCATACAGATAAAACTGATCTGTTCTGATCCGCAGCATCTGTTTCATCCGTGTTCCCTTGTCTTCCCCCACCTCACGCCAGACCAAGTCCCACAATCACAACATCAATCAGCTTGATCCCCACAAACGGCACGAGCACACCGCCCAAACCATAGAGCAATAGATTGCGTTGCAACAGCGCCGCCGCCGACAACGGACGATACTTCACGCCACGCAGCGCCAATGGAATCAGGGCAATGATGATGAGGGCATTGAAAATTACTGCCGATAAAATTGCCGATTCCGGCGAATGCAACCCCATCACATTCAACGCCTGCAATTGCGGAAACGTGGCCAGAAACATCGCCGGAATGATCGCAAAATATTTGGCGACATCATTCGCAATCGAGAACGTCGTCAACGCGCCGCGCGTCATCAGCAGTTGTTTGCCGATCTCGACAATTTCAATCAGCTTCGTCGGGTTGGAATCAAGGTCAACCATGTTCCCTGCTTCTTTGGCGGCTTGCGTGCTGGTGTTCATCGCTACGCCGACATCGGCTTGCGCGAGCGCGGGCGCATCGTTCGTGCCGTCGCCGGTCATCGCCACGAGCTTGCCTTCAGTTTGTTCGCGTTTGATGAGGCGCATTTTGTCTTCGGGCGTAGCTTCGGCTAAGAAATCATCTACGCCCGCTTCGTTGGCGATTGACGCGGCGGTCAGCGGATTGTCGCCCGTAATCATCACGGTCTTGATGCCCATTTGCCGCAGTTGCGCAAAGCGTTCGCGCATCCCGCTTTTGACGATGTCTTTCAAATACACGACGCCGAGCGGTTGCTGATTTTCGGCCACGATGAGCGGCGTGCCGCCCGCTTTGGCAACGCGCTCGACGATGGCGCGCAGTTCGGGCGATGGTTGATAGCCGTTGCCGTTCGCCGCATATTTTTCAATTGCGTCCACCGCGCCCTTGCGAATTTCACGCCCGTCAACATTGACGCCAGACATTCGTGTTTGCGCGGTGAAGGGAATGAATTCTGCTGCGGGTGATAAGCTGGTATCACAACCAAATTGTCGTTTAGCCAATGCGACAATCGAGCGGCCTTCCGGCGTTTCATCCGCGAGCGAAGACAATTGCGCGACCGATGCAAGATGATATTGGCTGACATCCGCGAACGGAATGAATTCACTCGCCTGCCGATTGCCGAGCGTGATCGTGCCGGTTTTGTCGAGCAGTAACGTATTCACATCGCCCGCCGCTTCGACTGCGCGCCCCGACATTGCGAGCACATTGTGCTGAATCAAACGATCTATTCCGGCAATGCCAATCGCCGACAGCAGGCCGCCAATCGTCGTCGGAATCAAACACACGAGCAACGAGATCAACACGAACAGCGATTGTTTCGCATTGGAATAAATCGCAAACGGTTGCAGCGTCACAACCGCGAGCAGAAAGATAATCGTCAAGCCACAGAGCAAAATATGCAGCGCAATTTCGTTCGGTGTTTTCTGTCGCTCCGCGCCTTCGACCAACGCGATCATGCGATCCAGAAACGATTCGCCCGCATTCGCCGTGATGCGAATTTTGATTTGATCGGAAAGCACTTTCGTCCCGCCCGTCACCGCCGAACGGTCGCCGCCCGCCTCTCGAATGACGGGCGCGGATTCGCCTGTGATCGCGGATTCGTCCACGCTGGCCACGCCTTCAATGACTTCGCCGTCACCGGGAATGAATTCGCCCGCCGACACAATCACGATGTCATCGCGGCGCAGCTTTGACGTCGGCACGATTTCGATTGCACCGTTGTTTTTCAGACGATTCGCGCTCGTTTCCGTTTTGGCTTTGCGCAACGTATCGGCCTGCGCTTTGCCACGTCCTTCCGCAATCGCTTCGGCGAAGTTCGCAAACAATACGGTGAACCAAAGCCACAATGTGACTTGTACGCCAAAGCCAAAATTGGTCGTGGCGGCTGGATTCAGCAGGCCGTAAACCAATTGCACTGTGACTAACACCGCGCCAATTTCGACCACAAATATCACCGGGTTTTTCAGCATCCAGCGCGGATGCAATTTTTTCAGCGCATCAATTGACGCTTGCGCCACGATTTTAGAATCCCAAATAGAAATTGTTTTCGCCATGTCATTTCTCAAATTTCAAATCTGCAATCTCAAATTTCAAAAGGTCTGCCCCGCCTGCATCAACAAATGCTCGACGATTGGCCCCAGGCTCAGCACTGGGAAAAACGTCAACGCGCCAACAATCAAAATCACACTGACCAGCAACGTCGTGAACAGTGGCGTGGTCACCGGAAACGTTCCGGCAGACGGCGGCACGATTTTCTTGCGACTCAAATTGCCCGCGAGCGCGAGCATCGGCACAATCATCAAAAATCTTCCCGCCAACATCGCCACGCCAAGCGTCGTGTTGTACCAAAGCGTATTCGCGTTCAGCCCCGCAAAGGCCGAGCCGTTGTTGCCGGTGCCGGACGTGAACGCATACAAAATTTCACTGAGTCCGTGCGGCCCAGCATTGTTGAGCGAACTCAAGCCGAACGAATCCGACAGCACGGAAATCGCGGTGAAGACGAGAATCAATAGCGGAAAAATCAGCGCGTACAGCATTGCCATTTTGATGTCGTAGGCTTCGATTTTCTTGCCGAGATATTCCGGCGTGCGCCCGACCATCAGCCCCGCAATGAACACCGACAACACGACAAAAATCAGCACGCCGTACAGCCCCGCGCCAACGCCGCCAAACACGACTTCGCCGAGCAAAATGTTGACGAGCGGAACCAACCCGCCCAGCGGCGTGAACGAATCGTGCATTGCAATCACCGCGCCGCACGAAGCATCGGTCGTGATCGTCGCAAACAACGCCGCATTCGCCATCCCGAAGCGAATCTCTTTGCCTTCCCAATTGCCGCCGGTTTGCGCGACGTTTGCAGGCCACAATGGATTGCCTTGTGCTTCGGCCCAATACGTCACGGCGACACCAGCGAACGACAGCACGAACATCGCTCCAAACACCGCCCAGCCATGCTTCGCCGCGCCCGTCATTCGTCCGAGCGTGTACGTCAATCCGGCAGGAATCGCAAAGATCAACAGCATCTGCACAAAGTTCGTGAGCGGCGTTGGATTCTCGAACGGATGCGCGGAATTCGCATTGAAAAAGCCGCCGCCGTTGGTGCCAAACATCTTGATCGCAAGCTGCGATGCGACCGGGCCTTGCGCGATGGTTTGCGTTTGTCCGGTGGCATCAGTCAATTTCGCAGTCGTGTACGGATTGAAATTTTGGACGACGCCTTGCGAGACAAAAAACAACGCAGCAACGAAGCTGATCGGCAAGAGCAAATACAACGACGCGCGCACCAAATCTACCCAAAAGTTGCCGAGCGCGTTTGCTTCGCGGCGTGCGATGCCGCGAATAAAGGCGATGGCGAGCGCGATGCCAACGGCGGCGGAAACAAAGTTCTGCACGGTCAATCCAGCCATTTGCGTGAAGTAACTCATCGTTGCTTCGCCGCTGTAACTTTGCCAATTCGTGTTCGTCGTAAATGAAGCTGCGGTATTGAACGCGAGATGCGGCGCGAGCGCCGGAAGCTGTTGCGGATTGAATGGCAGCGACGCTTGCAGTCGTTGCAGCACGTACAACACCAGCATCGAAACCAGACTGAACCACAGCATCGCGGCGGCGTATTCTGTCCAGCGCATATCGTGCGCTTTGTTGACGCCTGTGATGCGATACAGCCCGCGTTCGATGGGGCGCAGCAGCGGATGCAGGAACGTGCGCTCGCCGGTGAAGAGCCGTGTCATAAACACGCCGAGGGGTTTCGTGAGCGCGAGGACGACGGCGAAAAATAAGGCAATTTGGAACCAGCCGTTGAAGGTCATCTCAAAACTTCTCCGGTTTCAGCAAGGCGTAAGTCAGATACAGCAACAACAACGCGGCGACCGTCGTTGCGACCAATGTTTCCAGGCTCATGCGTGTTTCCTCACAATTTTTCGCACGCGCGAATGTAGCCGTGTGCGAGCAGGAAAAAAGCCAGTGTGATGGCAATAAAAATCAGGTCTTGCATCTTTTGTATCCTTTTCACCGCACAAGGTGGGCGTGCGGCGCGGTGGCTGGTGGCCGCTTCGCCTTTGCATAATGTTGTGCCCAGAAAACGGCGACCAGATAAAGCAGCATGAACGCCAACAACAAATACAATTCGGTCGGTTTTGTTTTGGGTGGTTTGATCGCAATGGAGTTGCGCTTTGGGGTTGGAAATCGAATGACCATCGTTTGTCCTCCTCGTTCGATTTGAGATCGTACCCAAAGCGAAATAAGGATGGCGTAAACGATTTATAAAAAGTTCATAAAGATGCCTCGGGCAGGAACCGATACCCGACCCAGGGTTCGGTCAGAATGTAGTTTGGATGCGAGGGGTCAGCTTCAATCTTCTTGCGCAGTTGGCCGATGAACACGCGCAAGTATTCAGTCTGTTCCGTGTAATCGCCGCCCCAGACCGCGCCGAGCAGCGCGCGATGCGTCAGCACTTTTCCTGCATGACGCAGCAAATACAACAGCAATTCATATTCTTTCGGCGTCAGATGCACTTCCATCTCGCGCACGAACACGAGGCGTGCATCGGTGTCTACGCGAAAGTCTCCGGCTTCCAGGCGTGAACTCGCTGCGTCGGAATTTTCGGCAGGCGCACGGCGCAACGCAGCACGCATGCGCGCCAGCAATTCATCCATTCCAAACGGTTTGGTGATGTAATCATCCGCGCCCGCGTCTAATGCTTTGACCTTTGTGTGTTCTTCACCTTTCACAGACAACACGATGATCGGAATCGCCGTTTCCTGGCGCAAGCGACGACACAGTTCGATGCCGTCCATTCCCGGCATAGATAAATCCGTGACAATCAGTTGGGGCGACCAGTCGTGAAAGACATCCAATGCCGCTTCGCCGTCCGCCGCCACGCGCACGTCATAGCCGCGCGCGAGTAAGCCGCGTCGCAACACGCGCGTGATTTGGGGCTCGTCGTCCACGACCAAAATGCGCCAGGCTTTTTGATTTGCTGCTGTGCTCACGCTTCTGTATCTCCGATGGGCAGCGTCACGACGAAGCGCGCGCCGTTGCCGTTCGGCCCGCTTTCAATCCAGATGCGCCCGCCGTGCGCCTGCACAATGCCGCGCGCAATGGCCAATCCCATACCGAGGCCGCTGCTGCGCGGCAATGCGGGCGCAGCTTGGGCCGTGACGCGAAAGAATTTATCAAAGACTTTTTCGCGCAACTCAACCGGGATGCCCGGCCCTTCGTCTTCGACCGTCAGCCGGATCATTTCGCTGGCAATGAGTTCGACCGGATGTTGCGCGCTCACGCGAATCGTCGTCTCCGCAGGCGCATATTTCGCGGCGTTGTCGAGCAGCGTATAGATCACTTCAGCGACGGCATGCGCATCCACGCGGATCGCGGGCAAATGCTCAGCGATATGAACTGTAACGTGATGCCTGGCGGTAACGCTCGCGGCGCGTTGCACTGCCGACGCGATGATGTCGTCCACGGCGCTCCAACGTTGTTGTAGGGACAACTCGCCCGCTTCGATGCGCGCCAGTTCGACCATGCTTTCAATGAAATGATTCAAACGGTCGGTCTCTTCGTGGATGACCTCCAACAACTCGCGCTGCCCTTCTTCATCGAGCACAGTCAACTCTTGTTCATCGCCTTTTCGCTCATTCAGCAACGTTGTGACCGAAGCCTTGATCGAAGTTAAGGGCGTGCGCAAATCGTGCGTGACCGCGTCCAGCAGCGCGGATTTCAATTGTTCGCTGCGGCGGAGGGCTTCGGCTTCGCTGACCTTATCAATCGCCGCTTTCAATTCCGAATACAACTGCTCGATTTCCTGTCGCTGTCGTTCCGCCTCGTCCGCTTGTCGCCGCGCGCGCGCCGAAAGCTGGCCGACGGTCAATGCCGTGACGAG
The DNA here is from genome assembly GCA_964631865.1 of uncultured Heliobacteriaceae bacterium. Taxonomy (GTDB): domain Bacteria; phylum Acidobacteriota; class Blastocatellia; order RBC074; family RBC074; genus JAFDVL01. The sequence goes on along the minus strand of CAZWAK010000019.1, from coordinate 4,039 downwards.
AAACGCGCCCAGCGCGACCCAATTCTGCGAGGCCGCAATCGTGAAGGTATAGAGCGGCGGTAGAAAGAAAAAGTTGAAGGACAACACGCCCAACAGCGCCGCCACCAATGCCGGACGACTGCCGCGATCAATGGCCACCAGCAGCACGACCAACAAAAAGGCCAGCGCGACAGTCGTTGAACTGAGCGCGTGGTGAAACGGCGCAAGCACCGCTGTCACCAATGCAATGCCACCGACCGCCATCGCATATCCCGTCCAGGCAGTGGCAAGCATTGATTCCGCCTGCGCGGATGACGGCAAATTCATGACGGGTCTATTCGCTCTCCTTTTCGCAACATGGGTTCCTCACCCGATAGCCTCGTGTGAGGAACCCATCATCGCACAGAAGGTATAAAGAAACCGTAAAGGCAGGGCGCGGCTCACCGTCACGCACTTGCTTCCGGCTTGCCGATGGTCGTCTGAAGGATCGCCACCAGATCAAGGATGGCCGCACGACCCTCGCCCCGGAAACTTGAGCCGTGCATTGTCGCGAGCGTTTGCGGTTGCAGTTCAGCAAGCCGGTGCAGCGTTTGGTCGGTGTAATGCGTGTACGGCATATCTTTCGGCATCGGCCCGGTGAGTCCGGCAATGATGGCCTCGCGCGCGCGTTCGACGATGCCTGTATCAATCAGCGGCTCAGGATCACCCGGCTGAAAGAACAAATCGGAGCATAACAACGTTCGGTCGGTTTCCTCAAAGAACAGCCCCGCGTCCCAGCCGTGCGGAACGTGCGGCGTCGAGAGAAAACGCAAACGATGCTGCCCCGTCTCCAGCACCTCGTTGTCGTTGAGCGCGCGCGCCGGACGGATCGCAAAATCACTGAGATTGACCATCGCACCCACAAAACTGCTGACGGCTTGGGCTTGCGGGGCGACCTGGAGCCATTCATTCAACGCGCCGCACTCATCGGACTCGAAGTGGCTGAAGCCGATCCAGCGCACCGTCGCCGGATCAAGCACGGCAGCCACGCCTTCCCGCGTGACGGGAAACATGTGCTTGAATCCTGTGTGCATCAGGAATGGTTCGTCGTCCGCGATCAGGAACTGATTGAATTGAATTCCATACTCAGGATGAAACGCAGAGAGGCGGTACACCGCCGGAGCAATCTCGGTCACATTACTTTTCATGTCGTTCTCCTTCCACAATGCCCATCCTTTGATTGGGCGGATACCAGATTTGCCGATATTTCAGGCAGCGGCTGCAAAATTCGCACGCATTCGTCGTCATTTCAATCGTGATTGTCTATCTCATAACGCGGAACGAACAGCGGCTTTTAATCAGCGCGCTGGAAAATTTTCCAGCGCAAGGCGATTTTCTGTCGAGACCTGCTTCCTCGTCGGTCTGACGACGGTTTGAGGGACTTGACCGTCAAACCGCGACCACCTTAATCGGTGTGAATCGGTGGCTAAGAATTTTTCTCTTTTTCGCCGAGCAACTGGAATGCCAGCGCCGTCAAAAACACGCAGGCAACGGGCACGAGCATCCACCAATAATTTTTCAGCACCGAAAGCTCTTTCGCATCGGCCAGCATCGTGCCCCAACTCGCGCTCGGCTCCTGCACGCCGACGCCCAAAAACGACAGCGTGATTTCCGCCAAAATAAACGTCGGTGCAGTCAGCGCAAACTGCGTCAACAACGGCGTCGTGATGTTCGGCAAAACGTGCCGCGCAATGATGCGAACGTTGCTCGCGCCCAATGAAATCGCGGCTGCGACGTAATCTTTGACGCGCTCAGCCAAAGCCAGATTGCGCGTGAGTCGTGCGACTTCCGCCCAGCCGACCGCTGCAAAAATCGTAATCATCATCGTGGCGACTTGGCGCGGCGTCACGCTTAACGGAAAGGCCGCGCGAAACGCCAAAATCAAAATCAGCGTTGGCAACGACATCACAATCTCTGCCGCGCGCATCAAGGCCGAATCCACGATGCCGCCGAAGTAGCCTGAAATCGCACCCAAACCTATGCCGAGCAGATACGCGAGCAGCAATCCGACCGGCCCGATGACCAACGAAAGCTGCCCCGCGTACAACAAGCGCGCCAACACATCGCGCCCCAAATTGTCCGTGCCGAGCAAATGCAAACGCGGCGCGGCTTCATTGCCTTCGACGCCGAGCAAATGCCAACTCGACTCGATCACGCCGAACCAGTGATAGTTTTCACCGCGCACAAAAAACCGCAGCGGATAGGCTTGCGACGAATCTTCATCATACGCAAACATCAACCGATCCGTGATGCGAGGCCGATAAATAAAGGGGCGGACGTGAAAGCCGCCTTGTGCATCCACAAAGTGAAGCCGCGTCGGCGGCAGGAACGGCGTGTCTTTGGCTTGCGAGCGATGGTTGTACGGCGCGAGGAAACCGCCAAACAGCGAGAGCCAATACAGCAGCGCCAACAGCGCCAGCCCAATGCGTTTCGAGTTGCGCAGCAGTTTCATCGCACCTCCTTCGCACTCGCGCGCAAACGCGGGTCAGCGATCAACTGCAACACGTCGGCGATCAAATTGCCGAGCAGCATCATCACGCCCGCGAGCAACACGACTGCCATCAACACCGGAATGTCGCGCGTGCGCGTCGCGTTCACGGCCAATTGCCCTATGCCCGGCCACGACATGACGGTTTCGACGATGACCGAACCGCTCAACAACGCCGCAATCGCGTAGCCGAGCAACGTAATCAACGGCCCGGCGGCGACACGTGCCGCGTGCTTGCCAAGCACCGCCCATTCGCGCAAGCCTTTGGCGCGCGCCGTGCGAATGAAATCCGCCGACAACACTTCGAGCAAGCCGTTGCGCGTCTGCCGCAAATAGATCGCGATCAGCGGCAAGCTCATCACCACCGCAGGCAACACCAAATGATGCCAGCCGTCCAGCAACGACGTGGCTGACCAATCGTTCGCCACATGCAACGACCGCACGTTGCCAATGGGAAACAAGCCCGTGCGCGCGGCGAAGACGAGCGCGATGATCGCCAATACCAAACGCGGCGTCGAAATGCTGACCAATGCAAACGCGCTCGTGAGGCGATCCAACCACGAACCGCGTTGCTTCGCGGCCAGCGCGCCGAGCGGCAACGCGATCAGCAACGCCAGGAAAGTTGCGGTCAACGAAAGCTTCAACGTGTTGCCGAGCCGTGCGCCGATGAGTTTCGTCACGGCCAGACGTTCGCTGATTGAAGTGCCGAAATCACCGCGCACTGCACTGCTGAGCCACGTGCCATAGCGCGCGAGCAGCGGGCGATCCAAGCCATACTGCTCGCGCAACCGCTTAACCGTTTCTTCGGTTACGCGCGAGTCTTGCTTGAGTTCGGCCAACGCATCGCCGGGCGCAGCATTCACGAGCGCAAAGCTGAGGAACGAAATCAACAGCAGCGTCGGAACCGCGATGGCCAATCGTTTGAGAAGGAGTTGTAAGATTGCGGTGCTGAGTGAATTCATCAAGGAACGATGAATGGGGACTCAATGTTAGTTAACAGGTTCGAGCCGTGTCACACGTCGGTTCAAATCTCGGATATCGGTACGCAATTCATAGTAGTCCAAAACAAGTTGATCGAATTTTTCTCCCAGTTTGCGAAAGCCGGTCGTCATTTTTTCATCTAAGCCAGCAAGCTTTTCGTCCTGTTGTTGCAGATGGGCTTCCATGCGATCCATTCGCTCGCTGTGTTCCTGCAAGAGAGTGCTGTGTTCCTGCAAGAGGGTGCTGTGTTCCTGCAAGAGTGTCAGGGTTTGTTGTTGCTGATCGTGCATGACCTGCCAAAAGGGATTCGTCCCCGCTTTCAGAGCGGCCAAATCATTTTCGACCGTTGTGACTCGGGCGTCCAGTTGATTCAGCCCAGCTATCACGTTACGCGAAATCGCCAGCAGTTGGGTCAATTTCTCGCTATCGCTCATCGGTAGTTCTTTCGTAATGTCTTCGCTCATAGAGTTGGCTCCCGTTCATCGAAAAAACCGCGCTCATCATAGTCCTTTCGCCTGCGACTGTCTACAAATTCAACTTTGACTCAAGCCA
>CAZWAK010000018.1:40040-72638 GCA_964631865.1 uncultured Heliobacteriaceae bacterium | reverse complement strand
CGTTGTGCGCCGAGCGGGGCGATGTTCGTGACGAACGGTTGCGCTGTGCCGGTGAAGATGGTGTTGGCGCGCGTGTTGTCCTGCGCGAAGACGGTGTTACAGGCCAGAAGAAAGAAAAACGCTGTGAGTCGAAGAGTCTTCATAACAAGCTTCCTCAAGAATGAAATCAGGGTTTCAGTTGATGCCGACGAATATTAGACCCCATCCGCCAGCGGAAGAAAGAAAAATAGCGCGGAGTCGGAAAAAGACTTGACGAGACAGAACGATGCTACTAAAGTTAACGCCGTTAAGTTGCTGAAGAAGGCACGATGGGCATCAAGGAACGCAAAGAAAAACAGAAAGACACGCTGCGGCGCGAGATTATGGCGGCGGCGCGCGAACTGTTTGTCGAGCACGGCTACGACAGCGTTTCGATGCGCAAGGTGGCGGACAAAATCGAATATTCGCCGACGACGATTTACCTGTATTTCAAAGACAAACAGGACTTGCTCATCAGCATTTGCGAGGAAACGTTTTCGCATCTGCATCAATCGCTCGAAAAAATCGAAAACGCTTCCGGCGATCCGCTGGTCTGTCTGAAAAAAGGGATGCGGGCGTACATTGAATTCGGACTGCAACATCCGAGCGACTACAAAATGGTGTTCATTACGTCGCCGGAAAACTACGACGAGGAACTGGCCGAAGAGTACAAATACGAAGGTTCAATGGGACAGCGCGCGTTTGCGCATTTGGAAACCATGGTCACGCAGTGCATTCAGCAGGGCAAAATCAAAAAAGGCGATCCGGCTACAATCAGCCAGACGATTTGGGCCAGTTTGCACGGTTTGACGTCGTTGTTGATTGGACACAAAGACTTTCCGTTTGTGGCGCAGGACAAACTCATCAACTCCGTCATCAACACGATGGTGAAAGGTTTGCAGAACTAAGTTTTTTTGCCTTCGTGCTTAACACTGTAAAGTTAGTCAGGATTGTTATTTTCAGTAATTTTGTTTAGTTGAAGAAAGATGTTATCCGTATGGCTTCGTTAGCAATCAAAAATTTACTGCACGACAAGATTCGCCTGACCGTGACGCTGACCGGCATCGTGTTTTCGGTCGTGCTGACGGCGATTCAGTTAGGGCTGTTCTTTGGTTTCGTCAATGCGACGTCTGATGTGATTGAGTATTCGCGCGCGGATTTGTGGGTGATGTCGAAGGATGTGCCGAATCTGGAAAATGGTGTCGCCTTTTCCGAGCGCAAGCTGAATCAGGTGCGCGCGTTGCCCGGCGTGCAGGAAGCGCAAAAACAAATCGTGACGTTTGGGCAATGGAAATTGCCAAGCGGCGCAGAAGAAGGTTGCTTGCTGGTTGGCTTCAATCCTGACAGCGAATTGGGTGCGCCGTGGAAGCTGACACAAGGCAGCGCGAAAGATTTGGAGCAGCCGGACACGGTCATCATTGACGAGTTGTACCAAAAGAAACTTGGTGTTAGGCACATCGGACAGGTGGCTGAAATCCGTGGGCATCGCGCGCGTGTCGTCGGGTTCACGCGCGGCATTCGCACCTTTACGACTTCTGCACCTGTCTTCACTTCCTTCAAAAACGCACAGAATTATTTTGGCCTCAAAGAAGATCAAACCATTTATTTACTCATCAAAGCCGCGCCGAATGCCGATCTGCAACAACTCAAAGAACAGATCAAACAAAACGTCAAAGACGTGGATGTCTACACCACGCCCGAATTCAGCCAGAAACAAGCCCGCTACTGGATGTTCGGTACGGGCGCGGGCGTGACTGTGTTGATTGCGGCGGCGTTAGGCTTGCTCGTCGGCGTCGTGATTGTCGCGCAAACGATTTATGCCTCAACCGTAGATCACATTCGTGAATACGGCACACTGAAAGCGATGGGCGCGACAAACGGCTATATCTATCGCGTCATCATCAAACAGGCAGCGCTGAGCGGCCTTGTTGGTTATGCCCTCGGCATCGCCATCAGCCTGACTGCTTCGTCCCTCAGCCAGCAAGGAACCACTGCGATTATGATTTCCTACGAACTCGCGGCGGCATTGTTCGCACTGACGATGGTGATGTGTGTGGGCGCGTCGGTCGTTTCGATCAACAAAGTGATGACGATTGATCCGGCGATGGTTTTTAAGGGTTAACAATTTAGCAAAAGGAACTGCGATGCAAACAAACAATCAGAAGAACAGCTTTTACGCTCGCTACGGCCCCTGGGCAGTGGTCACGGGCGCATCATCAGGGATCGGCAAAGCATTGGCTGAACGATTGGCAAGCAACGGATTCCATCTGGTGTTGGTCGCGCGCAGTCAGTCGGCGTTGGAACAACTGGCGACTGCGCTCTCGCGTCAACACAACATCGAAGCCCGAACGCTCTGCCTTGATTTGGCAGCGGAAACAGCCGATGCCGAATTGGAATCCGCCTGTGGTGATTTAGATGTCGGATTGTTGATTGCTTCGGCGGGCTTCGGCACATCGGGATCGTTTTTGGCTGCTGATCATGAACAGGAATTGGACATGCTGGCGGTGAATTGCCGTGCGGTGTTGTCCGCCAGTTTGTCTTTCGGAAAACGATTTGCGCAACGCAAACGCGGAGGAATGGTCTTGTTGAGTTCCATCGTTGGATTTCAAGGTTTGCCGAATGCCGCGCATTACGCCGCGACCAAAGCGTATGTGCAAACGCTGGCGGAAGGATTGCGCGTAGAGCTTGCGCCGCACGGCGTTGACGTGTTGGCGGCGGCTCCCGGCCCCACGAACACAGGCTTTGCCGCTCGTGCCGACATGCAAATGGGAAATACGCTGAAGCCGGAAGATATTGCACAACCGATTCTGGATGCGTTGGGACGCAAGGCAACTGTCCTGCCCGGCTTTCTGTCGAAATTGCTAACCTATTCGTTGGTTCCGCTGCCCCGTTGGGCCCGCATTCAGATTATGGGCAAGGTGATGCACGGCATGACGAAGCATCAAACGAAAGCGAGTGCGACTATTTGAAGGAGCTAAAATGAAATCTATCGAAGTTGCGAATGTGACAAAAACTTTTGGTGATGGCGCTGCGGCGACAAAGGTTTTATGCGGCGTGGATTTCGCTGTCGAGCCGGGCGAAATTGTGTTGCTGATGGGGCCATCGGGCAGCGGCAAAACGACGCTGGTTTCGATTATGGGCTGCATTCTGCAAGCCACGTCCGGCAGCGTGAAAGTGATGGGGCAAGAGACGGTTGGCCTGTCCGAGAAGAAATTGCCGCAAGTGCGCCTGGATCATCTCGGCTTTATTTTTCAGGGCTTCAATTTGTTTCCCGCGTTGACGGTCGGCGAAAATGTCGAACTCGCACTCGACTTGAAAGGCATTCGCGGACGCGCGGCGAAGCAACGCGCGAGCGCATTGTTGGAGCGCGTCGAGATGAGTCACAAGCTCAACGAACTTCCGGCAAATTTGAGCGGCGGGCAGAAACAACGTGTCGCCATCGCACGCGCATTGGCAGGCGATCCGGCGATCATTTTGGCCGATGAACCGACCGCCGCGTTGGATTCGCACAGCGGGCAATTGGTGATTGAGTTGTTGCGTGATCTGGCGCACGAACGCGGACGCGCCGTGGTGATTGTCACGCACGATGACCGCATTTTGTCGTATGCCGACCGCATCGTGCGCATTGCGGACGGCAAGATTTTAGACGCCGAAATTTCTACCCAACATCATCCGCTGGCTTTGGCTTCAGCACACAATTAAGGAGACCCATCATGAAACGTTCGATGCTGATTACTTCGCTGTTATTTCTCATCGCCGCCGCTGCGATTTATGTTTCGTGGAATCGCGGCAAATCATTTCCATCCGCGCAGGCAGCGGTTCCAACTGCCAAATCGTCCGCCGCCAAAACGACGCTGATCGCTGCGCCCGGGCGCGTCGAACCCGCTTCCGAAGAGATCAAAGTCGGTGCGGAAATCAGCGGCAAATTGCGCGCGGTGTTGGTGGAAGAAGGCGATCACGTCACGCGCGGGCAAGTCATTGCGACGCTGGAAAACAGCGACTACCAAGCGCGGCTCGCCTCTGCCGAAGCACAACGCGCACATCGCAAAGCCGAACTCGAACGCATTGTGAACGGCGCGCGCAATGAAGAACGCGCCGAAGCGTTTGCGGCAATCAAAGAAGCCGACGCCGTAGTTAAAAACGCGCAATCGCAATTGGCGCGGCGACAAAAGCTGCATCAGGACGGCGACATCTCGCGCGAAGAAATGGAGCGCGCCGAACGCGAATTACAAGTCGCCCAGGCCAGGTACGAAGCGGTCGCGCAACGCCACGCCTTTGTGGATGCAAAAGCGCGGCACGAAGATGTCGCCAAAGCTGAAGCCGACATCAAACTCGCCGAAGCGAACATCGCCGAAGCGCGCGCGATGCTGGAAAAGACCGTGATTCGCGCACCGCTCACCGGCACGATTTTGCGCAAGCATTTGAAGTCTGGCGAAACCGTCATCGGTTCAATGGGGGTGCCCAGTACGCCGATTGTGACGCTCGCGGACACGTCGGTGCTGCGCGTGCGAGTGGATGTGGATGAAACCGATGTAGCCAAATTGCAAACCGGACAAAAAGCCTTCGTCAAAGCCGATGCCTACGGCGACAAGCAGTTTCACGCCAGCGTCTTTCGCATCGGTGAAATCCTCGGCAAAAAGAACATTCGCACCGACGAGCCGAGCGAAAAAGTAGACACGAAAATCCTCGAAGTGTTGTTGGCGTTGGAGCTGAATAGCCCATTGAAACCGGGCTTGCGCGTGGATGCATTCATCAGCGCAGAATAATTACAAACTATTTTTTCACCGCAGAGGCGCAGAGGTAGCACAGAGGTACACAGAGTATCTCTCGGCGAAGCTCTGCGAAAACTCAGCGTCTCTGCGGTGAGTTTTCTGGAGAACCGCCATGAAACAAATACTCTTCAATACCGTCATCGCCGCCATCATCAATCTGACGCTCGCCTGTGTTTTCGGCCTTCACGCGCAACCGCGCAAAATCTCGTTGCAAGATGCCGTAGTCCTCGCACTTGAAAACAATCGCGACATCGAAGTCGAACGTGCGAATGTCAAAGTCAACGAACAGGAATTGAACGCCACGCGCGGCATCTTTGACCCGCTGTGGAATTCGCGCTTTGCCTACGAACGCCGCAACACGCCGGTGGCCAATGCGCTGCTCGCCAGTTCGGGTAGTGGTTTGTTAACGACGGCGCTGACCAATCAAACCAGCGTGACGAAACGGTTGGCGAACAACGGCAGCCGCGTGCAGCTTTCGTTCGCGCAGGAGCGTGCGACTTCACAAAATCTCTTCGACAATTTGAATCCGCTGCACACGAATTCGATTCAGCTTAGCTTCATTCAACCGCTGATGAAAAATCGTCGCACCGATGCCGACCGCCATCAGATCAACGTTGCCAGCAAGCGATTGGATTTGTCCGACAGCCAGTTTCGTCAGCGCGTCATCGAGATCATTGCGCAGGTGAACCAGTCGTATTGGAACCTCGTCTTCGCGCATCGTGATGCCGACATCAAAGCCGAATCGTTGCAAATCGGGCAATCACAGCTTGCGCAAAATCAGCGGCACGTCGAAGCTGGCACGCTCGCGCCTGTCGAAATCATCTCCACCAAAGTTGAAGTCGAACGCCGCACCGAGGAACTCGCCCTTGCGCGCGAAGCCGTCGAGCAGGCCGAAAACAAGCTGAAAGCATTGATGCTGCAACCTGCGAAGCGAGAGCTGTGGGAGGCGAAATTACTGCCAACCGAACAACCGAACGCGCAGACTGCAACTGCGCAACCGTTGCCCGAAGCCTTGGCGCAAGCTCTGCGCAGTCGTCCCGAATTGGAGCAGTTTCGTTTGCGCGGCGAATTGAACGAAACCGACATCGCGTTTTTCAAAGACCAGCGCAAGCCGCAGGTGGATTTGGAAGTCAGCTACGGCACGATTGGTGTGGCCGGAACGCCGCGCAACACGATCAATCCGCTCTTTGCTTCAACGGATGCGTTGCAACAGCGCGTCAATCAATTGTCAGCAATGCAGGGATTGCCAAACCTGCCTGCAATCAACGCGGGCGTGCTGCGCAATGACTTGCGCGGCGGCGCGTGGCAGAGTTTGGGCAATACATTGCAAAACGACTTTCGCACGTTTCGCGTTGGCGTCAGCATTCAATTGCCGCTTGGCAACACGACGGCGAAAGCGAATTTAGGCCGCGCGCTGGCTGAGCAGCAAAAGCTCGAAGCCGAAAAACAGCGCACCATGCAGATGATTGAGGCCGAAGTGCGCAACGCCTGGCAAGCGGTCGAAACGACGAAACAGCGCATCGCCGCCGCGACCGCTTCGCGCGAAAACGCGGAACTGCAATGGCGCAGCGAGCAGCGCAAATTCGAGGCGGGGCAAACGACGAATTACTTTGTGTTGGAGCGGCAGAATGCGTTGGCGGCAGCGCGAGCGCGCGAACTGCGGGCGTGGACGGACTATCACAAAGCGGTCGCCGAAATGCAGCGCGTGCTTTCGATCACGCTTGTCAGCAATCAAATTGCGATCAAGTAACTTGAAGAGTGTGCGTAGTTGAAAGCCAATAAAATCAGGGATTTTATTCTTCCTTCTTCATTTTTCCTTCTTCATTCCTGACGAGAGAGTTTCTTTTTTTTCCTCGAAAAGAATGAAGAGTGAAGAATGAAGAATGCACTTCTCAATTACGCACAGTCTTCAAGTAACTTCGTCGTTAGACAGGTTATTTAGTTTCCTGCTTGTCCAATTGCGATTCGATAGTGCGCAGGACTTGATCCAACCGATTGTTCAATTCATCCATGCGGCTTTGTTCCATATTGATTTGATTTGTGAGCTTGTAGATTTGATTGTTCAATTCCTGAATGTTGATTGAAGCCGTATTGGTTTTGAGTTTGAGTTGTTCGATAGCGTATTCGAGTCCAGCGCGTTGCACGGGATCGTAAGTATTTTGCAACCGCTGCTCCAACGTTCGGCGGATCAGCAGGTTTTCCTGCGACTCTTCGTTGAGCTTTTTGATGAGCGCCTTTGTCTCCTCCAGGCGCGTTGTGAGCTTGTCAATCAATTCCTTCTGCATCTTGATGCGATTCAGCGTGATGTCCGCGTGAAAGGTGTTGAGGTTCGCGCGCGGAATGCTGGCGCGAATTTGTTTGATCTCCTTGAGAATCGCTTGCATGGTGTTCGGATCATCGCCGACAACCGGCGTGGTGACGGGGCGCGTGGCTTGTTGTGCTGCGCCAAAGAAAATAAATCCCAACACCGTGCAACCGAGCAATGTTTTCAGACCGAGCATAAATTCCTCCGATGAATTAGACGGACGCTAAGACTTTTTCTAAGAACTCCCGATTCGCCTTCGCGTTCGCCGTCGTTTCCGCTGCGGTCGCGCCGACGGCGCAGCATTCGACCATCACGGGGCCACGAAAGCCGCCTGCTTTCAGTGCTGCAAAGACGGCTTTGAAATCCACTTTGCCCGTGCCGAACTGGATCATCACTTCGCCTCTGACAGTCGCGCAATCCTTCGCACAAAAGCCAGTGACGTATTGCGCGATGGGCTTCAATTCCTCGACCGGGTCTTTGCCCGTGTAGTGAATGATGTTGCCCGCGTCGTACCAGATTTTGAAGTTCGGATGATTGACCCGTCTGATCGCCGCAACGATTTCTTCGGAAGCGCCACTCGCGCCGCCGTGCGGTTTCATCACGAGCTTGAGCTTGCGCTCTTTCGCGTAGCCGGCAGCATCCGACATCAGCTTGTAAAAGTTTTCGTATTCTGACGGCTTGTCCACGCCGAAGGTCAGCAGGTATTCGAGCTTCAGGAACTGTGCGTTGTCAATTTGTTTGCGCAGGTCTTTTTGTGCGACCTCGAACGGCTGATCGGCGCGCACACGCAGCGCGGTCATATTCGCTTTCAAGCCGCGCGAAGCAAGCTTTTGTTTCAGCGCCGCGAGGTATTCGGGCGTTGCGTCAGCGCCGGTAAACGGGTCTTGCCGCGTGCGCGAGAGCAGTCCCGTGACTTTGTAGCCCGCCGCTTTGATGCCGTCGAGACATTCGTCATAGCTCCACTTCGTCCAAGGACGATTGAAGCAGCCGACCGTCCATTTGACAGCGGCGTCGGTGGGTTGTGGTTGTGTCAATGCCATACCGGCGGTAGCGAGGGTGGTGGTGTGAATAAATTGTCTGCGGTTCATAGAGATTAGAGGAAGTGTAAAGTGTTGCGCATTTCTTCTGCGGTTGTTTGGTGAATCAATAGCAGTGTTTGTTTCAGTTGTTCGCCGATAGAATAACGTTGGCGATTGACAACAATTATTCCGGCGTGTTCTTTCTCTTGTGCGAGGTATTCAGTGTGAAGCTGGCAAAAATCTCCAACGTTATAGGTATAAATCACACGACCGCGTGAAGCGGCAAAGGCAAGTTGCTCTGGATCGCTTTTGCCTTCCATCCCACAATCCAGCACTGTCAACACATCAACGTTGCGCGCCCGCAATCCTTGCACCAATGCACGCGACATCGCATCTTCGTCAATGTACAAGCTTATCTGCATAACAATCAGGCAAACTCTTTTTCCAATCGCTCCGCCTCTGCTTTCTCGGCTGCCAACTCCGCTTCGACGGCTTCGCGGTTAGTGTGGTAATACGCCAAGGCAGAGTAAACCTGCGCCAATGAAATGTGCGGATATTGATCGGCGATGTCTTCCGCACTGAGACCTTGTTTGTACAAAGTAGCAATTTGATTCAGCGTGATGCGTGTGCCTTCAATGCGCAATCGCCCGCCACAAACGTCCGGCGTACTAATTAACGATGAAACCATTTCAGCAATCATAGTTTTTACCTCCCACAACATTTTACCGGAGCTTGAGCGAAAAGTGATGACACACGATGTCCATTCGTTTGCGCAAATAAAACCGATGCGCGCCAAACCGATGCACGCCGGAATCCAAATTGAGATATTCGCATCCGTGCGTTTTCGCGTATTCCGCCAACCAATCCAGCATCGCGTCGCCATAGCCTTTGGAGCGATCATCAGCGTTCGTGACCAGATCATCCACGTACATAAATCGCCCACGCGCGAGCATCTCAAACATGCGAAAGCCGCCGAGCGCCTTGACTTCGCCTGCGTCTTCCAGAAACGCGAGATGATAGCCTTCCGCCTGCATCCGGCGGATTTGCGAAACGAAGTTTTCTTGGAGCAAATGGTCGCGCAATTGCTGCATCACGCCGAAGCAGCGCGCGATGTCTTCGTCGGTTTCAGCGAGTTTGATGTTCATGCAGGTTTGTTGGCGTTGACCCATTCACGAAAGGCTTTGACCATCGTGACGATGTCTTCGGCCTCGCCTAATGCTAAGAATTCTGTGATAACTGCCGGAGATACGAAAGGAAAATGAAGGCTGTGACTGATTTCGAGATAATCTTCGCCTTCCAGTTGGTAGAAGTGCATTTCCTCGCCTTCGTAGCGCCAGAATTCAGGAACTCCCATTGCGCCATAGATCGCAAACTTGTTAACCGAAGGATTGGTAACGTCTACTTCGATGAGCAAATCGGGCGGCGGATGGGCGGGCAGATGAATGCGTTTGAGGCCGCGAATTTTATCCGCATTTTCGATGTAATAGCTGTCGTCTGGATCAGCGCCTTTTTTCTTCCGAGAAGTTTTGAGCGACGCGCCCCCGCTGGGAACTAACCGCATTTCCAACTCTTCGGCCAATACTACAATTAAGGCAGAAACCAAGACTTTGGTTCTTTTGTGTTCGGCTGAGAGCGACATGGCAACTAACCTCCCTTCGTCGTAATACATCTTGAAATGTACTGCGTCCATCGTCTCTTCAAAGAGCATTTCATAATCTTCCCATCCAATATTATCCAGCACTACCTGGCTTCCTTCCGGGAGCGAGTCAAGTGCTGTTTCCAACTCTTCCCATAAACTTATTGCAGTTGCGATCATTTGATTACGACTCCTTTACCACTTTGTAGCTCATAGCTTACCACCGAGCCATCGTAGCGTCCCACGACCAATTGCTTGCCATCAGGACTGAATGCCAGCGCCAAGACCCAATCGGGCTGTGGCTCCAACACTTTGATCTCGCTCAAGTCTGCTGCATTCCACAGCTTGATAGCCTTGTCCGCGCCGGTCGAAACAATCATTTTGCCATCGGGCGAATAGGCGATGGCATTGATTGCGTCTTCGTGCGAAATCAGCGAGCGAATGCGTTTGCCGTCTTTGTCGCCGAGTTCCCAGATGTGAATGATGCGATCCGCACCTGCGCCCGCGAGGTATTTGCCCGACGGATGAAACGCAATCGTGTTGACCGTGTCGAGCGCATCGCTGAGCGTGTAAAGACGCTCGCCTGTGATCGCGTCCCAAATCTTCACCGTGCGATCTGCGGCGGCGGACGCAAGCCGTTTGCCATCGGGACTGAACGCCGCAGCAAACACAGCGTCGGTGTGATCTTTGAGGTTTTTGAGTTCTTTGCCCGAAGCGACATCCCACAACTTAATCATCTTGTCATAACTGCCCGTCGCAATGGTTTTGCCATCGGGGCTGAACGCGAGCGCGAAGATGTTGTCCCGATGTCCGCGCATGCTGATGACCTCTTTGCTATCGCTGACGTTGTAAAGTTTGACTTCGCCGAACTGCGCAGGATTGCCGCCCGCTGCGGCGAGCAACTTGCCATCAGGACTGAACGCGACGGCGCGCACCTGATTCGTCGCACCCGCGATTTTATTGATGGATTTGCGCTCGGTCGCATTGAGCAATTCGATTTCTTTGTAACTACCCAGCGCCAACAATGCGCCATTCGGACTAAACGCCAAACTGCTGATGGCAGCTTTGACGGGCGCGGTCGGTTTGATGTCAGGAATGTTAGTTTTGCTTGTTGGTTCGGCTTTCTCCCCTTCTCCCTTTCTCCCCTTCTCCCCATCTCCAACCGCTCCCGCGTCAATCCAATCCCGAATGACTTTGATTTCCGCCGCACTGAGTTGATCGCCGAGCGGCATGCGCGGTTGCATTGTGCCTTCGATGTATTTGACGAGCAGGCTTTCGCTGGCTTTGCCGGGAACGACGGATGCGCCGCGCTTGCCACCGTTCATCAATGCAGCAAAGCCTTCCAGATTCAATTCGCCTTTGCGCGTGGTGTGATTGTGGCACGCGATGCACTTGTCTTGCAGAATTGCGTCAACGACTTTGTAGTTGGGCTTTTCCTGAGCAATGGCGGTGGCAAAGCTGAAGAGAAGAAGTATAAATTTGAACGTGTTTGGGTTCCTCATTGCGGGTTGTTTTCCAGATGCTTTTTCACCGCAGAGGCGCAGAGTTCGCGCAGAGTTTCGCAGAGAGTTTTCTCCGCGCTTCCTCTGCGCTACCTCCGCGCCTCTGCGGTGAAAAGATCAATGATTAAATAAAAATTCCTTGCTCGTCAGCACCGCCCACACAACATCTTCCACCGCTTGTCGTCGCGCCATTCCATCGGTTCGATTTGTCTTCAACGCCGCGACCAGATTCGCTACTTCTTTATCTGACGGTTTGCGCGCGAAGGCCGATAAATACAGGTGTTCGATGAGCATTGTGTCCGGCAAGCCGAGCTTCACCACGTTGTCCACAAAGCCGCCGGGCGCGCGCAGTTTTTGATTCAGCGTTTCGCCGTTGATGATGTGCAACGCCTGTTGCACGGTCGGTTCCGATGAGCGTTCGCATTCGCACGTAGCGACGCGCGGCGGTTTGCCGAAGACTTTCAGGAAATATTGATTGATGCGCGAATCGGGCAATTGAATCGCGCGCGTGCCGGGGGCAAAGTCGGGGAACATCGTCGGCACGTTCGTGACTTGCGACAGCGCGTCCAACATTACTTCGGCGGGCAAACGTTTGACGACGTATTTTGAATAATACTTGTCGTCTTTCGCATTCGTCGCGTTCGCGTCAGAAGCCCGTTGATACGCGGCGGAATTCATGATCGTGCGCATCAAATGCTTCATATCAAATTTGTGATCGGTGAAGTCTTTCGTCAACGCGGCGAGCAGTTCTTCATTCGACGGCGGATTCGTCGCGCGCATATCGTCTACGGCTTCGACGAGGCCGCGCCCCATGAAGTTTTTCCAGACGCGATTGACAAGCGAACGCGCGAAGTATGGGTTGGTCGGCGACGTGAGCCAGTTCGCCAAATGTTCGCGGCGGTCTTGCCCTTCAAACGAAATCGCATCGCCGTCGAGCGGGCGCGGCGGCAGCGGTTTGTTCAGACGCGGCAACACGACTTCGCCAGTCGGTGACGTATAGACCGAAACATCGCCTGCGCGGACGCCGTTCTTGAGCGCGACGCGACCAAACAGATTCGCCATCTCGAAATATTGTTTCTGCGTCCATTTTTCCAGCGGATGATTGTGGCAACGCGCGCAGGTGATGGACATTCCTAAAAACGCTTGCGACAGGTTTTCGTTCAGGTCAGTCGGTTCTTTGTGAATGACGAAATAATTCGCCGCACCGTTTTCCAGTGTGTTGCCGGACGCGGTGATGATTTCGCGGACGAATTTGTCCCACGGCTTGTTGGTTTGAATGCTGCGCCGAATCCAGTTGTGAAAGCTCCACATCGCGTTGTTATTGATCTTCAGCGTCGAAACCAACAACAGGTCATCCCACTTGTTCGTCCAGTAATCCACATACTCTTCGCGGTCGAGCAGCGTGTTGATGAGTTTGGAGCGTTTGTCGGGCGACGAGTCGTTGAGGAAGTCGTTGACCTCCTGCGCGGTCGGCAAAATGCCTGCGGCGTCGAGGAACGCACGGCGAATGAATTCGCTGTCGTTGGCTTGACCGGAAGGCGCGATGTTCAAGGTTTGGAGTTTCTTGATGACGAGTTCGTCCACGTAATTGAGCTTCGGCGAACTCGCAAACGTTTCGGGCGCGATTTTGTTGGGGAACGCATTCGCCACGCGCGTGAACGCAACGGCGGATTGATATTGCGCCGTCACCGCCGTTTCGCCGTGCCCGATCAATTTCACTTTGCCCGCTTCGTCAACGGTAGCGACTGAAGCGTCAGCAACGGCGTACTTGACCCAGCGCGTCACGTCTTCGCTGTGACCGTCGTCATAAGCCGCTTTGACACGCAATTGCACTTCGTTGTTCGCGGCGTCGTTTGTAGTGACTTCGATAGATTTGATGCGTGTGTCGGTTTCGCTCGGCGCAGCAATTCCGGCAGCAATCCACTCGCTCAGCACGCGGTATTCCAGCGAGTCCACGTCCATTCGTTTGCCGCCGCCGTGCCCAATTGCCATCGTAGCTTTGAGCAACAACAGGCTTTTCGCCGGTTCGATTTTGTTGATGCGGCGACCAAGCGATTGGCGCGTCAGCACTTGATAATCCAATTCGGGATCGTAGCCGCGCAACGTCAGCTTGAAGCCGTTCTTGCCCGCCGCCGCGCCGTGACACGCGCCCTGATTGCAGCCGAGCTTCGTCAGCACAGGCATCACGTGATTGCGAAAGCTCCAGCCGTCTTTGGGCGTTGCGATTTTGCCGAGGGGCAGCGTCGTGTCGAGCGTGACAGGCGCAGTTGCATTGGCCTCGACAATGCGTGGCGAATTGAAGTAAAAGATCGCGGGGGCGAATAGGGCAATGGCGAACAAAATGAGCTTGAATCGTTTCATTGAAATCGCTCCTGGTATTGATGCGTGGCGTGAACTTGCGAAAGCGCATTATAACTTTCGATCTGATTTGAGGGGAGTCCAAACTATGCTGCAATTGATTTTGTTTTTGTTTTTACTTAATGGGGACAGTACGAGGAGCGGTAGCGACTTGGTCAACCTGACTCCAGCTCGCTACCGCTCGCCGTACCGTACCGAAGCGCAGGACACACGGCACCTGCTGGAGGCGAAACTCGTCCCCATGAACGGCGCGACAACCAAAGCCTTCATCCCGAAAGGCTGGAAAGCGCAGGACGAGCAAGCAGGCGATTTGAATGGGGATGGCTTGCCGGACGCTGTATTGCAACTCATCGAAGACAAACCGGCGCGCGATGCCAAAGATGAATATCAGGAACGACAGCGCGCCTTGCTGATTCTCTTCAAAACGGCGGATGGCAAATACGCGCGGGCGGCGGTAGCCAGCAAGCTGTTGATGTGCGCAAGTTGCGGCGGGATGTTGGGCGGCGATGGTACGACTCCGGGGGCAGATGTAAAGATCGAAAAAGGCGTGTTGCTCGTGTCGCAACTGTATGGCGCGCGTGAATCTACCGATTTGCTGCAACGTTTTCGCTATGACGCGGCGACGCAAAAGTTCATCCTGATCGGACAGGACATCACGAACGTGGATCGTATGACGGGCGCGAGCGAAACGGTCAGCACGAACTTTCTGACGGGCAAGCAAGTCATCGAACGGCGCAAGATCAACGCGAAAACGGAAAAGGAAGTCGTGTTGTCCAAGCAAACCAAAGTCGTGGCGAAGTCGCGCAAAACTATTGAGCAGGTAGATTTCGAGCAGTGACGCGCACGAGCGCCCACGTGTGTTGCGTGCCGAGTCGCTCGGTGGGCAGCGCTTCTTCGATGCCTTTGAGCCAGCGTTGCGGCGTCATCACCAACAGACTTTTCGTTGGCTGTGCGGCGAGCAACGCGGCAATGTCTTCAACTTTCATGACCGTTTTCAAATACGCCGTCGGTTCGCGCAACGGCAATTCAGGCGCATAAAAATCTATGCTGAAATGATTGTTGATGAAAAACACCAGCCGTTCGTTGGGCCGCGCTGTTTCGCGGGCGAACTTCGTCAACTCCGCCGTAGATTGGGTTTGGATCAACGTTAGCATCACTGCAAACGTGGTGGCAGCGATGCCGAGCGCGACGCCAAACGGCAAGGCCAACGTGGCGGCGCGTTCGCCCCACAACAGCAACAGCGAGATGAGGATGAAGGCAACGAACCAGAGCAGCGCCGCCAGCACCAGGATTTTGAACGGATCGCCGTACGGAATCGTGCCGGAACGCGAGGCCAATGCGACGCCGATGCCAATCAACAACAGCGCCGTCAACAAGCTCAGCCAACGCCAAAGCGTGCGCGGTCGCCGTAGCCACCATTGCTCAAGCTGCACGCCAATCAGCAACGCGATGGCCGGAAACACGGGCAAAATGTAACCTGTCAACTTAGACGTTGAGATTGAAAAGAACCCGACAATCACAACGATCCACAACCAAAGAAAGAGCGGCAGTTGTTGTTTGTCCAGCGACTCGCGCCAACGTTTGAGCGTCGCGCCGAACTGCGTGACGAACACGAATGACCAGGGCAGGCAGCCGAGAACTGCTACGATGGTGAAAAAATAAAATGGCTGCGGATGCTTGTATTTATTGGTCAGAAAGCGTTGGAAGTGATGCGCGACAAAAAATTCCTGCCAGAATTCGTAGCCGTGTCGCAGCAACATCGGCGCATACCACGTCGCCGAAGTCGCCAGAAAAATCACTGCGCCGATGAGTAACAATCGCGGGCGTTTGAGCAATTGCCCCAGGCTTCGCGTGAGCAATAAAAACAGGCCGATGATCGCCGCTGGCAATACGATGCCGACCAAGCCTTTCGCCAACATTGCTAAGCCCATCCCGAAACAACACCAGTACCAAAACGAATCTTTGCCCTCACGAAACCATACGAAAAACGCGAGCAACGCGAGTTCGAGCGCGACTGCCAACGGCAAATCGAAGGTCGCGGCACGACTGAAGCCGATCCAGATTCCGCTCGAAACCAACGCGGCTGCGCTCAAATACCCGAAGCGCGTTGTACACAATCGTTGCCCAAACCAGAAGAGCAGAAACACGCCGAAGCTCGAACACAACGCAATGGGCAAGCGCGCGGCGAACTCCGACACGCCGAACAATTGAAAGCCTGCAGCCGACAGCCAATACGTCAACGCGGGCTTTTCAAACCAATGCAGGCCGCCCAAGCGCGGCGTGATCCAATCGCCGGTTTCATACATCGCACGCGCAATCGCGGTGTAGCGCGGTTCGTCCGGCCCGATCATCGGCAAGTAGCCCAAGCGGACAAAAAAACACGCGGCGCACAGAACGGCGAGCGCGAGCAGGCAAAATTTGGAATTGAAATCAGTCGCTTCGGAACGGGTGATTTGCGCCATGCAAAATTCAGGATTAGAGTCTCTGCGGATTTGAGCCACGAATTAACACAAATTTACACGAAGGTAGATCGCTATTCTTGACCTTCCTCAATTCTATTCGTGCCAATTCGTGTAATTCGTGGCTTATCTCACGATCCAAAATGAAACGGCAGGGTAACACACGATGACACAACGATTGAAGGTTGCCGTGATCGGCACGGGACATTTGGGACAAGCCCACGCGCGCATTTACGCTTCATTGCCGCAAGTCGAATTGGTTGCGGTGTGCGATACGAACGAAGCGGCGGGGCAGGCGATTGCCGAAAAATACAACACACGATTTGTGCGCGATTATCGGGAGTTGCTCGACGCGGTCGAAGCCGTGAGCGTGGCGACGCCGACGGTGAGCCATCACGAAATCACTTGTGCGTGTTTGCACGCCGGGATTCACGTGCTGGTCGAAAAACCGATTGCGCGCACGCTCGCGGAAGCGGACGAAATGATCGCGCTGGCTTCAGAAAAAAACCTGACCCTACAGGTTGGTCACATCGAACGTTTCAATCCGGGCTTCGTCCTGATGCGACAACATCTGCGTCAGCCGTATTTTTTCGAGGCGCATCGCCTGGGCATCTTCACGCCGCGTTCATTGGACATTGATGTCGTGATGGATTTGATGGTGCATGAACTCGACATCATCGCGTCGCTGGTGTCGAGCGAAGTCGTGAAGCTCGATGCCGTTGGGATTCCGATTCTGACGCCGAAAATTGATTTGGCGAATGCGCGTGTCGAGTTTGCGAATGGCGCGGTGGCGAACATCACGGCGAGTCGCGTTTCAGGCGAGCGCATGCGCAAGCTGCGTGTGTTTCAGCCCCATGAATATTATTCGCTCGATTACGCCGAGCAGCAGGTGTTGCAATGCAAATTGATTCCGCCCGCGCCCGGCAGCCCGCGCCCGGAAATCGTCGCACAGCCCTTGACTGTCGCCAACCGCGAGCCGTTGCTGGCCGAAATCGAAGCCTTCATCGCCGCCGTGCAACAACACACACAACCAGTTGTCACGGGAGCCGATGGCCGTCGCGCGCTGGCGTTGGCAATTGATGTGCTCGACAAAATTCGCGCGCATTCGCTGCACGCCGGGATCAAGGTTATCGTGGATGGCTAGAGTTGAGACAGCGTCTCGGGGCGTAAATCGTGTCAGGAAACAGACCCTTCAGCATTCTCCATTCTCTATTCTCTATTCTTCATTCTTAGGCTGGAAGCAATGGATCGCAGCAGCTTGCCTCGCTGTCAAAGAATGGAGAATAGAGAATGACAGACTGCGCGCGCCCTGACTGTTTAGTATCGCCAATGCGCGGATTTCCAATGAACCCGGCTAACGTCCCTTGCCCACGAGCACGAATCCCGCCCAATAAAACGGATGCCCGTAGCGCGCGTCTTTCCTGACGCCCAGCGCCGCTTGTCGCAGGGCTTCTGCCCGCGTCGCAGTTGTCGTTGAGGTCGTGAGGCGCTGATAAAACGACTGCATCAGTTGTGCCGTCGTGTCCTCGCGCACTTGCCATTGGCTGACGACGACGGTCGGCACACCGGCCTGCAAAAACGCCCACGTCAAACCGATCAAACCTTCGCCCGGCCCGATGTAGCCGCGCGCCGTTTCACACGCGGACAGCACGACGAGTTGCGCTGGCAATTTCAACCGCATAATTTCGTGCGCTTCCAACGCGCCGTCGTCTTGCTGAGAAGCGGCCAGGAGCAAGCGCGAAGCCATTGGCGTTTGATTGTCAAAGATGCCGTGCGTGGCCAGATTGAGGATTGTGTAGTTGGCAGCCTCGGCTTTGAAGCGTTGTTCGGAAGCTTCCGCGCCGAGATAAATTTTGCTGGTCGTCGCGCCGAACAACGTGCCCAATTGACGCACTTGTTTTTCGGCTTGCGGCAGCGCCGGTAAATTCGCGCTCAACTCCGGCGGCAGCGTTGGATTGCCAAAGGCGAGCAAGGTTGTGGCTTTGTTTGTGACGGCGGCTTGGCGTTGCGTCAGTTCGCGCAGCACCGTGAGCGACGGCGCGTAGGCGATGGTGTGATCTTCGAGCAAAAACTGCTCCGGCGCAGGCATCAACGCTTGAAAAGGCAGTTCCCACAACACGCTGTCGGGCACAATCACGAGTGATGTTTTGCTTTTCAGAAATTCCTGCGCGGGTTGGAGCAACTGTTGATACAACGTCGTGGCAGAAGTTCTGAACGTCAATTGACGTTCGGCCAGCGCGCGCCGAAAGCTCGTGACCAACTCGGTCAATTGCGGTTTGCGCAGCGCCAGCGGAATGACGCGCAACTCGATGGGCGCAGTCGCCGCCGCGCGGTGCAGCACGAAGAGATATACGTTTTCTTCCGCGACGATGAACTCCAACAACGCCGTGCGCGCGTCGGGGATCAACGATTCCGCTGCGGTCAGCGTGAAGGTTGGCGCGGCGTTGAGCGCGGCGACAGGCGCTGACGCGGTGTCGCTCTGACGCGCCATCAGGTCGAGCAGCACGCGGGCCTTGGTTCGTTCGGCATACGCGAGCGCCTGCGGGAACTGGGCTTGCGCGACGAAGACCTCCACCATCGCCAAATACGGCGCGACCTTGTTTTCAAAATAACGCTGCTTGATGTCGGGCGAAATATCGGCTTGCGTGCGCAATTGCTCAATCGCGTTGATGGCGTCGGCGAAGCATTGACGCGCGGCCTCGAATTGTTTTTGCTGCCAGCGCGCGCGTCCGGCAATCGTGCGCGCTTTCCAGTAGTCTTCGGCGGAATTGGCCCGCGCGATCTCGGCGGCAGCGTCGGCGAACTGCAACGCTTCGGCATAGTTTTTTTGCGCGAGAAAAATGCTCGCCAGATGCCACTTGGTGCGCCCGATTTTTTCCGACTGCCCCAGCGCCTCGCGCAAACGCAAGCTTTCCTGACAGGCTTCCAACGCTTCGGGGAATTGACCGAGTTGCAAATACACCTGTCCCAAATTGTTCAGCAATTGCGCTCTTGGCTCAGACGCGGCGTTGACGTGCGTCAGGGCTTGCTGAAAACAGGCCAACGCTTGTTTCGGTTCGCCCATCTCGAAATGCGCATAGCCTTGCTCGTTCAGCGCGCTCGCCACCAACGGCTTGTTGTCGAGTTCTCGATAAATTTGCAACCCGCGCGTGGTGTGTTGAAGCGCCAACGGATATTTGCCTAACACCCGGTAGAGACGGCCAACGCTGACCAATGAATTTGCGAGACTGCTTTTCAACGTCGCGTCTGTCGGATTGGCTTGCAACGCTTGTTGCTTGAGGGGCAGCGTTTCTTCGTAGGCCGCCAGCGCGCGATGATACAGCCCCAGATGCTGGCACATCGCGGCCAGATTGTTCAGCACTTTGGCCAATTCGACTTGATCGGGCAACTTGCGCCGCAGCGCGAGGCTTTGCTCCAAATATTCCAACGCCAATTTGTAATCGCCGAGCGTCGAGGTCAGATTGCCCCAATTGTAATACGCATTGGCTTCGTTCTCGGAGTCCTGGGCTTTTCGTGCGATGGCCGCGGCCAGGCGGAAGGCCGTAGTGGCTTGGGTTTTGTTCGTGTCGCGTCGTTTGCGTCCTTCGGCGATCAAGGCTTGTGCCAGTTCGGATGGGTTCGCGCTGGCATTGGCGTTTAGCAGAGCTTGGCTGGCTTCGGGCGCAGCGGCTTCGATGAGTTGATTGACGAGCGTTTGCAGCGGCGCGCGCGCGGGCGTTTGCGTTTGCGGTCTGGCGTCGCTGCCCCACCAACCGAAGCAAAGACAAAGGCAAATCCAGTACACTTGGGGACGAGTCATGTGTTACCTCTGATTCTGAATGATAATGCACGTGCGGTTCGCGCAGAGATATATCAAATTCCCGGCGCAACCGAAACGATATTTTTGTTTTTTTCCTGGGAGCGCACGCGGCCCGCGTGCTGAAGCCTGCGGGAACAGATTCGTTGCCAGACAAGTGATTCGTCCCTCACGCCTAGCACGCGGGCCGCGTGCGCTCCCAGGGAGAAGCTATTTTTTTTTTTGATGCGGCGGGCAACGGTACTAACATGAGCGCGAATTTTTCATCTTTAAGTCATGCACAGAGGAATTCCATGCGCATCGAGGACGTGAAAGAAAAATATGCGGCGAGTTTGTTGCGGTTGCCCAATGTGATTGGCGTCGGGATTGGCGCGCGGCGCGGGCAAACGGTCATCAAAGTGTTGGTGCGTCGCAAACTTTCACCGTCTGCCTTGTTGCCCGCTGACCTCATTCCGACGCAGCTTGAAGGCTATGACGTAGATGTCGAGGAGATTGGAGTTCTGAGCATCGAAGACCAACCCTAACCTGGAGGAACGTTGCATGAAACAAGATGAAGCCAAAATGATTCTCCCCGAAGCGGCGGCCAAAGCCATCGCCAAAATTCATCCCCAAGCCGTCGCCGCCTTGCTCGGCAAAGCCGTGCCCAACGTGGTGGGCGTGGGCGCGGGCGTCAAGTGGAAGAACGGATTGCCGACCGGCGAACCTGCGTTGGTGGTGTTGGTGACGCACAAAGTGGCCAAAGAAGATTTGGACAAAGCGTCGTTGATCCCCGCCAAATTGCAAAACGTCCAAACCGATGTGCTGACCGTCGGGCATTTGTTCGCTTCGGACACCGATCCGATTCTGGACGACGACACCGATCCGATTTTGGACGATGACACTGACCCCATCCTCGATGACGATACTGATCCGATTCTGGACGATGACACCGACCCGATTTTAGACGACGATACCGATCCGATTCTCGATGACGACACCGATCCGCTTTTGGAGGACTACCTGCGGCGGCAGCGCAAAGCATTCAAGCGCAGGCTCCAACGGTTGGACATCAAAATGCGCAAATACCGCGTGCGTCCGATCACGGGCGGTCTCAGCGTCGGGCATCGGAACGTGACCGCCGGCACGATTGGCGCGTGCGTCTATGACCTGATGCCGGATAGTGCCATCTCTCCGCCGCGCGTGGGCGTGGGGATGCCGGGGCGCTATTACATCCTCAGCAACAATCACATTCTGGCCAACAGCAACGTCGCCAACCTCGGCGATTCGATTTTGCAGCCGGGGCGCATTGACGGCGGCTTGATTCCGCGTGATCGCATTGGCCGTTTGGCGCGGTATGTCCCGATTCAATTCGCGCCGGGCGTGGCGTTGGACGCGCAGTACAACCTGGTAGACGCGGCGATTGCGACCGTACCGTTTCGCTCGGTGGCGGGCGGGATCAAATGGATTGGCCAATTGCGCGGCTGGCGCAGGAAAGCGGCGGTGACGGTCGGCACAGTGGTGAAGAAAACCGGGCGCACGACGGGCTTCACGACGGGGCGCATTACGGTGGTGAATGCGACGGTGGATGTGAATTATCACACGGGGCAGGTGGCGCGCTTTCAGGATCAGATTCTGACGACGAAGATGAGCGCGGGCGGCGATTCCGGCGCGTTGCTGACGACAGCGGACAACGTGGCGGTCGGTTTGTTATTCGCCAGTTCGACGCAGGTTTCCGTGGCAAATCAAATCGAAAACGTGCGCTCGTTGTTGCGCGTCGAGATTGCGGAACAAATGTTGTAGCTCGTTGCGATTTTTACCGCAACGAGACAAAGGAGCAAAAAGCCACAATCAACTCGGTTTCTTTGCGGTAAACAATACCAGCCATTCTCAATTGGGAACGATAGCCACGACATTCTTCCTTCTTCCTTTTTCATTATTCATTGTTTGGCGGGGAACCCCTCTGGAAACAATGAATAATGAAAAAGGAAGAAGGAAGAATGCGCGCCCGTAAGGCGCGGGGAGAGGTTCGGTTTTTTCCAATGGAGAATGGCTGAAAAAATACTTTCCACCTCACGCTAAATGCTGATTTGACCTCATTTCACGCCTCTGTTAGATTGCTGCTTCGTTACAGAAGCGAGCGCCTCCAATGAAACTAAAATCACGAGACTTCCTCTTCATCGCTATTGTGATCGTCGTTGTCGGTGGGTTGTATTTGCTTTCCACACGCAGTCGGATTCCCGCGATGTCGGCTCGCATTCCCGAACATCAAACGACCAAATCGCGCGACGATTGTTTGAAATGCCATCGGCCCGAAACGATGGATGCGTTGGAAGCCCAGCGCAAGCATCCGCTGAAATGGCGCGATGCCAGAGTGAGTTGCGTGGAATGTCACAAAGCCGCGTCGCAGATTTCAACTTTGAAATTTGAAATTGCAGAGCCACCTCGAATCGCCGCGCACCAATTCCTGATCCCGCCCCTATCTCAAATTTCCAATCTTCAATCTCCAATCTCTTATGGCAAAAGCAGCAATCAAAGTTCAGACGTACAAAAATTATATCGGCGGTCAGTGGGTCAAACCCGCGAGCGGCCAAATGATGGACAACCTCAATCCGGCGAACACGCGCGAGGTCGTCGGACGTTTTCCGGCTTCGACAAGTGAAGACGTTGATGCCGCGATCAATGCCGCGCAGGAAGCTTTGCCGCGTTGGAAAGCTGTGCCTGCGCCGAAACGCGCCGAAATCCTCTATCGCGCGGGCGAACTCCTGATGCAGCGCAAAGAAAAGTTCGCGCAGGACATGACGCGCGAGATGGGCAAAGTGCTGAAAGAAGCGCGCGGCGATGTGCAGGAAGCGATTGACATGACGTTTTACACGGCGGGCGAAGGTCGTCGTTTGCACGGCTACACGACGCCTTCGGAGATGCCGCACAAATTTGCGATGTGCGTGCGGCAACCGATTGGCGTTTGTTCGCTCATCACGCCGTCGAATTTCCCTATGGCGATACCGTCTTGGAAGATGATGCAGGCATTGATTTGCGGCAACACGCTCGTCATCAAACCCGCCGAAGACACGCCGCTTTCGACGATCAATCTGGTCAAGGTTTTGGAAGAAGCGGGGTTGCCGCCGGGCGTTGTGAACATCGTCTGCGGCACGGGGCCAGAAGCAGGCGCACCGCTCACGTCGCACGATGCGGTGCGGCTCGTGTCGTTCACCGGTTCGACTGCAACGGGCACGACAGTTGCCGAAAACGCCGCGCGCACGGGCAAGATTTGTGCGCTCGAAATGGGCGGCAAAAACGTGATTATGATTATGGAAGACGCCGACCTCGACCTCGCCGCCGAAGGTGCTGTCTGGGGCGCGTTCGGCACGTCGGGACAGCGTTGCACCGCTTCGTCGCGGCTGGTCGTGCATAAAAAAGTCTACAAAAAATTCGTCGAGAAATTGACCGAGCGCGCGAAAACCTTGCGCATCGGAAACGGCTTGAATGAAAGCGTGGACGTTGGCCCGGTCATCAACAAAAAAGCCGTCGAGAAGATTTATAACTACATTTTGATCGGCAAGCAGGAAGGCGCGAAGCTGCATCACGGCGGCAAACTGATGCTCGAAGGCGATTATATGTACGGCTACTTCATCGAGCCGACAATCTTCACCGATGTCGCGCCGACGATGCGCATCGCGCAGGAAGAAATCTTCGGCCCGGTCGTCAGCGTGATTCCGTGCCGCGATTTGGACGATGCGATTGAGATTGGTAACGGCGTGAAATATGGCTTGTCGTCTTCGATCTACACGGCAGACGTGAACCGCGCGTTTCACGCGATGGAGCGCATGAACACGGGCATTTTCTACGTGAACTCGGCGACGATTGGCGCGGAAGTCCACCTGCCGTTCGGCGGCACGAAAGCTACCGGCAACGGCCACCGCGAAGGCGCGATGGCGTCGTCACTCGACATCTTCAGCGAGTGGAAATCCATTTACGTGGACTACAGCGGCAAGCTGCAAAAAGCGCAGATTGATGAAGTAGAAATTTAGTCGGTTGTCGGTTGGCAGTTTTGGGCGGCGTAGCGGTGGTGAAAAGAAAGAAACGACAAACCACAAAAGGCAAACGACAAACCACAGGAGCAAATATTATTATCGGGCTACCCAAAGAAATCAAAGACAAAGAAGCGCGCGTGGGCTTGACGCCTGCTGGAGTGAAAACCTTACACGATGCCGGTCACACGATCCTCGTCGAACAAGATGCGGGCGAAGGCAGTGGCATCCCGGACGAACAATATCGCGGCGCGCTCGGCGAAATCGTCGTGTCTGCCGATGAAATCTGGGAACGCGCCGACATGATCGTCAAAGTCAAAGAACCCGTCGGCCCGGAATACACGCGAATGCGCGAAGGCCAGTTGCTCTTCACGTATTTGCACCTCGCGCCTGACCCGACCCTGACGCAAGTCATGCTCGACCGCAAAGTCACGGGCGTCGCGTATGAAACCATCACGAACGACGAAGGCCATCTGCCATTGCTTGGCCCGATGTCTGAAGTGGCGGGCAGAATGTCGGTGCAAATCGGCGCGCATTACCTGCAAAAATCCGAAGGCGGACGCGGCGTGTTGATGGGCGGCGTGCCGGGCGTGCTGCCTGCGAAAACGGTGGTCGTGGGCGGCGGCGTCGTCGGTGTGAACGCGCTGAAAATGGCTGTGGGCTTGGGCGCGAATGTTCACGTACTGGATAAAAATTTAGATCGCTTGCGTTATCTGGACGATATTTTTGGAGCCAAGATTCGCACGCTCGCGTCGAATCCGTACACCGTGCAGGAAGCGATTGCGAACGCAGATTTGGTCATCGGCGGCGTGCTGATTCCCGGCGGTTCGGCTCCAAAACTGGTCACGCGCGATATGCTCAAGACGATGCACAAAGGTGCAGTCATCGTAGATGTTGCCGTAGATCAAGGCGGTTGCATCGAAACCACGCGCCCAACGACGCACAGCAATCCAACCTATTACGTGGACGACGTGCTGCATTATTGCGTCACGAACATGCCCGGCGCTGTGCCGCGCACGTCAACATTTGCGCTGACAAACGCGACGTTGCCCTACGCGCTGAAGCTGGCCAACAAAGGCTTCAAGGACGCGATTGCGAAGGACAAGAATTTGCAAAACGGCGTGAACACCTATCAAGGCCATTTGACCTACGAAGCCGTCGCCGAATCGCAAGGTTTGCAGCACACGCCGATTGCTGAGCTATTGTAGGCAGGAGGTGAGTTATGATTTTGACGATAGATTCTGAATTAGCAACGCGCGTGAAGATTGAATCTGCGCGCAACGGCATTTCACCTGATCAATATGCCACGCAGGTGCTGGAAGAACATATTTCCGAAGCAGAACAGGAGCGACGTGAGAAAGCGGTTGCCTTGTTGCAATCGTGGATTGATGAAGATGAAAACTCGGATGAAGAGTATGATGATGAGTTACTGAAAATGCTGGACGAGGATCGTCTTTCGGAACGGAAATTGTTTCCGCCCGAAATGAAAGGCATTTCATGGTGAGCACGGTAGTCCTGCTGGATACAGGGCCGCTCGGCCTAGTTTCCGCCCCGAAACTTTCGCCGCTGTCCAATGATTGCAAGCGCTGGATGCAATCGCTAATTACCGCTGGACGACGCATTGTTGTTCCTGAAATTGCCGATTACGAAGTGCGGCGCGAACTGTTGCGAGCCAATAAAATAAGGGGTCTCGCGCATCTGGACAGGTTTATCGCCACCGTCGAATATCTGCCCCTCACTACGCCCGCAATGCGGCAGGCTGCCCAATTCTGGGCCGATGCGCGCCAGCAAGGCCAACAAACCGCGCACGACAAAAACATTGACGGCGATTGCATTCTCGCCGCGCAAGCCGCTACGCTGGGCGTTCCCGATTTTGTCATTGCAACAACGAACGTTCGTCACCTTGCCCGCTTCGTTCCTGCCGAACTGTGGCAAAGCATCTCGTAGCCATCACACCTTCGCAAACGCTTTCCGAGCCGCCGCAATCGTGCGTTCAATAATTTCGTCGCTGTGCGCAAACGACACGAACGCCGCTTCAAATTGCGATGGCGCGAGATACACGCCTTCGTCCAGCATCGCGTGAAAGAAGCGTCCAAACGCCGCGCGATCACTCTTCGCCGCAGTTGTCCAATCTACGACTTCTTCGTTCGTAAAAAACATCGTACACATCGAACCAACGCGATTGCTGACGGTGGCGATATCGGCTTCGGTGGCGGCTTCGCCAAAGCCTTCGACCAGGCGTTTCGTCGCGCGTTCGAGTTGCACATAAACTTCCGGGTTCTTCAGCAAACGCAATTGCGTCAAGCCTGCGGTCACGGCTAACGGATTGCCCGACAGCGTGCCGGCCTGATAGACCGGGCCGACGGGCGCGACGCAATCCATAATCGCGCCTTTGCCGCCGAACGCGCCGACCGGCAAGCCGCCGCCGATGATTTTGCCGAGTGTCGTCATATCCGCGTCAATGCTGTACAACTCCTGTGCGCCGCCACGCGCGACGCGAAAGCCCGTCATTACTTCATCGAAGATCAAGACCGCGCCGTGCTTGGCCGTGATCGCGCGCACGGCTTGCAAATAGCCTTCACGCGGCGGCACGCAGCCCATGTTGCCGACGACGGGTTCGATGATGACGGCGGCGATGTCGGAGCCGACTGCATCAAAAACGTTTTCCAATGCCGCGACATCATTGAACGGAACCGTGATCGTGTTGCTCGCCACTTCGGGCAGCACGCCGGGCGAATCGGGCAGACCGAGCGTGGCGACGCCGGAACCGGCTTTGACCAGTAAGCTGTCGCCGTGTCCGTGATAGCAGCCTTCGAACTTCACAATCTTCGCGCGCCCCGTGTAGCCGCGTGCGACGCGCAAGGCCGACATTGTTGCTTCGGTTCCGCTCGACGTCAGCCGCAGTTTTTCAATCGAAGGAAACGCCGCGATGACTTCCTCCGCCAATTCGATTTCGAGTTCGGTCGGTGCGCCGTAGCTCGTGCCGCGCGTCGCAGCTTCCTGAATCGCGGCGATGATGTCGGGCTGCGCGTGGCCTAAAATCATCGGCCCCCACGAGCCAACGTAATCAATGTATTCGCGCCCGTCGGCGTCGTAGAGAAAACAGCCGCGCGCGGATTTAATGAACAATGGTGTGCCGCCGACGCCGCGAAAGGCGCGCACCGGGCTGTTGACGCCGCCGGGAATGACCTGTTTGGCACGCGCGAAAAGTTGCGATGAATTGGGATAAGTGCTCATAAGTAATTGGTGGTCGGTGGTCGGTGATCGGTGGTCGGGGGCCGCGACTTCCTTTCTCTTTAGCGCCTCATTTGGCGCGGGCAATGGACAAACGCAAGTACCTGTGTGATTATTTTTGTTGCACTCGCGGTTCTCAAACTTTACGAGCTTACTGATAACAATTCCCGACCGCAACCGCGCAGGTTACGGCCTGTTGGTTTTTCCGAGGAGAACGCCCCTTGATCGCAGAACTAGGCCTCTTAATTTCGCTGCAAGAAACCGATACTGAAATCAAGCGCTGCCACGCGGAAGTCGCTGGGCTGCCCGCGCGCCGCGCTGCCATCGAAGAAAACTTCGCCGCCTCCGTGCAGGAATTTCTGACGCTCAAAGCCGAGTTGGACGAAGCTTCGGCGCAGCGGCGGCAACTCGAAGCCGAAGTCGCCGCCGAGCAGACGAAGCACGAGAAATTCAAGACGGATTTGACGAAAGTGACGAACGAAAAGCAGTATACGACGGCCATCCGCGAAGTGGATGCGACCAAAAAGACCATCAGCACGATGGAAACCGAAATCCTCAAGCTGATGGAAAAAATCGAAAAGCTCGAAGCGCAAGTCAACGAACGTTCGCCCGCCATCGAAGCCAGGCGCGCGGAAGTGGATCAGCAAATTGCCGAGATGGTTGCTGCCGTCAAAGCTGACGAAGAGAAACTAGCTACTTTGACGGCGACGCGCGCTACGCTCATCGGGCAACTCATGCCCGGTACGCGCGCCACGTACGAGCGCGTCGCACGTTTGAAGTCCGGGCTGGCTTTAGCCGAAGCGCGCGATTATTCCTGTACGGCCTGTCGCATCTCGATTCGCCCGCAAGCCTTCAACGACATCCGGCGTGGCGACCAGATTTACGAATGCGAAAACTGTGGGCGAATTTTGTATTTCAAAATCGAAGCCAGTGCCCCTTGATCTCTGCCCCGCGCAACATAGACGAATTGCTTTTCAGCCTGCTACTCGGATTCTTCGCCCGCCGTTTTCCTCAAACCAACCACTTGCCTCCCCGAAGGTGTTTCTTCCTGACTTGAGGTCTTGCTGGTAGACAGCATATTCTTTCGCTGCTCAGGAACAATGCAATGGCGGAAAAAAATCATTCGTTAGAAAACGACAACACCGAACGCACCGCGCTGCTCGAAGCGGCCCTGCGCGGGCAGGGCGAATTGTTGACCGAAACGCGGCGCGCACAGGCGTTGCTCGAATCTACGTTCAATGCCATCCGCGATGCGATTGTGGTGACCGATGCGCGCGGGACGATCACGCAAGCGAATGATGCCGTGCGGCAACTCTTCCATCGCGCGCCGGTAGACGTCATCGGCGATACCTGTCATTCGTTGCTGGCGGCAGGCAAACCTTGTCCGCACGCAATGCTGGCTCCGCAGGAAAGCGTCGTCGAAGATGAGTTGCTGAATCGGGCGCAAGACCGCGTGCTGAATCTGCGCGTGAGTCGTGTGAATGATCCTGACAGCGGCGCGGTCGGGTTTGTGCATGCCATCCGCGACATCACGCGCGAGCGGGTGATTGAGCGGCATCTGATGCAGGCGGAACGCATGTCACTCGCCGGGCAAATGGTGTCCGCCGTGGCGCACGAAGTGGCTACGCCGCTCAGTGTCGTGGCCAACATTGCCGAGATGTTGCGGCTCGACTTTGAACCGGGCACGCAGACCGATGCGGAACTCGTCAAGATTGTCACACAAGTACGGCGCGTGACCGAGATGTTGCGCGGTTTGCTGAATTTTGTGCGCCAGACGCCCGCGCAATTTGCCGAAGTTGATCTGGCGCAACTCGCGCAGGAAACGCTGGAGCTGATGCGCTATGAGCTGCGCAAAGCGCGCATTGAAGCCGCGCTGACAGCGGAGCCAAACACGCCGCCCGTATGGGGCGACCGCAATCAGTTGCAGCAAGTCTTACTGAACCTGCTGACCAATGCGATGCAGGCGATGAAGCAGGGCGGGCGATTGGCGTTGCAGATTCGTGCGGCAGAAAGTCAGGAGCAGGAAGCCAAAGCCGTTGCGCTCGTCGTCGCGGACACTGGCCCCGGCATTGCTGCGGAAGCGACGGGTAGGCTTTTTGATTTCTTCTTCACGACGCGCAGTCACGAAGGCGGCACGGGCTTGGGGCTGGCCATCACGCGGCAAATTATCGAAGGACATCGTGGGCGCATCAGTGCCGAGAACACCGACGACGGCGCGCGTTTTATCGTGACGCTTCCCGCCGCTTTTCCAGCGCGCCAGGGCGGAGCCATCACGCTTGCCGCCCTGCCCCCGCAAACGATATGAACGAGACGACGAACAAAAAATATCAGGTGTTGATTGTGGAAGATGACGCGCATCTGCGCGATACCCTCGCGCGCTTTCTCGGTCGCGTGGGCTACGACGTGACAACGGCCAGCGATGGGCGTGGGGCGCTGGCGTTGTTGGATGACGCGCCGCCGGATGTTGTGCTGACCGACATTCACATGCCGGATTTGGACGGACTGGCGTTGCTCGCCGAAGTGAAGACGCGCTATCCCGCGACCATTGTAATTATGATGACGGCGTTCAGCTCGATTGATTCGGCGGTCGAAGCGATGCGGCGCGGCGCGGAAGATTACTTGAGCAAGCCGCTGCAATTGGCCGACTCGCAGATGAGCATCGAACGCGCGCTCGAACGTCGCACCCTGCGCACGCGCGTCACGCAGCTTGAATCGCAGGTGCGCGACCGCTATCAGTTCAGCCGGATCATCGGCAAATCTGCCGCGATGCAGCGCGTTTATTCCATCATCGAGCGTGTGGCTCCAACCAACACAACCATCCTGATTCAAGGCCGCACCGGCACAGGCAAAGAATTGGTCGCGCGGGCGATTCATTACAACAGCCCACGCGCACAGAAACCGCTCGTAGACATTAACTGCGGCGCGCTGCCTGATGATTTGGTCGAGTCGGAATTGTTCGGGCATCAGAAAGGTGCGTTCACGGGCGCAGGCGAAACGAAAAAAGGATTGTTCGAGACGGCGCACGGCGGCACGTTGTTCTTGGATGAAGTGCAATCGCTCAAGCCCGAACTGCAAACCAAGTTGCTGCGTGCGTTGCAGGAGCGCGTTGTTCGTCGTGTGGGGGCGCGCGAAAACATTGAAGTAGATGTGCGCATCATCGCGGCCACGAATCAGAACATTGCAGAAGCGGTGAAGCGGGGCGAGTTCCGCGAAGACCTGTATTATCGGCTCAATGTCGTGGGCATTTATCTGCCCGAATTGCGCGACCGGCGCGAAGACATCCCGCTGCTGATTGACCATTTCCTGCAACGCGCCGCTGCTGAAAACAAGCAGGAGCCGCGCCATTTTTCCAACGAAGCGTTGCGTTTGTTGATCGGGTACGACTGGCCGGGGAATGTGCGCGAATTGCAGAACGCGGTCGAATATGCAATGGCGATTGGCCTGGGGCCGACGTTGACGATTGCGGATTTGCCGCTGCATTTGAGCGGCATGGTCAGCAGCAAAGGCGCAGTAGAACCGGTGGGCGAAGGCCGGATGCTGGAGGAGGTCGAGCGGCGACACATCCTGCGAATTTTGGAAGAAACGCAAGGCAATCACATGCGTGCAGCGGAAATTCTCGGCATTGACCGCCGCACGCTGTATCGCAAATTGGAGAGATACAAACTGCCAACAAGCAGCGCCGATTGACTGTGTTGCGATTTGCCAAATCGCGCGCGTCTCTCGGCAAAACACGGCGATTTAGCAAATCGCGCTACCTTCAGTTTTTAGTAATCCATCTCCGGCGGATGCGGAGCCGAAGCCGCTTTCTTCTCCGGCAACTCCGACACCACCGCTTCCGTCGTCAACATCAGCCCGGCCACCGACGTCGCATTTTGCAGGGCCGTGCGCGACACCTTCACCGGATCAATGACGCCCGCCTGATACAGGTCTTGATATTCTTCGGTGGCGGCATTGAAGCCATAGCTGACCTGATGATTCGCCCGCACTTTTTCGATCACGATGGAGCCTTCGTGACCGGCGTTCACGGCAATCATCCGCAACGGTTCTTCCAACGCGCGCTTGACGATGTTCGCACCGGACTGCTCGTCTTCGTCCTCAAATTTCAGTGCCTGAATCGCCTTTTGCGCACGAATGAAGGAGACGCCGCCGCCGGGCACGATGCCTTCTTCGACGGCGGCTTTGGTGGCGTGCATGGCGTCTTCGACGCGGGCTTTCTTTTCTTTGAGTTCGGTCTCAGTCGCCGCGCCGACTTTGATGACGGCCACGCCGCCGGCGAGCTTGGCCAACCGCTCTTGCAGTTTCTCGCGGTCGTAATCGCTGGTCGTTTCTTCAATCTGTTTGCGGATCGTGTTGACGCGCCCCATGATCTCGGCCTTCTTGCCTGCGCCTTCGACAATCGTGGTGTTGTCCTTGTCCACGACGACCCGTTTGGCACGACCCAAATCTTCGAGTTTCAGATTGTCGAGCTTCATGCCAAGGTCTTCGGTGATGGCCTTGCCGCCGGTCAGGATCGCAATGTCCTGGAGCATCGCTTTGCGACGATCACCAAAGGCCGGAGCTTTCACCGCACACACCTGCAACGTGCCGCGCAGCTTGTTGACAACGAGCGTGGCCAACGCTTCGCCCTCGACTTCTTCGGCAATCACCAGCAGCGGTTTGCCGAGCTTGGCCACCTGTTCGAGCAACGGCAGCAGGTCTTTCATCGTGCTGATCTTTTTCTCGTGCGTCAGCACCAGACAATCTTCCAGCACGCATTCCATCCGTTCAGGGTCGGTGACGAAGTAGGGCGAGACATAGCCGCGATCAAACTGCATCCCTTCGACGATTTCGAGTTCCGTATGCATGGTCTTTGATTCTTCGACCGTGATGACGCCGTCCTTGCCCACTTTGGCCATCGCTTCGGCAATCAAATCGCCGATAGTACGGTCGCCATTGGCCGAAATCGTCCCGACCTGTGCAATGGCATCGCCTTTGACGGGCTTGGCGATGTTTTTCAATTCGTCTACCACCGCCGTTGTGGCGCGATCAATCCCACGCTTCAACGACATGGGGTTGGCCCCAGCCGCGATGAGTCGCAACCCTTCGCGGAAAATCGCTTGTGCGAGCACGGTTGCGGTCGTGGTGCCGTCGCCCGCGACATCGTTTGTCTTGGACGCGACTTCACGTACCATTTGCGCACCCGTATTGCCCAGCTTGTCCTGTAGTTCAATCTCTTTGGCGACGGTCACGCCGTCCTTCGTAATCACGGGCGAGCCGAATTTTTTATCAATGACAACGTTGCGTCCTTTGGGGCCGAGCGTGACTTTGACCGCATCAGCCAATGTGTTCACGCCCGCCAGAATGGCCTGACGCGATTGTTCTCCCAGAATTACCTGTTTTGCCATACTGATTTTCTCCTTTGAAAACGTGGCGCGATTTGGCAAATCGCGTTACACCAGAAAACGTGGCGCGATTTGGCAAATCGCGTTACACCAGAAAACGTGGCGCGATTT
>CAZWAK010000018.1:0-39940 GCA_964631865.1 uncultured Heliobacteriaceae bacterium | reverse complement strand
TTTGGCAAATCGCGTTACACCAGAAAACGTGGCGCGATTTGGCAAATCGCGTTACGCGGCTTTAGGCGCGCGCAGACAATTTCTTCTCTGTTCCTTCGACCACGCCGAGCACATCGCTCTCGCGCAAAATCAACAGTTCTTCGTCGTTCAGTTTGATCTCGGTGCCGGAGTATTTGCCAAACAGCACGCGATCCCCGACCTTGAGATCAAGCGATTGACGCTGTCCATTTTCCAGCACGCGGCCATCACCCACGGCAACGACCTCGCCTTGCAGCGGCTTTTCTTTTGCCGTGTCGGGAATATAAAGGCCGCCAATTTTCTGATCCTGTTCCTCAATGCGCCGAATGACTACGCGGTCATGCAACGGTCTGAGTTGTGTCATACCTGATAAGCTCCTTTATCGTGATGAAGTATTAATGCGCCTCGAATGAGCGCGGCTGAAGCTGTTGCTTCAGGTCAGGGAAATTTGCGAATGCTGTGCCACAACACGCAGGGCTGGATTTCGGCGCAGTTCGTGGTGCAGGAGGGCCGAACAGTGTGGCAAGCTGGAACAATCGCCCTGTGCAAACCTGCCTCACAGTTTGGGGCGATGACAAGTTGGTCAGGCAGGTTTTGCCAACTTGCCACAGACAAAGCCTTGCCCGTTCCTGCCGAATCCTTGTCATGGCCTGCTCCGCCGCCGCCCGATGCAGGTTTTCCCACAGTAAACGCGCTGGCCACGCTGTTCGGCGCGCTTCACAGCACTTTGGCACGACACTTGAACATGATTTGGGTGGTTTGTTCCTCCGTCAGGGAGGCAAATACTTTTCGCAAAGGAGATTTGTTATGGCATTCGGAACTTCGCTAAAACGTGTAGACCCATTTCAAGAGTTAATGGGGTTGCAGGAACGTATGAATCAACTCTTTCGTGGCAACTTCTCCGGCTACAGTAACGAGGACATTGCCTCTGGGGCCTGGGCCCCGGCGGTAGACATTTACGAAACGCCGGAAACCATTCAAATGACCTTTGAAATACCCGGCGTGAATCAGCAGGACATCAAAGTGAACCTGGAAAACAACCTGCTGACCGTGACCGGGGAACGCAGGCTGGAACACGAAGATAAGCGCGAAGGCTATCACCGCGTCGAGCGCAGCTACGGTGCTTTTTCGCGCAGTTTCACGCTGCCATCCACTATTGATCCGAACAAGGTCAACGCGACTTTCGAGCAGGGCTTGCTGCGGTTGACGCTCCCGAAACGCCCCGAAACGCAACCGCGCGCCATTGAAATCAAAGTCAAATAGTGGAGGGCCAAAGACGTGTATAAAAATTGATTACGGTGTGCGCCGCGCCCCAGCAGGGACGTGTTTTTAGGGAAGGGTTTGTCTGTCTGCTGGGTTTGCATTAGGTGCAGGAACGGTTGGCTCACACGTAGTCAGGGGCGCGGGAAGCGGTTCTCGCGCCTTCTTTTTTTCCCGTTGTGCCGGAGAGGGGATGCGATATGACTAGCATTGTGGCGGAGCATACGAACGGAACCCAGACCACTCATCCGTCTGCCGACGAAACCGCGCGCTTGCAGCAGGAGAACGCGCAACTGCGCGAAGAACTCCGACGCGAGCATGAAAATGCGATCCGCAACCTGGCCGACTTTGCGAACTACCACCGCCGCACGAAACGCGAACGCAGCCAGGCCGTGCAAGCGGGCAAGCGCGAATTGCTGGGGGAATTGTTGAGTGTCGTGGATGATTTCGAGCGCGCCCTGGCCTTTGCACAGCCCGAATCGCAAGCCATCAACGAAGGGGTACAAGCCATCTACCGCCGACTGACCCACCTCTTAGCCGCACAAGGCGTGACGGCCTTTGCCAGTCTGGGAAAACGATTTGATCCCACCCAGCACGAAGCGATCAGCGTGGTCGAAGGCACAGGACAAGAATCAGGTGTCATCGTGGAAGAACTTCGTCGCGGGTATCGTTGGAACGATGAAATGCTGCGTCCCGCCCAGGTTTGTGTAGCCAAATAAAATCACCCCATAAAAAAGCGTTCAGAGTTCCAGCTTCAGCTTGTTTGCTTGCCGCAAGCTGAAGCTGGAACTCTGAACGTATTTTTATTGCCCTGTTATTCCTGCGGTTTGACGACAATGAACCGCGCGCCATCCGGGCGACGTACCCGCAGCAAGGCGCTCTTCTTGCCTGCCTTTTGCAGCGCGGCGTTGAATTCATTGACGTTGGTCACCGGTTGGCGATTGACCTCTTCGATCACGTCGCCGCGTTGCAATCCGGCGGCAGCCGCACTGCTGTCGGCATCGAGCGACGTGATGACAACTCCGCGAGCCGTCGTGGGCAAGTTCAAGCGGCGCGTGGTTTCGGGCGTGAGATTTTCCACCTGTACTCCGGCGAGTACACTGCCTGCGGCATCGGGTGTAGTGCCGCTGCGATTGCTGGCCGTCGTCGCCTCCAACGCCGCCAACGTTGCGGTCAATTCGCGTTCTGCGCCGTCGCGCCAGACTTTGAATTTGACCGAAGACCCCGGCGTTGTTTGCGCGACCAGGTTACGCAACTGCACATCGTCGTCAATGCGTTGCCCTTGAAATTCCGTAATGATGTCTCCGGCTTTAACGCCCGCGCGTTCCGCCGGTTGGCCGGCTTCGACTTCCTGCACCAACGCGCCCTTCGTGCCTTTGTAGCCGAACTGCTCTGCCATATCCGGCGCAAGCTGGCTGATCGTGATGCCGAGTTTGCCGCGCGTGACTTTGCCCGTGCGAATCAATTGATCCATAACGTTGCGCGCCATCGCGGTCGGAATGGCAAAGCCGATGCCGATGCTGCCGCCGGTTTGCGACAGAATCTGCGACGGAACGCCGATCAATTCGCCTTTCAAATTCACGAGCGCGCCGCCCGAATTGCCGCGATTGATGGCCGCATCGGTTTGAATGAAATCTTCGTAGCTGCCGCTGCCACTGCGCGTCGAGCGGCCTTTGGCGCTGATAATGCCCATCGTGACGGTTTGCCCGATGCCGAGCGGATTGCCAATCGCCAGCACGACATCCCCGACTTCGACCTGCGCCGAATCGCCGAGCGGAATGGTGGGCAATCCGGTTTGCTCAATCTTCAGCACCGCGATGTCGCTCGGCGCATCGTTGCCGACGACTTTGGCCGTGAAGCGACGGTAGTCATTCAGCGACACTTCGACTTTGTCCGCGCCTTCGACGACGTGATGGTTGGTCAGAATGTAGCCATCCGGGCTGACGATCACGCCCGACCCGATGCCACGCGGCGTCAGACGACCGCGTCCCTCCGGCTGATTGCGCGGCGTGCGGCGTGGCGGATTCTCCTGATCGAACTGATCGGGCCAATTCCATCGGAAGAAGTCAAAAAACGGATCGCGGAAATACGGCATCTGTTGCAGCGGGCGTGTGCGCGCCTGCGTCTCGATGGTGACGACCGCTGGGGTGACGGCTTTGGCGACCGCGGAAAAGCCCGCGTTGAGCGTGACGGCCTGATTAACGCGCTGATCAGCAGCCAAATACATCGGTACCTGGTTTTTGTCGCCACTATCGAACGGCCACCAGCCGCGCGCATTCATTGCCGCCCCGGAAAGCAGCCCCAGCAGCAGCAAGCTGACACCCAGTGCGCCGTAGAGCAGCACGTGCTGGCGTGTGACGGGGCGTTGAAAAAACGTTGCAGTAACCATAATTTTCTCCTCAGAAAAGGTAGCGCGATTTGGCAAATCGCGTTACGTTCGTTTTCATGGTTTCCGGGCGTCGTCGCGCGACATGAACGACTCCTCTCGATCAATTCAGAAAGCAGGATTAACCGGCGAAGCCCTTACGCAGGAAGCTTCGACCACGTCCGGGATTGGCCAAGCGATCCAACCACGAGCGCAGTCTCGCCGCCCACTGCCGCCACTCTTCCTTGATTTTCCAGCGTATTTTGCGTCGTCGTACTCTGGCGAGTTGGGCCGTGAAGAAGCGGCGAATCTGAGTGGCAACGCTCAAATAGACCGGCTTGCCTGTGTGCCAGGAAAATGTTGTCCGCGTTTCCAACTCTTTGTCCTGAAGCAGTTCATTCATCATGACCGTTAGTTCCTCAGCGGTCAGGCCATATTCAGCCTGAAGTCGGTTGGCTCCATCGAAGTTCTGATACTCCGCCAGAAATTGCCGCATTACCTCGCGTTGGAGCGCACGAATACGCTGTTCATCCACCGACAGTTGGCGTGCTAATTCCAGCGCGCGGATAAAATGGCGGTGAGCCAGGGCGCGCTGAAATTCTTGCCACAAATTGGGTTCGAGGGCCGTGTGGGCTTTTGCCATAACCGTTGCTGTTTGCATAATCTTTCCTCCCTTACGGATGACATCGCTTGGTGAACGAAAAAATACACCACCCGATTTTTTGCAAGCGGCATACCAAAACCAAGTGCTGCCAGAGGTGGGGGGGGGCCGCACGGGGAGCGGGGCAATATGGTCAATTGGCCGCGTGCAAAGGCGTCACATTCCGGTGCGGAATACTGCTTGCAAGCAATGATGGCGGGGGACATAAGCAGGCAGGCAGAAATAATCGGGTGTAACGCGATTTGGTAAATCGCTGGCTCCGGCTGAGAAAACACCGCGATTTACCAAATCGCGTTACGACGCCACACCGGATTATTTTGCCCTGGTACTTATTTGCCAAAACCACTCGCCCCGGAGGAAGGATCACAAATGTTCGAGACAATTTGGGCGCGCACCG
Organism: uncultured Heliobacteriaceae bacterium; assembly: GCA_964631865.1. GTDB lineage: Bacteria > Acidobacteriota > Blastocatellia > RBC074 > RBC074 > JAFDVL01. Next base: position 35,239 of record CAZWAK010000018.1, on the reverse strand, counting down.
ACGCGCGTTGTAAAGCGACGCTTGAGCCGACCCTGGAATTAGCCATTGAAATTGCGCGTGAGGGCCGCGAAGGCCATCGCATTGGCACGATTTTCACCATTGGCGATGCCGCCGCCGTGTTGGCTCGTTCGCGGTCATTGATTCTCGATCCGCTTGCTGGTCATCCCGAAAGCGTACGGCACATCACGGATGCGAATTTGCGCGGCACGCTCAAGGAACTGGCGCAACTCGATGGCGCGTTTGTGATCTCAGATGAAGGCGTCGTCGTCGCAGCTTGTCGCTATCTGGATGCCACGGCTTCGGGCATTGAACTGCCGCTTGGCTTGGGCAGCCGTCATTTCGCCGCCGCTTCGATTTCCAAAGTGACGCGAGCGGTTGCGATAGTTGTTTCGGAAAGTGCGCTGGTGCGCGTGTTTGAGAGTGGGGAATTGATTGCGGAAGTGCTGCCGGAACTGTGGCTGCTCAATCGTTACAGCGTGCAATTGCAAGCGCCGTTTTCAGAAGAACACATACGCGACCTGGCTGTCCTGGTTTCAAAAGACAAATAGCCGAGCTGAGATGTTGCGGGAGAAACAGGTGGCGCGATTTGCCAAATCGCGCTACTTGCCCTGACGCGCGCGCAAAATCTGCCCCGCGCGCGTGCCGGAATGCTTGCCTTGTTCGATCACGATTTGCCCATTGACCAACACAAACGCGATGCCCGTCGGATACTGCTTCGGCTGCTGAAACGTCGCGCGATCTGCGACCCGCTTTTCGTCCAAAATCACCACATCCGCCACCATCCCCGGACGCAACAAACCGCGATCCCACAACTTGAACGTTTGCGCGGGCAACGACGTCATTTTGCGAATCGCTTCTTCAACTCCAACCAGTTTGCGTTGGCGCACATACTCGCTGAGCACGCGCGCGTTGTTGCCGAAGCCGCGTGGATGCGGAACGCTGTCGCTCGCCACCTCAATCACGCCTGCGTCGGATGCGATCATCGTGAACGGTTGACGAAAAATGCGCTCGACATCGGCTTCGGACATTTTTTGCAAGACCATTGTCGCGCCGCCTGCCAGCAGGATTTCGATAGCTTGTTCAGCCTGCGCCGTGATGGTGGATTGCTTGCGTGTCATCATCGTAATTTCGGCAATATTCTTGCCGTTGAAATTCGGGTTCGCGCGATGGCTGGCAACGTAGGCGAAGCTGAAATCTGCAAAGCCGCCCTGCCTCGCTTTTTCGATCATCTCGCGGATGATGCGTGCGCGCGTGGGCTTGTCCTGCAAGCGTTCGTTCAGCCTGCCGTCCGCGAAAATCCACGATGGAAACAGAATGCCGATGCCAGTGCTCGATGCGGGGTAGAGATATTGATCTACGGTGACTTGTTGTCCGCGTGCGCGGGCTTCGGCGACCATCTTGACGGTGATCGCGCTTGCGCCCCAGCGACTGCGGCTGGAAATTTTGAAGTGCGAAATCTGGACAGGGCAGTTGGCTTGTGCGCCGACCGCGAGCGATTCCTGAATGGATTGCTCAACGGTCGCATCTTCGTTGCGCATGTGCGTCGCATAAAGGCCACCGTGTTCGGTAGCGACTTTGGCAAGCGCGACGATCTCATCGGTCTTCGCGTACGTGCCGGGAACGTATTCGAGGCCGGTGGACAAACCGACTGCACCATCGCGCATCGCTTGTGCGGTCAGTTCGCGCATGCGGTTTAATTCTTCCGTCGTGGGCGCGCGCTCAAAGTCGCCGTTCATGCCGGTGCGGCGAATTGTGTTGTGTCCGACGAGCGAAGCAATGTTGAGCGACACGCCGGTTTTTTCGAGGCGCTGAAACCATTCGCCGAGCGGCCATTCCGAACTGCCGCAATTGCCCGTTACGACTGATGTCACGCCCATCTGCAAAAAGTTTTCGGCAGTCGGCCAGCGCGTGATGCCGCCTTCGATGTGTGTGTGAACGTCAATAAAACCGGGCGCGACGATGTTGTTGTTAGCATCAATGATGCGTGCGGCGCGGGTTTCATCGAAGCGACCAATGTCGGCGATGCGCCCGTTCTTGATGGCAAGGTCGGCGGCAAACCACGGATTGCCTGTGCCGTCCACGATGCGCCCGTTTTTGATGAGCAGGTCGAAGTCTTTCGTCTGTGCTTGTTGCGGCGCAGCTTGATAGAGAATGGCGAACAACAAGGCAGCGAGTGCGAGTGTGATTTTGTGCATACCGGAAGGCGTTGGGATGCGGTGTCAAGAGTTCACGCTTCAGCGTGGTTGTGCGTTGGTAACGAAAACTCACAAGCTAAAGCTTGAACTCTTGACGCCTCTCTTTCAGCGGCGAAAGAAAAACAGAAAATCCGTCGCGGGCGGTTTGATGCCGAGTTGACGAATCATCGCCACGACTTGCCCGCGATGCAGCGTGGCGTGATTGACGCAGTGTTGCATCAACAGACCGAGCGGGTTGTGATACTCGTTGCCCGCAATGTCTTTGTAGGTCAGGTTGGCTTGCAAAGCTTCGTCGGTCAAACCTGCCAGAAACTCCGCGCGCTCGACTTCGACTTGTTGCCAGTAATTACGAATTGAAACGAGGTCGGGATAATCCTCCGCGCGCAAGGGTGCGGACGGCGAATTACCTTTCCATCGCGCTAACCAAACCCATTCGGCAAACAGCATGTGCAGCAACGTGCCGTGTAGGGATTGATGGCTCACGCCGCGATCCCGCATCTGCTCTTCGACGCTGACCGCTGCGGCGGCATCGAGGATCAGGTGATTGGCCCAGTTGGTGTAATCGAACAAATAGCGAATGTCTTGTAGGTTCATGCTTGCTCCGTTTGTGTTTTGATCCAATCTCGAAAGGCTTTGGCAGCGCGGCGTTCGCCGCTCATCAACCCTTGCTCCAAATATTGATTGAGAATTTGCACGGGTAAGAACGGAAACGAGAGGCTGTGTTCCGTTTCGAGGTAATCGCTGCCGCGCAGATGCCAAAAGCTGACTTGCTGGCTGAAGACGCGCCAGATTTCGGGCACGCCGAGTCGCGCATAAATATCAAATTTGTCGAGCGAAGAACTCGTGTAATCGCTCTCGATCACCAAATCCGGCGGCGGGTCGTGTGCGAGGTCGAGATCAAGATAGCCGTGCATAATCGCTGCATTCTGCACATAAAAACTGGCATCCGGTTCTGCACCCGCTTCGCGCATCTGCCGTTTCAGCGTGGTTGAGCCGAGCGATTCAATATCCATATCAAGCTGATCGCTGATGGCCATAACCAAGCGATGCAGAATTTCGATAGGACGTTCGTGGATTGGTTTCGGGGACACAATTTCCATCCTTCCTCGATCATAAAAAACGCGGACGGAATACGCCGGGCCAAGCTCGCTCAGCAATTGTTCGTACTCCTCCCACGTCACATCTTTGGCCAATAGCTTTGCGCCGATGGGCAAATGCGCAACGGCTTCAGTGTAATCAGAGGCGACAGCGACAGACATAAAAAACTCCTTTGGGACAAATCGTATCACGTCATCACAATGCGGCGCGCGTCATCGCCTTCATCAACAATCTGAATGCGTGTGGCCTTCGGAATTGGAAATACGCCCAATCGTTCTGCCCACTCAATCAACACGACCGCGTTGGCTTCGCTCAGCATTTCGTCCAGGCCGAGCGCGTAGACTTCTTCCACCGCGCCTTCCAGCCGATAGAGATCGAGATGATACAACCGCATTCGACCTTCGTGTACGTTGACGAGCGTGAACGTCGGGCTGTTGACGTCTGCCGGGTCAATGTCCAGACCGGCGGCAATGCCTTTCGCAAAGACGGTCTTGCCCGCGCCGAGATCGCCTTCGAGCAGGAAGACTGCGGATTCCGTCAATCGCTCGCCGATTTGGTACGCCAGTTCAAACGTTTCTTCGGCGGAGTGCGTGATGAATTCTTTCATTGGTGGTCGGTGGTCGGTGGTCGGTGGTCGGTTTCAGCAGGCCACCAGTCGCCGACTATCGTTCAAATTTCAGGAGCGCTTCACTGATGTGATTAGTAATGTCAGACGCAATCAGTGAGCGCAGACCGAATTTGTTGGCCGCCAGATCGCCTGCCAAACCGTGCAGGTAAACGCCTGCGACCACCGCTTCCAATGTGGGTTGCGGACGTTGCGCGAGCAGCCCCGCCAGCAAACCGGTCAACACATCGCCCGATCCTGCCGTCGCCATTCCCGCATTGCCCGTTGGATTCACGAACACGCGACCATCCGGCGCGGCGATGATCGAACGCGAACCTTTCAGCACGACGATCAAATGTTGTTTCATTGCGAGTTCGCGTGCGATGCCCGCGCGGTCAGCGATGACTTCGGCTTTGGTTTTATGGGTCAAGCGCGCCATCTCGCCCGGATGCGGTGTGACGATGATCGGTAGTTCATCAGAGCCGCGCAAGCCGTCCGGCCAGGGCGCGAGCGCGTTCAAGCCATCGGCATCGAGGAGCAGTGGCGCAGTTCGTTGCCGCACGAATTCGGTGACGAAGCGGCGCGTGCTGTCTTCATTGGACGAAAGGCCGGGGCCAAGCGCGAGGACGGTGCGGTTGTGCGCGAGTTGCAAAGCTTGTGCGAGTGCTTCTGACGAAACCGCGCCGCTCACAGTTTCGGCCAACGCTTCAGTCATCACTTCGGCGCGTGCCTGATTGACGAGCAAGGCTTGCGCCGATTGCGAAGTCGCAACGGTCACCAGTCCTGTTCCGGCGCGTAATGTCGCTTCCGCCGACAATGCCGCTGCGCCCGTTTTGCCCCGCGCTCCGGCGATCAGCAACACATCGCCGACCGAACCTTTGTGCGCATCGGGCGCGCGCCGCGAGGCTTGCAACCAATCGCTGATTTGCTTTTCTTCGACGAGGAAAATGTTCGCCGGGCATTCCTCCAACACCCAACCCGGCGTGCCAATCGTCGCCACAATCAAATCGCCGTTCGCGTAGCAATTCGGCGGCAGCACGTTGCCGAGCTTGGGCGCGGTGAACGTGACGGTCAAATCGGCCTTGATGTGCGGGCCAATCGGATGACTGCCGTCCGAAGGCAAGCCCGATGGAATGTCGGCGGCGATGACTTGGACGCGGGAATTGGGCGCAGATCGCAGGCGATTGATTTGCTCAATGACCTGCTGAAACGCACCTTGTGCGGGACGCGACAAACCGGTGCCGAACAGCGCATCCACAATAAAATCGGGCGCGTTGGGGTAGGGAAACGGCGCTTCGGTTTTCCAGCTTGGCCCATACGACTGGCTTTCGTCGGAGAAAAAAATTTCGCGGCCATCGGGGCCTTGTCCGGCGTTGGTCAATTCTTTGACGGCTTCAAAGTTCGCGCGCGGATCGCCTTTGCTGTCTTCGAGCTTGCTGTACAAACACACGTTGACCTTCGCGCCGCGCATCCACAGCAAGCGCGCAATGACGGCTCCATCTCCGCCGTTGTTGCCTTTGCCGCAGATGACGAGAAACGTTTTGCCTGCGACTGCGCCGTAGCGTTCGAGGATCGCTTCGACTACGCGCGAGCCAGCGGTTTCCATCAACGTGGCATACGGGATGCCAGCTTTCTCGACCGTCATCTGATCAATGTCGCGCATTTGTTGGGCTGTCAAAATTTTCATGGTTTGGCCCCCCCCTTCTAAATTAAAGATTAAAGTTGAAGATTTGCTCAAGCGCGCGTGACGCTGTATGGTATGCGCTACGAAAAAATCCATTTGCAGCGATTACAAGCGTAGTATGACGGATGAGCAGCGTAGAAGTCACGCAATGTCCCAATTGCGTGCGACCAGAGAAATTTATAGCGACACAGGCGACAGCATTTATCTGGCGGTCATTGATGCCCATTTGCGCACCATTGCCGATGTAGACGAACGTCGCCGCTTAGCGCAGGAGCGTCGCGCCGCGTTGCTGCAAGACTTGCGCGCGCGCGCCGACGACCCGCCACCGCGCGATGACGAACGCCCCCGTGTGCGCTTGCGGTTTGAGTTTTAGCTGCTGCGTATCGCCACAACAAATGGAATAAAAATATTGGGAATGCGTGATTGCCTTATTCCAGCGGACGCAATTTGGGTTTGGCTTCTTTGAAGGTGACGTTTTCGTACAGTTCTCGCAGTGTGATCTCGCACCCGACAGAAACCAATTGCACTACGTCCTCCAGGTTGGTGTATTCGCGTTGATTCCAAACGCGCTCGTCCTGTTTGACGTAGTGCGTGACGTGCGGGAGTTCCTGCGCTATCAGCAAATATTCGCAAAAGCTGGGAATAGATTTGTAGTGCGAAAACTTAAGGCCGCGATCATAGCTTTCAGTAGATTCAGATAACACTTCAATGATGAGCGCAGGATTCGTCAGCACATCCACGCCACCGATTTTTTCAAAATGCGCGGTTCCGCAAAGAGCAGAGGTATCGCCATAACGATACGGCGGCAGGCTGGGAACTTTGATGCGAATATTGGCTGGAAAGACGCGACAGCCGCGTTCTCTCAAACGACTCCCAAGATAAATCGCCAAGTTAATTTCTATCTCGCCGTGTTCTTCGTTCACGCCACCCATATCAAAAATTTCCCCGTCCCAATATTCCAAACGTGATTCGGATTGGCGATCCATCTCCAGGTATTCTTCCAACGTGTATTTGTATTTTGGTAGTGCTGACATACATCACCTCGCGCGGACAAGCTTAGCAAAGACCTTTGACTAATGACAACGATAACGACGGCGTGGTCGTGGTGCTGGTGTCGCCACCATTGAAGCGGCCTTCTTCACGGCTTCGACTTCGCGACACCATTTGCGACACGTGATGCAATACACCATCGTTTCTGCGGTGACGCCTGCGATGACGACGGCGCACTGCGGACAACGGACGGTGATCGGTTCCGGCTGCTTCATCATTTATTTTCCCTGACCGTCGGATACTTGATGCCAAGCTGTTCCAGATAGGTTTTGTACTTCGCCGGGTCGTAATAAAACTTCTTCAGTTCCGGTGCAAACTTCTCCATCTTTTCTTTGTTGAGGTCAATCGCGGGTTTGTCATTCGGGCCAATCAGCGGCTGATATTTCATGTCTTTCGTCTGCACGTCATTGAAGTAGCCCCACGCTTGTTTGACCAGCTCCGGGCTGAGCAGAAAATCCAGCGCGGTCATCGCCTGCACCTTCGCGCCCGCGAGCGAACCTTTGTGCGCAATCGGCGTCGCCATCGCAATCGCGTTTTCCCAACTGTGACCGGGCAGCCCCGGAATGTTCGCCGGATAATTCAAATACGTCATTGGCACATTCCACGAAATGTCGCCGACATCATCGGAGCCGCCGCCGGACGGTTCCTGGGGTGGAGGATTCAACTTGCGGATTTCCTTCTTCAAACCATCCACCTTCGCGCCGATTTCTTTTTGCAACGCTTTGGCCAGCGTTTGATCGGCTTCGTCCCACGTTGGCACGCCGACGGCTTCGATGTTTTTTTGCTGCGTTTCGGCGATGGTTTTATTGAAGTGGTTCGGCCACGCGGAACCGACAATGCGTTGCGTGACTGTGGTGTCGGTCATCATCGCAGCAGCGTTCGCCATCTTGTTGCCGAGTTCGTGTAGCTCTTTGATTTTCGGATAATCCAATTCGCGGAAGAAATACCACACCGTCGCCGCCGACGGCACAACATTCGGTTGATCGCCGCCATTGATGACGACGTAATGCGAACGTTGTTGCAGGCGCAAATGCTCACGCCGGTAATTCCAGCCAATGTTCATCAACTCCACCGCATCGAGCGCGCTGCGTCCGCCCCAGGGCGTCGCTGCGTGTGCCGCTTTGCCGCTGAACATATACTGTACCGAAACCAACCCGCTGCCGTTTGGTTGCCCATACGACGTGCCGAAGTCATTGCCGACGTGACAGCCCAACATCACGTCGAGGTCTTTGAATAACCCCGCACGGACGAAATGTGCCTTTGAGCCGAGTTGTTCTTCCGCCACGCCGGGATACAGGCGAATCGTGCCGGGCAGTTTGTATTTCTCCATCAGCTTTTTCAGCGCCAACGCCGCGACGGTGTTCACGGCCATCCCGGAATTGTGCCCTTCGCCGTGACCGGGCGCGTCTTTGACGATGGGGTCGTGATAGGCCACGCCGGGCTTTTGCGAGGCGCGCGGAATGCAATCAATGTCGGTGATGAAGCCGATCACAGGCTTGCCGGAACCATAACTCGCCGTCCACGCGGTGGGCATTCCGGCGACGCCGCGTTCAATCTTGAAGCCATTTTTTTCGAGGATGCCGGTGACGTACTTGCTGGTTTCGTATTCCTGAAACCCAAGCTCAGCAAAGCTGAAAATGCTGTCCACCATTTCCTGTGTGAGCTTCGTCATTTTTTCGACTTCGACAACGGCTGCTTGTTTGAGCGCGTTGACGTCAGTGTCGGGCGCGGCAGCTTTGTTGACGAGCGGTTGCGCATTGGCGGGCAAGGCGAGAGCGAGGGCGAGCAGAACCAGAACGAGTTTTTGCATGGCGAATTCTCCTGCTGAAAATTGATGAATCGAACTGCAACGAGTAGGCAAGTAACAGTACATCTGCTAATTTATTTGCGCAACATTACCACGTAACATTTCACCAGCGGTTAGGAGTTCACGTATGCGTCACTCGTGCTCGAAAAAGCTTATCGGAATCGGTTTCACCGGCTTGGTGCTTGTCATCATCGCTGCGTTCATCTTGGCTCAAGCGCGCATTGGCACGGTTGCCGTTCGCGTCTCGCTGGATCGTGCCGATTGGACGTACAAACCCGGCGATCCCGTCAAATTCAAAATCCACGTCGTGCAGGACGGGCAGCCCGTGCCGAACGCACAGGTGACATACAGCTTCGGCCCGGAAATGATGCCGCCCACGACCGAGAAAACCATCGCCGTTCCCGCCGAAGGCTTGACGATTGACGCGGGGACGATGAAAGAACCCGGATTTTTGCGCTGTATTGCGACGACAGAAATGCACGGACGTCGCTATCGCGGCCTTGCTACCGCAGGCTTCGCGCCCGAACAAATCAAGCCGACGACAACTGATCCCAACGACTTCGATGCGTTCTGGAATGCGGGCAAAGAAGCGTTGGCGAAATTGCCGATAGACGCGAAGGTCACGTTGTTGCCCGAACGCTGCACGGCGAATGTGAACGTCTACCACGTGAGTTTGCAAAACGTCGGCGCTGACAGTAATGCCGCGCCGAGTCGTTTGTATGGCATCCTTGCCGAGCCGAAAGCACCGGGCAAATATCCCGCGATTCTCGAAGTCCCCGGCGCAGGCATTCGCCCGTACAACGGTCGCATTGATCTGGCCGAACGCGGCATCATCAGCTTGCAAATCGGCATTCACGGATTGCCCGTCAACTTGCCGCAAGAGGTTTATGACAACCTCGGTCGCACGGCAGCGGCGAGTTATTGGGCATTCAATCTCGATAACAAAGATCGCTATTACTATCGCCGCGTCTATCTGGGTTGTGTGCGTGCGAATGATTTTCTCGTGAGTCATCCGAAATTCGATGGCACAAATTTAGGCGTGATGGGCGGCTCGCAGGGCGGCGCGCTTTCGATTGTCACCGCCGGGCTGGATGCGCGCGTCAAAGTGCTGGCGGCGTATTATCCGGCGTTGTCGGATGTGACCGGATACTTGAGCAATCGCGCGGGCGGCTGGCCGCACATGTTTCGGCCCGCGGGCACGGGTTCGCATCGCACGCCGGAAAAAATCGAAACGACGAAGTATTACGACATCGTCAATTTCGCGCGCCGTGTGAAAGCGCCGGGCCTGTACACGTGGGGCTTCAATGACGAAACCTGTCCGCCGACTTCGATGTACTCGTCGTACAACGTCATCACCGCGAAGAAGGATTTATTGCTCGCACTCGAAACCGGTCACAACACCGTGCCGGAGCAAGTCGAGCGCGTGAACAATTGGATTGTGAATGCGGTAAAAACGGGGCAATAGTTATGACCAAACGATTTTTTCTGTGCTTTGTTATCGTCGCGTTGTTCGCCTTGCCAATCGCGGCACAAGCATCGCGCTTTGCCGAACTTGATGCCGTCATTCAAGCAGAACTGGAACAAACCAAAACGCCCGGCGCAGTCGTTGCCATCGTGCAAGGCGACCAGATCATTTACAACCGAGGCTTCGGCGTTGCGAACATTGAATCCAAACAACCCGTCACGCCCGACATGCTCTTTCGCATCGGTTCGACAACGAAGATGTACACGGCGGCGACACTGCTGACATTGGCCGAGGAAGGCAAGCTTGATCTGCACGCGCCGATTGGCAAATACCTGACGGGCTTGCCGCCGCGCTTGTCTGCCGTGACCGCACATCAATTGCTGACGCATACCGCAGGTTTGATGGATCGTGTTGCGCTCGTGGGCGCGCACGATGAAGCGAAGCTCGGCGAAGCGGTGCTGTCCTATCAGGATTCGTTGTTTTTCTCGGAGCCGGGCGATGTGTTTTCGTATCAAAATCCGGCCTGGTCGTTGGCCGGATATTTGGCCGAAAAGCTGGCGGGCGAAGCGTACAGCAAAGCGATGGACAACCGCATTCTGAAACCGCTGGGGATGCGCCACACGACGATTCATCCCACGATTGCGATGACCTATCCGCTGTCGGTCGGCCACATCGGCGACCCCGGCAAAGATGCGCAAGTGATGCGTCCGATTGAAGACAATTCCCGCGACTGGCCCGCCGGGTTTTTGTTTTCGACTTCTGCTGATTTGGCGCGCTTTGCGATGGCGTTTATGAATGGAGGACGCATTGACGGCAAGCAGGCGTTGTCCGAAAAAATCATTGCACAAATGTCGAAACCGTACGTGCCGCTGCCGAGTCAAATAGAAGGTGGATTTTATGGCTACGGCTTGATGACGCTGCAACAACGCGGCGTCGAATTGATCGAACACGGCGGCACAATGTTGGGGTTTGCCAGCGATTTTGTGATGGCTCCGGCGCAACGTGTCGCCGTGATCGTGCTGGCCAATCGGCGTTTTCACTTGATGAAGACCGTAGACAAGGCGCTGGAAATCATGTTGCCGTTCACGCCGAAACCCGCGCCGCCGAAGCCGATGGACGTGGCGGCGAGCGAGTGTGACGAATATGTCGGCGTCTACGCGCAAAACATGGCGAAGGTGGAAATCGTCAAAGAAGGCAACGGTCTGGCGCTCAGACAAGGCGGGCTGATTCCGCTGACGAAGATTGGCAAAGACACATTCACAGCGATGTTCCCGGGCTTCACAGAACCACTGCGCGTCGCGTTTGTGCGTGGCCAAGACGGCAAGGTCAAATATTTTCACGCGCGTTTGCGAGCGTACCGACGACAGTAGTTTTCAGGAGGCAATATGAAGTGGTTATTGATGCTCGGACTTATTGGCACAACCTCCTTAGTGTTTGCGCAAAAGGTTTCCCGATCTAAGAAAACGAAGTCGTATGAAGCAACGATTCAGCAATGGCGCGAGAAGCATGAAGCCGAGATGAAATCAGAGGAAGGTTATTTGACGCTTACGGGTCTCTATCGCCTTCAAGAAGGTGATAATAGTATCGGGGTAACTTCATCGAGTCGTGTGATTCTGCCACAAGGAACCGCCCCAGACAGCATCGGAATGTTTCGTGCGGAAAAGGATAAATTGACGCTGATCGTTAATGATGGCGTGCCGGTGAAAGTAAATGGAACCCCGGTGCAGACGGCAGAGATTCACTCTAATAATCCCAAAGAAAAGATTACTTTGAATGACTTGTTCTTTTCCGTCGCCTACTATCAAAACCGCTGGATCATTGGCGTGTGGGATAAAAACTATTACCTTCGCAAAGAGTTCAAAGGAATGCACTGGTTTCCAATCAAGTCAGAGTTCCGCGTAAAAGCGAAGTATGTTCCATATAACCCCGCCAAAGTAATGCCGATTACGAATATCAAAGGCGAAACCAACCCAACTGAGATTGCCGGGTATGTCGTCTTTACCTTACGAGGACAAGAATATAAGTTGGACGTGCAGTTAGAAGAAGAAACAAAGCTCTTTATCAACTTCCGCGACTTGACGTATCGCCAATCAACTTATCAAGCAGGCAGGTTTCTTGACGCTGAACTCGGAAAAGCTCGAACTGTAATTTTGGATTTTAATAAAGCGGTAAACCCGCCTTGTGCTTTTTCGCCCTTTACAACTTGCCCCACACCGCCTGCGCAAAATCGCTTACAGGTGGCAATTGAAGCAGGCGAGATGCGCTACTTGAAAGAAGGAAAGTAAAGATTTTTTGCAGCGAAGCAATATGACGAATTCACCAACTCCCTTCATCCCTGTCCCGACGCCCGACGCGCAGGACATTCATTCACAACAACGCGATCTGCGTTTTCATCCGTGTACGACAGAAACCCCAAAGCTGCTCACGCACGAACAAATTGACGAATTCAATCGTAACGGCTTTCTCACGGGCATTCGGATTTTTGACGAACAGGAAGCCAACGACATTCGCGCGTACTTCGACCAATTGCTCGCGCAATATTTAAGCGAAGGCAAAGACAGCTATTCGATTGCGACGGCGCACATGAAACACGGCAAGGTGTACGACTTGCTCACGCATCCGCGCATTGTGGCGCGTGTGAAAGATATTCTGGGCGAAGACGTCATCGCGTGGGGTTCGCATTTTTTCTGCAAGATGCCGCACGATGGCAAAAAAGTGTCGTGGCATCAGGACGCGGCGTATTGGCCGTTGACGCCTTCGATGGCGGTGACGGTGTGGCTGGCGATTGATGATGCCGATGTCGAAAACGCCGCGATGCGCTACATTCCCGGCTCGCATCATCACGGCGAACTGACCGCGCAGATGCACGAAGAGGACAAAGACGAAATCCTCTATCAATCGGTAGCGAACGCGGAAGAGTTTGGTGAGCCATTCGATAATGTTTTGCAGGCGGGGCAGATTTCGATTCACTCGGATTTGTTGCTACACGGCTCCTTGGCGAATGATTCCGACCGGCGGCGTTGCGGTTTGACAATGCGTTACTGCCGCGCGGAAGTGACCGCGTATCTGGATTGGCACGCGAAAGGAATTTTGGTGAGTGGCGCGGACCCGCGTCAACATTGGGCGAATCCGCCGCGCCCCCAACAAGATTAAATCAACCAGTCGCAACGGGCGGCAAATATCAAAAGGCAAAAGGAAAGATGAAGAAAACTACTTTACGACTTATTCTCTCGACAGCAATCACCATTTGCGTTGCTGCCAGCGCCATCATTGTTTCCTCGGCGCGCGGCCCCCGCGAAGTGAAATTTCAAAAATTCACGCTCGACAAAGAATTTCGCTCCGAAGGCGTGGCGGTCGGCGATGTCAACGGCGACGGCAAGCTGGACGTGTTGGCGGGCAATTTGTGGTATGAAGCACCGAACTGGACACCGCACGAAATTGCGCCGCCGTTAAAGTTTGATGCTGCGAAAGGCTACAGCAATTCGTTCAATAATTTCACGATGGACGTGAACGGTGATGGCTGGGTAGATCAAATTCTGATCGGCTGGCCGGGACAGGACGCTGCCGTCTGGCGCGAAAATCCGAAGACGGGCAGCGGCCCTTGGCCTGTGCATCCGATTGCGCGCAACGCCTGCAACGAAAGCCCGGCGCTAGGATATTTATCGCTCACCACAGAATTGTCGAGCGGCGGCTTGCACGGCTTTCTCAACGACATGTGGAGCCGTCGCAAGAAAGAAGGTCGCCAGAAAGCCAAAGCCAATCCGAACGAAAACCCCGTGCTCGTCTTTGCTGTCAATGATGAGCAAATGGGTTGGTTCGAGCCGGGCGCAGACCTCAACGCCGAATTCAAAATGCACCCGATCAGCCTCAAGTCTCCGAAGAAAACCGCGAAAGAAGACGGCGTGTTTCGCTATTCGCACGGCCTCGGCATCGGCGACATCAATGGCGATGGCCGCAACGACGTGCTGATCACGGGCGGCTACTGGCAAGCCCCACCCGATCCCCGCACTTCATCCGGCTGGAACTTTGTCAAAGCCAACTTGGGCGAAGATTGCGCGCAGATGTTGGTCTACGACGTGAACGACGATGGACTGAACGATGTCATCACGACGTCGGCGCACAAAATCGGCATCTGGTGGTTTGAGCAAAAACGCAGTGGCGACACGATCACGTTCGTCAAGCACGAGATTGACACGAGCATTTCGCAGACGCACGCCGTGATGCTCGCGGACATGAACGGCGACGGCAAAATGGATTTCGTGACGGGCAAACGCTACTGGGCGCACGGCCCGACGGGCGATGTGAACGCGGACGCGCCGCCCGTGCTGGTGTGGTTTGAATTGCAGCGCAAAAAGAACGAAGTCACGTGGGTCAAGCACGAGATTGACAACGATTCCGGCGTCGGTACGCAATTCACGATTGCCGATTTGAATAACGACAAGCGCCCCGATGTGATTACGTCGAACAAGAAGGGGGTATACGTATTTTTGCAGACGAAGTGATTTCTGGGTGGATGCTATCGCTCGACCAAAATAGCAAGGTGATGTCTGGTTTGCCACGCGAACTGGAAAACCTGGCGCGGGATCATTCTTTCTCCAATGACAGGATCAAGCACTTGGACAGAGAACGGCGTGATATTCGTGACCGCAAGTGCGTGAACTTGATAGACTCCATTGATTAGTTCCATCTCCACGAAAACAATGGGCGTGTGACCATCGTTCACGATGGCTTCCAGTTCTGCCATCGTGAGCGTTTGTTTGCTGGACTGAGAAAATCCAAGCGCGCGCGCGGCGTCCACAGCTTTCAAGGCGCTTGTGCCTTCAAAAGTGCAATCGCAAAGCTCGCGCAGTTCTGCCTCTGTGATCTCAAGCCCCAAGCCTGCAAGCACCATGCGCAGACAAGCCGGAACACAGGAGTCAGGCGTTTCCTGCTTGTAAAAAGGCAGCTTGGATGGCGTCCCGGTGTTGCTCATAAAGTTTCCGCGCTCGCTCGCGCATTTCTGCCAACGGGGTAAACGAAACGATGTCTTCGGAAAACGCACTGACACAGACTTCCCCTACTTGCCCGACGGAGCCGATGTACGGATAGGTCAACAACACTGCGACGCGCCAGACTTGTTCGCGCGGATCAAAGCGCGGCTCATACGCGCCGAAGCGATCCGGTAGGTTGTTGAGCAAAAATCCATTCGCCGCCGCTTGCGCTTCAAAGGCTGTGAGTTTGGGATTTAAGTTTGCGACCATAGCGGCAAAAGCATAGCACCGAAGCCGCCGCCTGTGAATTCCGCTACGTTCTGACATACAATCCGCCCCTGTAGTCCAATTCCACTTCACGCGAGGAAACATGCACAAGCAGCCCCCTTGGTTCTGGCTCGTTCTCTGGTTCTTGCCGATGGCGGCGCACGCGCAGAACGTGTTCACGCTCACCGCTGCCCACTTGCAAAACGGGCAAGCCGTTGAACTCGACAAACTTGGTTGGAAATATTCCCCCGACGATGACCCGCAATTTGCTGATCCGCGGTTCGATGATAGCGCGTGGGAAACACTTGCAAACTCAGCTAAACCCGAAGACAGCAAAAGTGGCTGGCGCGGCATTGGTTGGTTCCGCCTGCATCTGCGCGTTGCGCCTGAACTATCGAATGTGGCCTTGAATCTGGAAATGGCGCATCTCGGCGCGTCGGAGGTGTACCTCAATGGCAAGTTGATCCGGCGCTTCGGAGTCGTGGGCAAAACGCTGGCGGAAGAGACGGGATTCAATCCGAATGCGCTGCCGCTGGGTGTTGTGTTGCAGGCTGATGCGGAACAAGTCCTGGCTGTGCGCTACTCAATCCAGCAGGCGGCGGATCGGTCCTCTTTCATGACTTGGCAGATATTGCAGAGCGGTGAAAACTCTAATGGTATCGCCGATATTGGTTTCTATAGCCGATTCAGAGAATTTGGCGCGGCGGCCAGTCAGCGCGGCGTCGGATATGGGGTGTCGCCTCTTCCTTTCGGTTACATCGCTGTCGAGGCCACGGCATTTCTTGCGTTCGGCATTCTTCACCTGCTCATCTTTGCCTTCTTTGTTCGTCAGCGGGGCAATCTCTTTTATGGTTTATTTCTCCTGGGCTATTCCATCTACGATTACGTCAGCATTGTATTTTTTTCAGGGCATTATGGATTGACAGGGCATTACCTGCTGTTATTCGTCATGGGGCTCGCCACGAACCTGACGCCACTTGCGCTGCTGGCGTTCTTGTACAACGCTTTCACGCCGGGACGGTCACGCCGGATATGGTTCTTTCTGGCGGGAGCATTGTTCGTAATTTTCTGGTGCCAGATATGGCCTGTGCGACATTGGCTGGTGATCGGAACTTTATACAGCGCGGCCTGTGCGCTGGAAATGCTCAGAATCGTAGTGGGCGCGCTGCGGCGACGGCTGCCGGGCGCAGGAATTGTTGGTACGGGCGTCGCGCTTTTCTCCCTGACGCTGGTTCAGATGTACCTCGTCACTCCGATTCCGCTCGTGTACGCACTCGGCAGTTTTGGGATGATTCTTGCGCTTTCATTGTATTTGGCGCGCGAATACGCCAATACGAACAATAGTCTTGAAGCGCAACTTATCCAAGTCAAACAACTCTCCGCCGCCGCGCTGGAACACGAAAAAGTCAAAGCCGAACACGACCGCAAGACCAAAGAACTGGAAGAAGCCCGCCAGTTACAGCTTTCGATGCTGCCGAAGAAATTGCCCAGCCTCCCGCATCTCGACATCGCCGCGTACATGAAAACCGCGACGGAGGTCGGCGGCGATTACTATGACTTTCATCTCGGCGAAGACGGCACGTTGACGATTGCGGTGGGCGATGCGACGGGACACGGTTTGAAAGCGGGCACGATGGTCACGGCGGTCAAGAGCTTGTTCGATACGCTGGCCTATCATCCCGATATTCCGCATATCTTCGAGCGGTTGACGCGCACGCTCAAACGGATGAATTTGCGCGGGCTGTTTATGGCGCTGACGGTGGCGAAGATCAATCAGCATCAATTGGTGCTGAGCGTTGCCGGAATGCCGCCCGTGCTGCTCTATCGCGCGGCTTCGCAGCAAGTCGAAGCCGTCGAACTCAAAGCCTTGCCGCTCGGTGGCGTGGTGAATTATCGCTATCAGCAAGTGACGTTGGAGTTGGGGGCGGGCGATGTCGTCGTGTTGATGAGCGACGGCTTGCCCGAACGATTTAATGCACAGGGCGAGATGCTGGGCTATGAGCCGGTGAATGAATTGCTGGCGCGCGTCGGAAGCCTGTCAGCAGCGGACATCATCGCGGCGCTCGTGCAAGCGGGCGACGATTGGGCGGGCGCGCATCCGCAGGACGATGATGTGACGTTTGTGATTGTGAAAGTGAAAGAGTAACTGAACGAACCAGCAATTTTCGACAGGATTTACAAGATTCACAAGATGATGAGTGGGTAATCCTGTTCATCATGTAAATCCTGTCTGAATTTCTTTGTGGTCTTCAAAAATTCTAAATGAACTACCTTGCACATTTATTTTTGGCCGACGACACGCCGGAGTCCTTAGTTGGCGCGATGCTCGGCGACTTTGTCAAAGGCGCGGCGAAGAACAACTACGCGCCCGTCATTCAGCACAACATCGAACTCCATCGCCGCATTGATTCGTTCACCGACGCGCATCCGATTGTGCGCGCGAGCAAGACCATCGTCGCGCCGGAACGCAGACGATTTGCAGGTGTGTTGCTCGACATTTTCTTCGATCACTATTTGGCGAAGCATTGGACGCGCTTCAGTGAAGTTGAATTGCAATCATTTACGACCAATGTTTATGCGGCGCTGCACGCACATCACGCATTGTTGCCGGAGAAGCTGCAACGGATGTTGCCGTTTATGCGCGCCGAGGATTGGCTGGGTTCGTATGCGCGGGTGGAGTGGATTGAGTTGACGTTGCAACGCATGTCACGACGCTTGAGTCGAGGCGAGATGCTGGCAAGTGGCGGGGAAGAATTGCGGCGGAATTACGAACGATTTGAGCAGGATTTCCTGACGTTTTTCCCTGACCTGCGCAGTTTCGTGAAGACGTAACGCGATTTGCTAAATCGCGCGTCTTCACTTGGGCGCGCTTGCGATTTGGCAAATCGCGTTACGTTGTTGCGAATCATTCCGCGCGCAAAATACCGAGCGGCTTCTTGATCATCACATCCCAACTCGAAAGCACGCCGATCACCGTGACCAGCAACAACGTCAACCCGACGCCGACCACGTTGATCGAAGGCACGAAGGACCAGCCGATTTCGAGCGCGTATTTGCTGACTGACCAACTCAACAAAATCGCCGCCGCCGACCCGATCAAGCCTGCCAATGCGCCCAGCACACCGTATTCGATCAGCGTAATCAGCACGATCAATTTGCGTTTCGCGCCCAATGTTTTCAGGATCGCGGATTCGTACAACCGATGATATTTCGTCATCGCAATCGAACCGATCAGGATCAATAAGCCGCTCAAAAACACAAAGCCGCCGACGAATGTGACCGCTGTCGAAACCGTGTCAATGACCTTCGAGGCGGCTTCCAAAATGTCGCGCACATCAATCACCGAAATGTTGCCGAAGCGTTCGAGCAAGCCGCGTTGGAAGTTGACGCGCGCGGCTCCGGGCGGCGGTGCTTTGACGGCGGTGATGAGCATTTGTTGCGGCAACGCATCGAGCGCGCCGGGGCGAAAGACGACGAAGAAACCAATGCGCGCGCCCTTCCAATCCACGCGCCGCACGCTCGTGACTTTGGCGGTGACGCGCGTCCCGGCGAAATCAAACGTCATCGCATCGCCGAGGTTCAGCTTCAATTCCTTCTGCACGATTTCTTCGATGGAGATTTCGGGCTGCGTGGCAGGCGACGAATCCCAGAAGGTTCCCGCGATGACTTGTTCGTTCGGATCAACGTAGTTGCGATATGTGCAAACGTAATCGCGCATCAGCATGCCGCGGTTTTGGCCTTGATTCTGGCCTTGATTTTGCTGCTGCTCGCGCGATTTGTCCTTGTCGTCGAAGTTCGTGTTGATGGCTTGTCCGTTGATTTCGGCGATGCGGGCGCGCAGGGTCGGAATCAATTCGGGCTTTGCGCCAAGCTCTTTGGTGATGAGTTCAGCAACGCCTTCGCGCTGTTGCGGCTGAATGTCAATCAGGTACATGTCGGGCGCGTCCGCCGCCAGATTCAAACTGAATTCATCGAGCAGATTCGTTTGCAGCAGCCGCACTGAAATGATGAAAAACGCGCCGAGTCCGACCGCGAGCAAAATGACTTTCGTTTGGTTGCCGGGGCGATAGAGGCTGTTGATGCCTTGCCGCAAGACGAACGAATTGACGTGGCGCAACTGCTTCACAAAGCGAATCAGCAACGTGCCTGCCAGATTGAGAATGAATGCGGTCGCGGCGAGTCCGGCTAAGAAAATCGCGCCGATTTTGAGCGACCCCGCTTGCCATCCGGCGAGCGCGACCAGCCCCGCGATCACGACTGCGCCCGCGCCGATCTTGACCGGGTCAAACCAACGCCCTTTCACCAAATCGGTCGCACGCAGCACGAGAATCGGTTTGATGTTGCGAATCTCCAATAACGGCAGGGCGGCGAAGAGAATCGCAATCAAGATGCCGATGCCGAACCCTTGCGCAATCGCTGGCCACGTCAAGCCGATTTCAATGCCTGCCGGAATGCGGTCGGCCAAATAGCGTGGCAACAAAATCATCACAACTTTCGAGATCAACAAACCCATCGCGCTGCCGATGATGCCGAGCGCCATGACTTGCGCGAGATAGGTACCGAGCACGCGCGCATTTCTGCCGCCCAGGCATTTCAGCACCGCGACGGTTTTCATCTTTTGCTGAATGAACACGCGCGTCACGCTCGAAATGCCGATGCCGCCGAGCACCAGAATAATCAAGCCAATCAGGCTCAGAAAGTTTTCGACTTGCGTGAACGATTCGGCGACGCGGTTTTCGGCATCGCGGTACGAACGGACGCTGATGGTCGGCTGCGCTTTCAATTCGTCTTTAATTTGTTTGGTGACGGCTTCGGCCTGTCCAGTTTGCGTCTTGAGTTGCACCCGATAGCGCGCGCGCGAACCGAAGCCTGTCAGCCCGGCAGCGATCACGTCGTCATACGCCGCAAACACGCGCGGGCCAAAGCTGAAGGCGGTGAGCGTGTTGCCCGGTTCCTGTTCGATGACGCCGCGAATCGTGAATTCGAGCGTGCCGATTTTGACTTTGTCGCCGAGGTTGACGCCCAGTTGTTGCAGCAAGGCCGGACGCACGACGAGGCCGCGATCTTTGAGCAGCGAAAAATCGTAACGTTGCCCGCCGCTCAAAATCATCTCGCCATAAAACGGCCACGTCGCTTGCACGGCGCGCAGTTCAACTTGCTTCGGCGCGACGTTCGCGTTGTTGAGTGCGCGCACCATCGTCGGCATCTCAATCGAATCGGCGTGGGCAAGCACGTCGGGCGATTTGTAATACGTCTCCAACACGGCTTTCGCTTCGTTGTTGAAGACGTTGCCCGAAGAAATTTGCACATCGGCGGTCATCAACGCTTGTGCTTGCTGCGAGACAGACGCGCGCACGTTTTGCACAATGGAGCGCAGGCTGACGATGGAGCCGACGCCGATGGCGATGCAGAGGAAGAAAAACAACAACCGATGCCACGAAGCACGGATTTCACGATAAGCCATTCGCAGGATGAATTTCATAGCCACTCCATCATAGCGGATTTACGCCGCGCCGCGTAGGTAGTTTCAGCAAATTGCGGTAAACTTTTCGCGCCAGAAAGGAGTTTTGCTGATGGTCGCCAATCTGAAAAATTTTCCGCGTCCTTATCACACGCTCGAAGAATACTTCGCGCTCGAAAAAGCGGGCGAGGCTCGTTATGAATACTGGGATGGAGACATCGTCTGTATGAGTGGCGGGACGCCGAAGCATTACCTCTTGAGTGGTAATGTTTATTATGAAATCCGGGAACAGCTTAAAGGGAAACCCTGCCAGCCTTATACTGGCGAGACAGCTATCAAAACACCCAAGCTGCCACCCTATCGTTATGCTGATGCCAGTGTTGTTTGTGGAGAAAGTCAGTTTGAAAATATGCGGGGGATTTATGCGCTGGTGAATCCGCTGTTGGTGGCTGAGGTTTTATCGTCTACCACCGAAGAAGCAGACAAGAACGAAAAACGCATTGCCTATCAGGCGCTGCGTTCGTTGCAGGAATATCTGTTGATTGCGCAAGACGCGCCACTAGTCACGCAGTACATTCGGCAAGGCAATTTTTGGGTGGTCAAAGATTATACCGACCTTGCCGATACGCTGGAACTGCCTTCGATCCAAGGCACGCTGTCACTCGCAGCCATCTACAACGGTGTAGCGTTCGATGCCGCCGAATAAACCTCAAAGCCGATCTATGAATCCTGAAATTACCATCCGCCCGTGTATGACACTTGTGGAATTCGAGCAGTGCATTCAATTGCAAAAAGACGTGTGGGGTGATAACGACCGTGAACTGATTCCATCGCACATGTTTGTTGTCGCGGCCAAAACGGGCGGGCAAGTGTTCGGCGCGTATGACGGCGAGAAGCTGGTCGGATATTTGCTGGGACTGGTCGGACTGCGCGATGGCAAAGGCTACATTCATTCGCACATGGCAGGCGTACTGCCGTCGTATCAGAACTGCGGCATTGGGCGATGCCTCAAACTGGCGCAGCGCGAAGATGCGTTGGCACGCCGCATTCAGTTGATTGAATGGACGTTTGATCCGCTCAAGTTGCGCAATGCGTATTTCAATCTCGTGCGACTCGGCGCAGTCGTGCGGCACTATTTGCCGAATGTTTATGGGCAGGTGTCGAGTCATTTGGACGCGGGTCGTCCGACGGATCGGTTGTTGGCAGAATGGTGGATCGGCTCAGCGCGCGTCGAGCAGATTTTGGCCGGGCAGCCATACGTGCCTGCCAGCGATTGCGCACGCATCTTTGTTCCAGCGGAGCCGCAAACGATAGAGGTACAAACAAATGTGCGCCAACAATTTCAAGCATGGTTGGCGCAAGGCTATACCGCCACGAGTATTGAATTGAAAGTCGGCGGAATGGAGTATCTGTTGGAGTCGCCTCAGTATTTTTCAATCTGAACGGACGGGCCGCCGCTGCTCGGCGCGGGCGCTTTGGTTTTCCGTTGGGCTTCTTCCCAATCGCGCAACGCCAACGACAGATTGTTGCGATTCGTCGCGTATTCGAGCGCGGTTTGATACGCCACTGAGCCATCGCGGACGTAGCGTTCCAACACTTGATCGAAGCATTGCATGCCTTCCAATTCGCCGTCGCGAATGGCGTCCAGCAACGATTTGCCGTCGCGCTCGCCTTTTTCGATGTATTCCCGCGTGCGCATCGTGGACTTGAGAATTTCAATGGCGGCGACGCGGCCTCCGCCGTCCTGACGCGGAATCAGGCGTTGCGAAACGATGAAGCGAAACGATTGCGAAAGGCGCGTGCGAATGGTTGGTTCTTCGTTTTTTGGAAACACGCCGATGATGCGGTCAATCGTTTTGGAAGCGTCTATCGTGTGCAACGTCGAAAGCACCAGGTGGCCAGTTTCCGAAGCCTCCATCGCAATTTCAATCGTCTCGCGGTCGCGCATTTCGCCCACCAAAATCACTTTCGGCGCTTGTCTGAGCGCCGCGCGCAAGGCCAACGAAAAGCTCGGCGTATCGGCATACAATTCGCGCTGATGAATCGTGCAGTTTTTGTGCCGATGCATGAATTCAATCGGGTCTTCAATCGTCAGAATATGGTCATAGCGCGTCTCGTTGATGTAATCAATGATCGCCGCGAGCGTCGAACTTTTGCCGGAACCCGTTGGGCCTGTGACCAGCACGATGCCGTTTTTCAACTCGGCGATTTGTTTCAATTGCACGGGCAAATTCAATTTGTCGAAGTTCGGAATTTCGGAATTGATGACGCGCATGACAATGGCAAAGCTGCCCCGCTGCTTGAAAATATTGACGCGAAAACGCGAATAATTCTGCACGCTGTAGGACAAATCTGCGGCACCGTTTTCCTGCAACGTTTGTGCGGCGACGCGATGATTTTGTGTCAGCACCGTCGCAATTGTCGAAGTGTGATCCGGCGTCAACATTTCCAAGCCGGGAATGTTGACGGGCGTCAGACGGCTGTTGAGTTCGACTTGAGGCGGGCGTCCGGGCGAAAAGATCAAGTCGCTCACGCGGCCTTCGACCGAAGTCATGGCGACCAACACGCGATGAAAGTTATCGGTGGCCGCTTGCAGCGGATTGGACGATTGTGCGGGCATCGTCGGTAAGGTGGCAGGCGAAGGCGTAGGTGCAGAAGATTGGCTCACGATTGACTCCTGAAGGATTGGGGGTGGATTGTTCGGAAGTTGTTACGAGGGGCAAGCGCGCTTGAAAACACGGCTATCATAGCCATCGTGCCGCGCCGGGTCAATCACGAATTTGGGCAGGGATTTCCATAATCGGCGTCATCTGCTATATCTTCAGTCAACATGGCAAAAGGCATCAAAATTATAGGCGTCGAGGCGGGTTCGTTGGCGGCAGAGTTGGATTTGGCCAGCGGCGACCGCGTGTGGACGATCAACGGCCAGCGCGTGCGCGATGCGTTGGATTTCAAGTTTCTGACTTCAGGCGAAGAAGAACTCACGCTTGAAGTCGTCAAAAGCGACGGCGAGGAGTGGGAGATTGAAGTTGAAAAAGACGAAGCCGAAGCCTGGGGCATTGATTTCGAGCCGATGACACCGCGCCAATGCGGCAACGATTGCATCTTCTGCTTCATTCAGCAAAACCCGGTCGGTTCGCGCGCGAGTTTGTGGGTGCGCGACGAAGACGTGCGGTTTTCGTTTATGTACGGCAATTACTCGACGCTGACGACGATTGGCAAAAACGAAATCGCGCGCGTCATCGAACAAAAACTCAGCCCGCAATATGTCTCGGTTCACACGACGGATTTGGATTTGCGGTCATACATGCTCGGTCATGCCAAGCGCATTGACGTGCTCGCGCAAATCAAACACTTCACAGACAACGGCATCGAAGTTCACGCGCAAGTCGTGCTCTGCCCGACGATCAACGACGGGCATTATTTGACGAAGACGATTTACGATTTGGCCGAACTGCATCCCGGTTTGGTTTCGACCGCGATTGTGCCGCTCGGCATCACGGACGGGCACAAATATCGGGATCGCCTGACGCCTGTGACCGACGAATATTGCGGGCAGATCATTGATTTGGTGACGCCGATTCAAAACGAATTGCGCAAGAGAATCGGCACGGTCTTCGCGTTTCTCGGCGATGAGTTTTACATTCGTGCGCGGCGTCCGATTCCTGACAAAAAACATTACCGAATTATTCGCGGGCACGAAGCCGAAGACGCTTCCTATCCGCAGATCGAAGACGGCGTTGGGATGGTGCGACAGTTTTTTGAAGACCACGCGAAGCGCATGAAACAACTGGAAAAGAAACGGGCGCGTGGCGAATTCAGCGACAAGGCTGCGAAAGCGATTTACGGCACGATTGCGACGGGCGAGTTGTTTTTCCCGATGCTCAAGCAAGCCTGCGACGAAATGAACGCCACGTTCGGCACGCGCCTGCAAGCGGTCGCGGTTGAAAACACGTTTTTCGGCAAAGGCGTCACGGTCGCAGGCTTATTGACCGGGCGCGATTTCGTGAATGCCGCATCAAACTTCGCAGGCAAATTCGTGATGATCCCGAAAGATTGCTGGCGCGAGCACGATCAAAAGTTTCTCGACGATATGACCGTCGGCGAGTTGGAAGTGAACATTGGCTGGCGCATTGCCAAAAGCTGGAACGAGCTGCTCGATTTGCCGGAGCCAACGGCGGCAAAAGAATTCCGCGTGTTGTCGCACGATTACGGACAAGTGACTTCCATTTCGGCTTGAGGCGGGATGGAACACGGATGAAACAGATAAAACGGATTCACGCGGATCAGATCAGTATTCATCTGTACCATCTGTAGCATCCGTATTCTATTGCTTATGGATTTGATTCTCACCGAACAGCGCGAACTCGAAGCAAAGCGCGGCGAACTCAAACAACTCGAAGACACGCTCGCCGCGCGCGAAACCGAATTGGCGACGCTGCAAGCGGCGGTGCGCGAGTTTGAATTGAACTATCTGGAAGCCGTTGGCAAAAAGTTTGACGAACTCGCCGAGATCGAAAAGCAAATCGCGGCGACGCTCGGACAACAGGTGGCCGCCGAAGATTACTCCGTCAGCAACGAACTCGAATGCGGGCAAACCAAATTTCACGCGGCAGACAATTTGAAAAAACTCTACCGCGAAGTCGCGCGGCTGTGTCATCCCGATCTCGCAGGCAATGAACAGGAACGCGAGTATCGCCACAAGTTGATGATCGCCGCGAATCAAGCGTACGAAGCCGGAGCCGAAGATCGTTTGCAGGCGTTGCTGAGTACGGAATCCAATTTCGCCGAACTGACGCGCCAGAGCTTGTCCGCCGTAGATTTGGTGCAAGTCATGCGCGCGATTGCGACGACGCAGGAGCGCATCAGCGATCATGATGCTGAGTTGGAGCGCGTGAAGAATTCGGAGTTGTATCGTCTAAAACTTCGCGCCGACCGCGCCGCCGCGATTGGGCATGATTTCTTGCAGGAACTGGTGAGTCAGGTCGAACGTCAGATTCGCAAATCACAAAATCGCCTGACGACATTGCAGGCGGAATTGACGGTTCCGGCATAAATATTTACTTTCTCTTTGGGAAAATTTTGCAAGTAACTGAAGAGGTGGAAAGAGGTTAAGAGTTCAAGCTTCAGCTTGGCTTTTCGCTCGGTAACATACAACCAAGCTGAAGCTTGAACTCTTAACGCCTGTTACCACGCGAACCTAAAAATCAACCAGCATGAAAAACTACTTCATCGGCATTGACCTCGGCGGCACGAATATCAAAGCGGCGCTGGTCAACATCACTACAGGAGACATCAGCGGTACCACTTCGATTCCGACGCACGCGCGCGAAGGTTACGATGCCGTGATCGCGCAAATGGGCGTGT
This sequence comes from uncultured Heliobacteriaceae bacterium, assembly GCA_964631865.1. Lineage (GTDB taxonomy): Bacteria > Acidobacteriota > Blastocatellia > RBC074 > RBC074 > JAFDVL01. The sequence continues at coordinate 9,271 of CAZWAK010000018.1, read as the reverse complement.
TGGTCGAGCGCGTCATCACGACAAGTAAGGTGGGCAAAACCAAAGTGGGCGGCGTCGGCATCGGCGTGCCCGGCGTGATTGATATGGACAAAGGCCGCACCTTGTTTTTGCCCAATTTGCCGGGGCAATGGCGCAATGTGGCGCTGGCGGACAAGCTCAGCGAACACGCCAAATTGCCCGTGCGCATCATCAATGACGCGCGGGCGATGACGCTCGGCGAATGGCAATTCGGCGCAGGCAAAGGCGTGGACACGGTCGCTTGCTACACGCTCGGCACGGGCATCGGCGGCGGCTTGGTCATCAATGGCAAATTGCATCTTGGCATCGGCGGCGCGGCGGGCGAACTCGGTCACGTCATTGTGGATTTGTACGGCCCGAAATGCGGCTGTGGCAGCAATGGTTGTATGGAAGCGTTCGCGTCCGGCCCCGCGATTGCCGCGATGGGGATGAAAGCCGTCGCGCAAGGCTTGACGACGCGCATCGCCGAACTCTGCGAAGGCGATCTGAACCGCATCACGCCGGAACTGGTCTGCCAGGCTGCGATTGAGGGCGACATGATTGCCAAAGATATTTACGAGCAGGCTGGCCGCTACATTGGCGTGGGCGTAGCGAGCATTGTGACGGCGATCAATCCGCGTCGCGTAATTTTCGGCGGCGGCGTCGCGGCGGCGGGCGAAATCATCCTCGACCCGATTCGCCGCACCGTGCAATCGCGCGTCTGCCTGACCGATTTGAAATCCATTCAGGTCGTGCTGGCCGAGCTTGGCAATACGGCAGGCTTGGTCGGCGCAGCGTTTTGGGCGAGCCAGAAGTAGGTGGTTGGTGGCTGGTGACTGGAGGTTGGTAAGAAACCCAGCCACCAGTCACCAGCCACCAACCACCAGCCACCAACCACCATGATTATCGGCATCGGCATTGACATCATCGAACTGCGGCGCATTGAACGCGCGTTGTCGCCGCGTTTCATCGCACGTGTGTTTACGCCGCGTGAGATTGCGTATTGCGAGCCGTCGCGGCGCGTCGAGAAATACGCCGCGCGCTTTGCCGCCAAAGAAGCCGCGCGCAAAGCCATCGGGGCAGCGACGCCTGTGACGGCGCTGTCGTGGCACGATGTCGAAGTCGCCTCTTCGCCCGAAGGTGCGCCGCAATTGGTCTTTCACGGACGTGCGGCGGAATTGGTCAAGAAGTTGCAAGTGACGCGCTCGCACCTGACCATGTCGCATTCGGTCGAGAACGCGATTGCGCAGGTCATTTTGGAGGTGGATTGAAGGCGCAACCACGAGGCTCAATGAAGACATCCCGACCTTTGCGCATCGCGTGGCGCGTGGTGGCGATTTTGAGTTTGGCGGCGTACAAGTTGCTGCGCGCGGGCTTAGTCTTGATGCTGGTGGCGAGCCTTGCTGCGTATGTCGGCGATTGGCTCAAGGTCTTTGATTTTGCCTCGCAACTGCGGCTGCAATATTTGGTCGGCGCAATCGTTGGTTTGGCGCTCACGCTCAGCAGACACGAATGGCGTTGGAGCGTCGTGGCGTTGTTGGTCATCGCGCTCAACGTCTGGCCGATAGTCAGTTGGTATGTGCCGAAAGCTCCAGTCGTCAGCACACAACGGCGGCTGAAGCTGGTGCAGTACAATGTGTTCTATCTGAACAGTAACTATCGCGGGCTTATGGATTTTTTGCGCGAGGAACAGCCCGACATCGTGGCGTTGCAGGAAGTCACCGCTGAATGGGCGAACGGTCTCGCGCCCTTGTCGGCACAGTTTGCGGAGCAGCGCGTCGTGCCGGAAACACGCGGCAGCGGGATCGCCGTGTTCAGTCGCATCAAATTCGAGCAGGCGGAAACTTTGGTATTGAGCAGCGATCAGCGCCCGAATCTATTGGTCAAATTTCTTTGGGAAGGTCGTCCGGTTTCTTTGTTGACCACGCATCCGCAGAATCCGTTTGGCCGCCATCGCTTTGAATGGCGCAATGAACATTTGGGCCAGATCGGGACGCTGCTCAACTCGTTGCCTGCGCCGAAGATTTTGATCGGAGACCTGAACATCACAATGTGGTCGCCGTATTACCAAAAGCTGGTGACGGACGCGCAACTCACGAATACGCGCGCGGGCTACGGCCTGCTTCCCACGTGGAACGCCCGGCTCCGGCTTCCGTTCCTGATGATTCCGATAGATCATTGTCTGGTGAGCCGGGACATTGAAGTCGCGGCGATTCGCACTGGGCGCAAGCTGGGTTCAGATCATTTGCCGCTCATTGTCGAACTGGTCATTCCCACGAATCAGAATTGAGGTTTTATGCCATTCAGAAAATCACTCTCCGCATTTTTATGTTTCGCGCTGCTTTTCTCACTCGTCCTCACGCCCGCGAATCAAGCGGCGTCGCGTGCGCCCGTGCGCGGCAAACACGGAATGGTTGCGTCGGTCAGCGAGATTGCTTCGCAAGTCGGCGTGGACATTCTGAAACGCGGCGGCAATGCGGTGGATGCGGCGGTCGCGGTCGGCATGGCGCTCGCGGTCGTGTGGCCTTCGGCGGGGAATTTGGGCGGCGGCGGTTTTATGATGATTCGGATGAACGATGGGCGCGCGGTCGCGGTGGATTACCGCGAAATGGCTCCGGCGGCGGCGCATCGGAATGTCTATCTCGACAGCAAAGGCGAGTACATCAAGGACTCTTCGACGCTCGGTTATTTAGCGGCAGGCGTGCCGGGAACGGTCGCGGGGTTTGCCCACGCGCTCGAAAAATACGGCACGATGAAGTGGGCTGACGTCTGCGAACCGGCGCGCAAATTGGCTGCGGATGGTTTCCCGGTTTGGTATCAACTCGAACAAAGTTTTTCCAAAGAAGCGGAAGGCAAACTGTCGCTCTTCCCCGAAAGCAAACGGGTCTTTCTGCGCGGGGACAGCTTTTTGCAGGAAGGCGAAATCTTCCAGCAGCCTGATTTGGCGGCAACGTTCGCACGCTTGATCCAACACGGCCCGCGCGAGTTTTATGAAGGCGAAACCGCGCGGATGATTGCCGCTACGATGCAAAAACATGCGAAGGGCTGGATCACGCTGGACGATCTGAAAAACTATCAGGTCAAAGAGCGCGTGCCGTTGCGGACGAATTATCGCGGCCACGAAATCATCACGATGCCGCCGCCGTCTTCGGGCGGCATTGCGTTGATCCAAATGCTGAACATCCTGAGCCGCTACGACCTGAAAGCGATGGGGTTCAATTCGTCGCGCGAGTTGCACGTCAAGATTGAAGCGATGCGCCGCGCGTTTGCAGATCGCGCCGAGTTTTTGGGCGATGCCGATTTTGTCAAAGTGCCGGTCGCAGGCTTAACGTCGCCGAAATACGCCGACAAAATCGCGGCGACGATCAACCTCAAACGCGCCTCGACTTCCGCCGCGATTCGACACGGCAAACCGGCGGCGTACGAATCCGCTGAAACCACACATTTCACGGTCGTGGACAAAGACGGCAATGTCGTGAGCAACACGTACACGCTCAACGGCAGTTTCGGTTGTAAGGCAACGGTGGAAGGCGCGGGCTTTTTGCTGAACAACGAGATGGATGATTTTGCCGCGAAACCCGGCACGCCGAATATGTACGGCTTGATGCAGAGCGAACAGAACGCGGTCGCCGCGCGCAAACGTCCGCTGTCGGCGATGACACCAACTATCGTGCTGAAAGATGGCAAGCTGTGGTTTGCGCTCGGCAGCCCCGGCGGCCCGACGATCATCAACACCGTGCTGCAAACAATCCTCAATGTGGTGGATCACGGCATGACGATGCAGCAGGCCGTGGACGCGCCGCGCATTCATCAGCAATGGTTGCCAGACATGGTCGGCTATGAGCCAATGGGGATCGTGCCGGACGTGCTGGAGCGGCTGCAAGCGATGGGGCATAAGCTTTCGCTGGAGCGAAAATACAAAGCGGGCATGGAGTTCCCTGGCGATTGCGAGGCTATCATGATCGAAGCCCAAACCAACATCCGCCTGGGGGCCAGCGATCCCCGGCGCGGCGGGAAAGCCATTGGGTATTAGCCAACGAAAGCTGGCTTTGACCTTGTGTTTTCGGCGGAAGCAAAATCGCCCGCTTGACGCTGTGTGCGGTTGGTCACTACAATTGCGCCGGAATCAATACTGACGCGGTCGTTTGGTATTATCCCCTCACGAAAAGAACCGTCTCCCCGGAAAGAAAAATTGTTATGGCTCCTAATCCTATCGGTAGCCCCCCGAATGGGACTGCGAATCACGTGGCTGAAACTACCACCCGAAAAATTCTGGTCGCCGATGACAACGATGACATTCGCGACATGCTGGCCGAACTGTTGCGGCGGCTTGGTCACGACGTGGTGGTCGCCGCCGATGGCGAGACGGCGGTCACATTGGCCAAGCGAGAAAAACCGGATTTGATTTTGATGGATGTGATGATGCCTCGTCTGAGCGGTTTGGAGGCCGCCCGCAAAATTTACGAAATCGCCGATTTGACCGCCGTGCCGATTGTGGCGATTTCCGCCTTTCGCAACCCGTTGGTCGAAACTTCCAATTCCAGCACTTTTCGTTGGCACGCTTACCTGAACAAACCGGTTGATCCGGTGGAATTGGAGCGTGTCGTGGCCAGTTTGCTGCGGCGCTGAGCGCTTCATCCATTTCCATTTTTCATTTTCCACTTGGCAGTTTTCATTTTTCATTTGCGCCACGTGCCACCCATAAACAATGAGAAATGAAAGATGGAACCTGGAAAATGAAAAGTTTGTTTACCCAATCTTCATCCACGCCAATCGCGCTGCGCCTAACAAGGCCGCTTGTGCCCCTAACTTGGCGCAGACAATCGGGCATTGCTTCGCGTTGTCCGGCGCGGCCCATCGTCGCACTTCGCGTCGAATGTCGCTGAGAAATGGCTTCAGCGCGCCACCGAACGCACCGCCCAGGACGACCGCTTCGGGGTTCAAGAGCGAGATCAAATTCGCCACCGCGCGCGCCACCCAGCCGCCGGTTTCCTCGACGACACGCAACGCTAACGGATCACCACTGCGCGCCGCGCGCAGCACCGTCGCTGCCGTCAATTGCGCCGGATCCGACAGCGTCAATTGACTCAAGAGCGAATCGGAATCCGCTGCCCAATGTTCGAGCGTGCGTCGCACCAACGCCGTCTCGCTGGCTTCAAACGCCAGCGCGCCGTGCGCCGCATATTCGCTTTTGTGCGTTTCGCTCAGCGCACAAAACCCGGCGGCTCCGGTCAAATCGCCGCGCCCGTGAACAATCCGACCGTCCAACAACAAGCCGGCGCTGATGGGGGCATCCAGATTGAGCAGCACCACGTTCGCTTTGCCTGCGGCTGCACCACACCACGCTTCCGCCGCGACCTGCGCGTGACGAAAGGCAGACACCGCGAAGATGGGATGCGCTGAGGCCATCCTGGCTTCGCGTGCAGGCGTCGCCGTAGTGGCAAAACGAATGTCCACGCCGGATGTCTCCAACGCTTGTTCGATCATCGCGCCGAGCGGCACGCGCTCCCAATGGAAGCTGTCGTGATGCGTGAACGAAACTCGTTCGGCTCGGTTGTCCACCGTGCCCGGCACGCTGATGCCGATGGCTCGGAGGCTGACGGCTTTGCGTTCGGGCAGGGCCGACAATTCCAAAATCAATTGCGCAAACGCGGCGACCGTGGCGCGCACCGTCGTTTGTTTTACGGGCGTCGCGCGCGCGGCCAGCACACGTCCCGTGTCGGTGACGAGCGCACCGTGAATCTGATTGGTTTGCAGTTCTAAGGCAATAACAATGGGGGGCGCTTGATGCGCTGCGCGGCGAACAGTGGTTTCAGCCATACATTTTCCTCTCGTGGTTTTGACGTGTTGTGACAGCGTGCGTATGATAGCCGCAGCGCGCGTTCAGCCCCAAACGATGGCGCAAAATTTTCTCACCGCGAGCCATTTCTCACGCCCCAAACGGCCTCGCGCAAGATTTAGTTTCAGGAGACTCGAATGATTCGATTTATGTTTTTGGCGCTTGTGTTGGCGCTGTTTTCTTTCACGCAATTGGCTTGCCAAACGGCAAACTCCGATGCGCCCGCCGCCCCTGCGCCCACGCCCGCCGCTGCGGCCACGCCGTTGGCTTTGCAGTACGAAGACCTCGTTGTCGGCGACGGCAAACGCGCCATGTGGGGCGGGACGGCGACCATCAAATACGTGGGCAAATTGACGGATGGAACCATCTTTGATGAAGGCAAATTTGATTTCAGTGTGGGGGACAAGACCATCCTCAAAGGCTTCAATGTGGGCGTCGGTGGTGGCGAAACCATTCCCGCGATGAAAGTCGGCGGCAAGCGCAAAATCGTGTTGCCGCCCGAACTGGCCTACGGCGCAGAAGGCGATGGTAGGAAAGTCCCGCCCAACGCCACGATCACGTTTGAACTCGAATTGCTGAAGGTACAAGGTGGGATGGGCTTCTAGCGGTGGTCGGTGGCCGGTGGCTGGTGGTCGGTGGCCGGTGGCTGGTGGTCGGTTGTTGGTTGTTGGTTGGGGATTACTTCTTTACCGGCCACCGACCACCGACCACCGACTACCGTTACTTGATTTGCGAATACGCCATCGGGCGCAGAAACGAGCCGTAAATATTCGACACGGCTTCCGGGTCAGTCCAGCCCGGCAGCACGCGAATTTTCTTGAAGGCTTCGCTGTTGATGAACTTCGCCCACGCGGCTTCGCGCGCCGCCATATCGTCGAACGCGACCAGATACGTGAGCGACGGTTGCCGCGTGCCGATTACACTTTCGCCAAAGAAAATCGGCGCGAACCCGCAGTCGCGGAAGATTTTGATTTCTTCCTGATTGAACATCGCCACTTTATTTTTGAGCGAGAAGCGATTGCGCGATTCGTACGTGCGCAGCTCAAACAAACGTGGCGTTTTGTTCGGCGCGGGGATTTCCAGTTTCAAATGCCCGTCGAACGCTTTCAGTAATTGCGATTCATAGCGCACATACGGCATTTCCGCCGTCGCTTCAAAGTCCTGCCACGCTTTCATAAAGTCCTTGTCGGCCTCCATCCGCACGTGTACTGCCTGCATTTCGCCGAGCGATTTGTAATCCAAGAGCACAATCAGCGACGGCGTGTATTGCCCTGACGCGACGGTGAAACAGCCGACCGGGCCAAAGTCCTGTCGCTTCGTCATCGGCAAAAAGTGCTGCTGGAAAAAGTCGTGAATGCGTTTCGTGGTCAAATCGTTGCGCAATTGATACGTGCGCAGTTCGTAGTAATGATTGCCTTCGGCGGCGGCGTTTACGTTCAAGGTGGTAGCTCCTGTGAGTCCGGCGGCGAGGCCGGTTTTGAGTATGTTGCGACGGTTCATGCGGTCGTCCTTTCAAGTGGTCAGTAAAGTTTCGGTTATTGCTGGTGGCTATTCAACTATCGCTCTGCCATCGGTGCAGGAAAAACTTTGAGCTTTTTCCATAAACTTACGACACTGCCATCCGCATCGCGTCGAATCACGCGAAAAGCAACCAGAATGTCTCCGCCCGAATAGTCAATTGAGCGCAGTAAATACGTGGTATTCAGCGAGGCTACCGCATTGCGTGTGTAGGTAAATTCACCGACCTTGTAGCCATTGTGGCTTTGCCGTTGTTGAGCGCGAATGTCGGGTTCTTTTGTGGGCAATGCGTATTCGAGGTGAAACTTGATCGCGGGATGCGCGAGCGTCACCGACTCCAGCGGCACATCGCCGAGGATCGTAATAAACCCATAGTCGAAACCAGCAAAGCCTACGCTGAAGCTGCCGTGCGAGAGTTCAATGTCAGAGCCGTAGCCATAATCGTGGGTTAGCCTTGTAAACGAGTAATATGCGCCGCCGCCGCGCACCGACAATTTGCCATCGTATCGCTCGCGTGGCATCAGGCGAAAAATGCCCGCCTCCGGCGCGCTCAGAAACTCGGCATATTTCGCTTGATCTTCGGCTGACGGTGCAATCAACAGCTTTTCTTTCTCTCGAATTTGCGCGTACATCGCGGCGATTTCTTTTTCCAGTTTGGTGCGATCCAACGGCGGAGCAACGGCCCCAGTCCCGAAGACGAGCAAAAGTATGGCGATGAGTAAGACGGCAAAAAGGCGGCGCATACGGATTGTTCCTTTCTTCGAATCAAAACCCTGTCAAATGGAAATGGTTGACGAGGCCGATAGCATAACACAATCGGACTTCCGCACTCTTGCTAATTCCTTATTTGTCTCGTTAAATTGCCCCCGCAATCACTCCACACGCTGAGTTGTTGTCGGACTCAGCACGCGACCAACCCAACACCGAAAGGAACTGTGCATGGCATCTCAACTCTTGAAAACCAAAAGCCCGGATTTACTTATCAGCGAAGCCGAAGCTCCCGAACGCCAGATGAAACGGTCGTTATCCGCCTTTGACCTGACCTCGCTTGGCATTGGCGCAATCATTGGGGCGGGCATCTTTTCCTTAGTCGGGACGGCGGCTGCCGGGCAAACCTTCAGCAGTAATTTACAAACGCCGTTGCTCAATTTCATCACGGCCTGGTTGAGCGGCACGCCCGTGCAAATGGGACGACCGGGGGCGGGGCCGGCGCTCATCATTTCCTTCATCCTGGCGGCTGTTGCTTGTGCCTTCGCGGCGCTGTGTTATGCCGAACTCGCTTCGATGATTCCGGTGTCGGGCAGCGCCTACACCTATGCCTACGCGACGCTCGGCGAATTGTTGGCGTGGATTATCGGCTGGGATTTGATCCTCGAATACGCGGTCGGCAATATGGCGGTGGCGGTGAGTTGGTCGAGTTACTTTGCGAAGTTTATGTACAGTTTGTTTGGCCTCAAATTCCCGCTCTGGTTGACGGCGGATCACACGACGGCGTTGGCCGTATTGGAGCAGGGCGGCGAGGCGCTGAATGCCTATTCGTCTACGGCGTTGCCGATGATTGGCGGCTCGCAAATCGCCTTTAATTTGCCCGCTTTGTTGATTGTGTTGCTGCTGACGATTTTGTTGGTCTATGGCATTCAGGAAAGCGCGCGCGCCAATTCGATTGCGGTGGTCATCAAAATCATCGTACTGATTTTCTTCATCGCGTTTGGTGCATTTTACGTTAACCCGACAAACTGGACGCCGTTTGCGCCGACCGGCATCAGCGGCATTATGACTGGCTCGGCGATTGTGTTTTTCGCCTTCATCGGCTTTGACGCGGTTTCGACGACGGCAGAAGAAGCGCGCAACCCGCAACGCGATTTGCCGATTGGCTTGATTGCAAGTTTGGCGATTTGCACCTTGATTTACGCCCTG
>CAZWAK010000017.1:29559-72741 GCA_964631865.1 uncultured Heliobacteriaceae bacterium | reverse complement strand
CAAGATGGCGGAATAAGCGGCGCAGTACAGCGTTCCCGCTTTGTGTCAGCCGTCATTCCCATTGCATACCCGCTACGCCTCTCGTATACTTCGCGCTCGCATTCATACAGTTCAATAGCAGTGGAGATTCACGAGGGCGGAAGCCCTCTGAGGATCGTGTATAACCGAATCTTACAACGACTCCGTGAGAAAATACGTCATCGTGAATATGTGATGACGACGCACGCGGAAGAAGAGATGGAAGCAGACGGCCTGGAGATCTTTGATGTCGAACACTGCATTCTCACGGGTGAGCTTGTCGAGCGACAGAAAGACCGTGATACCGGCGAATGGAAATATCTGGTCAGCGGAAGTACGCTTGGAGATGAGGCAGCCATTGTAGTGACAAAGCTGAGTTTCACAGGCAAAATGGTCATCGTCACCATCTTCCTTGAATTGTAACGATAGTGATGAAATGTGAAGCTGATGAAGAGAAAAGATATGCAGTGCGATATTTGCGGAAAAGAAGGGGCGCAGGTGCGACGTGTGACGCGCACTTACGGTAAAGGGAAAAACCTGCTGGTCATCGAGAATGTGCCGGTCGTGAGTTGCCCGCATTGCGGGGAGTCTTACCTCACCGCTGAAACGCTGCATGCCATTGCGCGGATTAAGTCGCACCGGCAACAAGTCGCAGTAGAGCGCCCGGTGCCGGTTGCAAGGTATGCCTGACTGGCGAGCAAAAGTAGTTCCGCCGATGGCAAGACTCTGGTCGTCACCAGCAGGCCGCAATAGCGCGCTGCGGCGGCGTACTCGCTCCCAGACGTAAAGCTGCCCGGGCGGCGCTGACGTGTGAGCGGTGCCCGACTGGGTGACGCTCACGCCCGACAGCAAGACGGCTTACGTGGCCAACGCCGGGTCGAACTCCGTGTCGGTGGTAGACCTCAAGTCGCTGAAAGAAGTCACCCGCATACTTGTCGGGCAGGTGCCAAAGAGGAACACGACGGCGATGCTGCAGGTTCAGTAGAGCAATGGGAGATAGTATTCAGTCAAAACCGATGGTCAGAAAATTGTATGGCTTCGATGTGTTGCCCGCTGTGGACGGCAACGAGACTTATCAGCGTTTTCTGGATTTCTTCTCCCGCGTTAAACTGAGCGACCCTGACCATCACACCAGACAGGAGCTTAACTGTCCGCATTAGACTTGGTTTCTTCGCGCTTGGGGTATATCTATCCCGACCTGACACGACAGAATACATGGAGGTACAGATAAGAGTGACAGACCGACTTTGGTGCCTGCTCGGCCGCCATACCTGGAGCGACTGCACCTGCAAGGTGTGTGGCGCCGACCGCAGCCATCAGTGGTTCGGATGCAAGTGCAGCGTTTGTGGTAAGACTCGCGATAGCGACCATCGGTGGTCCGGATGCAAGTGCAGAGGTTGTGGTAAGACCCGCGACAGCGACCATCAGTGGAGGGGGTGCTGGTGTACCCGTTGCCGCCAGACCCGCGACAGCGACCATCAGTGGATCGGATGCGTGTGCCGCGTTTGTGGTAAGACCCGCGAACATCAGTGGACCGGATGCAAGTGCAGCGTTTGTGGTAAGACCCGCGACAGCGACCATAGCGACCATCAGTGGGCCGGATGCAAATGCACTCTTTGCGACCAGACCCGCGACAGCGACCATCAGTGGGCCGGATGCAAGTGCAGCGTTTGTGGTAAGACCCGCGACAGCGACCATCAGTGGGCCGGATGCGAGTGCAGCGTTTGTGGTAAGACCCGCGACAGCGACCATCAGTGGGCCGGATGCGAGTGCAGTCGCTGCGGGCACACTCGAGCCCACGAGTGGGTCGGCTCCAAGTGCCGCGTTTGCGGTCAAACCATAGACGCGTTGGCGCTTAAGTTGAGGCAGATCCCAGAGTGGCTTTCGTCGAAAGAGAAGGACGCGCTCCGACAGCTACTCCAAGAACAACGACTAGGCAATGAGGAGGCTGTCAAGGCGCTGAACTCTATCGTCGCCGCGGCAGCGAGGACTCTATTGTCGATGGAGCCGTTCAAAGAGTACCACGGTTATCAACGACAACAGACCGCAGCTTACGTTCTCGGAATCGCCGGAGATGATAGCAGTGTCAAGACGCTAATGAGCGCACGGGATCTTCAAGGTACCTGGGAAGGACCGTATAGTAACAACCAGACGGCGGGTCTCGTAAGAGACGCTATTGATAGTGCTCTCTCGGCACTTCGATCTCGGCCCCTCGCTACACATGGCGATCCAGACAGTGAAAGAGTGCGCGACAGTCCGGTGGCTACAGAAACTGAATCGGGGGGCGTAAGCACTCCGTCATTTACGGAAAGAGACAACTTGGGGACACGGCATGATTCCAAGGGTATCGCCCTCGCATATTGGATGGGAGAGCGGCTGAACTCAGTTCGCAAAGACCCTTTCATCATATTCACCTTTGACACTACAGAGGCCGCACGTAAAGCGTTGCTAGAATTACCCTGCATTCATATAGCCGAAGATTCCCAGAAGCTTATCTGCACGGAACCACTGATCTTCGGCTACTATCAGATTGAAGATGTGTTTGAGGCCGTCCTCTGTGGAGACGACCTGACGCACGAACTCTGGGAACAGGCGAACAGCAGTTTTTGCAAGCACGGGGGCCGAAGAAAAAGCGATCAAGAACCAACGAAATACGCTGCCTCTGTGCCACCGACAAGCTCGACCGAGCCAGACGAGGTAGTATTTATCCGTGAGGAGCGTAAGCAAGGAGCGGGTGGAACTGCCGTCTACCGAGTGCATCGTGGCCCAAACAAGGCATCTGCAATGGCATTCCTACAGCAGAACCCTGTCACGGCACAGTTGGTATATATCGTGGTCGAGACGCCCGATGGCAACTATTGCCGCGACAACTTGGGTATCTACAAGGAAGACTAAACCCGACGCGCGGATTGAAAACGACTGAAGTGAGATAACCAAATGAGTGCAATAACATCAGACTTGTCTCTCAGAACACAGGAAGCCAAAGCACAACTCGACGCCCACGTGCGCGAGATCGTGGCGTGGCATTTCAACTCCGCGACCGGCTGCCCCTTCTGGCTGGATTTCGCAGCCAAGCTTGATTGGGATCCAAGACAGGAGATCAACTCCTTCGAGGACCTCAGGAAGTTCCCGCCCTTCCAAGACGAATGGTTGCGCGGCGGGCCGGTCAGGCGCTGGCTGCCGAAGGGACTCGCGGGCAAGCCGCTCTTCACTTTTGAAACTGGCGGCACGACCGGCATTCCCAAAAGCCGTTTGCAGATCGAGGACTTTCGCACCGATTACGAAATGTTCAGCGAGACGCTGCCCGACGAGTATTTTCCGCGCGGCGCGAACTGGTTGATGCTGGGGCCGTCGGGGCCGCGGCGGCTGGCAAGCAGGAGCGAAATTTCTTTGCGCAGAGTTAAGCCCTGACATTATCCCCGCTCTTCCAGCTTCGCCAGAATTTCTTTCATCACTTCGGACGCGCCCGCGCCAATCGTGTGCAAGCGCACGTCGCGCCAGAACCGCGAAATCGGGTATTCGGTCGTGTAGCCGAAGCCGCCGAAAATCTGCATGCAATCGTACATCACGCGCTGCGACAGTTCGCTGGTGTGCAGCTTCGACATCGTGATTTCGCGGATGGCTTTGAGCTTGCGATTGAATAAATCCAGCGCGCGAAACGTCAGCCATTTTGCGGCTTCGACTTGCGTGTCCAGCTCGGCAAATTTGTGTCGCCAGACTTGGAATTGTCCGAGCGGTTGGCCGAACGCTTCACGCTCTTTGCCGTAGGCTTTGGCTAATTCAATCGCGCGTTCCATTGCATAGACTGCGCCGATGGCCGACACCAATCGCTCGCCCTGAAAGTTTTCCATCACGTAATAAAACCCGCGATTCATTTCGCCCAACACATAGCGTTTCGGGATGCGGCAATTGTCGAAAAATAACTCCGCCGTATCCGACGCGAGGTTGCCAACTTTCTTGAGTTTCTTGCCGACCGAAAAGCCTTTGACATCGGTGGGCAAGAGGCAAAACGTGATGCCTTTGTAGCGGTCTTCGGCGGTGCGCACGGCGAGCAAAATAAAATCCGCGCGCGTGCCATTCGTGATCCATAATTTTTGCCCGGAGATCACCAGATCATCGCCGTCAATCTTCGCGCGCGTTTTGATCGCCGCGACATCCGAGCCGCCGCCCGGTTCGCTGATGCCAAGCGCCGCCATCTTGTCGCCTGCAATTGCGGGCGCGAGGAATTCTTCTTTTTGTTCGGGCGTGCCGACATCGTCAATAAACGGCAGCGTCATATCCGATTGCACCATAATCGCCATATTTACCGCGCCGCTCGTCGTGTACGAAAGCCCTTCGATGTACGCCGCCGTCGCCCACCAATCCAAGCCATTACCGCCGTATTTCGGATCAAGACGAATGCCGAATAGACCGAGGTCGCCGGCTTTTTTGAAAATGTCGCGCGGGAAAATTCCTTCGGCGTCCCACTCTTCGGCATACGGCGCGATTTCGCGTTGCGCGAATTGCTTGACGGTGTCGCGGAGCATGCGATGCTCTTCGGTGAAATACGGATATTCGAGGACAGGTTCAGTGGACATGAGTTCGTTCTCCAAAGTTACGGAATAAAAATGCGGCCTGTGCCGCGATAGTTATCGAGATAGATCACAATATCAACCAGACGCAATGCGACCGCTTGGCGATAGCTGGCCTCTTTGAGACGCTTTACACTCGATACGGTCAATACCGGAAGTGATGAATCGTTGGATTCTCGTTCAATTACTGCGGTGAACGAAGTGTCATCTTCATTGTTGCGGTTATCGGTCAGGATCAACACTCCCCTGCTTTGCGCTTGTTGCCAAAGTTCATCATCGGAGGTATCGGTGGACAAATCAACATCGGAAAAATAGACAAACTCAAGTCCAAGAAAATCTACCCAGCCTTCCCGTTTCAAGGTCTCAAACAGCAAGCGCGCCTGACCGATCATGTTGTGGTCAACCAGAATCTTCATGCTCCGTTGCGCTGATTCTCCCGCTCTAATTTATAGGCGGCCAGCCGCGCGCGCGCCTCCGCCATCCGCTCGTTTGCAGGAGGAGAAGGTGATTGCTGCAATCTGTTTTTGTTCCGCTCTTCCCAATAGCGTCGTTCTTCTGCGCTGCGGCGTAAGATAGCCGCCAATCTTTCTTCGAGATCAGCGCGATGCGCTTCGATGTATTGCAACACTTCGCTCCATTCGGCATCCGTCAATTGCGAATACATCGCGCGGGCATATTCCGCGCCACCGCCGTTCAGGTCATCCAGAATAGAAAAGACTGTCAGCCGCGTGCCGTGAATCGAAGGGCCGCGACTGGTTTCAATGACTACCGGATTCGTTCCGTTTTTCATAACTGTACCTCCGTGCAACGGCTATTTTACGGTAGAAGCTGCCGAAAGCGTAATCAACATTGCGCCCGGCCCCACGACTTCGCCTTCCGCCACGCGAATCGTTTCGACGATGCCATCCACCGCCGCGCGCATCGTTTGTTCCATCTTCATCGCTTCGAGGATCAAGAGCGGATCGCCTGCTTTGACGGGCTGTCCGACGGTGACGAGGATTTTCGCCACGAGTCCCGGCATTGGTGAAGTCATCGAACCTTGTTCCGCAGCGGCTTGGACTTCAGGGTGACGCAGCAAGCGTGTGATTGTGCGCGAACCGAGCGAGGAATGAACGTGCAACTGATCGCCCACTTCGGTCAGCCGGAAGCTGCGTTGCACGCCATCAATGACGATACGAATGTGGCGCGCGTCGAATGACAACACTTGCGCTTGCACAGTTGTGTCGAGCGCCGTCACTGCAAATTGCTCGCCCGCCAAATGTCGCCACGACACATTGCATTCCGCGTTGCCGAGTTGCAGTTTGAGCGAGGGGTTGCGATAGGGATTGTTGCGATAACTCGGCGGCAGGTTCGTCAGCAACGCATCGGATGTTTGCCACGACTGCTGCCAATACAACGCTGCGGCAATGAGTGAAGCGCGATCCAACGCGACGTCTTCGGTGTTCGTCAGTTCCGTCAAATGTTCCGCGATGAAGCCGGTGTGCGCGTCCCCCTTGCCGAATTCTTCCCGCCCCAACAACCGTAACAGATATTCCCGATTCGTCGTCACGCCCTGTATTGACAGGCTTTGCAGCGCATAGCGCAATTTGCGAATCGCGTCGGCGCGCGTTGCTCCATGCGCAATCAGCTTCGCCAACATTGGATCGTAGTTGATGCCGATAATGCTGCTCGCTTCGACGCCTGCATCAATGCGCAAGCCGTCCATCTCGACAGGACAGTGCCAATCGTGAATCGTGCCGGTCGCGGGCAAAAAATCGTTGTGCGGGTCTTCCGCATACAACCGTGCTTCTATCGCGTGACCACTCGTTCGCAAATCCGTTTGCGCAAACGGCAACGGCTTCCCTTCTGCAATTTCGATTTGCAGCTTGACCAAATCCAGCCCCGTAATCATTTCGGTCACGGGATGCTCGACCTGCAAGCGCGTGTTCACTTCGATGAAATAAAACTCATCCGTTGGTGCCAGAATGAATTCGACTGTGCCCGCGTTTGTGTATTGCAACGCGCGCCCAATATTCACCGCCGCTGCGCCCATTCGTGCGCGCAATTCGGCATTCACCGCAGGCGAGGGGGATTCTTCGATGATTTTTTGATGGCGTCGTTGCAGCGAGCAATCGCGCTCGAACAAATGCACGAGGTTGCCGTGCGTGTCGCCGAGGATTTGAATTTCGACGTGGCGCGCGAGTTCAATGTATTTTTCGAGCAACAGCGAACCATCGCCAAATGACTTTTCAGCTTCCCGTCGCGCGCCGTCAATCGCTTCCTCCATTTCGTTCTCTGCACGCACGACACGCATCCCTTTGCCGCCACCACCCGCCGAAGCTTTGATCAAAACGGGAAAGCCGATGCTCAGCATTTGATCGCGCAGCGCCGCGTTGCTTTGGTCTTCGCCGTTGTAGCCCGGCACGGTTGGCACGCCCGCGGCGGCGGCGAGCTTGCGTCCGGCAATTTTCAAGCCCATTTGCCGAATCGCTTGTGCTGACGGGCCGATGAACGTGAGGCCTGCCTGCGCGCATGCTTCCGCGAATTCAGCATTCTCCGACAAAAAGCCATAGCCCGGATGAATCGCGTCAGCTTGTGTTTGTCGGGCTGCGGCAAGGATGCGTTCGCGGTTCAGATACGATTCTTTGGCTGCCGCCGCGCCGATGTACACGGCTTCATCGGCCAAGCGCGTGTGCGGCGCATTCACGTCGGCATCGGAGTAAACGGCGACGGTGGCGATGCCCAATTGACGACAGGTTTTCATCACGCGGAGCGCAATTTCGCCGCGATTGGCGATCAAGATTTTGCGAGATGTAGGCATATTGGGTCTTTATTTTCCTCCCAGCATATCCGGACGCTGTTCCTGCAACGATTGCGTTGCGACCAAACTGATGCGCAATACCGCAACTACGACGCCCACATTCAATTTCTTTGCCATAGTTCCTCACTGTTTTGTCACCAATTGCACGCCGAGCGAGATGTCTTCCTGAATCTTCTCGCCCTGCAAAATCTTGGCCGCATTCTCGACCGCTGTCTTGCCCATGTCGTATGGCGATTGCGCGACCGTGCCTTGCATCGTGCCTTTGTTGACGGCCTCGCGCGCTTCGGAAAACGCATCGAAGCCAACCACGATGATCTTGCCTGTCTTGCCCGCTGCGGCAATCGCTTCGACCGCGCCGAGCGCCATCAGATCGCTGCACGCAAACAATGCCTGAATGTCCGGGTGCGCTTGCAGCATATTCTGAAACACATTGAAGCCCTGATCGCGTTCCCAATTGGCCGTTTGCGACGAGACAATCTGAATGCCCGGATGTTTCGCCATCACTTCACGAAAACCCTTCAAGCGCGAATCACCGGTCTCGTGACCAGGAATGCCTTCGAGGATGGCGACCTTGCCTTTGCCGCCGAGTTGCTTTGCGACAAGCTCGCCTGCGACCCGCCCGCCCGCTAAATTGTCGGAGCCGATGAAGCCCGCGATTTTGCCCTGCGCGGCTTGCAACGCTTCAGCATTGACGCGCGTATCCACAATGATGACGGGGATGTTCGCTTTGTTGGCTTTGACAATCGCAGGCACGACTTCCTTGGAACCGCTCGGCGTAATGCACAGCGCCGCGACTTTGGTTTGGATGAGGTTTTCAATGATCTGCATTTGCTTCTCGACATCCACTTCGCGTTCGGCGGCTTGCACGGTGAGGTTGACGCCGAGTTTTTGCGCAGCTTCTTCTGCGCCTTTGCGCATATCGAGGAAGAAGGGATTGTTGAGTGTTTTCAGAACGAGCGCGATGGTTGGTTGATTCGTGGTCGTGTTGTTGCCGCGATTGCAACTGAGGGCGAAGAACACGCAGGCAATCAGAAAATAGGTGCATTGTTTTTTCATCGTGATCCTTTCGTGGAAACCGGTAAATGAGACGGCAGGCGTAGCGTCGTAGCGCGATTTGCTAAATCGCGCCGCTTTCTCTGCGGCGGCAGCGATTTAGCAAATCGCTTTACACTCGCTAAGTCGCTTTCATCACCACTATCGTCATATCGTCATCATTGCCGCGTCCGTCCGACGCGCGATCACACGCCGCCATCAATGCGCCTGCAATCGCTTCGCCCGATGTTTCGCGCTGACAAATCTCCGTCAAGGCGGCGGCGACTTGTTCCGTGCCCCAACATTCTCCGCGCCCATTCATTCGTTCTTCAAACCCATCGCTCACCCAAATCAACGCCTCGCCCGCTTGCAGTTGCAACGTCGCTGTCGGCACTTGCACCCGCTTGAGAAAGCCGAGTGGCTGCGCTTTCAATTCGATGGCGCGCAATTCACCATTCGCAAAGTGATACGGAAACGGCATCCCGTTCGAGCAGAGTTCGACCTGCAATGTTTCAGGATCAATCATCGTCGCGCCCAAACACATCCCGACGCCGCGATGCGTGAGCGATTGTCGCAGCGCCGTGTTCAAGTCTTCGATTATCGGTTGTAAGTCTGGTGTGGTTTGCAAGCGGCTCGTCAAACCCATCTTGACCATTCCGACAATCAGCCCCGCGCTCATCCCGTGTCCCGTCGCATCGCCAATCACGACGCAGTAGCGACCATCCGGCAACGGCAGAAAATCGTAGTAATCGCCACCGACTTCCGTTGCTGTGCGCATCGCGCCTGTGATTTCCAATCGGTCTAACTTCACATTGCCTTTGGGCAACATCGAAAGCTGCAACCGACGCGCTTCTTCCAGTTCCTGTGTCTTGCGGTTGTGTTCGGCTTCGATCTCGATTTTCTGTTCGATCAAGCGCGAGTTTTCCAGCGCCATCGCTGTTTGTCCCGCGACATTCATCAACATCCGCTTGTCTTCGCGCGAATACGGCAAATCCCCCGCGCGCGGCCCCAACGCCAACACGCCGAGCAATTCGTCTTTGGCGGCAAGCGGCAACACCAGATTTGTTTTCAGTGCGCGCAACGTATCGAACTCTTGCTGCGCCGCTGCATCACCATTTGCCATCGCTGCCAACTGCGTGGCCACAGGCGAATATGGATCGTCCCAATCAATCTCGGCAGGTTGCGCGGAATCGCTGATGCGCTGCACCACAAACGCTTCGTCGGGCAAATGCAGATTGCGCACGACGGGCTGCGACGACTTCTCGCGTTCGTGATAGTCGCTCGACACGGCGCTCTGAAAATCGTGTTGTCCATTGCGCAAAAAGATCGTCACATTCGCCGCATACAACGCCTGCTGAATCTTCGCCGTCGTCAATTCCAGCACTTGCTTGACATTCGTCGTCGCGCGCAAGGATGAAGTCAGTTCGGTCAGAATCTGCTGTGCGTCGTAGGCGTCCCGAAAGAATCGCCGATCAATCAGCGGGCGAATCTTGCGATTGACAGTTTGCAATCCGAGTACCATCAGCACCGTGCCGAGAATCGTGATGAGCGTGCGCGTGTTGCTGCCAAAGCGATCCAGCCAAACACCAAGCCGTCCGGCAAAGATGAAACTCAGCAGCGCAAAGGCGAGCAAGGCTTCGATGAGGATGAAGCCGCGCGAGGCGAGCAGGTAGCGCAGGCTGCGGCGAATGACGACATTGATGTCCAGCACGCGGTGCTTCAGGATCGTGTACGCCATTGCGATGGGTGTGCCGATGGACAACAGCGTAGATGCCACCTTTACAGTAAGGATCGTTTCTGGTGTGGAGGTGAAGGCCGGGTTGATTTGTTGCGCAATAACAAAGGGCAATACCAACACAATTCCTGACGTGCTCAGCAGCACACCTCCGACCAGCCATTTGATGCGTTGCCGTTGATGCGGGTCTTTGACCAGCAGGTAGTTGCGCGTCAGTACGGCGGCCCCGGCTAAGCCTGCCACGATAAAATACCAATCCGAATAAACGTAGTTTGGTGTCCACGCGAATTGCTTCGTCCAAAAGGCTATCGCTGATCCTACATAAAAAAAGGCTGCCCCCAGAAACAAGGGATAGCTCAGGAAATTCCAAAACCTGCTGGGCGGGGCCTCTGGTGGAAACCGTAGGAAAAGCCGATAGAAGAAGGGAAAGCTTAGGAACATCCCTCCTAGCGTGAAAAAGATGTTGCAGAGCAATTGCTCGGTCGGAGTGAGCAAAATATAAAATGAGTCCATCACCGTGGCGATGAAAGACGCGATTCCAGTCAGCACCGTACCGGTGAATAACAAGCGCGCTTGCGCCTGTGCGGGCTTCACGAAGCCCACAAATATTCCGACGATAAACATGGAGAGACTGAGAATAAGGCGCGACAGCATCATCTGCCACGTCGCCGCGATAGCGTCTGCCGGTTTGCGATGGAGCGCCAACTGCAAAGTAACCTGCTGCCGCGTTCCCCTGCGCTCGACTTCCAGCGTGTAGGGAGTGTGCAGTGGCGCAAAGAACAGCGACGTCCAAAACGCATCGATGTCAACCACCTTGTCATCCAGCTTCAGAATCTTGTCGCCGACCTGAAGCAGTCCCTCGGCTGGCCCGCCGGGATAAATTCGCGTGATGCGCAACGCATCGCTCCAATCATATCCCTCCTTCGCCAACGCTGCGTATTTGACGTGCATCGTCACAACAAAGGTGTACAAACAAACGCCAATGATTGCAGCGACGACGACCACCCAGAAAAACGGATGCTTGTCTCGGAACTGATCTCGCAACGTTCCCCGCATGAAAGCTTCTCCTGATTGACTTGAACTGCTCTTGGCTGCGGCGCATTGTAGCACGCGCGGGGCGGGGGGCAAGCCTGGGTCAAGGAAGAATTTCAAAGGCAACACAGTGACGCGGGCGGATCAACCGAAAATGCCGTTGGTCAAGCGTCAGGATGCGTTGAATAGCAAGCCGTTCGGCAATGGCGACGATTACTGCGTCTACGAAATCTATCTGGGCAGCGGCGTAAATATGAATCACTTCGGCGGCGCGGTGGTAATCTTCCGGCTGCGGCGTCTCCAACAGCAAATCGGTGGTGGCAAGCGTGGTGAGAAAGTCGGCAACGGCTTCGCTCCCAACGTCACGCAATAGCAAATAAGCCACTTCCGTAATCGCCGGAACAGGTAAGACGATGGGTTCGTGAATGGTTTGGAGGGCGCTGACGACAGCAGGATGCGATTGTTCTGCACGATTCAGCAGTGCATAGAGAAATCCTGTGTCCAGTAGGCAGGCCATTATCGCACGCTCAATCCTTCGCTTGCGTCAATCTCCGCCGCAAGAATTTCTTCCGCGCGTTCCGCCGTATCGCCGGGGCCGCCTTCGTATCGCCCCGCGAGCTTTAGCAAAGGATTGGCCAGATGATTCGTCGCGGGGGCGTCTTGCAATGTGCTGTCAATGAGCCAGCGCGCTAACCAAAGCCGCTCCCGAAGTGGCAACTGCAAAAGGTTTTGATACTCAGTCGTTAATTCTGTCATAGCTATTAAATTGTACGCCACGCTGTTGCCCAGGCCAAGCTCGTTATGCTGCCGCGTCTTCATCGTATGGTCAGATAGCAAGTCAGTTATTTCCGGCTCGCTTTCAACGCCATATCCAACAACACCGCGACGACAATCACCGCGCCAATCACGATCTGTTGCACGAACGAAGAAATATCCAGCAGGTTCAACCCATTGCGCAGCACGCCGATAATCAACGCGCCGATCAATGTGCCGAGCACCGTGCCTTCGCCGCCCGTCAAGCTCGTGCCGCCGATCACGGTCGCCGCAATCGCGTCCAGTTCGTACATCATCCCGGCAATCGGTTGCGCGGAATTCAACCGCGCGGTCAGGATGATGGCCGCCAAGCCGCTGAGCATGCCGCACAAACCATAGACCAGCGTTTTGTACAGCCGCACATTCACGCCCGACAGAATCGTTGCTTCTTCGTTGCCGCCAATGGCGTAGGTGTAACGTCCAAGCTTCGTGCGTGTCAGCACAAAATGCGCGATGGCGTAGACGAGCAACATCACGATCACGGGCACAGGGATGTGCCAAACTTCGCCGACCGCAATCCAACGAAACGCATCGGAAAAACCGGAGACCGGGCGTCCTTCCGTGAAGACTAACGCTGCACCACGCGCGACACTCATCATCCCCAACGTAGCGATGAATGGCGGCAAGCGTCCGAGCGTAATCAATGCACCATTCACTACGCCGCCGAGCAATCCTGTGCCCAAGCCAACGAGCAACGCGAGCGCGAGCGGCACGCCTTTTTGCAACATCGTCGCCATCACGACGCCTGCGAACGCCAACACCGAGCCGACCGACAAATCTATGCCTGCTGTGATAATCACAAACGTCATCCCGACCGCGATGATGGCGACGAGGGTGGTTTGCTGCGCGACGTTCAGCAGGTTCGAGACGGTCAGAAAATGCGGCGTCAAGATCCACAAAATGAGGCTCAACACCAGCAGCCCCGCCAGCGTGCCGAATTGACGTCCGTAATGAAACAAGAGTTCTTTCGTTTTCATGCGAATCGCTTTCACTCGTAGCGCGATTTGCTAAATCGCAAGGATTTTCTGCACAGCCCCGCGATTTAGCAAATCGCGCTACGTCTTTGATGATGATGATGACCGGAAGGAAGATTTTATGCGCTCAAGGGTTGCCCGCGTCTGTCAACTGCACCACATCGTGCGCCCGCAAGCCGCGCGAAAACGCAATCTGGCCGTCGCGGGCAATATCAAACGAATAGATCACTTGTTGCGCGGACTCCAGCAGCTTTTTCGGTGCGCCGCCGCTGATCATTTGCTGCCACAAGCTGGTCACATCGGGGCGAAAATCAATGTACACGACGCTCTGGCTGTCGGGCGTCCAACGAATGGTGCTGCCGCCACTGGCATCGGTTTGCTGCAAGTCGAATTGCTTGACGACTTGGCCGTCCGGCCACGACAACAACGAGATTTGCCACGGCGCGTTCGGGGTTTCAGCTTTCGTCCAACACGCGATCCATTTGCCATCGGGCGAAAGCGCGGGGCGCATCGAAAGCATTTTCGTCAATCGCTCTGGTTCGCCGCCCTCCAACGGGCGTTTCCACAACGTCGTCAATGTGCCCGCGCCGAAATGTTCGTAGACAATCCATTTGCCGTCGGGCGTGACCTGTGCCCAATTGCTTTCTTCATTGCCGCTGGTGAGCGCCGTTTGATTGCTGCCGTCGCGGTTCATGCGCCAGATTTGCCAATTGCCCGAACGGTTCGAGTGAAAGACGACGAAGCGACCATCGGGCGCAGCGGCGGGGCCGTAATTGCGGCTTGCGGCGGCGGTCAATTGGGTTTGTTCGGCGCTCGTGACGTGACGCTCCCAAATGTCGGCGCTCCCGCTGGCATCAGAGGCATACAAAATGTGACCGTCGGGCGTCCAGGCCAAATCGAAGTAGCGGCCTGCGCCCGTCGTGATTTGCGTGGGGCGATCTGGTGCGGCTTTGGACGCGACCCAAATGTTGATGAGCGTCTGGCGTTGGACGGTGACGATGGAGCGCCCATCCGACGACAAGCTCAGGCCTTTGTAATCGCTCATATCGTTCGTCAAGCGCCGCGCTTGACCGTCCGTAATCGCCCAGAGTTGGAGGAACGGCGATTCGGCATCCTGCGCCGTGAACAAAAAGTTGTCGCGCGCCAGCCAATTCATTTGGTCAATCTGCATCCAGCGTTGCGTCGTCAACGGCGCTTCTTTGTGATCGGCCACGTTGATCGCCACTGCCTTCATGAAAAAGCCGTTGGCATCGGCGGTTTGCACGACGACGGCGACGCGCGTGCTATCGGGCGACCACGCGGGCGCAGCGTTGATCGAGAAGTGATCGGGGAATTTGCGCACCGCCAGTTCGCGTTCATTCGAGCCATCCAGATCAGCAATGAACAAATGGTCTTCGCCCTCGGCGTGGTGTTGGCGCACGAACGCAAAATGTTTGCCGTCGGGCGCAATGCTGATGGGGCTGTCTACGTCGTGTTTGAGTTTGCGCGCGGAACCGCTGAGCGACGGCACTTCGTAGAGCGCGCTTTTGTTATCGCTTTTCTGCATCGCCACGTAGCGCACCAACGCGCCATCAGGCGTGAATGTGAGGCCACGATATTCGACCTCGGCGGGCGGAACCAACCGCACGCTGCTCGCAACCGATACCTGCCGCAACCACAAGCTTTGCCGTCCGCTCTCTTCCGTCACGTAGGCCACGTATTTGCCATCGGGCGAAATCGTGGCCACGACCGCGTTGCCCGAACTCGTGAGCTTCGTGGTGTTCGTCGTTTGAAAGCCTGGCAGAGCGGTGGATTTGTAGCTGAAGTTGAAGCGGAAAAAATCTGTCCGCGCGACAGCCAACGCCGTGAGAACCAATAGCAGCGCGGCTGCGCCCATCACCCACCAACGTTGGTTGGTTCTCGGCTCGCCCTTCGGCACGGCAAATTCCAGCCTCGTCGTGGCGTCGTTCGTGGGCGCGGGTTTGGCTTCGAGCAAGCCCGCGTTTTGCAGCAACGCCTGGCAACGCGCGTCTCGACGCAGGTCGTCGAAAACCGGGTCGTACGGAAAATACAGCATCCACCAATCGCGTTGTGCCAAGCCTTGCTCGATTGATTGCAGCGCCTCGTCGCGCGCGCCCAGTTCATCCTGCACCCAGGCCAGCCAAAACGGCGATAAATAGCCGTTGCGCGCCGTCACCTGCATTTCACCGAGTAACGCTTGCGCTTCGTCGCGCCGCCCAGCTTTCGTTTTTATGTAGGCCAACGTCGCTTTCGCTAACGGGTTGTTATCGCTGACTTCGAGCAACAACCGCGCGGTCGCCTCTGCTGCTTCGACCTGCCCCATCCGAGCGAGTCCGGTGGCTTTGCCGAACAGCGCCCAGAACGTGTTGGGATCAAGGCGCAAAGCCTGTTCCGTAGCTTTCAGCGAACCTTCGAGGCGACGCATCAGGTATTGATAAAAACTCTGCTGCACATACGTCGCTGCCGAACCGGGATCGAGTTTCAGCACTCGTTCGATGACGGCGTTCGCTTCCATCAAACGGCCTCCCGTGCCGAGAATTTGCGCATACCATTCCAACACCTGCGCCGAATGCGGGTTCAATTCCAGCGCGCGGTTGATGAGCCGCATGCTTTCGGTGCGATCCCAGTCCGCCCCCAGCGTCGCAAACGCCAACGCGCCCCAGGCTTCGGCCAACGTTTCATCCAGTCGCACAGCTTTCAGCGCCGCGTCTTTCGCCGCCGCAAAACATTCGTCCGACGGAATCAGGCCAAACGTCGCCAAGCGATTGTAATATTCCGCGATGCCTGCGTACGGCGCGGCGTACGAGGGATCAATGCTGATGGCTTCGTTGAAGTGCAAGAGCGCCTTCGCCAAACTGTCCATCGTGTAGCTGTGCCAGTAATAACGCGCCCGCAGAAACGCTTCGTAAGCCTGCAAGTCGTCCGTGCCGCGTTTGGCCAGACGCGCGCGGTCGTCGCCCGTCAACTTGGGGACAACGGCTTCGGCGACTTGTGCCGCAATCGAATCCTGCACGGACAAAATGTCGGTCAGTCGTTCGTTGAACTGCGACGCCCACAACACTGCCTTGTCGCGCAGCGAAGTCAATTGCATCGTCACGCGCATTTGTTCGCCTGCGAGTTGTACGCGCCCATCCAGCAAAAAGTCCACGCCCAATTCTTTGCCCACAACAAAGGGGTCATCGTTGTTGCAACAGCGCAGCACGGCGCTCGTCGGACGCACGACGAGGCCACGAATATTGCTCAACTGCGTCGTCAGCACATCCGCGATGCCGACGCCGAGAAAGCTGGTCGTCGTGTCTTCGCGCGGGTTGGCGGAGGCCACCTTCAGCGGCAACACGGCGATGGAGCGTGCGGTCGGCGCTTCGTCCATCAATTCCGGCGCGAGCGCGAGCGGCGTGAACAAATACGGCGCGGAAATTTGTTCGCCCGCCAAATGCCGCCCGATGTCGTGCGCCAAATCCGCTGCGGTCGCATAGCGATGCTGGGCATCTTTTTGCAACGCCTTCAGGACGATGTTGTCGAGATTGCCCGCGAGTTCTTCGCGCAAGGTTTCCGGCGTGGTCGCGCGTTCTTCGGCATAATGCACACGGCCTGCGGTGCTGATGACCTCGCTCGGTCGCGTCGGTTCTTCTTCGCAAATCACGCGCGCGATTTCGTGCGGCGCGTAGGATTGCAAACGATACGGACGCCGCCCGGTCAGCAGTTCGTACAACAACACGCCCAAGCTGTAGACATCGCTCGCAGGCGTGACCGGCAGTCCGCGCACCTGTTCGGGGCTGGCATATTCCGGCGTCATCATTCGCACCGCCGTTGCCGTTTCACCAATCGTATCCGCCGCCAAATCCGTCACCAACAACTTCGCAATGCCAAAGTCGAGCAGCTTCACCGTGCCCGCTTCACCGTTGTCTGCGGGCGAGACCAGAATATTGCCGGGCTTGATGTCGCGATGAATGATTTGTTTTTGATGCGCGTAGGCCACCGCCGCACAGACCTGCTGCACGAGCTTCAATCGTTCCCCAATCGAAAGCTTGCGGGCGTCGCAAAAGCGATTGATCGGCTGGCCTTCGACATACTCCATCACGAAATAGGGCAAGCCATCGCTGGTCGAACCGCCGTCGAGCAAGGCCGCGATGTTGGGATGACTGAGCGTCGCGAGGATTTGGCGCTCGCGGCGAAACCGGCGCAGGATAAAATCCGTATCCATCCCGCGCTTGACGATTTTGACGGCGACGCGCTTTTGAAACAGATTGTCGGCGCGCGTGGCCAGATAAACCGCGCCCATGCCGCCGCGTCCGAGTTCGCGTTCGATCTGATACGCGCCGATGCGCTTGCCGATCAGCGCGGGCAAATCAGGATCGTCGGTCAGGTCAGCAGGATCGTGCGGGACGGTTGGCAGGCTGGCCAGCAGCGGTTCGGCAATAAAGCTCCCGGCTTGTTCATCGGCTTGGAGTAAGGATTCGACTTCGCGCCGCAACTCGTCATCGCCGTTGCAGGCTTCCGATAAAAAGGCCGGGCGCGCAGCAGGAGGCTGTTCCAGTGCCGCTTCCAACAAGTGCTCCACTAATTTCCATCGTTCGGGGCGCATCAGATATTACTTTGACTTGCATGCACCAACTCTCTGCGCGACCTCTTCGCAATCGCTTCCACCTTTCCCTGGCAGTCTAATCATCTCCGCCCGAAAGCACAACTGCGCCTCGTTCACTTCACATAGACAAACTCATTCAAATTCAGCGTCGCCAAGCACAAGTCCACCCACGCCGCCGCCGTGATCGCATCAATGTTTTTCGGCAAATCATGCAGTGCGACGATAGTTTCCCCGCGTGCTTGGCGGTCGCGCAGAATGGTTGTGTGTTCTTTGAGGAAGGCGTGCGTCGCCCTGTATTCATCGGCCCGCGGCGCACGCCCCAACGTCAATTCATAGAGCCGCGCGATGCGCTGCCGTTCCGTCTGCGCTTCACGAAACAACCGTGTCGCCAACGCGCGACTTTGCTCTTGCATAAAGTCGCTATTCATCATCGTCAAGGCTTGCAGCGAATGCACACTGACGTTGCGCGCCCCACAAACGCTCATCAAATCCGGCGTGTCATACGCCACGAGCAGCGGCAGCATCACGTTGCGTTTGCGCAGCAAATACAAGCTGCGGCGC
The DNA here is from genome assembly GCA_964631865.1 of uncultured Heliobacteriaceae bacterium. Taxonomy (GTDB): domain Bacteria; phylum Acidobacteriota; class Blastocatellia; order RBC074; family RBC074; genus JAFDVL01. The sequence continues at coordinate 54,620 of CAZWAK010000017.1, read as the reverse complement.
GTGTGCTGTTTGGCATCAGGATGCACCGGCCACAAGTTATCCGGCTCGGCTTCCGTGAACACGTTGTCCACAACTTCGGGTTCGAGCGGGACACGTATCGAAGGGCCGCCGCGTTGTTCATTCAACGTTCCGGCGGCGGTCAAAATCGCATCGCGCAACGCCTCGGCATCCAATCGCTGCCGGTTCGCGCGCCAGAGCAATTTGTTGTCGGGATCAACCGATTGCGGATTGCGGAGTTTGGATTGCGGATTGGACGATTGTTGATACGTCGTGCTTGTGACCATTAACTTGTGCATGGCTTTCAGGCTCCAGCCGCGGGCGATGAATTCGGTCGCCAGCCAATCAAGCAATGGTTGATTTGTCACGCCCGCGCTGTTGCGTCCGAAATCGTTGGGCGTCGCGACCAAGCCGCGTCCGAAATGGTGATGCCACAAACGGTTCACCATCACGCGCGCGGTCAACGGATTGTCGGGCGACGTGAGCCACTTTGCCAACGCCGTGCGCCGTCCCAGCGAGGTTTTGCCTGCGGCCAGTTTCACGGGTTCGATGATTGCTTCTTCACGTGCATCTTTGGGCAACAGCACTTTCGGAAACTGGGGCTTGACTTCGCGCGTAGGCGAATGCACTTCGCCGCCGCGAAACACATACGCGGGCGGCACGGGATCGAGTTTATCCGCAACGGCCAACGCTTTCGGCAACGGCGTCGGCGCTTCCCAATCCAGATCGTGCATCTTACGACGCAGTGCTGCGCGCGGCTTTTTCACGTCATCCGGCATTACCGCCCATAACTCTTCGTACTTCACGTCCAGCTTGGTTTCAGCATATTTTGCCAACTCTTTTTGTTCCGGCGTGCGTTTGTCTTTCGGCGTGTCGAGGGCTTCCCGATATTGGGGATCGAGCTTGGCGCGCTTTTCGGCTTTGAGCTTTTCGACGAATGGTTTTTCGATTTCCTTGAGTTGATCTTTGATCGCTTTCAGCTTGTCTTCGTGCGGCTTCAGCGCCGCTTTGTAGGCTTCCTTGTCAGCATCTGTGGCCTGACTGTAATCCACATTGTCGGTCGCAGCGAAGAAGGCTTGCAGTTTGTAAAAATCGGATTGCAGGATCGGATCGAATTTGTGATCGTGGCAACGCGCGCAGCCGATGGTCAAGCCCAAAATGCCGGAGCCGATGCCGAGCATCGTTTCGGTCAAATACTCCTGCCGCAGTTCCGCTTTGTCGAGATTACCTGCGACGACGTGTTGCGGCCCCGCGCGCAAAAAGCCCGTCGCAACCTGCGCATCAAAGCTTGTCGGAGCAAGTTCGTCGCCCGCGATTTGTTCCTGAATAAACTTGTCATACGGCTTGTCAGCATTGAGCGCGTTGACGACCCAATCGCGGTAACGCCACGCCTGCGGGCGTTCGGCGTCCAACTCGAACCCATTCGTTTCGGCAAAGCGCACCACATCTAACCAATGCTGCGCCCAACGTTCGCCATAACGCGGCGAGGCGAGCAGACGATCTACCACTTTTTCGTAAGCATTGGCGGAGTTGTCCGCAAGAAACGCTTTCAGTTCTGCGGGTGTCGGCGGCAAGCCCGTCAAATCAACCGTCACGCGGCGCAGCAACGTGGCTTTGTCGGCGGGCGGCGATTGCGAGAGATTCTTCTTTTGCAATTCAGCGACGATGAACGCATCTATGGGATTGCGGATTGCGGAGTTTGGATTGCGGATTTCAGGAACAACAGGGCGCACGGGTTTGACGAACGCCCAGTATTTACGCTGCTCGTCGGTGATTTCTTTTTCTTTGAAGTTCGCCGGCAATGGCTTGATCGTTAATGCCGCAGGCCACGCCGCGCCTTTGTCAATCCAGTTGGCAATCGCTTCCATGTCGTCTTCATCCAACTCGCCGCCGATGGGCATACGCGGCGACTTCGCGCCGGAAACGTATTGATACAACACACTGTCTTTGCTGTTGCCGGGAACGATGGCTGCGCCGCGCATTCCGCCTTGCAAGACGCCTTCGCGCGTGCGCAAGTCCAATCCAGATTTCTTGTCTGCGCCGTGACATTGAATGCAGTGATTCTGAAAAATGGAGACGACGTGCTGCGCAAGCTTTTGCTGTTCATCTTGCCCCGCGGTGAATGCACGATGCGTGGAGAGGCTTGCAAGAAACAGAACAAAAACGACGAGGATGCTTCGCTTCATAATGCTCAATTGAAATATGACTTCCGAGAAGCGGAAACGCAACGGAGGAGGTGTCAAGAGTTCAAGCTTTAGCTTGCGTTTTCAGTGTGCGAAAAAACAAGCTAAAGCTTGAACTCTTGACGCCTCTTTCCACGCGCATCATTTACTCCAAAACGATTTGGGTCTGCGTAACAAACGCGATCAAGGTTCCTTCTTCCGTCATCACTTTCGTTTGCCACGTCATCGTTCGCTTGCCGCGATGCAGCGGCGTGCTTTCGCCAATGACAGCCGTGCCGATTGGCGCGGCTTTGACAAAGTTCGTTTTCGATTCAATCGTGGCGGTGCGCGCGCCTTGCGGTATGTTCAGCACAGTTGCAACTGCGCCTAACGTATCAGCAAACGCCATAATCGCGCCGCCGTGCAGGATGTCGCCGACCGTGCATAAATCCTGCCGCACTTCAATACTCGCTTTGACCAGATCGGGCGTCGCTTTGATTAACCGAATGCCCAGCAAATCGGGGAACAACCCTTTCATGCGATCTTGAATCATTTCGAGAATGTTCATTGTCGCTCCTGAGAAAAATTAGCGCGATTTGCCAAATCGCGTTACGCCTTGATCCCTTACTTCTTGATGAACTCGCGGATGTACTGATTGACCAGTTCCGGTTCTTCGTGAATGACCCAATGCGAGCCGTTCGGGATGCGCTTGATCGTGAGTTGCGGGACGAATTTGTCCAAGCCTTCGAGGTTGCCGGTCAGCAACGCAGTATCTTTCTCGCCCCAAATGACAAGCGTCGGCACTTTGACGATCAAGGAATCCAATGCAGCGGCAGCCGCGATGTTCGTCTCGCGTTGTGGTGCGTTTTCGGTCGGCGGGCCGATTTGCGCGGCGCGATACCAATTCAAACCGCCCGTCAATGCACCGGGTTGTGACCACGCTTCGACGTACATCTTTTTGTCTTCGTCGCTGAAGTTTCCGGGCTTGCTGGACGCGACAAAAATCGCATTTTGCAATGCGGCATAATTGTTCGCACTCAAGCCTGCTTCGGCTTGTGCAGAGCGAAAGAAATTCATGTACGCGCTGGCTTTTTGCTGCGCCGGATTCGATTGCAGTTCGCGCGCGAAGACGCCGGGATGTGGGGCGTTGATGATGACGAGTTTGTCCAGATATTCTGGGTGCTTGATCGCAAACGCCCACGCCACCGCGCCGCCCCAATCGTGTGCGACAAGAATGCCTTTGTTGTTCGCGTTCGCGCCGAATTTTTCAAACATCGCTTTGATGTCCGCGACAATGTGCGGCACGGCGTAGTCTTCGAGCTTTTCCGGCTTCGACGACAAATTGTAGCCGCGCTGATCGTACGCGACTGCGGTGTAGTCTTGGCCGAATTCTTTGAGTTGATGCTTCCATTCGTACCAAAACTCCGGGAAGCCGTGCAGGAACAGGATCGTTTGTCGGCCAGAGCCTGCTTTGACGTAGTGCAATTGCAGGCCGTTGATGTCGGCGTATTCGTGTTGGAACATAGGTTTCTTACTTTCGCTTTTGGGAGATGCGGTTGGGCGTTGCGGTTGCGCCGAGACGACAACGAACGCCGTACACAAAATCGTGAAGAGCAATAGAGGTTTCATAGTCGTTATTCCTAGCGCGCCAATGCAGTTGGGTCAATGCCCTTCGCCAGATCGAACGACGCGCCGACTGCCCCGACGACGCAACGTTGCCGGTCCAAACCCGCTTGTTGGCGAAGGCGATAGACGGCTTCGATGCCGGTGCAATGCGCGCCGAGAAATTGTTGGAGGCCGAATTCTTTCAACTTGCTCGCCGTCCAGTCCAGCTTTTCGTCGTTCAATGCGAACAAGTGAAAGCCGCCGAGCGCCGCATAAACATTGGTGTTTTGCACGTTCTTGCGCGCGTGTTCGAGCGTGTTGATGATGCCCGCGTGACCGCAACCCGACACGACGACCAAGCCTTTCTCAGTCACAACCACGAGCGACATGTCTTCGGGTAAAGTATCTTCGACAATACCGTCAGCCGTTTTGACGCGCCCGCTGACTCCGCCCATGCTCCAGTTGCGTTCCGCATGCACGCGCGGCACGGGGCCGGTCAGCCATACGCCCGGCAGGATTTCTTTCGGCTCGTTGTATTCGAGAAACGTGCCGCCCGTCGCTTCGTACTCCGGCTTGATCTTCACCATCACATTCGCTTCGCCATTGCCCACAGGCCGATTCCAGAAGATGCCTTTGCCGACGTGCGCGCGCGACAACGCGGTTGGATTTGTCTTCGCAAACTCGCGCCGCAGCGTCAACAACCCCATCGTGTGATCCGAATGGTTGTGGCTCAAAATCACGTCTTTGACATTGGCCAAATCAATGTTCATTTCGCGCACATTCTTCAGCACGGTTTCAGGCCGTGCGCCAGTGTCGAAGAGGATGCGCTGCCCATCCACTTCAATCAACGCCGCAAAGCCCCATTCGCCGATGCCGACCGTACCGCCCGTCAACATCGTCGAAAGCACTTGGACGCGCAATGATTGCACCATCTTGGGCGCTTGTTTTTGCGCCGTGACAGGGGACAGCAGCAATGTCAAAATTGCCAGCACGATTGCGGTCAAACAGAATTTCATTAGTACCTCCGTCTCAGAATTCTCCATTCTCAACTCTTCATTCTTCATTCTTTTACCAAGAGAGTGTGGGGCTTGTCTTTCTCTGGAAAAAGAATAGAGAGTTGAGAATGGAGAATGCAGAATGCGAATTACAATCCGGCCAAATTCCACTTGGCGATAATTTCCTGAATCAGCTTGGCGACCTTGTCCGTCACTTTCGCAAAGTATTCATCGGCTTTTTTCTGATCGAATTTCGGATAGCCTTGTCCCGGTTGATACAACCCAATCGAAGACGGCGACGGATAGGCCGCCCAAGTGCCGGGCGCAGGGTTCGCGGTCGCCATTTCGTCTTTGTACTTTTCGGGATGAACCAGCGTTTTGTCTATCGCTTGAATGAACGCGGTTTCGTTCCAGCCCGCGTGCCCACCGTCTTCACCAAAGACTTCTTTCGTGATGTCGGAACAATAGCTCCACCAATTGACGACGAGCGCGCGAATTTTCTTTTCTTTGGAAACTTCGGCGGCAATGGATTGCAGCACGGCTGTCTGGCCGCCGCCGTGTCCGTTGACGATCACGATGTTGCGAAAGCCGTTCTTCGCCAAGCCTTCGAGCAGTTGTTTGACAAACGGGCGATACGCTTCTTCGGAAATCGTGAACGCGCCGGGATAGGCTTCCAGGCTGCCCGTGATGCCGTACGGCAAGGTCGGCGCAATCATCGCATTCACGCGCTTGGCAATATGTTTCGCAAGCGCAAATGGGGCCGTGTTATCCGCGCCGTTATTGACGACGCCGTGCGGTTCGAGCGTGCCAGTCGGCAACAGCACGGTATTGATTTTCGCCGGGACGACCTCTTTGAACTCCATCCAATTGATGCGCTCCATCTCGCGCGTCGAAACGATGTCGTCGGGTTGTCGCGCGGAGGCGTTTTGCGCGAGCGCAAAGGAATTCAGGACAAGCACGACGGCAAGCAGTGCGATGATTTTCATAACGTGACCTCGTGTGGGGTTCAAGACGTCTGGAATGTACCGCAAACTCGCAGCCGCGCCAAGCCCGCCGCCGTTTGACAGGCTCCGTTCTCAACGGCTAAGCTGACCGCCTTTGATTCAACCCCTTCGACACGAATCATTATGGTTGCGCGACGATTTCTTATTGCTGGCGAAGTGCAGGGCGTTGGCTTTCGCTATTTCGCCTTGCGCGCCGCCGCTCGGCATCAGGTCAAAGGCACGGTCAAAAACCTGCCCGGCGGCACAGTCGAAGTCCTGGCCGAGGGCGACCGTGACGCGATGGAACAATTCAAAATGGATTTGGCGACGGGGCCGATCTTCGCTACCGTCAGCAGCCTGGATGAAATAGATTTGCCCGTCACCGGGCGCTTTGTAGATTTTAGAATTGATTATTGAAAAGGAATTTTTTGCATGTCTACTTCCGCAGAACTCGAACTCAAACAGCTCATCCGCGAAGTCCCGGACTTTCCGAAACCCGGCATTTTGTTTTACGACATCACGACGCTGCTCAAAGACGCGAGCGGTTTGCGCGCGGTGATTGATCGCTTGATAGATCAATATCGCGGACGCAAGATTGACACCGTCATCGGCATCGAATCGCGCGGCTTTATCTTCGCGCCTGCGCTCGCGTATCACTTGGGCGCAGGCTTCGTGCCCGTGCGCAAACCGAGGAAATTGCCCGCCGAAGTCGAGAGCCACAGCTACGAACTCGAATACGGCAGCGACACGTTGGAAATTCACAAAGACGCGGTTGAGGCAGGACACAACGTTTTGATCGTAGACGATCTGTTGGCAACGGGCGGAACTGCGCAAGCCGTGACGCAATTGGTCGAAAAGCTCGGCGGCAATGTGACGGGCTTGGCGTTTATTGTGGAGTTGGAATTTTTGCCGGGGCGCGAGAAGTTGGTTGGTTACGATGTCTTCTCGCTGCTAAAATACCAATCCTAGTCAGCTTACTTTGCCCTCGTAGTTCAAGGGATAGAACGCTCGCCTCCTAAGCGAGTGGCTGTTGGTTCGAGTCCAACCGAGGGCATTCACTCCTTCCATGACTGTCGCTGCCCCTTCCATCATCTTTCGCGCGCTGGATCAGCAATTCAAGCTTACCGAACATCGCGTCACGATTCGTTCCGAATTGGCCGCAGGCGTCACGACGTTTCTGACGATGGCGTACATCATCTTCGTGAATCCTTCGATTTTGAAGGAAGCGGGCGTGCCGTTTTCGGGGGCGTTGTTTGCGACGTGCATCGCGGCGGCGATGGGATCGTTGTTGATGGGACTGCTGGCGAATTATCCGTTCGCGCTCGCGCCGGGGATGGGGCTGAATGCGTATTTCACGTACACGGTCGTGCTGGGGCTGAAGCACGATTGGCGCGTGGCGTTGGGTGCGGTATTTTTGTCGGGCGTCGTGTTTTTGCTGCTCACGTTGGTGCGCGTGCGGGCGTTGATAGTGGATGCGATTCCGATGACGTTGAAAACAGCGGTCGCGTGCGGCATCGGGTTATTCATCGCGTTCATCGGGCTGAAAAATGCAGGCGTGATCGTCGCGTCACCGGCAACGTTCGTGACGCTGGGGCATGTGGTTTCCAAGCCGGTGTTGCTGGCGATGCTGGGCTTGGTCATCACGGGCGCATTGATGGCGCGTGGCTTCAAGACGGCAATCATCATTGGCATCTTTGTTGTCACGATTGCCGCCATCGCGTTTGGTTTGGCGAAGCTGCCGACGAATGTGATTGAGATTCCCACCTGGCGCGAGACATTTTTGCAATTGAATATTCGCGGCGCGTTGAGTATTGGTTTGTTGGATGTCGTGTTTGTGTTTCTGTTCGTGGACATGTTCGATTGCATCGGCTCGATGATGGGCTTGGCACAGCAGGCAGGCTATCTGGACAGCGATGGCCGCTTGCCGCGCATCAATCGCGCGTTGCTGTGTGATTCGATTGCGACAATGGTGGGCGCGTTGTTCGGTACATCAACGGTTGTGACCTACATCGAAAGCGCGACCGGCGTGAGCGAAGGCGGACGTACCGGATTAGTCGCCGTGACGGTGGCAATGCTGTTTTTGCTCGCCGCGTTTTTGTCGCCGATTGCAGGCATCATTCCAGCAATTGCGACGGCTCCGGCGTTGATTGTGGTCGGGGCGTTGATGATGCGGTCAGTGACGGCGATTCGCTGGGACGATTTGACCGAAGCGATTCCGGCATTGCTGACGATGCTGGCGATGCCGTTGACGTTTTCCATAGCGAATGGGCTGGCGCTGGGCTTTATTTTTTACCCATTGCTCAAATTATTGACCGGACGTGGGCGCGAGGTGTCGCCATTGGTTTATGTGTTGGCGGTGGTGTTTGTGTTGCGCTATGCCTATTTGAGCGGCGAATGAACAAAAGGCGGCTGCCGAGAAACGACAACCGCCTTTCGATGTAGCGTGCTTCGCAATTTAGCGGAAATGCAGCTTCAACGTGTTCGTCGCTTTGCCGTCCACGATCAACGTCACCTCCACTTCGCCCGCGCCGCTCAGACTGGGCGACAACAACACATTCACTTGATCCAAACCAACGAACGTGTTCTGCGAGCCAGCAAATTGCACCGGCAATTCGAGCGTGCCGATGCGCGCTTTCACGTTGTTCACCGACGTGCGATAGCGCAGACCGCTGCCGTACAAACCGAGATGCAGTTCCTGCCCGGCTTTGAATTCAATCGGCACGGCGACGATTCTGCCGAGCAGCGAATCGAAGCGCGCCACTTGTTCGTAGCCCAACGTTTGGCCGTTCTGAATGCGCTGGACGTGCGCGGCGGCGAAGCCTTTGCCCGTCGCGTCCGCCGAGAACATAGCGGGGAATACCGAAGCAATGGCCATCGCTTGCAACGAACCGCTGCCATCGCCGCTCGTGATCGTGATGATCGCATCGCCGATGGAAGTGCCGGACGGAATCTGGAAGTTGACCTGCGTGGGCGACACGTAAAACAGCGGCGCAAGACGTTCGATGCCCGTGATGTCGCGCACGCGGACAGTCGTGCCAGCCAATGTTGTCGGGAGTGTCGTGCCCGTAGCGGCTTTGATTTCCGTCGCCAGCTTTTCGCCAAACGCGCTGACAATCGAATCACGCGCGGCCTCTGTCCCGACATAACTCGCCGCGGAGACAACGGCCATCGTGGCACCTTGTGTGACGGTGAAGGTTTGCCCGGCGACGGTCAGCGTGCCGGTGCGCGCGCCCCTGTCTAAGGCGGCGACGGTGAAATTCACGGTCGCGTTGCCCGTGCCGTTCTCGCCCGAATCCACCTTGATCCAATCCACGTTGCTGAAGACGTTCCAGCCGCAACTGCTCTGCCCGCTCGCTGCCACATTGACCGAGCCTCTGCCGCCTTGCACGGAGAAGGTTTGCGCGTTCTCAGCGAGGTTGTAGTTGCACCCGACGCCGCCGAGTGCGCTGCTCACGCGCAGACGCGGCTTCGTGATGTTGTTGCGCGCGTCGGTAATCGGCAGACCGTAGTTGGTCAAAGCGGCGAGGATTTCGTCCACGCTGGCGTTGGGGTATTTCGATTTGAGCACAGCCCACGCGCCCGCGACGTGCGGTGCGGCCATCGAAGTGCCACTGAACGTCGAGAACCCACCGCCCGGCACGGACGATAAAATCCCACTGCCCGGCGCGAGGATTTTCAAGTAAGCATTGCTGTTGGAATAACCGGCGACGCTTTCGCCCGTCACGTTGTTGTTGGGATCGGTTTGGAGCAGCGTGGAGCCAACGCTGATCGCGCTGGAAATGCAGGCCGGCGTGCTGATGCCGCTCGTGGCTGAACCGTTGCCGGAAGAAACAATCGTGGCCACTCCGCGTGCGCGCAAGTTGTCAATCGCGGCTTTGGTCGCTGGGCGCAACGCATCGCAGTTGGACATATATTGCCCGCTGCCGAGGCTCATATTGACGGCGGCGATCTTCTGCGTTTGGCTCAATTCCAGCACGCGCTCCAAGCCGCGAATTTGATCGGATTGGAAGGTGCGGTAACACGGCGCGGCCCCACCGCAGTCCGCTGTATTTTCAAAGCGCGAGAAAATTTGCACGGCGATGAGGTTCGCTTCTTTGGCCACGCCGGACGAGGTGTCGCCCTTGCCCGCCGCGATGCCTGCGACGTGTGTGCCGTGACTGCAACCGCTCGGACAATTCACACCAGAGCCGGGTTCCGTTGAAGCGGGAACTCCGCCCGGACAGGTAGAAAAAATGTTGCTGCTTGCGTCGGTCGTCGAATAGCAACCTTCGGCGACGACTTTGCCCGCGAGAAACGGGTGCGTTTTGTCTACGCCGGTATCAAGAATTGCTACGGCTTGCCCGGCTCCGGTGTACCCACTCGCCCAGGCCGCCGGAGCGCCCACAGCAGGCACGCTTTTGGCTAAGGACGGCGGAGCGGAATCGTCTTCTTCAATGCTGAGGACGCTGGCAGATGTTTGCAAAAATTGCAGTCCTGCCGTGTCGGTCTTCATTGCCACAAACGGAATGAAGTGAAACCGCTTGACGCTTTCGACGCGCTGGCCATCCATTTGTTCCAACAAATTGTCCTGCGCCTGCTCAACCGCCACGTGCTCTTGTTGCAGCGCCTGCGCTTCGTTGGTCGCGGACGCGGCGGCGCGCGTGTCGTGACGCAAACCGACGATGACGCGCACCGAGCCTTCCGATTGCGCTTTGTCAATCAATTCGGCAAAGGCCACTTCGGCGCGGGCGCTGCGTTGGACGACTTGCCGCGTTTGCGTTTGCGCCACCGCCACGACGGGCGGCACGGCGGGGATGAACGCGGTGATGGCGCAAAAGAAAACGGCGGCAATTTGTTTTGTGATTGAGTTCGCATTGCGTGTCGGCATGACAATTCCTCCTGATAAGCCGGGAGCCGCATGGTTTGGCTGTCCCTGAATTTTTTGATACTCCCTCTCTCTCCACTTGTATTAGCGGTTTTTGCGTGAGGAAAGGGACACGAAATTTGTGGCAGGCGCGAAATTTATTTGGGTTCGCTGGTTTTCGGCGTCAGGTCGAAGCGCAAGCCATCTTTCCCCAGCACCACTTTGCCTTTGAAGAGTTCGCTGACGCCTTGTGTGAAGGCTTGTTCGACCAGAGGGGTCGCGGGTGGAGGCACGAGATGTGTGAAGACGAGGGTTTCGACATTCGCCGCAGCGGCGATAGCTGCGACTTCCGTTGGGCTGGCGTGATAGGTCACGATGTCGCGCGCCATCGCGGCACGACGTGCTTGTCCGCTGCGCTCAAAATTATTCGCGCCGAGTTCGATCAAATTTTTCGCCAGGACATCGTGAATCAACAAATCTGCGCCCGTCGCGTGCTGGGCGAGGTTCGGGCTTTTCGCCGTGTCGCCGCTGATGACGACGACGCGCCCGCGATATTCCAAACGATAGCCGTAGGCCGGTTTGACCGGGTCGTGCGCGACTTGGAACGCGGTGATTTTCAAACCGTTGCGCTCGAACACAAGCGCAGCTTCGTCAGGCTTTTTGAGCGTGATTGTTCTGGCCACTGCGCCTGCCACTGCGCGCGGCAAATATTTCTCGCCGTGATGCGCCACGCGATACTCCACGTCGAGCGCATACGCCTGGGCAAAACCTGCGACCACTTTTTCGACGCCGGGCGGGCCATACACTTCGAGCGGCTTCGTGCGCCCGGCCACCCAACTCATCGTCGTCGTTTCGCCCAAATCGCCGATGTGGTCGGAATGAAAATGCGTGAGCAAGACGGCGCTGACGGCTTGTTGCGGCAAATTCAGCGTCGTCAATTTGCGCCACGATCCCGGCCCCGTGTCAATCAACACGAATTCGCCGCCGGCCATGACCGCCGTGCAAGCCGCCGCCCGCGTCGCATCGGTCAGCGGTGATCCCGTGCCGACCAGCACGACGTGCATCTGCCCGTCGCTCAACAGCGCGTCGCCGGAAGCGGGCGCTTGGCCGTTGGCGACGGAAGAAATCACAACCAGAAGAAACAGAGCAATTTTTTTCATAGTGCTGATGAGAGTAGTGAACCGGTGCGCCACGCTTCTGCCGGGATGCCCGTTGCTTGTCCGCCCGACATCACCTGGCCGGTCATCAAATCCTGATAGAACGCGCACCAGCCGGTTTCGTCCGATTGCACATAGCCGTGTCGTCCGCCGCCGTCCGCATCGCCATCGGGCATCACGTAGCCTTGCTGCGCGAAGTGATGGCACACGCCGTGCAACCATTCGTGCAGCCAGACTTCGCCCAGCTTCGGACGCAACCAGGCTTCTGTTGGTGCATTGGCCACCGTCGCATACGTCGCGCCGTTCGACCAATCGCTCGCGCCCATCCCCAAGCCCCAGCCGCCGGACGGAACGGAAGCACCGGTTTGCCAATTGTTCTGCGGCCACAGCACAAAGACCGAATCGTACGTGCCGGGCAATACGAATTCATCCAATTCGGGGTTCGTGTCGGTCGGCGCAGGCCAGTACCGCCGCGCGCCCATCTCGGTCAAAGAGTCGAGCGGGCGCGCAATGCGCGAGACTTCTATTTCGAGGGTCACTTCGCCGTGCGAGCATTCTTCGGCCAGCGCGGGAAAGCGTGCGAACGATGCAAGCGCGGTGGCGATTTCGTCGGCGGAGAGTTGTGCCTGAAACGTTGTTTTGGAAAACCATCCGCGCGGCAGCCGAACGTGGAGTTGGTCGTAGATCAGCAGGATGGCACGCCAGTTAACCATGGTGGTTGGGAACCGCGCCGAGGATGCCGAAGCTCAGCAGCGCGTCCTCTTCGTCGTCAAAGGTCTCGAATACGGGCAAGAGGCGCGTGACGGTCAGCAGGTCTTTGATCTTGCGCGGCAGCTTGAGCAATTTGAGATGCCCACCTTGATTCTTGGTCGTGGTGTGCCGCGAAATCAATTCGCCGATGCCGGAACTGTCCAGGTAAGTTGCCCGTTCAAAATTGAGGATGATTTCTTTTTCGCCGATTTCCAGGAGGCGATTGACCTCATCGCGCAATTTGTTGCTGCCCTCGCCAATCGTGATCTTGCCGATCAAATCCAGAATGACGATGCTGCCCAGCTTGCGGGCACGAATTTCCAACTGCATGTTACGTGCTCCCAGTGGTCGGCTCTGGGGCGGTCGGTACGACCGACTCCGGGGCGACCGGTTGCGGCTTGCGTTGCTTGACCAACGTAATTTGCATCCCGCCTTCCGGGTGACGAATCAACTCGACTTCATCCATAAACGACCGCATGTACAAAATGCCGCGTCCGGCGGGGTTGAGCAGATTTTGAGGATCGAGCGGATCGGGTAAGCTGGCGGGGTCAAAACCCGCGCCGTGATCGCGCACCGAGAGGCTCAAGGCGGCAGTGGTCAGGCAAAAGCGGAGTTCGACGTTTTTTTCCAGGCTGTATTTGTTGCCGTGTTCGATGGCATTGGCCACCGATTCGCGCACGGCCAGGTTCACACGATATTGTTCTTCTTCATCAAAGCCGCAGAGTTTGCACAAGTGATCGGCGGTTAGGGTAATGATGTCAATTAAATCAAGACTGCTGGCAATCGTGATCTCGACCACTTTTTCGGCGAGCGTCATACGCGGACAGTTCCTTTGTCGGTAAGCTTCCTTTAAGATGGGTCACGCGCATTGCTTCCAATGCGTGCAACGGTTTGGGATGTAACACAGCTATTTTACAAGTGTCAAGGAAACCACTTTTGTCATGACAAATCCTTCTGCCACGCGCCGCCGGTTGCAACCGGTCGCGCCGACCACAAAATGGCGCGGCGATTTCCACTTGCCGGGCGACAAATCCATCTCGCATCGCAGCGCCATGTGCGCCGCGTTGGGCGACGGCGTCAGTGCGCTGCGCAATTATTCGTCCGCCCGCGATTGCCAAAATACGCTGGATTGTTTGGAAAAATTGGGCGTTTCGGTCACGCGCACGTCCGACCTCATCACGATTGCCGGCGTCGGCGTCAACGGTTTGCAAGCGCCGACAGAGCGGCTGGACGTGGGCAATTCGGGCACGACGATTCGGCTGCTGTCCGGCATTCTGGCCGGGCAAAATTTTACGACGGAAATTACCGGCGACGAGAGCATTCAACGTCGCCCGATGAAGCGCGTCATCGAGCCGCTGACCCAAATGGGCGCACGCATCGAGGCGCGGGATAACAACTTCGCGCCACTGAAAATTCACGGCGGCAAGCTGCAAGCCCTCGAATACACGCCGCCCGTCGCCAGCGCGCAGGTCAAATCCTGCGTCCTGCTCGCGGGTTTGTTTGCGAACGGCGAAACAGCCGTCATCGAGACGACGCCGACGCGCAATCACACGGAAATTATGTTGCAGGAATGCGGCGTGCGCGTGCGGCAAGAGTCAATCGCCGCAGGCACGCGCATCGCTGTGTCGGGCGCAGAGCATTTGCGCGCGCTCGGCGACTACACGGTCGCGGGCGATTTGTCGTCGGCGGCCTTTTTCATTGCGGCAGGCTTGCTCGCGCCCGACGCGGCTTTGCGGATTCGCCACATCGGCGTCAATCCGTCGCGCAAAGCGTTGCTGGACGTGTTGACGCAACTCGGCGCGCGCATCGCAGTGGAAAACGAACGACTCGCGCACGGCGAACCAGTCGCGGATTTCTTTGTGCAATCGTCCGAACTGCGCGGCAATCTCGAACTCGGCGGCGCGGTCGTGGCCAATTTGATTGATGAAATTCCGATCCTCGCCGTCATCGCCACACAAATGCATGGCACGCTGACGCTGCGCGAAGCCAAAGAACTGCGCGTCAAAGAAAGCGACCGCATTCGTTCGATTGTGGACAACTTGCGACGAATGCAGATTGAAGTCGAAGAACGTGAAGACGGCTTCCGCCTCGTCGGCCCACAACGCTTGCGCGGCGCGACGGTCGAATCGTACGGCGACCACCGCATTGCGATGGCGTTTGCCGTCGCGGGCTTGCTTGCGACTAGCGAAACGACCATCAACGAAGCCGAAGCGGCGTCCGTGTCGTTGCCTGAGTTTTATGAGTTGTTGGCGAAGCTGTCATGAATTCCGCACTCCGCACTCCGCACTCTGCATTCCGCACTCTCTTCCTCGTCGGCTTCATGGCTTCGGGCAAAACCACCATCGGGCGCGCGTTGGCGGAACGCCTGAACGTGCCGTTCATTGACCTGGACGAGATGATTGTCGCAGCAGCGGGCTGTCCGATTGCCGAGTTGATCCAAGACAAAGGCGAGGCGTATTTTCGGCAACTGGAAACCGAATGCTTACGACAAGCAGTGGCGCGAGAACCAGCCGTGATTGCGCTCGGCGGCGGCGCATTCACGCAAGCCGTCAATCGCGCATTGATTGCGCAAACGGGCGTGTCCGTGTGGCTTGACGCGCCATTTGAACTTTGCTGGGAGCGGATTCAGCGGGATGCGGTGGTGCGGCCTTTGGCGGCTAATGAGGAGGCAGCGCGGGTGCGATTTGAGCAACGTCTCCCGCTCTACCAGCAGGCGCAACTACACATCAAAATTCAGGCGGAAGATTCGACCGAAGGAATTGTGGCGCAGATGCTCAACGAATTTTCATGACGGGCTGATTCGGATGAGCAGGATTCGGAATCAAGCGTTGTCCGCGACAATCCACCTGCAAATCGGTTTTCTCCAAAACAGTTTGCCCAATCAATATCTCATCCCCCAAGACTAACGCCTCTTCCAACGTGCGCCGTCCTAAGAGTTCGACCGAGACGCCATCGGCAACGTCTACTTCTTCCTGACGTCCGTCTGCGTATTGGGCAATTTGGGTGGAAAATCGCCCTAACCCAAGCTGTTGCACAATCGCCCGTGGAATGACCAATTGCACCGCGCCAGCATCCACGATGGCCTCGGCCTCAAGCGAGCGAATTTGCGCTTTGGCAAGTTGTCCCTGTCGTACCATCAACTCGTCTGCATAATTCGTCAGCCGTACTTTGACAATTACTTCTCCCATATCGTTCCTCTTTCTTTCGGTAGTTTGTAGACACGCGGAGTATAACATATCGAGAAAAATCGTTGCGCCCGTTGCCTGCTTGTCTCGTCTCGCCGAAACCTCTACAATCCCTGTTTACCGACAAGTTCATTTTTTTGGAACACGAGATTTTGAGGCTTCGTATAGCTCGTCTGATTAGGCTGTCTCACCAAAAAATTTAGTTCGGAGTTCGTTATGGCTGTCTCAAAAAAGAAAAAGATCATCATTGCCTCCATCGTCATCCTCGCCATTGCGGGCAGCATCGTGGCCAGCGTTTATGCGCGCCGCAGCGATGCGCCCGAAGTGCAAACCGCCAAAGTGGAAAAACGCAATCTGCTCGAATCCAAAGTCACCGCCAACGGTGAAGTGCGTCCCATCCAGCTCATCAACCTGACAGCGGAAGTTTCAGGCCGCGTCACCGACGTCTTCGTCAAGGAAGGCGATCTGGTCAAGAAAGGGCAGAAGATCGTGCGTCTCGACCCGACGCAACAGGAATCCTCGGTCTCGATTCAAGAAGCCGCGCTGCGCGCCAGTCAGGCTGATGTGCAAAATCAAAACGCGGCGATCAACGTTGCCGAAAACGCCATCAACACGGCGCGCGCCTCGTTGCTGAGCGCGCAAGCCGATCTGGATCGCGCCAAAGTGGATCAGGCCAACGCCGAAATCGAATTGAAACGCAACACCGAATTGCTGGAATCGCAAATCGTTGCAAGGTCGGTCTACGACAGCGCCAAAGCGCGTTACGACTCTGCCACGGCTTCGGTCAATGCCGCCAAAGCGCGCGTCGAGCAAGCCAATGTGCAAATCAAAGAAGCCGAACTGCGCGTCGAACAGAACAAAGCCGTGCTGCTTTCGTCGCAAGCCCGCGTCGCGCAGCAACGCGCCAACTTGCGCAGTTCCGCCGACTTCCTGGCCAAGACCGTGCAATTCGCTTCGATTGAAGGCGTCATCGCCAACAAACCGATTGATGTCGGCACGTTTGCGACGGCGAATTTCCAATCTACGCCGCTCGTCATCATCGCTGATATGTCCGTCATCAACGTCGAAGTGCGGGTGGATGAAACCGACATCGCGAACGTCCAAGTCGGGCAGCGCGTGATGGTCAAAGTAGACGCGCTCGGCGAAAAAGAACTGGAAGGCATTGTGCAGGAACGTGCCGCTTCGGCAGTCACAAAGTCCGGCCAGAACATTTCCCAAACGGCCACCTCCGGCACGCAGGAAGCCAAAGAATTCAAAGTCGTGATTCGGCTCAACAACCTTACGCAGGAAAACCGCGACCGGCTGCGTCCCGGCATGTCCGCAACCGCCACGATCTTCACCGACAAGCGCGAAAACGTGATTGCGATTCCGCTGCAAGCCTTAGTCGAACGTGACCCCGAGCAACTCGACCGCGAAGGCAAAGCCGGCACGGAAGCCAAACCGACGCCAACGCCTTCGCCTGAACCCGGCCAAAAAGCGGTTGCCGAAAAGAAGAAGACCGTCAAAGGCGTGTTTCTGGTCAAGGACAACAAAGCTGTCTTCACCCCAGTCGAAACCGGCATCACAGGTGAAAACGACATCGAAATCAAGAGCGGCTTGAGCGGCGGCGAGGTGTTGATTACCGGCCCGTACCGCCAGCTTCGCACGCTCAAAAACAACACCGTCATCAAGCTCGAAGACAAGAGCAAGAAACCCGGCGGCGACACGAAGAGCTAGTGGCTGGTGATTGGTGGTTGGTGGCTGGTCTCTGTTGACTATCCACCGACCACCGACCACCGACCACCGACCACCAATCTTATGCTGACTGATACTCAAAGCACGCCCTCCCCACAAGCGCGCCCCGCAAACAATGGGGCGAGCACCGATTCGATGATTCGCACCGTTGATTTGTGGAAAACCTACGTGATGGGCGAAGAGGAAATTCATGCCTTGCGCGGCGTCTCGTTTGAAGTCAAACGCGGCGAATACCTCGCCATCATTGGCCCGTCCGGTTCTGGCAAATCTACGCTGATGAATATGATTGGCTGTTTGGATACGCCGAGTCAGGGCGAATATTGGCTGAACGGCAAGCTCGTCTCGGAAATGGACGACGATGAACTCGCCTACATTCGCAACAAAGAAATCGGCTTCGTGTTTCAGACGTTCAATCTGTTGCCGCGCGCGTCAGCCTTGCACAACGTTGAATTGCCGCTGATTTACAACGGCACACCTTCCGCCAAACGCATTGAGATGGCGAAGAAAGCGTTGGAGTCGGTCGAACTGGGGCATCGCATGAGCCATCGTCCGAATGAATTGTCCGGCGGGCAACGCCAACGTGTCGCCATCGCGCGCGCGCTCGTGAACAATCCTTCGATCATTTTGGCCGACGAACCGACTGGCAACCTCGACTCCAAAACGTCGGTCGAAATCATGCAATTGCTCGAACATTTGCACGAACAAGGCAACACGATCATCCTCGTCACGCACGAACCGGACATCGCCGCGCATGCACACCGTGAAATCTTCATCCGCGACGGCATGATTGACCGCGACATTCGGCGGAAGTAAGGTCGTAACGCGATTTGGCAAATCGCGGTTCTCAATGCGGAGTAACGCGATTTGGCAAATCGCGTTACATCAGCTACACAAATAACGCGCCACCTGCCTTCAGTCCCGCCACCAATTCCCCCAGCGACCCGGGTCGCAGCTTGTCGTATTCTTTTTGCGGCACTAACAAAAATTCCCAGCGTTGCCCGGTCAAGCGCGCCACGTCCTGACACCATTGCTCGGCGCGCAAATTCTTCCGCGCGACTTCGATGTCTTCGCGCCCTTTGGTTTCCAAAATCCAGTACGTGCCATCCTCATCCAAGCCAATAAAATCCGGCTCATAGAGCCGCAAGTTCGCTTCGCTGTCCAAATATTCAATGCTCAATTTCGCGGGCAGATTGCCGAGATTGGCGAAGGTTTTGACATCCGGCACGGCGTCCAGAAAGCGCGCGAAATCCTGCTCGAAATCGTTGTCGCACGGCACGAAATCAAACAGCGTCTTTTTCGCCGTCACGATTTTGCCCGACCACGCAAACGGAAACGTGGCAGAGAGTTTGCGCAACTCGCCGCTCAGCATTGGCATTCGTTCTTCACTCAACATCGGACGCAACAAACGCAAAAACACCTTGAGCGTAAAGTGCAATACGACCGGACGATTCAATGCCTGCAACACCAATTTGCTCTGCAAATCCACCGTCCCTCCAAACGCCTTGTCGCGCAGAAACTGCTCAATCTTCGGCGCGAGCACGGAAAACTGTGCAGGCATTTTCAAGCTGTCGGCAATCTCCTGCGCGTAAAACGCCACGATTTCACCGGGCGTTTGCGCTTCCGGCATCGTGTAGCTGCGCTCCACCATCACCTCATCCGAAATGACATCGCGGCCCTGATACGTGAATTGCTCCGGCGGCGCAACCTGCGTGTCGAGCTTCAAGGCTTGCACCAAGCGCAGGCTTTCGAGTTGCAAGCTTTCAATCACGGCGCGGGCGTCTTTCCTGCGTTCGAGACGCGGCGTCAGAATTGGAATGCTCAAGTCATACTGCGCGATGCGATCATTCAGCACCTGAATCGTTTGAATCTTCAGCGGCGTTTTCTTTTTGCCGAATTCAAACGTGTCGAGCTTGATGCCTTCGGTTTTTTCGAGGTCTTCGACAATTTGCATGAAGTTGTTGTTGCCGATGATGTCCACGTGTTCCCGATAGCCGCCGTGCTCGCGGAACATCAAGCGCAAGCCGCGCCCAATCGCCTGTTCGGGCAAAATATTTGCCTTCGCGGTGAACGGGCGCAGTCCGACGACCACCGTGACATTGCTCACGTCCCAGCCTTCGCGCAACATCATCACGGAAACAATGCACTGCACGGGACTTGTGCCGAGATCAACTTCGCGCGCCGCCTGACGTGCCTTGTCCAAATCGCCTTTGCTGATTTCGCCGGATTTGTTGGTGTGAATGATGAGCAGTTTGTCGCCGTCGAAATGTTCTGGATATTTGCGCCGCAACCACGCGGCCACATCATCGGCGCTTTCCGTATCGCTCAGCATCAAGAACAACACGGGCTTTTTCTGCAACTTCTCCAACTGCTCGCGGTACTCCTGCCAACGCTCGACCGCCGCCACCAAATACGCTTCATAGCGCACGGAAGCACGGTCGCTTTGCGCTTCGGTAATGCCTTGCGCGATGCCTTTGATCGGGCGTTTGACGACGGCATCCACAATGGCTTGTTTGAGTGGATAATCGTAGATCGTCCACGTGAACAGATTGCCGTCCGGCTGGCGCGGCGTCGCCGAAAAATCCAGTTGCGCGGTCAAGCCACGTTCGCCTAATTGCTCGTGCAAATCCACAATCACTTCATTCCACACGACTGCGCCATCATTGGTGTGATGCGCTTCGTCATTCAGCACGACACAATTGCCACGCCGCGCAATGCGTTCCACAAACCGCTCTTTGACTTGCAACGTCGCAGGCGGTTCCGGCCCCAACAAATCCAGCACGGGATTCGTCGGCTTGTCTTGCGCCTCTGCTTTTTCGTAAAGCTGCTGAATGTTCGTCAAATACAACGCGCCTTCGCTACGCGCGCGTTCGCCGTCGCCGCGTATGTAGACATCGAAATCCCAGAGCAGTTTGAACTCCGGCGGAATCAGCGGATCGCTTTTGAAAATCGCGCCGCCTGCAAAGTCCACCATCAACCGTTCCAACACAATCACGTTCGGCGCAATCACCAGAAACGTCGTTGCATAATCGTCGCTCGACTCGCGAATCGCATTGAAATATTGCCAGACAATCGCCATTGCCATCACTTTGGTTTTGCCGCTGCCCGTCGCCATTTTGACGGCATAGCGCGCAAATTCATCGCGCGCAGGCAAGGCGATTTTTTGCCCTTTGGCGTAGTGCAACAGCAAATCTCCGATGCGCCGTCGCTGCTTCACTTCGTACAAATAAATCATCGTTTCTATCGCCGCTTGCTGTGAAGCGTAGTAGCGAAACATCGTGCCGCGCGGCGTACGATGCTCGTTCTTGAACCACCAATTCAGCAGACGGCGCGTCGTGTCCGTAATGCCGGGACAGCCCTGTTGTTTCCATTGTTCGACTTCCTGTCGAATCGCAGGCACACACGGCGCAGTCCGCAATTCCGCCGTCACATCCAGCATGTTCATTTGCAGTGAGGAGGATTTTCTGGAACGTGGCATAGGCAATCACTCAGTGGGGCAAGGACTATACAATGTAGCGCGATTTGGCAAATCGCGTGTCTCGCGAGTAAACCCCCGCGATTTACCAAATCGCGTTACGTTCGCTGTAGCGCGATTTGGCAAATCGCGGTTCTTCAAATCGTTACATACGGCAACGCTTCTTCGCTGCAATAACTAAAGGGGTAGTCACGCCAATCCTGCACGATGCCCGCTTTGACCGGATTATTCAGAATGTAATGAATCACGCGCACCCATTCTTCGTGATCGCGGATGTAATGGTCAAAGCTTTCGTTTTCCCAGAATTGGCCTTCCCGCTCCAGCAATTGATTACACTGCCGCGCTGTAAAACGCTTCAGTGAATGGAGAATCGTTTGCAGTGCGTGATAGGTTCCGTCGGCTTTCGGCAATGGCCAGAACAGCGCGTGAACATGATTGGACATCACGCAATACACATCCAGCCGATATTCCTGTCCATCTCGATGCCGTAAGCTTTCCCCAACCAGTTCAGCTAACGGCGATTGTCGGAGCCAATGTTCGCCCTCGCTCGCACAATCCAACAGATTTTCCAGTTCTGCGAACCGCCGTCTTTGAAATTGTCGCAATTGTGCTTCGCGCTCCGTGTCATTGCTAATTCTGTTCAGTTGTTGCTCCAACAAATCTCGTTCGTTGCGCCAGCGCGTCAACACGCTTTTGGGAATCGAATCTACGAGCCGAAACGTGACAAAGATGGTTGCGCCTTCTGGTTGCAAATGCGGCAGATTGCGCCGGTATCCTGATTTGTAATCATAGTTGCTCATGGATTTGTTTGTAACGCGATTTGGCAAATCGCGTTTTCCTGCTCGCCAGTTTCCGCGATTTACCAAATCGCGCTACACCCCGAACGTAACGCGATTTACCAAATCGCGCTACATCAAATCGTCACTTTCATCGTCCGCGTCGTATCGTTCCCCAATAAATCAATCACCTTCACCTGCACCACATAGCTGCCCGGCGCGTCGTACAAATGCGTCGCCTGCAATTCCAGCTTCTTCTGTTTGCGCGTGCGGTAGCTCTGCCATTGGTTATGAAACGTG
The DNA here is from genome assembly GCA_964631865.1 of uncultured Heliobacteriaceae bacterium. GTDB lineage: Bacteria > Acidobacteriota > Blastocatellia > RBC074 > RBC074 > JAFDVL01. The sequence goes on along the minus strand of CAZWAK010000017.1, from coordinate 32,661 downwards.
TCGCCTTTGTAATCGAAGTCCACCGCCCAGTAATCAATCCACGCCTCCCATTTCGTGACACGCGCGCGTACTTCCTGCGGCACGTATTCGAGCGGCGCAATGAAGTTTGTCAGCTTCAACGTCAATTCGCGTTTCTTCACTTTATGTTCGACCGACAACGCGGCCAACTCGAAGAATTGGATGTCGCCTTGTTCGACGGCTTTCTTTTCCAACACTTCGCGCGGGATCGTGTAAAAGCGCAGATCAACGCCGGCCTCGTGCGCCTGTTGCCGCGCCGTCTCGTTCAATTCAAACGCGAACTCCCAGCCCAGCACATCAATGCCGTTATTCGCTGCGCCGCCTTGGCCCAGATTCTTTTGCCCTTCGATGCTGATGCTTTTGACGTCGGCGAGCGTGACGGGCGCATCCACTGCGCCGACGTGAACCAACCGCCCGCCCTTCAAGCCGTGCAGCCACGTGTAGCCGTTGAGCGGTTGTGCGTGAAAGAGTTCGAGAATGAACCGCGTGTACGCAGCAATGCGTTCACTCGCCTGTGGGCCGAATTCATCGGATTGCCAGAGCTGGCGTTCGTATTTGCCGAGGTTTTGCACGACGAAGGGTTTGACGTTCGCAAGGCTGAGCAAACGTTTGCGCGCCGTGTGAATCGCAAAGCGTCCGAGATCGCATGTGATCCAGCGACGACCGAGCTTTTCCGCCACCGCCGCCGTTGTGCCCGAACCGCAGAAGCAGTCCAGCACAAGATCGCCTTCGTTGGACGAAGCCTTGATGATGCGTTCGAGAAAGGGTTCAGGCTTCTGTGTTGGATAATCGACATTCTCGGCTGCCTGTGAAGCAATCGGGCTGATGTCTGTCCAGATAGATTGCAACGGCACGCCTAGCATTTCATCCAAATAACGTTTGTAGCGAGGAACTCCATCCTCTTTTTGCGGAAAGTAGATTCGGCCTTGTTGGTCAAGCTCATCAAGTTTTTCAACTGTATATTTCCAGTGATTGCCGCGCTTGTTTGGATCTATCCCGCGCCAGATTTGACCTGAAGAGCCTTTACGAGTACCGGAAGCCATCAAATCGCTAAGCGTGAAACGCCGCCCTGTGCCCTCTTCAATGTTGCGATAGAAACTTTCAATATAGCTTTGCTCGTAAGGCGTGTACTGAACATTGAAAATGTAATTCTCTGATTTGCTGTAAAGATAAATCGCGTCGTGAATGTGATTGTAGCTGTGTGAATCGCTCCGCGCGGAAGTTCGTTTCCAGATGATTTCATTCAAGCAATGTTCTGCGCCGAAAACTTCATCCATCACTGCCTTCGCATAATGCCCCACGTGCCAATCCAGATGCACGTAGATGCTGCCATCCTCTGCCAGCAATTCGCGCAGCAGCACGACCGTTTCGTAAAACCACTGCAAATACGAATCCAGCCCGCGCCCCCACGTGTCCCGATACGCTTTCTGCTCAATCACCGACGGCTCTTTCGTAAAGCTTTCGCCTTCCACTTCGACATTGAAGGAAAAGTCTGCGCCCGTATCAAACGGCGGATCAATGTAAATCAGCTTCACCTGTCCCGCGCATTCCGGCAGCAGCGACGGCAGCACATATTTCTTATCCCCCCAAATCAACCGATTGCGCCATTCGCTCACACCGCCGCCGAAGAGCGCGTCCATACTGCGCTGTCGTTCCTGCACGCTTTCATTGACGGTCTCGACGGTTTGAAACGGCAACGGAATGCGCAGCGGCGCACACTTCTTGCCGTCGGCGGCATATTTCCCTTCCCATCGTAATTCTACGGTCATCGTGTATTTGTAACGCGATTTGGCAAATCGCGCCGTCCCTTCTTTGCACGCCGCGATTTGCCAAATCGCGTTACGTTTGTTGACGCTGGTTCTGACTTATCTCTGAGGCACGGCGGGAAGTATAGGCAGAGTGCGCAGGAGACGCAACTTCTGGTTGTAACGCGATTTGGTAAATCGCGCCGTCCCTTCTTTGCACGCCGCGATTTGCCAAATCGCGTTACGTTATTTCACCACCAGAGATTGCGCGTTGTGTTCGGCTACGGTTCCAATGATGGCGGCTTGGGGATAGGTTTGTCGCAAGCGGGCCAGCAATTCCTCCGCACGATTTTCATTGATACAAATCAACAACCCGCCCGCCGTTTGCGGATCGTAGAGTACGCTCTGCAATTCTTTGCTGACCGCCGAATCAATTGTCACATCTTCGCCGACGTAGTCCCGATTCACACGGTCGCCGCGCGTGAGCATTCCCGCTGCTGCTAATTCCAATGCGTTCGACAACAGCGGCACGCGCGCGGAATCAATGGCAAACGTCACCTGACTCGCTTTCGCCACTTCCCACGCATGACCGAGCAAGCCGAATCCGGTGATGTCGGTTGCGGCTTTGACGCCGAATTCACGCATCAACGCAGCCGCTTCGCGGGCGGGCGTGAGCATCGTTTGCAGTGAGGCTTCCGCAACTTCGGGCGGGCATTTCTCAAACTTGATCGCGGTCGAAATCACGCCTGTGCCGAGCGGCTTCGTCAGGATCAACACATCGCCCGGACGTGCGCCGCTATTGGTCGCAATTTGCTTCGGGTCAATCAATCCCGTGACCGAATAGCCGAACATGATCTCAGCATTATCTACACTGTGCCCGCCGATCAACGCGACGTTGTTTTCCATCAACACCGACAAGCCGCCCCGCATAATTTCGCCGAGGATCGCAAAGTCCACGCCCTTGCGCGGAAAGCACGTAATCGCCATCGCCGTGATCGGTGTGCCGCCCATTGCCCACACGTCGTTGATCGAATTCAGCGCCGCGATGCGCCCGTAATCAAACGGGTCATCCACAATCGGCGTGAAGAAATCGAGCGTCTGCACGAGCGCCAAATCCTCGCGCAAACGATACACCCCGGCATCATCGGCGTGCTCGAAGCCCACCAACAGGTTTGGGTTCTGCGGTTGTTTAGGTAAGCCGCTCAAAACTTGAGCGAGTGCGCCGGGCGTTAATTTCGCCGCTCAACCCGCACACGAGGCCATTTCAGTTAATCGCATATTTCACCTGCAAAAGTTGTAGAGCGATTTGCTAAATCGCTCGGCTCGGATTATCACTTCC
>CAZWAK010000017.1:0-29459 GCA_964631865.1 uncultured Heliobacteriaceae bacterium | reverse complement strand
GCGATTTGCCAAATCGCGTTACAAATGCATGGCGCGATTTGCCAAATCGCGTTACAAATGCATGGCGCGATTTGCCAAATCGCGTTACGTTTCCACTTTCTCAAACGTCTCCTCATCCAACTCGCTGAAAAACTCCTGATGCAAACGTTTGACGGCTTCGTCCACGAGCGCGCTTTCGACCACGAAGCTGGCATTGATGGCCGACGCGCCGTGAGAAATCATCGAAATGTTGATGTCCTGCAACGGCGTAAAGATACGCGAGGCCAGGCCGGGCGTAAACTTCATCTGCTCGCCGACCAAACATATAATCGCGCGGTCGCGCTCGACCGTGACTTCGCCGAACGCTTGCAAGTCGCTGATGATCGCGTCCAGGTTCCGCGTGTCATCCAACGTCATCGAAACGCTCACCTCCGACGTCGCCACCATATCCACCGCCGTTTCGTGCCGATTGAAGACTTCAAAGAGCCGCGCCAAAAATCCGTGTGCCATCAACATCCGCACCGAAGCCACATTCAGCATCGTGATGCCGCGCTTGAAGGCGATGGCTTTGATCGGCGATTTGGACGATGGCGCGTGGCTCAGGATCGCTGTGCCTTGCACGTGCGGACGACGCGAATTGCAAATGTAAACCGGAATGTCTTTGACCATCGCGGGCCGCAGCGTTGCGGGATGCAAGACCTTCGCGCCGAAGTACGCGAGTTCCGAGGCTTCGGCAAACGAAATCGTTTTGATCTTCGCGGCTTCCGGCACGATGCGCGGATCAGTGGTCATCATCCCGTCCACGTCCGTCCAAATTTCAATCGCTGTCGCGTTGACTGCCGCGCCGATGATCGAAGCCGAATAATCCGAGCCGCCGCGCCCAATCGTTGTCGTGCGCCCGTCGGCGGTCGAACCGATGAAGCCTTGCGTGACGGGCACAAAACCGGCGTTGACTTGTGCGGTGAACACTTGTTGCAACAACGGATCAGCCACGTCAAAGTCAATCGCGGCGCGCATAAAATCATCGTTCGTGCGCAGCAACGGACGCACATCCACACGCTCGCTGTGGATGCCTGCGGCACGAAACGCGGCGGCCACGAGCAACGACGATAACAACTCGCCCTGCGCCGAAACGCCGTCGGACAACGCCGCCGTCACCGCGCCGTTGCGCTGAATTTCTTCCAGCGTAGACAGCAGTTCGGCCCATTGCGCCTGCAAGGCGGCGTGCAAGGCGGCGCGTTCTTCGGGCAACGCCAATTCATCCGCGGCTGCCAAATGTCGCGCGGTGATTTCGTCGAGCTTCGCCCGCACGTCGGCGATTTTGCCCTCCGCCGACCAACGCGCGCAGTCCAGTAACCCATTCGTCACGCGCGCCATCGCCGATACGACGACGATGGGTTGCCGCGCCAATTGTTGCCGCACAATCGAGACCAAACGGCGCATCGCAGTGGCATCTTCGACTGAAGTACCACCAAATTTCATGACAATCATAGCTTTGAGAAGTAGCGCGATTTGCCAAATCGCGTCACCAGACTTTACTTGCTGAAATCCACTTTCGGCACTGTCTTCGCTTCGGCTTCCGCTTTGAAGAGCGGTTTGTCCTGGAAGCCCATCATCCCGGCAATCAAAATCGTCGGGAAGGTTTGGCGCATGTTGTTGTAGCTCGTGACCACTTCGTTGTACAGCCTGCGCTCCTGCGCCAAACGATTTTCCGTGCCCGCCAATTCATCCTGCAAGCGCAAGAAGCTCTGGTCGGATTTCAATTGCGGATACTGTTCGGCGATGTTCAGAAACCGTCCGCCCGTGCCGAGCAAACCGCCATCGCGCATCACTTGCGACAGCTTTTCGTTCGCCTCCATTTTGGCTTCAATCGTCGGCGCGGCCAACAGCTTGGAGCGCGCTTCGGCGATTTTGACGAAGATGTCACTTTCCTGCTTGGCGTAGCCTTTGACCGTGTTCACGATGTTCGGGATGAGGTCAGCGCGGCGCTGCAATTGGTTTTCGACCTGCGCCCATTGCTGATCCACTTTGTTGCGTTCTTGCACCAAACTATTGTATTTGCCAACTGCCACGCCGCCAACGATCAACGCCACGAGCAGCAACACCACTAAAATTCCCAACACTGCTTTCATAATTCGCCTCCTCTAAAAATGTAGCGCGATTTGCCAAATCGCGTTACACGCAAAAAATGTAGCGCGATTTGCCAAATCGCGTTACACGCAAAAAACGTAGCGCGATTTGCCAAATCGCGTTACACGCAAAAAACGTAGCGCGATTTGCCAAATCGCGTCACACGCAAAAAATGTAGCGCGATTTGCTAAATCGCGTCACACGCAAAAAATGTAGCGCGATTTGCTAAATCGCGTCACGCGCCATTCGCTGATTACAGATGATTGACTGCCGCAACGACTTGCGTCAGACAGTTCAGATACCGCGCAAAAAGTTCGTTCGCTTCGGTTTCGGTCAACGGCGCTTCCGCCTCGCGCAACCGCAAAATTTGTTCGGGCGCGGACGTATCAATGTTCAGATGTTCGCCCACGCGCCGCACCGTTGCCAAACGGCTGAGCGGCGGCTCTTCGCCCAATAATTCCAGCATCGGGCGCATAAATTGCGAGAAGCTGTAGATGCTGTCCGTCATCAGCCGCGTCAACGTTTCGACCGAACCGCTCGCGGGCAAATAGAGCGAGCGCAAGCGCAGCAATTTGCCGCGCAATTCGTACTCGGTTTGCAAACGCAGATTCGCCTTCGACGCTTCGTTCGGCCCCAGCAAATCTTCGCCGAACAGGACTTGATAGGCGCGCTTCATGTGCCGAAACTCAATGGCAAACACATCGAGCGATTGCAAAAATTCCGTGCGCGTGAAGTAGACCGGAATCAGGTAGCCCGACTCCACCCACCATTTCGCCACAGCTCGCGCCGCGCGCAAATCTTCTGCCGTCAACGTCGTCGTCACGACCAACATGTGATAGTCCGTTTTGCGCACATTGCCCGGCGCAGCAATAGCCGAGCCGTAGGCAATGACCGACACTAACGCGCCGCTGTGTGCAATTTTCAAGCGACTAACCAATTCCTTCAAATCGTCTTCCATCGGGTATTTTCCGTATCAATAAAGGCCATCCCTCATTTCATTTTCCATTTTCCGTTTGTCATTATCCATTTGTCATTTGATGAGTAACAATGCGCCCAACCAATGAAAAATGACAAATGACAAACGGAAAATGGAAAATGCCTACCAGCTATCACTCGCGCCGCCGCCGCCACTGCTCCCACCGCCGAAGCCGCCCCAGCTATCGCCGCTGCCGCTACTGCCGCCGCCCCAGCCGCCGTTGCTGCCCCACGAACTGCCGCCATAGCCGCCGCCGCCCTGATGAAAGATCATCGGCGCAGCCCACCAACCGCTGTCGCGACGACGCAGTTGATTGGCGCGCGCTGCCTGTTTTGCCAACCGCGACATAATGAACAGCAGCACCAGCAAACCGATGCCGAAAAAAATCCAGGTGCGTGTGCTGATTTGAATTTGTGGCGGCGCTGCCGGTTGATAAGCATACTGCCGATCAATGCCTTCGACATTCACATTCCACTTTTCGGCGAGCGTATCCACGAGCGTGCGCGTACCGATCATCAAGCCTTGCGACCATTGTTGCTGCTGAAAGTACGGGCGCATCCGCCGCAATTGTTCGCCCGCCAAGCCGTCCGGCAAATCGCCTTCCAAGCCATAACCGACTTCCAACCGCGAACGGCGATCCTCGGTCAAGATCAACAACAACGCGCCTTTGTCCCGATTCGCGCCGCTCTTTCCGCCAATGCCCCACGCGCGATACAAACCGTTGGCATAGTCTTCGAGCGGACGCTCGCCAATCGTGGTCATCGTGACGACGGCGATTTGCGCGCCCGTGAGCTTTTCAAAATTCGTCAGAATCGTTTCGAGTTGTGTTTTGGTATTCGGGTCAACGACATTGGCAAAATCGTTGACGTGCGCGGTGTAATTGGGATAAGTGGGTTTGGGCTGCGCGCCAAGAGAAAGACTCAGCACCAGCCAACTAAACACCAACAGCAGCAGACGTGACGCGGGGCAATGTCTCATCGTGCGAATGTTATAAGCGTTTGCCAGAGGACTGTCAATTCGACTTTGGTTGTACTGAAAACGAAATGAAGACGCTGTACATTCAATGGAAAACCGCTGTACGATACGCGCGTTCCCGAAAAAGCAGGAGGAGTATGAAAAACGGAAATGACCCCTACGAAGAGATCAAAGCGGAGTTCGAGCGAAAAGTGGGCTTTTTGCTGGAACATCAAGGCTCAATGGAAGTGCGGCTGCAAAAGCAGGAAGAAACGATTCAGCAAATCATGAAAACGGGTCGCCGCATTGCCTTGAAGCTTGCACGCTCGCAACAAGGATTGGATGCCAAGATGAAAGAACTGGCGCAGGCGCAAAGTGAATTGGCGGTGTCAATGAAAACACTTTCTGAGTCCCAAAAAGAACTGGTGGACTCCCATAAGCACTCAGATTACAAAATCAACGCGCTCATTGATGCGCATTTGCGATTGATGGAAGCGCAGAATCGCAATGACAAGCACACGGATGAAATCATGCAGCGACAAGATTTGCTGGAAGATCAATTCCGCAAACTGTCTGAGAACCCGGAGTAGTGTATGATCCCGCACATTCCCGTTACCACATCACGCCGCGCATTCCTGACCCAATCTGCCAACGGCTTCGGCGCACTCGCGCTGTCCGCTTTGCTGAGTCAAGACACGGCTGCCAATCCGCAATCCGCAATCCAAACTCCGCAATCGAACAATCCGCTCGCGCCCAAAGCGCCGCATTTCGCCGCCAAAGCGAAAGCCGTGATTTACCTGTTCATGGTCGGCGGGCCGAGTCAGATGGAAACGTTTGATCCGAAGCCAGTGCTCGACCAAATGCACGGGCAGCAGTTGCCCAAATCGTTCGGCGAAGTCAAAGGCCAATTCGTCAAGCCGGGCACGCCGCTGCTGCACAGTCATTGGAAATTCCAAAAGCACGGACAATCGGGCGTCGAAGTGTCCGACCTGTTTCCGCACATCGCGTCGTGCATTGACGACATCGCGGTCATTCGTTCGTGCTACACCGAAAGCGCCGTGCATGCGCCTGCGATGTATCAAATGCTGACGAGTCGCGTGCTTGCGGGGCATCCGTCGCTCGGCAGTTGGGTGACATACGGGTTGGGAACCGAGAGTCAAAACCTGCCTGCCTATTGCGTGCTGACACAGCCCGAAGGTTTGCCCGAAGGCGGTGCGCCGATGTGGGGCAACGGCTATTTGCCGACGCTCTATCAAGGCACGCAACTGCGCAGCGGCAAAACGCCGATTCTGCATCTCGCTCCGCCCGCGCACATCAACAGCCCGCAGCAACGGCATCTGCTCGACTATCTGCGCAAGATGAACGAGATGAATCAGGCCGCCGAAGACAGCGAAATGACCGCGCGCATTGCCTCGTATGAACTGGCGTTTCGGATGCAGCAACACGCGCCCGAAGCCGTAGACATCAGCCAAGAAACCGCAGCGACGAAAAAGCTCTACGGCCTCGACAGCCCGCACACACGCGAGTTCGGCACGCGATGCTTATTGGCACGGCGACTGGTCGAACGCGGCGTGCGCACGGTGCTGCTGTTTTCCGGCGGCGGCCCCGTCAGCACGCAATGGGATGCGCATGACCTCATCAAAGAAAATCACGAGAAGATGGCGCTCTGGACAGATCAACCGATCGCCGGGTTGCTCAAGGATTTGAAGAGTCGCGGCATGCTGGATTCGACGCTCGTCGTGTGGGGTACGGAGTTTGGGCGCACGCCCGTTTCCGAAAACGGCAAAGGCCGCGACCACAATCACGAAGGTTTTTCGATGTGGATGGCCGGCGGCGGCGTCAAAGGGGGACAGACAATCGGACAAACCGATGAACTCGGCTTCAAATGCGTGGGCGAACGCTATCATCCGCGCGACCTCAACGCGACGATTTTGCACTTGATGGGCTTGGATCAGTGGAAGCTCACGTTCAAGCACAACGGACGCGACGAACGCTTGACCGACTTCGGCGGCAATGTCATCCAACCCATCCTGGCGTAGGCGCGCGATGAAGCCTTATTCATTGGCTTGCCGCTACGCTGGTTTCCGCCAGACACGCAAACACTTCCCGGTAAAATTCCGGGTGCGATTGCCACGTTTGGCCTGTCACGACTCGCCCGTCACGCACGGCCTGAAATTCGGCGACATACACCGCCCCTGTGCTTTCAGCTTCCGAGCGACAATGCTCATAGCACGTCACACGCATTCCGGCTTGGAGCACGCCCGACGTAATCAGCACCTGAATGCCGTGACAAATCGCCCACACCCATTTGCCGCGTTCGTTGAATTCTTTCACGAGAGCTTGCACCAGCGCATTGTGCCGCAAATATTCGGGCGCGCGCCCGCCCGGAATCATAATGGCTTCGTATTCGCTCACGTTGACTTCGCTCAGTGCGATGTGTGATTCGACGCCGTAGCCTTGTCGTTCGATGTACGTGTCCCAGCCTTCTTCAAAATCGTGCATGACCATGTGCATGCGCTTGCGGCTCATGGTCGTAATGACCGGATCGTAGCCCGCTTCCAAAAAGCGATGATAGGCAAACAGCGTCTCAAAGCTTTCGCCGCCATCGCCCGTGAGAATCAGAATCTTTTTCATAACGATTTCCTTTCCGAATTTGGCGAGCATTCTACGTTCGTTGGCGCGGTTGCACAAAGCGCGACGCGGCTCAAGCGAATTCCGCCAACTCCGCCCACCGTTCCAGATCGCGTTCCAAACTCGCGTTCAACGCTCGCAATTCTGCATCCAATTCCTGAATCAACACATAATCGCTCGGATGGTCGTGCATTTGTTTTTCCAGTTCGACCTTGCGCGTTTCGGCCTCGGCAATCCGCGTTTCCAACTCTTCCAATTCGCGCGTTTCTTTGTATGACAATTTGCGTTTGGCGGAAGAAACTTCAGGCTCGGCAACCACAACCTTGGCCGCTTTCGCCTCCGCAACTACTGCCACCTGCTCTTCGGCCTCGCGTGCGCGGATTTCCAGAAACGCTGAATAATTGCCGGGATATTCGCGGATCACGCCCTCGCCCTCAAAACGAAAGACCTTGTCTATCGTGCGATCCAGAAAGTAGCGGTCGTGGCTGACGACAAGCAAACACCCGGCGAACGATTCCAAATAATCTTCCAGCACCATCAGCGTCGTGATGTCCAAATCGTTCGTGACTTCGTCAAGGATCAACACGTTCGGCGTCCCCATCAGCACGCGCAGCAAATACAATCGTCGCCGCTCGCCGCCGGACAGCCGCGCTATCGGCGTGTATTGCATTTCGGGCGGGAAGAGAAATTTCGTGAGCATCTGGCTCGCCGTGATTTTGTCGCCGTCCGCCGTCGTGATCCATTCGGCAACTTCTTTGATGTAATCAATCACGCGCAGTTCGTCATCGAGCGCGCGGCTTTCCTGATCGTAATAACCGAGCACGACGGTTGCGCCCGTGACGACTTCGCCCGCGTCGGGTGCGGTGCGTCCGGCGATGATTTCGAGCAGCGTGGTTTTGCCTGCGCCGTTCGCTCCGATGATGCCCATTCGTTCGCCGCGTTTGAGCGTGTAGCTGAAATCACGAATCAACGTGCGACCGTCGTAAGATTTTGCAACGTGATGCAGTTCTAAAATCTTGCCGCCCAAACGACGCGAACGAACGGAAATATCCAACTCGGCTTTCGTTTGATCTTTCGGTTGCGCCATTAAATTTTCGGCGCGTTGGACACGAGCTTTTTGTTTGGTCGTGCGCGCCTGAGCGCCGCGCCGCAGCCACGCCAATTCGCGGCGAATCATGGCTTCGCGCTTTTGGCCTTCGATGGCGCGTTGCTCGTCGAGTTCTTCTTTCTTTTCGAGGTAATACGCATAATTGCCATCAAAGCGCGTGACACGCCCGCGATCAATTTCGATAATGCGATTGACGACGTGATCCAAAAAGTAACGGTCGTGCGTGACCAGCAACAACGCACCTTTGAAATCGCTCAAATATTCTTCCAACCATTCGACCGTTTCGGCATCGAGGTGATTCGTCGGCTCGTCGAGGATCAATAAATCTGGCTTGGTCACGAGCGCGCGCGCCAACGCGACTCGTTTGCGTTGGCCGCCCGAAAGCGTGTTAATAGACGCTCGGACATCCGTGATGCCGAGCTGTTGCAGCACCATTTTGGCTTCGGCTTCGATGTCCCACGCGCCCGTGAAATCGAGTTGATGCGACAAATCGTCCACGCGCTTGAGCAGCTTTTCATCGTGGCTGTTCGCCAGTTCCCCACACGCTGTTTCGTATTCGTGCAGCAATTGCAATTTCGCCTGATGCGCGGCGAGTACTGTGTCCAGCACGTTCGCGGTTTCCTCAAAGCTCGGATTTTGCGACAGGTACGTGATGCGCTTTTCGTTCGCAGTGACGATGCGCCCGGAGTCCGCGATTTCTTCGCCCGCGATAATTTTCAGCAGCGTCGTTTTGCCCGAACCGTTCGCGCCGATCACGCCGATTTTGTCCGCTTCGTCGAGGCCGAAAGTCACGCCGACGAGCAGCGGTTTGACGCCGAATGATTTGTGCATGTCTTCGAGAGAAAGAATGTTCATAGTCGCAGGAAAGATAGAACACGGAGGCAACGGAGACAACCGATCAAGACCAATCAATCTGTCATCATCGGTAGAATCCGTCTAATCCGTGTTCCATTCTGTGGCTACCCACAAATGCTGACCGCGCGGCGCAACAGTTCTCAGGCTTCCGCAGGTTTGCTATAGTACGCTTCGTCGCAAACAGAAATTGCATGAAGCAAGTTCATCTCACAAGCTGTTGCCTCTTCTTCCTCACGCTGTGTAGCGCCTGTGAGCGTGCGCCACAAGCTCGTACCACACCAGTAAAATCAATACCTCCCCCTGCACCCAGTTGGGGAGATTCCGATCAAGATGGTTTCCCGGATTCCGTCGAATTGACCTCCGCGTCCGACCGCGAAAGTTTTCGCAAATGGTTCACTGCGATTGCCGAGATGCAGTTTTATCAATTGAGTGATGCGTGGAATGTCGAGCAGCGCGATTGCGCCGGATTGGTGCGCTTTGCCATGCGCGAGGCGTTGCGCAAACACGACCGACTGTGGTTTCAGAAAATGGGCGCGGGCTACGAAGCGGTTGCGCCGGACGTGCAATCGTTGCAGTTGGAAAAGTCATTGTTGGGGGAAAAATTGTTTCGCGTCGAGTTTGGCAGCTTTCAGAAAAGCGACCTGCCGGGCAACAAGTTTTCCGAATTCGCCGACGCGCGCACGCTGAAAAATTACAACGCGGTCTACATCAGCCGCGATGCCGCGCAAGCGCAGCCCGGCGATTTGCTCCTTTATCAACAAGCCTTCGTGCAACGCTATCCGTATCACGTCATGATTTTTCTCGGCGCGGCGCGACAGGCCGACGAAGGCGCGAAGGATTGGGTCGTGTATCACACGGGCACTTCGCCCGACGATGCGGGGACGATCAAGAAAGTGCGGCTGTCCGTGTTGGCGCAACATCCCGATCCGCGTTGGCGACCCGTTGAGAACAACAAAAACTTTCTAGGCTTTTTTCGCCTGAAAATACTGCAATAAGGAGAAAATCAGTGTTTCTACATTCCGTTTATTTCTGGCTCAGACCCGACCTCACCCCGGAACAACAAGACAAATTTTGGGCGGGCGTGAAATCGCTCGAACAAATTCCGAGCGTCAAATTCTTTTTCGTCGGCACGCCTGCGGACACGGATCGCCCCGTGATTGATCGGTCGTATTCCTGCAAGCTCGTGACCGGCTTTGATGATGTGGCAGGACATGATTTGTATCAGGATCATCCGATTCACGATGGATTTCGGGAATTGGCAGATTTGTGGTCGAAGGTATTGATTTACGATGCCATCTCGAAATAGAACACGGATCGAACGGATGTGGCGGATGCAAACTGATCGGTTTTTATCGGTGACATCCGTTCCATCCGCATTCCATAGAACACGGATGCAACCGATGCGACGGATTCAAACAGATAAACCGGCAATCAGTTGAGATCAGTAACATCCGTTCCATCCGTATTCCATTCAACCATTGGAGAAGCTATGAAACTGCGAAACAATTTCACCATTCTGGCTGTTTATGGTTTGGCCATCGGCCTTGCCTTCGTGTTGGCAAGCGCGAGAATGCGCGCGCAAAACAATGCTGCCGCATCACCCTCGTCCGCCGCTTCTGCTTCTCCTAGCCCTGCGCCTTCGGTCAAGCCTTCGTTTTCGCTCTCGACCAATCGCACGTACGGCTCGAACGACCGCGCGAAGATTTATGTGAATTATCAGGCAATTGATGCGCTCGACTTTCGCATTTACAAAGTCAAAGACCCGGCGAAGTTTTTCAAGCAACTCAACGACCCGCATCAGATGGGCGAAGCGGACTTCCACACCAACGACGCCGTCAGCGACGTCAAAGACAGCAAGCCCGGCGTGCTCGAAAAAGTTCACGACTTCAAAACCTCCGTTTGGAGCGTCGTCAAAAACTATTTCCGCAAACAACTGCAACACGAATCGCGCGTCGAATTCAATGTGAAGTTTCGCGGTCTCGGCGGCGAACGCGACCGCTTGCCGCTCAACGTCGCCGACTTCGCGCGCGTGCCGCTGCTCAATCAGGATCAGCTTGTCACATCGTTTCGACAGAAGCTCTCGACCGAAAACAAATACGATTCGAAGATGGTGATTATGGACAAGCGCGAGCCGGGCGTGTACCTGATCGAAGCCGTCAACAGCGCGACCGGCAAAGACCTGCGCGCCTACACCATCGCCATCGTGACCGATTTGACGATGGTTTATAAAACGACCGACGACGGCGAAATGCTGGTCTACACCGTCAATCGCAAATCGGGCGAGCCGTATGGCGGCATGAACATCGAGGTCATCAAAGGCAAGAAGACTGTGATCAAAGGCGCGACTGACAACAACGGGGTAATGAAAGCCATCGTGCCAAAGCCGAAGCCTGACCCTGACCGCGACGAGAATTTGAATGTTGGCGATGCCGGGCGCGATGCAACGTTGATTCTCGCCACGTCGAAAGATCAATTCGCCATCTCTGATCTTGATGCCTTTTACTTCCTCGACAACACCGAAGAAGGCGAAGGCGGCGCGGGCAATTTGACGGGCTACATTTACACGGATCGTCCTGTTTATCGCCCGAATCAGAAGGTCTATTTCAAAGGCATTTTGCGCAAGCTCGGCGATAACGGCTACGAAAATCCGGGCGGCACGGCGCGCGTCACGATTGAAGACCCGAACGGCGGCAAGCTGCTCGAAAAAGATTTGCCGCTCTCTGCGCGCGGCACGTTCAGCGGCGAAGCCGAACTTGCCGAAGAAGCGCCGCTCGGCAATTACGCAATCGTTGCGGAAGTCAACGGAGCCGAATCGCGCCATTACTTCGACGTGCAGGAATACAAAAAGCCGGAATACAAAGTCACCGTCACCACGCCGAAAAAATTCGTCAACGTCGGCGAGAAAACGACCTTCACAATTGAAGCCAAATATTTCTTCGGTGCGCCCGTCGTTAATGCTGAAGTCAAATATTACATCTACCGTTCGCGCTACTATCATCCGTGGTGGCGCGACAGCGAAGACGCTGACGACTTCATTAGCGAAAGCGGCGAAGACGAGGAGGGCAGCGATTATTACGGCTACGGCAACGATATGGTGAAGGACGGCGAAGCGAAGATTGGCAAAGACGGCAAGGTCAATATTGAATTTGAAGTGCCGCAACCCGACGCCAAAAACAATCAGGATTTCGTCTATCGGTTGGAAGCGATGGTCACGGATTCCGCGCGCCGTGAAATCGAAGGCAAAGGCTCGTTCACGGGCGTGCGCGGCAATGTCGTCGCGTTCGCAAATGCTGACCGTTACATTTATTTTCAAGGTGAAACAGCAAAGATCAGGGTGAAAACTTCCGATTACGAAGGCAAACCCGTTGCTTCTAAAGTTACCTTGCGATTCATCAAACGTGAATGGGATCGCGTTGAGAATCCTAACCCAACAGGTAAATGGGATCGGTACTTGTCGTCGTTACGCGAGTCAACTTTGAGTAGCGTTGATGTTCAGACAAATGCACAAGGTGAAGCAGAGTACAATTACGTTGCTCAGACTAAAGCCAGCGTTCGTTTTGAAACTGTCATTACCGAAAACAGCAAACAAATTGTTACTGAAGCTGATTCGATATGGGTTACAGACAAAAGCGATAATTGGGGAGACTTTGCCTCACCAGATTTCACCTCCATCAAATTAGTCAGCGATAAAAAATCCTATCGTCCTGGCGAGACCGCGAAAGTCTTAGCGACATTGCCCACCGAAGGCGCGTCTTTATTGGTTACAACCGAACTCGAAAACATCAAAACGATTCGCACGATCAAGACTGCTGGTCGCGCCGCGATGATCGAAGTGCCGATTGATGCGAAGTACGTGCCGAACGTATATCTGAGCGTGTGTTATGTACGCGATGGCGAATTTTATGAGCAAAGCAAACTGCTCGCCGTGCCCGCGAAAGACAAATTCCTGAAGCTCGAAATCATTCCGAACAAGAAAGAATACAAGCCGCGCGAAACCGCGAGCTACACGATTCTCGCCCGCAACAACGATGGGTCGCCCGCCGCCGGAGCAGAAGTCAGCTTGGGCGTGGTGGACGAAGCCGTGTACAGCATTGCGCCGGAAAACGCGGGCGATATGCGTCGCACGTTTTACGGACGCCGCTACAACCGCGTGAATACGAGCTTTTCGACGCAATTTCACTTTTCGGGCTATTCGGGCGACAAGCCGATTCAGATCGCGCAGAACAAACGCGCGTTCCAACTCGCCGACTTCAAAAACGAAACACAATACGCCGAGCCGACCATTCGCAAAGAATTCAAAGACACGGCATTCTGGAACGCGAACGTCGTCACAGGCGCGGACGGCAAAGCAACAGTCAACGTGCCACTGCCCGACAACCTGACAACGTGGCGCGCTACGGCTCGTGCCGTGACGGGCGATCTGAAAGTCGGTTCAAGCGTCGGCAAAGTCCTCGCGCGCAAAGACCTGATTTTACGGCTCGAAACGCCGCGCTTCCTGACTGAAGGCGACACCGTCACGCTCGCTGGCATCGTGCATAATTACCTCGATGCCGACAAATCTACCAAGATTGATTTGGAAGTGACGGGCGCGCAATTGCTCAACGCCGCATCGCAAACGATCACGATTCCGAAGCAAGGCGAACACCGCGTAGACTGGAAAATCAAAGCCTCGCAACTCGGTCAAATCAAACTGCTCGCCAAAGCATTGACCGACACCGAATCCGACGCCATCGAATTGCCGCTGAATGTGCAGCCCGCTGGCTTGAAACAAACGCGCGGCAAGGCGCTGGCGCTGAGCGGCGAAACCGAAGAGCAAACGTTTGATGTGAATCTGCCCGCGAACGCACACGCCGAAGCGCGTAAACTCAAACTCGAAGCATCGCCTTCCGTCGCAGGCACATTGTTCGGCGCGTTCGATTATTTGACGACGTATCCCTACGGCTGCACCGAACAAACGATGTCCGGCTTCCTGCCGAATATTTATGTGACGCAGGCGTTGCAGAACATCAAGACGGCAACCGTTGGCGCAAACAGCAACCTCGCAGGCAAAGTCTCGCGCGGCTTGAAACGTTTGTATGGCTTGCAACACGACGATGGCGGCTGGGGCTGGTGGAAAGATGACAAGACCGATCCGTTTATGACGGCGTATGTCGTGGACGGTTTGACGCAAGCCACGCGCGCAGGCTACGGCGTCGAAAGCTATCGCATCAGTCAAGGCCGCGAATCGCTCAAGAAAATGATTGAGGCTCATAAAGCCGAAGACGGCAAGCCGATTGATCCTGAGTTTCATGCGTATATGGTTTACGCCTTTGTCATCAGCGGCGAAAAAGGCGACAACTATCTGAACGATCTCTTCAACCAACGCAACAACTTGCAACCGTACGGACGCGCGCTGCTCGCGTTGGCGTTGAAAGAACGCAACGACAAACGCGCGGATCAAGTGGCGAATGACCTCGAACGCGGCGTAGCGGCGGATGATGTTTCGGCACATTGGAATTCGACGCGGCGACCGATGTTGGATTTCACGGAAGAAAATAACCTGGAAGCGACGGCGCTCGCTGTCAAAGCTCTGGCGCGCATCAAGCCAAACTCCGAAGTCCTGCCGAAAGCCGCACGCTGGCTGGTGATGAATCGCAATTACGGCGCATACTGGCTCTCGACGAAGCACACAGCGTTTGCGATTTATGGTTTGACCGATTATCTGAAAGCCTCGCAGGAACTCACGCCGGATTACACCGTTGAGATTTATCTGAACGGCGAACAAGTCCACAATCGCCGCATCACGTCGGCGCAAGATCAAAGCTTCACACTCGAACGCAAAGGCAGTGCGGTTTCCGGCAACAATCAAATCCGCATCGTCAAACGTGGGCGCGGCGTGTTGTATTTCGGCTCGACGCTGGATTACCACACGCGCGAAGAATCGGTCGCCGCGCAGTCATCGCCGAACCTGAAACTGACGCGCGAATATTTCCGCTTGAAAGTGGACGAAGCCGCGAGCAAATGGTCGCTCGAACCGTTGAGCGGCGAATTGAAATCCGGCGATTACATCGTCTCGAAGCTTGTCTTGACGGGCGCGAAAGGTCGTCAAGTGATGATCGAAGACCCGATCCCAGCGGGCTGCGAACAGATGGCGAATGTCAGCGGTCTCGACTTGAATTACAGCGACAACAAATGGAGCAGTTGGTTCAGCTCCCGCGAATTCCGTGACAATCGCACTGTGTTCTTTGTGGATTATTTCGACGGCGACGATTTCTTCCAATATGCAATGCGTGTGCAGATTCCCGGCGAATTCAAAGTCAGCCCGGCGCGCGCGGAGTTTATGTATCAGACGAACGTGAACACGAATACGGCGAGTGACAAGAAGACGATTGTGGATAGGAAGTGACGGCTGGTTTATGTCATCAACAAGTCAGAGCTTCACCTTCTCAATATTGGTTTTGACCTTCATTTTATGTGGCTGCCAAAAGCAGGTTGAGGTCACAGCGGCACAAGCCACGCCCAGTGTGTCGCCAGTCCAATATTACGGACATCCTCGTGTGCCGTCGCCGAGGCTAAATTTTCGAGAGACAGTTGATTTGGGTAATGGACTACAAATCGTGAAACAGGAGATTCATCACGCGGCAACCGAGAAGATTGATATTTTTTATCCGCAAATCGTTGGCTCAACCGACAAAGCAATTACGAAGTTCAATGCGGCGATCAAACGTTTCGTTACCAAAGATCATTATCCGGTAAAGCGAAGAGCAGAGCCTCGTATCCCCGTTGATTACGAATACGAAATCGTTATCAAGTATTCGGTCGAATTTGCCTCAGACGACATTCTCAGCATTACCTTTCACGAATACTGGAGCGCATTTGGCGCTGCGCATCCGGGTGAGAGTTATTATGCTTTCAATTACAACCGAACAACGAATCAGGTTCTTGAATTACCAGAGCTATTCAAGCGCGATGCAAAATATCTTGAGGTTTTAGCAAAGCGTTGTAATAACACGCTAATTGACCAAACTGGCTACCGCCCAGAAGGGTTGACACCTGAACGCAAGAATTTTATGGCTTGGCATCTGACCAAAGACAGTCTGTGTATTGATTTTGACCGTTGTGAATTTCTTCCGTGCGCACCGGGCGAACAGATCGTCGCCATACCGTATGCCGAGTTGCGGGATATTTTGAATCTCGACGGCGTTTTGAAAAGTGTAGTTTCTCATTGAAGCGACATAGCCATTAACGAGAGAAAACTTATGATCCGAAACATTATCAACGCCATCACGACGGCAACCCGCGCGCTGTTCGGCAATTGGAACACAGCCGCCATCTTCGTGTTGCTCTATGCTGCGTTCGTCTTCGCAGTCTATTTGTTTTTCACGACGCCGGAAGCGCGGCTGTGGCAGGTTGCCTTGACGATTCTGCTGCTGCTCGTCATTCCGATTTTGTTTTTCGTGCTGCAAACGATGGGCGTGGAGTATGTGAACGACGAACGCAAATTCAGTGAATTGCTGGCACGCGCGGGACGCGAGTTTTGGAAGCCGTTGCTGCTTTCGCTGCCCGTGTTGGCGGTGACGTGGCTCGTGATTTGGGGGCTAAATAAGTTGGATTATTCGCTCACTACCGGCATCCGCGAAGCGGCGAATGCGGCAGGCACAGATGCCGCGTATAAAGCAGGCGAAGAACGGATCAAAACGTTGGCGCTGACGATGACCGTTGTGAGCGCGTTGCTTCTGTATTTCCTCGTGCCGTTGTTCTCGATTCATTTGTGGATTGCGGCGGTGCGCGATGGCATCCGGCACACGCTGAAAGGCATCTTGCGCGTGCTGGTGCGGGCGTTTGCGCCGCGTTCAGTGTTGACGTATTTGCTGGGCTTTGTCGTCTTTGGTGTGCTGCCGTATTACATCATCACAATGCGCACGCCGATCAAAAGTCCGTGGCTGGATTTGACTGTGCTGGGAGGGCGAATCGCGTTGGCGTTGTTGGTCGCGTTGATCGGTTGGGTTGTGACAGTCGGCGCGTTGGCGATTCTGCAACCAGCTTCGGTCAGTGCTGGAAGCGAGCAGGCAGAATAAGCGTAACCACTTTTCTTCTATCCTGACGAATGTTTTTTTCACCGCAGAGACGCAGAGAGACGCAGAGGTTTCGCAGAGGTTTCCTGGCGGCTTTCTCTGGCTTGCTCCTGCTCACCGCTGCGTGCTCGAAGTCTTCCATCACACAATCAATAACAGAAGCTGTAAAGCCGCTCGTCTTCGAGGATGCCGCCATTCAACGCGCCGCTACGACCGCTCTAGCCGACCGCGAAGGCACGATCCTCGTGATGAATCCGCGTGATGGGCGCATTCGGGCCGCTGTCAATCCGCGCTTGGCGTTTGCGCAAGCGTTTCCGCCCGGCTCGGCAATCAAGCCGTTCACTGCGCTCGTTGCCCTACGTTCCGGCATCGCGGATAACGACACGCGCATCGCTTGTGGGCGCACGTTCAGGCGCGATGATTATCAAGTCACGTGCTCGCACAAGCGCGTCAACAACTCGCTCAAGCTGCATCACGCGCTGGCGTATTCGTGCAATTACTACTTTGCGAATCTGGCGGAACGAATGAACGCGGCGAGCTTTTTTGCGACGCTGGATTCGTTCGGCTTCGGACAGCGCACGGGCGTGAATGCGAGTGAAGCGAGCGGCGCTCTCAAACAAGCCGAATGGCGCGTCAGCACAGCAATTGGCAACGATGAAAATGTATTGGTGACGCCCGTACAGTTGCTGACCGCGTTCACGGCGTTGGTGAATGGCGGGCATCTGCTGCGACCGCGAATTGCAGAAGCGGATCAGTTTGCAGTGCAGGAAATTCGTACCCTGAATTTCAATGCCCAGCATCGCGCGGTGTTGATCGAAGGAATGCAAGGTTGCACCAGCTTCGGCTCGGCATCAGAAGCAGGTTTGGACAAATTGCCATACGACGTGATCGGCAAAACCGGCACCTCGGGCGCGAGCAATGGCTTTCGCACGCAAGGCTGGTTCGTCAACTTTTTGCTCAATCGCAAAAACGCAAAAACGGTTGCGCCGGAAGATTTGAATTTAGCTGCACTTGTCTTCCTCAAACGCGCGCACGGCTCCGACGCCGCAACGATTGCCGCCACGTTCTATCGCCAATTGCTGTTTGGAGAAGAAACGCAAAGAGACAAAGAAGCGAAGGAACAAAACTCTAAATCCCAAATCCTAAATCCTAAATCCTTCCGCGTGCATTTAGTGCGCGAAGACCAAACCGTCGCCGTGAATTTGGAAGATTACGTGCGTGGCGTACTGGCGGCGGAGGCGAGTGTCGAAACCGAACTCGAAGCGTTGAAAGCACAGGCGATTGTGAGTCGCACGTTTGCGCTGAAAAATCTAAACCGGCACAAATCGGACGGCTATGATTTTTGTTCGCTCACGCATTGTCAACGGTATGTGCATCAATTGGCGGAACACAACAAAAGCCTGATTTTACGGGCTTCGGATGAATCTTCGGGGCAAGTGCTGCGTGACGAACGCGGGCAAATTGCGGATGTCTATTTCCACGCGGCGTGTGGCGGGATGACGACGAATCTGGAAGCCGTGTGGGGTGCGCCGTCACCAAGTTATTTGCGCAGCGTCAAGGATGATTACTGCACCACAATGTCGCATAAAAGTTGGACGCAGAACATCCCGACGAAAGACTTGCTGCGCGCGTTGCAATCCGATGAGCGCAGTCACGTCGGTGCGCCGCTTGAGCACGTCATCATCACCAAACGCGACGCAAGCGGACGGGCTGAATTCATCACGCTCGAAGGCGCACGGCGCAAACAAGTGCGCGGCTGGGAATTCGCGCTCATCGTCAATCGTCTGCTCGGCTGGAATATGCTCAAGAGTGCGCGCTTTGAAGTGAGTCGCGCAGGCAACAACTTTGTCTTTCGCGGCAGCGGCTTCGGGCACGGGCTGGGCTTATGTCAGGAAGGCGCACACGTGATGGCACGACGTGGGATGACGGCGCGGCAAATCGTCGAGCAGTATTTGCCGGGCGCGCAATTGACGGGAACCGAAACAGCAGATCGCGCCGCGCCACTCACCGTTTTGCCATTGCTTAGTTTCCAGTTTCCAGCTTCCAGTCTCCATTGGCTGGCCGAGCACCTATCTGGCACAAGCGATTTTTTCTGCTCGGGAATGGAGAATGCGCAGGGGCGACGCGCGACGATGGCCAATGAGTATTTTCGATTGAGTTATCCGGCCACGCTGGCGAACCACGAGGTGACTGAAGTTCTGCGCCTCCTCACTGCCGCACGTCACGATCTGACCAAACGATTGAATGCGGCCTCTATCAACTTGACGCCAACCCATCGCACATCGGTCGCGTTGTACGAAACCACGGGCGATTTTGTGGCCGCGACGGGGCAGCCCGCGTGGGTCGCAGGCACGACGCGCGACAACACGATTCACCTGCAACCACTCGCCGCGCTGCGCAAACGTAGGATCGTAGCTGCGACGTTGCGGCACGAATTCGCGCACGCGGCGTTGCAACAGGTGTGTCACCCACGTGCGCCGCGATGGTTGTTGGAAGGCTTGGCCATTCATTTCGCGGGCGAAGGCCGAATGTATGCCTCCATCAAAGATGTTGTGGCCAAAGAAACGTTGGAAGCCAAATTGTCGGCCCCGGCTTCGCCTGCCGAAATGCGCGTTTTATATGCCGCTGCGTACCGCGAAGTGGCAGCGCTGATCCGCGCACAAGGCGAGCCGAAAGTATGGCAAAAGGCAACAAAACCGTAATACTTTTTATCTTGCAAACTGAACAATTGCTCTCCTATACTCCGCCCACGCTGTAGCCCCTGAGACGGCCTCACATCCCAATTCAATTTGCTTCCCCCAAAGCCAACGCGAGCAGCCTGTTCAGTCTTTGACGCCATTGGTTTGATCTCTTGCATGACAATCGCGCACCAAATTGCCAAACCGGAGTTCTCCACAAGCGAAGCCACCATTCGTGTGTTGTTCGTGGGGGCAGTGGAGTCAGAGTGCCTGGCCCTGCCAACAGAGTGGGAAGCGCAAGTGGTGGAGCGGGCAGCGTTGTGGCCGCATCTCAAGCCGCCATCTTTCGTCTACGATTGCGTGATTTTGAGAGTGACCGAGCAGACCGCCACGATAGAACTCTGCCGCGATTTGCGCGCGCATCCGGTCACGGGCGAATTGCCGCTGCTCGCCCTCGTGCCGGACAGCCCAACCGCCAGCGCCGCGTTGCAGGCGGGGGCCAGCGATTTTTGTTTGATGTCCAATGCCGCGACCGAATTGACGGCGCGCATTCGCTTGTGTTTGCTCAATCATCAACAAGCGCAACGCATCGCGTGGCAACTCGATGAACAGCGGCGTGAAATCGCCATCTCGCATTTGCTGATGGAAAAGGTCGTGGATGCGCTGCCGGTGAGTTTGTACGTCGTAGACCGCGACTTGCACATCGTGGCCTGGAACCGCAACCGCGAAGTCGGCGGGCAAGGCATCGAACGCCAACAGGTCATCGGGCGCAGCGTGCTTGAAGTGTTTTCCAAAATGCCGCGCCAACGGCTGCGCCGCGAATTCGAGCAAACGTTTGCGACGGGCGAACTGTTGCGCTTCGAGCAGGAATCCACTGCCGACGGCAACACGCGCCACTGGCTCATCAGCAAGATTCCGATGCGGCTGGACGAGGCGAGCGATGAAGTCACGCACGTCATCACGGTCGGCGAAGAAATCACTGAACAGAAAAAAATGAACGCGGCGATTTTGCACGCCGAAAAACTCGCCGGCATCGGGCAACTGGCGTCGGGCGTGGTGCATGAAATCAACAACCCGCTGGCCACGATTGCGGCCTGTACCGAAGCCTTGCAACTGCGGTTGGACGAGGTCGCGACGTTGTCGGAAGAAACCCGCAACGATTTTCGCGAATATCTGAAGCTCGTGAACGACGAAACGTTTCGCTGCAAAGGCATCACCAACAGTTTGCTGGAATTTTCACGGCATCGGGAATCGGAAAAAAACGCACACGAAATCAATGACCTCGTCGAGCAAACGCTGCGGCTGGTCAAACATCATCCCAAACTCAAACGACTCCAACTCATCGTCGAATTGCGCGACGGGCTGCCGAAAATCAAGGCCAACGAAGGCCAAATCAAACAAGTGTTTCTTGCCATCGTGACCAACGCTTGCGACGCGGTGGACGAAGTCACGGGGCAGGTGCGCATCTGCACCGATCTCTTCAAAGTCAAAGGGCAGGAATTTGTCGGCGCGGAATTCACGGACAACGGCGTCGGCATCGCGCCCGAATTGAAAGCCAAAATTTTCGAGCCGTTCGTCACCACCAAACCGTTCGGGCAAGGCACAGGTCTCGGTCTGGCCGTGTGCTACGGCATTGTGTCGGATCACGGCGGCAAAATCGAAGTCATCTCGCAAGTCGGGCAAGGCACGACGCTGCGGGTTTTACTCCCCACCAGTAAAGAACTATGAATCATGCACCGATCAAATTGCTGATTGCTGAAGATGAGCTGAATCTTTCGTATGTCTTACAAAAAGAACTGGCGCGACAGGGCTGCGTGGTCACCATTACGCATAACGGCGACGACGCGATTCGCTGCGCGCGGCAGGAAGAATTTCACGTGGCGTTGCTGGATTTGATGATCCCCGGCGCGAACGGCATTCAAGTGTTGCGCGCCTTGAGCGAACAGGAACCCGCGCCCGAAGTCATCATTATGACGGGGCACGCGACGGTCAATACGGCGCTCGAAGCCATGAAGCTCGGTGCGTACGATTACCTGACGAAGCCGTGTTCGTTGGCCGAATTGACCGAAGTCGTGCGCAAAGCGTACGAAAAGAATCGGCTCAAACGCGACAACCTCGTGCTGCAAAGTTTGGTCAAGCACAGTCAGAGCGCGTTCCCGCGCGCCGGACAACACGGCATCGTCACACAGAGCGAAAAGCTGCACGCCGTGCTCTCGCAAATTGAATTGATCGCGCCCAACCACGCGCCCGTATTGATTAGCGGCGAACTCGGCACGGGCAAGGAATTGGTCGCGCAGGCCATTCACAACGCTTCGCCGCGCCGCGCCCAACCGTTTGTGGCGCTGAACTGTGCAACGGCCTCGGAATCCTCTATCGAAGCGGATTTGTTTGGCTACGAAGCCGGTGCGATGGCTTCCGCGCGCACACGCAAGTTGGGGTTGTTTGAGTTGGCCAATCACGGCACGTTGTTTTTGGAAGAGGTCGGCTATCTGTCAGCGGTGGCGCAAGCGCGTTTACAGCGCACGTTGGAGACAATGAGTTTTTATCGCATCGGCGGCACACGCAAGATCGAAGTGGACGTGCGGCTGATCGTGTCCAGCAGCGAAAATCTGCCCCACGCCGTGCAAGCCGGAACGATGCGCTCTGAACTGTTTCATCGCCTCAACAGCGTGCGCATCGCGTTGCCGCCGCTGCGCGAGCGAGTCGAAGACATCCTGCCGCTCGCGGAACATTTTCTGAACCTCTTCGCACCGCATCGGCAAATCGTGATCGCCCCCGACACGCGGCGGGCGCTGACGTCGTATCCCTGGCCGGGCAATGTGCAAGAATTGCGCACGGTTCTCGAACGCGCCGTGTTAGTGATGCGGGAGAATGTGCTTCAGCCGAGCGATTTGCTCGTCGAGTTGAACGCGCGCGAAATCGCTCCAACCCGCGTCAATATTGGCTCTCATTACGATCCGGTCGGGTTGAGGATGGATCACGGCTTGGGCGTCGTGTCGGTTCCGACCGAGTTGGCGAGCAGCAACGGCGCGGCGGTTGCGCGGTTGGAAGAAACCGAACGGCGCGAGATTCTGACCGCATTGGAGCGCACGAACTGGCATCAGGGGCGCACGGCAGAATTGCTCGGCATTTCGCCTTCGACGCTCTACCGTCGCTTGCGCGAATACAACATCACGAAGCGCATGATGCGGGCGCAACGCGCAACACGTTGAGGAGGCGCTGCACGATGCACAAAAAATGCCACCACTGCGGATTGGTCAATTGGCCGAATGATGTGCAATGTCGCCGCTGCGGCAGCGAACTCGGCGAAACGACGCACTCCGAAGCCCACTCGGAGGCCTTGCTGCTGCGCGCCCGCGTGCAAGCCGAGGCGCTTCAGTTTGTCGAGGAAGAAGACGGCGCGTTCGACGAGGCCAAAGCCCTCATCAAAAAAGGCGTGAACGCAGGTATGATTTACGGCGGCATTTCGTTGCTCGTGATTCTCTTTCTGCAAGCATTTATGCCCTTCGCCGACGGCTTCCTGAAATTTGCCTGGCTCGACATCGGCATCATTTACGGCCTCACTTTCGGTATTCACCTGAAAAGCCGCGCCTGTGCCGGGCTGATGTTGGGCTATTACGCGCTGAGCAAGTTGGCGATGATTACGCAAGGCGGCATCGGCCTGGTCGGGATTTTCGTCGCCATCGCCTTTGTCAAAGCGTTCTATCAAGGCTGGCAAGGAACGGTGCTTTATCACCAGATCAAACAAACCCGCACGCAGCAATTCCGCGCCTAAACTTCCCTTCCCGCAAAATTTTCTCGAATTCGCACGCGGCGCAAAAGTCAGCAGACGGTTGCGCCGCGCTGTGCTAGAATGCGCGATTCGTTTTTTAAGCTTTTAGCTGATAGCCTTTAGCCATTAGCTTTTGGCGCGCTTTCGGGCAAAGAGCTAAAAGCTAATGGCTATCAGCTAACCACTATTTATGATTCAAACCGTCAAAGGCACACGAGACATTTTACCTGTAGACATGCCGCTCTGGCTGCGCGTCGAAGCCGTCGCGCGCGAGGCGTTTCGGCGTTATGGCTTTGAAGAAATTCGCACCCCCGTCTTCGAGAAAACTGAACTCTTTGCGCGCGGCGTTGGCGAAGCGACTGACATCGTTCACAAAGAAATGTACACGTTCATTGACAAGGACAGCGATCAGACGTCGTTGACCTTGAGGCCGGAAAACACGGCGTCGGTTGTGCGCGCGTACATTCAGCACAAAATGTACAACGACAAAGCGCAGGGCGAAGTCACGAAGCTCTACTACATCGGCCCGATGTTTCGCCGCGAACGCCCGCAGGCCGGACGGTTCCGCCAGTTCTATCAAATCGGCGTCGAAGTCTTAGGCCACGACGATCCAGCCATCGAAGCCGAAGTCATCGAAATGCTCAATTGGATGCTGCGCGAATTAAAAATCACCGACACGACGTTGCTCATCAATTCGGTCGGCGACGCCACGTCGCGTCCGGCTTACATTGAGAAATTGCGCGCCGCGGCTGCCGAGCATTTGGATAAATTTTGCGACGATTGCAAACACCGCTACGAAACGAATGCGCTCCGCATGTTCGATTGCAAGAACCCGAATTGTCAGGCGTTGATTGCCAATCTGCCGACGATTACGGATTCGTTGGATGAAGCGTCGGCGCAACACTTCGCCCAATTCAAAGCGCATCTCGACGCGCGCGGCCTTGCCTACACCGTGAATCCGCGCATGGTGCGCGGCCTGGATTACTACACGCGCACGGCGTTTGAAATCATCGGCGGCAGTCTCGGCGCGCAAAACACCATCGTCGGCGGAGGCCGCTACGACGGGCTTTCCGAAACGATTGGCGGCCCGCCCGCGAAAGGTTTCGGCTTTGCGTTCGGCTTGGATCGTATGGTGCTTTCGATTCCACCTGACGAAGCCGAACGCTTGCGCAACGCTTCGGCGGCGGACGTGTTCATCGTGTATTTAGGCGAAGCCGCGCGCGCACAAGCTTGGCTGATCGCGCGTGAGTTGCGCCGCGCAGGCTTGAGCGTCGCGCTCGAATTTGAAGAACGCAAGATGAAAAAAGCGATGGCGCAGGCAAACAAGTTTCGCGCCCGCTATGCCTTGATTCTCGGCGACAACGAAATTGCCACCGGAATGTACGGCCTGAAAAATATGACCACAGGCGAACAGGAATCTTTAGACTTAGAATCAATTAAATCAAAACTCAATGGTGGCTAGTGGCTGGTGACTGGTGGTTGGTTGAAATCCGATCACCAGCCACCAACCACCAACCACCAACCGCCAACTTTATGCTCGATCATTTAGGACAAACGAAACGAACGCATCACTGTGGCGCATTGCGCACAGAACATGTCGGACAAACGGTCACGTTGATGGGCTGGGTCAACAGCTATCGCGATCAAGGACAATTGCTGTTCATACACCTGCGCGACCGCGAAGGCATCACGCAAATCGTCTGCAATGAGAGCGTCAACGCAGAGTTGCTGGCGAAGGCAAAACAGGTACGCCGCGAATTCGTCATTGCGATTACGGGCGAGTGCATTGCGCGCGACGAAAAGAATTTCAATCCCGTGATGGCAACCGGTGAAGTCGAAGTCGCCGCGACCGAAATCAAGTTTTTGAATGACGCCCAGACGCCGCCGTTTGAATTGGAAAACACGACGGCGAGCGAAGAACTGCGCTTGAAATATCGCTATCTGGATTTGCGCCGGTTGGAGATGCAAAAGAATTTTCGCCTGCGCCACAAACTGACGCTCGCGGTGCGTGATTATTTGGATTCGCGCGGATTCTTTGAAATCGAAACGCCGATTCTGACGAAATCTACGCCTGAAGGCGCGCGTGATTATTTGGTTCCGGCGCGCACCGCTCCCGGCAAGTTTTACGCGCTGCCGCAATCGCCACAGCTTTTCAAACAACTGCTGATGATCGCGGGCTACGACAAATATTTCCAAATCGCGCGCTGCTTCCGCGACGAAGATTTGCGCGCGGATCGGCAACCCGAATTCACGCAGATTGATATGGAAATGAGCTTCGTGCAGCCCGACGACGTTTTCGACATCGTCGAAGGAATGGTCTGCGCCGTTTTCAAAGCGGTCGGATTTTCCGCGCCTGCGCGCCCGTTCCAACGCATGCCGTACAACGAAGCGATGAACCGATACGGCTCGGACAAACCCGATTTGCGCTTCGGTTTGGAGATGCAGGATTTGACCGAACAATTTGCGAACGGCGCGTTCCCCGTCTTCGCTGACGCGGTTGCAAAAGGCGGCGCAGTGAAAGCCTTAGTCGTCAAAGGTGCTGCGACGTGGTCACGCAAGCAGTACGACGAACTCGGCGAACACGCGAAACGCCACGGCGCAGGCGGCCTCGCGTACATTCAAGTTCTCGAATCTGAGAGCAAATCGGCGTTGACGAAATTCTTAGGCGCAGACGGCATTGCCGCAATCAATCAAGCTGTCGGCGCAACTGTTGGCGATGCTGTGCTGATGATCGGCGGCGATTGGGACACCGCGTGCAATTCGATGGGGCAAGTGCGCCTCGAAATCGCGCGCCGCGAAAACCTCATCGACGAAGGCGAAAACAAATTGCTCTGGGTCGTGGATTTCCCAATGTTTGAGTATCACGACGACGACCAACGCTACTACGCCAAGCACCACCCGTTCACATCGCCGATTGACGAAGACATCAATAACCTCGAAGGCGACTTAGGCAAAGTGCGCGCGAAGGCGTATGACTTGGTTTTCAACGGCAACGAACTCGGCGGCGGCTCGATCCGAATTCACCGCTCCGACGTGCAAGCGAAGATTTTCAAAGCTTTGGGCTTGAGCGAAGAAGAAGCGCGCGAAAAATTCGGGTTCTTTCTCGATGCCTTGAGTTACGGCACGCCGCCGCACGGCGGCATCGCGCTCGGCGTGGATCGCTTTGCGATGCTGCTGGCAGGCGCGAAGTCGTTGCGTGACGTGATCGCGTTCCCGAAAGTGGCGAGCGGCTCCGATTTGATGACCGACAGTCCGAGCGAAGTGGACAAGAAGCAACTGGATGAGTTGAAGATCAAGACCGTAGAATTTTCCTAGGAAAGGCTATGGCATACAGTGATTTTACCGCCAAAGATTTGACCAAACAGTTCGGCATTAAATTCCGCGCTGAAAATCTGTTTCCGGCATTACGCCCCCTGCCCCCTTCCGCCTGGTTGTTGGAGGCGTTGGAGAAAGGGCAGGAACTCGGATATGCCAGTGAAAAATCACGTTCGGAACGATTGGTAACGCCTGTCCTGCTCGAACTCAGTGCGCTCAATCATCATGCGTTTTCGATCTATTCCGGCGTGAACCTCGATGTGGACGAAGCGGCGGGTTTGAAGGGGGAATGTGACTTCATTTTCTCCTTCAGCCGCATTCAGGATTTTGTCACCGCCCCCATCTTCTGCATTACCGAAGCGAAAAAGCAGGATTTGGAGCAAGGGACGATCCAGTGTTCGGCGCAACTCATCGGGGCGCGCAAGCTGAATGAGGCGGAAGGGACTAACGTTGAGACGCTCTACGGCTGCTCCACTACCGGCATTGAATGGCGGTTTCTCAAGCTCGAAAAAAACGAGATTGTGATGGATGACAACCGTTACCTCATTACAGAACTGCCGGAGCTATTGGGCCTGCTACAGACCATTGTGGAACTGACGAGAGCCGAAACCATAAGCTGATTTCGGCGCAGACTTTAAGGCGCGGCGATCTGAACAGAAACCGTCGGGTCTACTTGCTGTTCCGCCACGTTGTTGATGCCTGGGATCGGTTTGATGTGTTTCTTGTGAATCGCTTTTTCCAACGCCCGCACGACGTTTTCGTCGTAACGTGTGCCGATGAACGTGTTGATGCGGTCAATGGCAACTTCAAACGTCATCGCTTTTTGATACGGACGATTCGTCGTCATCGCGTCGAAGCAGTCGGCAACGCTCACGATGCGCGCCATCATTGGAATCTGCTCGCCTTTCAAACCCAACGGATAGCCTTTGCCGTCCATCGTTTCGTGGTGCATGGACATGCCGGGAATGTATTCGGCCATCTCCGGGTTCTCGGACATAATCGTGCCGCCGATGCTCGGATGTGCCTTCATCTTCTCAAATTCCTCATTGGTCAGCGCGGCGGGTTTGCGCAAAATCTTGTCTTCAATGCCGATCTTGCCAACATCGTGCAACAACGCCGAGACGCGAATCTTTTCGACCTCATCGGCTGGCATGTCCATCAGTTTGGCAATCGTCTCCGAGTAAATCATCACCCGTTCGGAGTGACCGCGCGTGTACGGGTCTTTGCCGTCAATCGCGGCGGCCAAGGATTTCACCGACCCCAAAAACAGTCGGCGATTCTTTTCGGATTGGGCTTTCATATCCTGAATGTGGCGCTGGATTTCTTCGCCCATCAAATTGAAATCTATCGCCAATTCGCTGATTTCTCGATTCGATGTGGTCAACTCAATGCGGCGGGCATAGTCGCCTTTGGCAATGGCGCGGGCGTTTTCGGCCAGCTTTTCAATCGGCGTGCTGAAGCTCCGCGCAAAGAAGAAGCCACCCAGAATGGCGAACATGGCCACCAGCAGCGAAATCATAATCGTGCGCCAGCGCATCGTCTTGGCGGACAAATAGGCCGCGTCTTCGTTGACCAGTCCGATCACACCGAGTCGTTGTTCAGTATTCAATTGTGCCGTCGCATAGCTGCCCAACAACTGAAGCGTCTCGCCGTTGCGCGAAAGCGGGAAGGTCGAAGTCGCGGCGACGAAGGGATTGCTATCCACCCAATCGCGCACCACTTTCATGTAACGCGCGTCCTGCTTTTTGAAGGCGAGTTGTTCGTCGGGATGCGCGACGATATTGCCTTCGCCGTCCACAACAAAAAAGATCGTGTTTTCGCCGTGCAACAATTTCCATTCGTCCAGATTGCCGTTTTGCGCCACCAGCGAAAAGACTTTTTGCAAGCTCACGACCGCCAGCACGATGCCTTCGATGCTACTGTTGCTTTTGACCGGGCGCGCCACGATCAAGGCGGGTTCGCGGTAGGTTTGCAAAATGCGCGGCGAACCGAGATACGATTTGCCTTTCGACGTCGCGGTCGCCGCTTCATTCAATGCTTCGCGCACTTCTTCCGGCACGATTTTGTTGGAGTTGGTGACGACGCTGAAGTTGTTCAGGTTCTCGCTTTGCGCTACGGCCAGCGCCAGCAAATTGGAATCGCCTTCCAACGTGCGCGCCAGATTTTCCTGCCCCGCCGGACTCGCGGCCTGCGCCAAATTGCCCGTGATTTCAAAGGCGCGCGCGTACGAATTGACCTGCGCGATGTAGCCTTGCACGTACAATTCAATTTGCCGCGCTTTGTTGCGCACGGATTGCACCTGATAGTTTTTTTCTTTGCCTTGCAAGGTATCGGTGTTAATGGAAATCAGTTGCCAGCCGACCAACGCAATCGGCACAACGCTGCACAAAACCGAGACGAACAAAATCAGGTGTAAGACTTTGATGCCGCCACGCGGGGCGAAAGGGAGAGTAGCCATAAATTTGACCAAGGGGTTGTTCTCTGATGGAGTTGCAAGGGCTGGAAGCGGTATGGGGAGCCGCCGAGAAGATGGGCAGCGAAATCCTAACAAATCGCCCGAACTGAAACAATAACTTTTTCCGACCACAAGGAACTGTCCGGCGTCTAAGGCAATTGTCGGTGGCCATTTGTCAACAGCAGGCTTTACTTATAGTCTTGACCACCGACAAACTGCTGGCAAGTGACCACTGATTGTGAGGTAAGAGCGCGTGAGCTTAATGGCAGAAAGCGTGAGGCAATTCGGAAATACGGACGCGGCGGACGCGAGCGACAACCATTTGATCGCGCGCACGTTGGCGGGCGAAACCGAAGCCTTCAGCATTTTGGTGCGCCGCTGGGAACGTCCGATTTACAGCCTGACGCTGCGGATGCTGGGGAAAGATGAAGACGCGCGCGACGCCTGCCAGGAAGCGTTTCTCGCGGCGTTTCGCAACCTGAACAAATTTCGCGGCGACGCCAAATTTTCATCGTGGATGTATCGCATCGCGCTGAACGCTTGTCACACGCG
>CAZWAK010000016.1:0-72837 GCA_964631865.1 uncultured Heliobacteriaceae bacterium | reverse complement strand
GAAACTGAGATCGCGTTGCGCGGTGCGACGATCAAAGATGTGCAAGTCGTGACCCTCGCGCACACAGACATTCACGCGCACAATCGCTTTGACCATCCGCCCGCGATTGCGCCGCAAACCGGCAAAGCCACCATCAGCGGCAGCACCGTCCGTTGCAGCTTTGCCCCCGCATCAGTGACGCGCTTACAACTCACGTTGGCTTAGCGCAGCGCCACAGGAAGGTAGTACGACTATGAAACTCATCCACCTCGCAACGCTCACGCTGTTCTTCATCAGCGCCGCACTTGCGCAAACTAATCGCGGCGGCATCAGCGGCACGGTCTTCGACAAGACTGGCGCAGTGCTTCCCGGTGCGACCGTGACGATTGCCAACGTCGGCACGAACCGCGCGGAAAAATTCACGACCTCGGCGGAGGGCACATACACTGCGCCCTCTTTGGAACCAGTCGTCTATCGCCTCACGGTCGAAGCGCCCGGCTTCAAGAAAGCCATCGTGGAAACGGTCAAAGTAGACACGGCTACCACCGCGACCATCAACGTGACGTTGGAAGCAGGCGACGTCGAGAACTCAATCACCGTGACGGGAGAAGGCGTATTGCTCAACTCCGAATCCGGCACGCCGGGGCAAACAATCACCGAGCGCCAGATCACCGACCTTCCGCTCAACAATCGCAGCGTGCTCGACCTCGTGCTGACCGTCGGCAATGTCAGCGGCGTGGCCGGCACGGAAGACCCGGAATTGGGACAGGACATCCCCGCGCCCGGCTTCAACGTGAACGTCAACGGCGGACGCGCGGGTAGCACGGCGATTCTGGCCGATGGCGCGTACAACACGGGCGCAGGCTTGGGACGCGCAGTCGTCACGTTTTCGCCCGACACGATTCAGGAATTCACGGTGCAAACCTCGAACTTCTCGGCAGAGTACGGCACGACCGGCGGCGGCGTGGTCAATATGACGACCAAGTCGGGCACGAATCGTTACAGTGGCACAGGCTACTGGTTTCATCGCAACCCGTCGCTCAACGCCGCGCCGTTCACGACGAATGTGAACAATCGTCCGATGGCGAATCGGCGGCAACATCAATTCGGCTTGACGGTCGGCGGCCCCGTCTGGCTGCCGAAAAAACTCTTTGGGCCTGCGGCTTACGACGGGCATAACAAATCGTTTTTCTTCGTGGCGGTCGAGCCACGTTATTACTACGACGCCTCGCAATTCACTTCGCTGTTGCCGACGCCCGAAATGCTGCGCGGCGATTTTAGCGGCGTCGTGCGCGTCACAGGCGGGATGGCTCCGCGCGCGGTGGCGGAACGCTTCGGCCTTCAAAATCAAATTCTGGACGGCACGCTGTACAACCAATGGACAGTGAGCGGCACAGGCGTTTTCACGCGGCGCACATTGGCGGCGGGGCAAACGTATCCGGTGTTTCCCGACAACAAGATTCCGGCCAACATGCTCGATCCCGTCAGCCAAAATCTGTTGCAATACATTCCCAAAGCGGGCGAGTATTTCCTTTCAGACGGCAATCTGCGCAATTACGCGAGCCAGAATTTCATCAAGAATTTTGAGAAGCGGCTGACCACGCGGCTCGATCATCAATTCTCCGCCAACAACCGCATCAACGGGCGCTACACGCAAGTACCGATTCGCGGCGACCGCGGGCGCGGCGATTTCCAGATCGGGCGCGACGAGATCAACAGCGGCGGCACGGATTACAGTTGGTCGCGGCAAATTCTGCTGACCGATACGCACACGTTCTCGCCGCGTATGGTCAATGAATTGCGGCTCAATTACACGTTTGGTCGCTTCACGAAAAACTTCCCGCCTGCGTTCGATGCACTGACCGGACGCAACTTTTCGACCGAGTTGGGACTGCCTTCCGTGACGCCGGGCGGTTTGCCGGATTTCGCCATTGCTCCGAACGTTCCCGGCATTGGCTTCAGCCTGTCGCAGCAGAACGAAAACGCCGAACACACGTATGGCATCGCGGACAACTTCTCGTGGGTGCAAGGCAATATGACGTGGAAATTCGGCGTGGACTTGATGCAACAACGATTGAAGACGATTCCGTCGTTCGGCGCGCAGGGCCGCTATGAATTCAATCGCAACCTCACGCTCAGCAACAGCAACGGCGCGGCGGCGGGCACGGGCGGCAGCGAGTTCGCGCAATTCCTGATGGGCGTTTACAACCAAACCACACTGCGCGAAGTGTTCATTCCGTATTACTACCAATGGAACACCGCCGCCGCCTTTGCGCAAAACGATTGGAAAGTGCGTCCGAACTTCACGCTCAATCTTGGTGTGCGGTATTCGCTGCAATTGCCGCGCACCGAAAAATACGACCGACAAGGCGCGTTCATGCCTGACCTGGCGCGCGAATTCCCGATCCCGCAACCGTGCCCGCAATGCGTGTTGCCAACGGGCAGAACCGTCACAACCGCGCTGGTGGTTCCGTTCGCGTATTCAGGACGCGGCGGGCGTTCGCGCTACATTTTCCCGGTAGAAAAAACGAACTTCGAGCCGCGCTTCGGCTTCGCGTATGTGCCGCATTGGTTTGGCTGGAATGAAAAGAATCGTCTAGTGATTCGCGGCGGCTACGGTATGTCGCACGCGCCGCTCACGGGGATGGGGCGCAATCCTTCGCCCGATTTTGCAGCAGGCACGACGACCTTTGGAACCTTCGACACGCGCGTGCAATTCCCCGGCACGAACGTCGCCGCGCGACTGTGCTGCAACAAGCCGGTCATCAATTCCATCGCGCCAGATGCGTTCCTGAACATCCCCCAGGACGGCCTGATCTATCTCAACAGCCTGAACGTGGCGGGGCTGGCCGTGTCGCCCAACGCGCACGTGCCATACGTGCAAAGCTTCAGCCTGACGCTCGGTTACGAATTGCCGCAGCAAACCGTAGTCGAAGTGAGTTACAACGGCAGCAAGGGCACGCGGCTGTTCCTGCCGCCGATCAACCTGAATCCCGTGCCCTTTGAATTGACCGAAGCGTATCTGGCGCAGGGTGTCAATCCGCTCAACGACGTAAACGATCCGCTCGGACGCCGCACGCCGACGGGCGCGCTGCGCGTCTTTTCGCAAGGCTACATCGGCACGAAGTATATGGGCTTTGAAGGGCTGAACATGATGTTCGATTCCTCGGCCACGAGCATTCGTCACGCCGCAACCGCCAGCGTGCGTCGTCGTCACACGCGCGGGCTGTCGTACACGGTGAACTACACGTTCGGCAAAGGGCTGGACACGGCTTCGGACGCGGGCGACATTCGCTTCGTCAACCTGAACGTGCGCTCGCCGGGTCACGTCAATTTCGGTGCGCCGCGCTCGTTGGATCGTGCGGTTTCGACGTTCGACATCAAACATGCTTTCAGCGCGTCGTGGCTGTGGGACTTGCCGTTTGGCAAAGGCCGCGCGCTCGGATCAAGTCTGCCGGGCTGGCTGAACTCCGTCGTCGGCAATTGGGCGTTCAGCGGCATCGGGCGCATTCAAGGCGGCTTGCCGATGGTCGTGGTTTTGCGCGATGACAACCGGCTCGGCGTCGAAGGCAACGTGCGCGGCATTCGTCCCGATTGGGTGCAAGGCGTGCCGCTCATCAATCCCAACTGGTCGCGCAGTTGTCCGATTGGGCAAGCCTGCGAGCCGTATTTCAATCCGTCGGCCTTCATGCGTCCGGCGAAAGGCACGCTCGGCAATGCGCCGCGCACGTTCGATCAAGCGCGCAGCCCGCGTCAGGAATTCCTCGACCTTTCGCTCAAAAAAGATTTCCCCGTCGGCAAGGAACGCGGACGGCGCTTTGAAGTGCGCGTGGATTTCATCAATGCCTTCAATCATCCGATCTTTCGCATGGGACGGTTGGAAGATTCCGGCGAAATCTTCGCGTTGCCGAATGAGGCACTGATTACCAACGCCGAGTACGATGCTTGGCGCAACTTCGACACCAGTCGCCCCGCACGCACGACACCGGCGGGCGCGGCCAAGCTGGCACAGATCAACGCGCTCATCACGAGCAACCGCGTGACCGGGACGCAAGTGCTGCCGCGCGATTTCTTCCGCGTGCAATTGCCGGATCGCTTCTTCTCGCTCAATGCCAATTCGCTCGACATCAGCACGCTGGAAGGCTTGAAGCTCTATCGCTTGCGCCAAGTCTACACGGCAGATCGCTGGGGCTATCTGGACATCACGAATGGGCGGTCAGGCTACACGCCGCGCTTCATTCAGTTCGCAATGAAGTTCTATTTCTAGGCCTATGAACGGGAACTCTCTTCGCAACGCATTGTTGGTCGGCATGACGATGCTCATTGGGGCGACGATGCCGACCTGGGCGCAACGGCAGATGGAACGGCTGGGGCGCGGCGTGATTGCTGTGCCCCAAGCCGATGGTAAAGTCTGGATCGGCTGGCGACTGTTGGGCACTGACCCGGACAACATCGCGTTCAATGTCTATCGCAACACGGATGGCAAAGCCGTCAAGCTGAACGCGCAACCGATCACGGCGGCGACGAGCTTGATTGACGACAAGGCGGATTTGACGAAAGCCAACCGCTATGTCGTGCGGCCCATCCTCAATCGCAAAGAGCAAGCGGCGAGTGCGGCATTCACGCTGCCTGCGAATGCGCCCGCGCGGCAATATCTTTCGCTGCCGCTCAAAACGCCTGCGGGCTACACGCCGAACGATGCTTCGGTGGGTGATCTGGATGGCGATGGCGAATATGAAATCGTGCTGCATCAAGCGGGACGCGGACGCGACAACTCGCAAGCCGGATTGACCGATGCGCCAATTCTGCAAGCCTACAAACTCGACGGCACGTTGCTGTGGACAATCAACCTCGGCAAAAACATCCGCGAAGGCGCGCATTACACGCAGTTCATGGTCTATGACCTGGACGGCGATGGACGCGCGGAAATCGCCTGCAAAACTGCCGATGGCACGACGGACGGCAAAGGCAAGGTGATTGGCGACGCCAACGCGGATTGGCGCAACCCCGAAGGCACGTTCATCACATCGGTGGATCGCAACGGTGTCGAGCGCAAGCAAAACGTATCCGGCTACGTGTTGGTGGGGCCGGAATTCCTCACGATTTTTGATGGACACACGGGCGCAGCGTTGGCAACAACGGCTTACATCCCGGCGCGGCATCCGAACAAACCTAATCCGACGACCGACGAGATGAAAGCGATTTGGGGCGATGGCTACGGCAATCGCGTGGATCGTTTTCTCGCCGCTATCGCATATCTCGACGGCAAGCAGCCGAGCCTCGTGATGTGTCGTGGTTACTACACGCGCTCGGTGTTGGCCGCGTGGAATTGGCGCGGCGGCAAGCTGACGAACGTTTGGACATTCGACAGCGACGCGCCGGGCAACAAAGCTTACGCGGGACAAGGCAATCACAACTTGAGCGTGGCCGATGTGGACAACGACGGCAAAGACGAAATCGTGTACGGCGCGGCGGTGATTGATGACAACGGGCGGGGGCTGTATTCAACGGGCCTGGGGCACGGCGATGCGTTGCACGTGTCTGACCTTGATCCGACGCGACCGGGCTTGGAAGTCTTCGACATTCAGGAACGCTTCGACGATGCCGGCGCGCATTTCCGCGACGCGCGCACGGGCGAGAATCTGTGGAAGAAAGCTTCGATCCGCGCAGGTGCGGACGGAGAAGGGCCGGGGCGCGGCTTGGCGCTCGACATTGACCCGCATCATCCGGGCAGCGAATGTTGGGTGAAAGGCGCGGGGCTGACCGGACTCTTCAATGCCAAAGGCGAAAAGATCGCGGAGCGCGAGCCGCGTTCGTGCAACTTCGGCATTTGGTGGGACGGCGATGTGCTGCGCGAATTGCTGGATCGCAACTACATCGCCAAGTGGGATTGGACGGCAGGCGCAGAAAAGGTCTTGCTGACGGCGGAAGGCTGCACGTCGAACAACGGCACGAAAGCAACGCCTGTGTTGAGCGCAGATTTATTCGGCGATTGGCGCGAAGAAGTGATCTGGCGCACGACGGACAACCAGGAGCTACGCATTTACACGACGACGATTCCGACCGCACACCGTATTTATACGTTGATGCACGACCCGCAATACCGCTTGAGCATCGCGTGGCAGAATGTCGCGTACAATCAACCGCCGCACACCGGCTTTTATATGGGCGAAGGGATGAAGCCGCCACCGCGCCCAACAATTTCCATACGCCGCTGAGCAATCAACAGCCATTCTCAATTTGAAAAAAGCTGGTCTCTCCGCGCGCTTGAACGGCGCGCATTTTTCATTCTTGATTCTTCCTTCTTCACTATTTCCAGAGAGATTCCACGACAAACAAGGAAAAAGGAAGAAGGAAAAAGGAAGAATGTCGCTGTCACAGTTCCCCATTGAGAATTGCTGAGCCAGCAACGAACGCGCTGGCAGATCACCCTGGCGTAAAGCGGAGCTTTCACCGCAGCACCAATCGCACCGACCCTAACAAACCGGACGGCAGCGGTTGCAGATTCTCCATATCCTGCGGCTGAAACCGGTCGCCGTAGCGTTGTCGGAGTTCTTTGTAATCCGGCAGTTTGGTTCCGGCCAGATGATTGATCGCCGTGTTGCCGACGATGATGCGCACGCGATTCGCGCCGGGCCTGAGCAGCTTCGACACGTCAATCGAGTATGGCGGACACCAAACCGAACCGGCGCGCTGATCGTTGACATAAACGACCGCCGCATCTCGAATCGGCGCATCCAGCCAAGCCCGCATGCCGTTTCTGCGCGGTTGTTCCGGCACAGACTGCCCCGCGCCAAAATCCAACTCCACCGCCGCTCCGCGCTGCAACCACGCGGCAGGCACATTGAATTCTTTTTCGTACGTCGCCGTGCCCGAATAAAAGCGCGTCGCTTCATTCTCTGTCCACGAACGCAATTGCGCGAACGATTGTGCTGAACGGTTCGCGTCGATGGTCACGCGCCAGTCGCGCGAAAGATCGAGCGGGGCAGGACGATTGCCCGTTTGTGTTATGGCAGGACGCGGCAACGCACGTTGGCTGAACACAAGAATCTTCGATTCGTACGGCGCAAATTCCAACGCCACGTTTGCTCCTGCTGCCTCAAGCTTCATTGCCAGCGGTGCGACGCTGCCATCGTGTGGATTCCAAAGTTCCGCTTGCGGCGCAGTCACGCGAAACAGCGCCTGGACGCGCTGGCGTTCGTTAGTCGAATTTGCCAGAAAGTAAATCTCGGCTTCCGGCGTGCGACGATGAATAAAACCGATGCCCGGTACAGCGGGCGTCAATTGCACATCGGGTTTCGTCAACGCCGCCAACTTGCTGCCGAGTTGCTTGTCGTCAGCAACAAAATGCGCCAGCGGCTTTTCGCTCGCAAACAATTTCTGCACCAACGTCTCGAACTGCGCGCGCTCAGCATCACTCACTTTGTAGCCCGGCAAGCTCGTCGGTTTGCGCTGCGCGGCAATCACGACGCCGCCTTGTTGCGCGAAGGCTTCCAGCGTTTGCAATGTCGCAAGCGGCAGACGCTCGACGTTCGGCAGCACGACGGCCTTGTATTGATTGGCTCCGAGCGTGAGCACGCCCGCTTCGACTTTGCCGATTTGCCTGAGCGCATCGTCATCGAAGAAATCCAGATTGAAGCCCGCTTCCAAAACCTGTGCGACCGCGTGTTCGCCGATGCGGTCTTTTAAGGCTTCGATCATGTAATGCACTCTGGGATTGACGAAGCTCGCCCACGCATCGCTGTTCGGCAAATAAAACGCCACGTCGTTCGCCGGTTGGCCCAGCCGCAGCGCATAGCTGAGGCGTTGCAAATAGCGCGACACATCGGGCATCGCAATCCACCACGGATTTTTTTCGTCGAAGACTGCAGCCGCATAAAACCGGTTGCCAGGATACGCGGTGTTTTCCGGCGTGTACGGCCAGCCGTGCCCGATCAATTGATTGATGCCTTGCACGAAATGCAAATCAGCTTCGGCTTTGACATCGAGCGGTGTGGCGCGAAACGACGGCGAATGCAACCACGTCCACGTTTCCGACGAAGTAACGTTGCGCCCGTACAAATGATTCGCCGACGAGGCCCAACGCGAGGCGCGCAAAATCTTCCAATGAAAGCCTTCGCCTTCAGTCAAATCGGCAAACGTGTTGCTCGCAATCGTGGCAGGCGGAATGCCGTAGCCTTGAATGCGAAAGCGCGTGTTGTGTTGCTTCGCCCAAGCTTGCAACGGCGCGAGGAATCGTTCGTTGAGCAGTTCGGTCAGCGTCTGTCCCCAATCCTGACGAATGCTTGCAGTCTGTGGCCCGATGTCACGCACGAGCGCAGGCAACAGCGGTTTCAAATCGTAGCCGCGCCGCGTTTGAAATTCGCGCAGAAAATCGCTCGACCAATCGGAGTTGAAGACTTCGAGGCTGTCGCAAAAAATCGCGTATGGCGGTTGCTTGCCAAAGGCTTGTATGAGCGGCTCGCCGACAGTTTTCAAATATGCCTCCAACGCCGCGCGGTCGTAATGATCCAGCACGAAACCTTCTGCGCCGAAGGATGCGCGTTTGACCTGTTGCCGCGTGCGACTGGCGATGAAGCACAGCACTTCGTCGGCATCGTTGGTCAAAGCGATTGCGCCGTTTTGCACCGTCAATTCGCGTTGTCCTTGAAACGCTGCGATCAGCGATTCCCACTCGACCAGTTTCGGCAGCGTTGCGCTTTTTTGTTGCGGTTGCACTTTGATGCGCTCGATGCGCAAGCGACTCGCGGCTTGTGTGATGGGCACTTGCGGCCCGCCGTACGGCCAACCGCTGCCGAGCGTCAAATCCACGCGCAAGCCGAGTTCGCGCGCCTTTTCATTGGCAAATTTCAGCGCGTCCAAAAACTCCGGCGCGAGGAAGCGCAAATTTTTCAGCCCCTTGCCGTCGTCATCCAACGCCAACGGATAGACGGGTTGAATCTCGACGCCGCCTACCCCAGCCTCTTTCATCTGGCGCAGTTCGCGTTCAATGCCGGCTTTCGTCACCGCTGGGCCAAACCACCACCACCGCATCATAATCCGCGCGTCATCCGGCGGATGCAGAAACTGCCGTTGCATCTCGGCCAGGCTGTCGGGCAGCGGCCTGGTCGAACCTGTTTGCCCACGTGTTGTCCCGGGCGAATCGTCCATCAGAGACGACATGGGCTCGTGCGAGGTGGTTTGTAACTGGGCCTCAATGAAAGCAACGGGCGGGGCAGCCAGTGCCAACAGCAAGAAGATGATCGTCAGTACGAGTCGTGTTCTCATAGGAATTAAGGCAGGGCCGTTAGTGCGAGATAACCGGCAGGGAATGGTACTTAACTCGGCCTCACGCTTTCTACTCTTCTTTTCCTGCAAAAGTCGTACACACTGCTCGTATCGCCCAAAGGTAAATCACAGCAGAAGAAGGAGTAGGATTGGTGGACCGTGTAGGACTCGAACCTACGACCCGATGATTAAGAGTCATCTGCTCTACCAACTGAGCTAACGGTCCAGACGGGCAATATTAAGTTTTTGCAAAGTCTGATTTTGCGCTTTGACTTCCCCAAAGCGACGTGCAAAATACTATAACTTCTTGCCGCTAGGCAAGAGTCATACGGTCAAAATGCAGCTTCATTATCAACTAGGAGTCTTTTATGTTTCGTCTTCTACCGAAGGAAGAGAAGTACTTTGACTTGTTCAATCAAATGACGGTCAATATCAAGGAATGTACGGCGTTGTTGCAGAAACTCTTTGCCGAAGAGGTTTCCAAACATCGTGACTACGCCGATCAGATCAAAAAAATCGAGCATACGTGCGATGAAATTACCCACGACATTGTGCGCAAGCTCAATCAAACCTTCATTACTCCCATTGATCGTGAAGACATTCATGCCATCGCCA
Organism: uncultured Heliobacteriaceae bacterium; assembly: GCA_964631865.1. Taxonomy (GTDB): domain Bacteria; phylum Acidobacteriota; class Blastocatellia; order RBC074; family RBC074; genus JAFDVL01. The sequence continues at coordinate 62,976 of CAZWAK010000016.1, read as the reverse complement.
GCAAGCTCGACGACATTGTGGACAATGTCGAATACACCTCGCGCCGCGTTGTGCTGTTTCGCGTCGGCGCACCGACGACCGATCACGCCCTGCGGCTCACCAGCGTCTTGATTCGGCAGGCCGAACAACTCGAAAAGGCGGTGAACGCGCTCGCCAAAAACGACATTGTGACCATTCAGGATTGCATCATCGCCATTCATACGCTCGAAAACGAAGGCGATGCGATTCACTATCAGGCGCTCGGCCAACTCTTCGCGGAAGAAAAAGACCCCATCAATTTGATCAAGTGGAAAGAAGTCTACGAAACGCTCGAACGCAGCGTGGATAAGTGCGAAGACGTAGCCAATATCATCGAAGCGGTCATGCTCAAGAACGCTTAATTCCCCTCGTCACCCCGAACGAAATTTATGTTATCTACGTTCACCCTAGTTGCCCTGATTGTTCTTCTTGCGCTCGGATTTGATTACACCAACGGTTTCCACGACGCCGCCAACTCCATCGCCACCGTAGTTTCGACCCGTGTTCTTTCCCCTGGCAAAGCCGTCCTGTTGGCCGCGTTCTTCAACTTCATTGCCGTGTTGCTCGGCACGAAAGTCGCCAGCAACATTGCCAAAGATTTCGTGGACATCACGCAAATAGATTTGTGGGTGATTCTCGCGGCGTTGGTCGGCGCGATCACCTGGAATCTAATGACTTGGTATTTAGGGCTGCCGACGAGTTCTTCGCACGCCTTGATCGGCAGCTTTGCCGGGGCCGCGATTGCGCATGCGGGGTTCGGTGTGTTGGTGTTGGAATCGAAATGGCCAAAAGGCTGGATTCCGACGCTGCTGTTTATTGTGCTTTCACCAACGCTGGGGTTAATTGGCGGCATGCTTTTAATGACACTCGTTTTCTGGGTGTTCAGAAATACGGCTCCGTCGCGCGTGGATAAATATTTCCGCGTCGGGCAATTGTTTTCGGCGTCGCTGTTTAGCCTCTCGCACGGCAGCAACGACGCGCAAAAAACGATGGGCATTATCTTTTCGGCCCTGCTGATCGGGGCGAAATTAGACCCGAATGTCAACGCGTTGTTAGGCAGTCATGCCACAGACAATAACATTCCCTTCTGGGTGAAATTCGCCGCCTTTGCGGCCATCGGGCTGGGCACATTGTCGGGCGGATGGCGCATTGTGAAGACGATGGGATCGAAGATCACCAAGCTCAAACCGGTCGGCGGCTTTTGCGCGGAAACGGGCGGCGGCTTGACGATTTTATTGGCGTCGTATCTTGGCATTCCGGTTTCGACGACCCATACCATCACGGGTGCAATTGTCGGCGTGGGTTCGACCCAACGGCTTTCCGCCGTGCGGTGGGGCGTGGCGGGACGCATCGTCTGGGCGTGGATTATCACAATCCCCATCTCAGCCAGCATCGCGGGGCTGATCTACTTCCTGACCAAACTCCTCCAATAACGCGGTTGCTCAAGTCATGAAAGAAAAGCGCCAGATTGTCGTTGCAACCTTCGCGATGGTGGCGCTGTTCACGGTCTACGAATGGGCGAAGACAGCGCTCTTCCCGGACATGAGCGTGACGACTTCGCACGTCATCACCATCATTGTGGCAGGCGTCATCACCGCCATTATTTCGCGTCAGGTCATCAAGCGACAGTCGCGGCTCATCCAGGAACAAAAGACCGGCAATGAACGCCTGCGCGAAGCTCTCGCCACCGCCGAACGCAGCACCAATCTGCTGCAATCCATCATCACTTCGGTGGATGAAGGGCTGATCATCATTGATCGCAGCCAACGCATCCTGCTCATCAATGATGCGGCGCAAAGTTTGCTCAACCTGCGCGGTAAGGATTTCGCGCGCCTCCCCGACATCAGCCGCGACCCGCCGATTATCGAGGCGTTTCTGAGCGTGCTGACCAAAGGCGAGCGCGCTTCGGCGCGCGTGGAGATTGCGGCGGGCATCAATCGGCGTATCCTGCGTTTGCAGACCGCCCCCTTGCGCTTCAGCGACGCGCAGGTCGAAGGCGTGGTCGGGGCCTTCATTGACATCACGCAACTCGAACGACTGGAAAGTATCCGCCAGGCCTTTCTCGCCAACGTTTCGCACGAACTGCGCACGCCGTTGACTTCGATCACGGCGTACACCGAAACGTTGTTGGAGGGCGGCTTGCACGATGCCAACAACAGTCTGCGCTTTCTGCACACCATTCAGCGCAACGCCGAACGAATGCGCAATCTGGTGAATGATATTTCGGAGCTATCGTTGATTGAAGCCGGAGCCGTGCGCTTGTCGTTCGAGCGGCTGTCGTTGCATTCCCTCGTCCATGAAGTCTTCAATGGTTTGGCTCCGCGCAGCCAAACGTATCAAGTCCTCCTGCGCAACGAAGTGCCCGAAAGCTGCTTCGTCACAGCCGACCGACGACGGTTGGAGCAAATTCTGATTAACCTCGTGGACAACGCGATCAAGTTCAATAAGCCGCAGGGCGAAGTCGTCGTCAGCGCCGCGCTGGCCGATGCGCAGACCGTCATTCGTGTGCGCGACACGGGCGTGGGCATTGCGCCCGAACATTTGCCGCGCGTGTTTGAGCGATTCTATCGCGTGGACAAAGCGCGTTCGCGCGAGTTGGGCGGCACGGGGCTGGGGTTAGCTATCGTGAAGCATTTGACACGCGCACACGGCGGCGAGGCAGAAGTCACCAGCACCATCGGGCAAGGCTGCGAATTTATCATTAAATTGCCCAACCAGGTCGCGGACGAAAGCTGACGTTGTGCAGGCAAGGCATCTTGTTGGTACAAATAAAATCGGGTAGCGATTGCACAATCGCTACCCGGCTTTGCTTGGGGAGCAAAGTTGTTGTTAGGGATTGTTTCCGCGGCCTCCTCCATCCCGGCGTCGCGTGCCGGGACGACCGCCGCGCGGATTGAAGCGATTGTTGTCGAAGACCTCCATCACCGGATACCACGCGCCTTCGGAAGCGAAGGGAACATACTCGAAGCCGCGTCCAAACGGGTCATCGTTGCGCGTCTTGGTGTAATCAATGCCGAGCGCCGAATAAATCGTCGCGGCAATGTCTTCATTCACGATGTCGCGGTTTTGTGACCAGCCGCGTTCCTGCGTGCTGCCCCCGGTTGCCGTCGTGGAACCGATGACTTTGCCGCCTTCGACGCCGCCGCCCGCCATCACGCAGAATTGCTGGAAGAAGTGATCGCGTCCGGCATTGACGGTGGGCGACCCGACCGTGCGCCCAAACTCGCCCATCGCCACGATCAATGTTTCGTCAAGCAACGAACCGCCTTGTGTGCCGGGCAAAGCAGCGAGGTCAGCCAGTAAATTCGAGAAGCCTTTGTCGAATTGTCCCGCCGGGCCGTAAATGCCACCAGGATTGGCGTAGATATTGACGTGATTGTCCCAGCCGCCAATGTTGATTTGAATGTAGCGCGTGCCCAAATTGGCTTTCACCAAATTGCGTGCCGTAACGCAGGAATTGCCGAAGCCGGTGTTGCCGTAGCGCTGCTGGTCAGCGGTACTGAATTTGAACACGCTGTCCACTTCGGTGTTGTACATCATGCCTTTGCTTTGCGCGTAGAAACTCTCCATATCGTAAACCGCATTCCCCAACGGAGAGTTTTGGCGCAGTTCGCCGTCTACGGCTTGCAGCATCTCGTAGCGCGTCTCGAACAGCGTCCGACCATCGGCATTGGCAAGATTCGCCAAGCCGTTCGGCGAAGCTCCAACATCGAACGGAGCGAAGCGCGCATTGAAATACCCGGCCCCCACCAGATTGCCTCCGGTATTGAGCGAGAGGAAGCCCGGCAGTTTTTGCTCGGGTGTGCGTTGGGCTTCCATTTCCAACGCGACGACGCTGCCGATGTTCGGTGCGATCTTGCCGAGCGCCGAGCTGGGGCTGCGGGCAATCTGCGTCCAGACTTGCTGCAACTGATGCACGAGCGCAGGCGCACGCACGGATCGCAGAATGGCAAGTTTGTTTAGATGTTCGGCAACATTGGGCATCAACCCTTGCGGGAACAGCAACGCGCCGTTGTTGTATGTGGTCGGATTGAAATTGGTCGGCGTCCAGGCACCGACTTTCAAATCGAACGTGTCCACGTGACTCGGCGCACCGCCCATCAGGATGAAGATGACGTTCCTTGCCGTGCCTTTGAGCTTCGGGGTCACGCCTGCAACCGCCGCCGTCGGTTTCACGAGCGGCGACAGGAAAAAGCCTGCGACGCCCGTGCTCGCAACTTTGAAGAAGTTGCGCCGCCCCAACATCGGGCCGCTCCACAAGGTCGAATTCACGGGCCGCAACGGTTTACAAACTGCACAGGAATGTTCGGGATGAAGATGGTCTGTCATGATTGTCTCTTCCTTTCTGCCGTCCTCGGCCTTAGTAATTGAACATGAAATCAACCTTGTTCAGTAATACCCATTGCACGCTTTCGGTTGCCACCTGCTTGCCCAATCTCGTGTAGTAGGGCAGCAGCTTGGCGGCCTCGTTCGCCGTTGGTTTGCGCGAGAGCGTTGCGAGGTATAACCGTTCAATGATTTGTTCATTGGTCAGGCTGGTGTCAGTCAGCAGGCGGGAAACATACGAGCCTGTGTTCGTGCGGTGAATCCGTCCCATCACGAACGAGTTGTTCATCAAATTCAGCGATTGCAGGATCGAGGCATCCACCGTGCGCAGTTTTTGATCGCGGTCGCCGCGCAGGAAGGAATCCAGAAACGCGCGCGCGCCGCCGTTGCTGCGTGGCTCGGTCGCTTCGGGCAATTGCATCGCCCAGGGCGTGCGCCAGACTTCCTGATTGAGGTCGTTCGTGATGACGTAACCGACTTGTGCGGGCTGTCCGCCAAAGCCCATCGTCGGCATAATGCCAGTGGCTTTGACGATGGCATCGTGAATTTCTTCGGCATCCAACCGCCGCACATATTTCCGCGCGAAGTAAGGCAGGTAGTCCAGCTTCCATTCGCCCGCGTATTGCGACGACAATTGGTAGGCGCTGGATTTGGCAATCGTGGCAATCAGGTAGCGCAGATCGAAGCCTTTTTGCTTGAAATCCTGTGCCAGGGCTTCAAGCAGTTCGGCGTTGGCGGGTTGCAACGTCCAGCCTTCGGGCATCTGCGCATTCGGGTCGAGCCGCGCCGGATCAAAGGCGTTCGAGGGCGAAACCAGCCCTTCGACCATCAATTTTTCCCATAAGTAATTCACCGTCGCGCGGGCAAATTGCGGGTCGCGAATGACGAGGCGGGCCAGCGCCTGCCGCCGATTTTCACCCGTGAGAACCGTGCCGCCGCCGAACATATATTCCGGCGCTGCCGTCGTCCGACCATTGACCGCCGAGCGCGTTTGCCGATTGCCGAAATTCGTGTTCAGGTTGTATTCGCCGGTCGCGTTTTCTGAGATGAGGTATTTGACGTAGTTGGTCGTGGGCGGCGTGCCTAATTGCACAGCGCGTCGTGCCGTGCGCGCGAAAAACGCCGACAGGCCGTAGGCTTCGGAGCGTTTCCGGGCTGTGCCCCACACATTGACTTGATCCAGATGGCCACGCCCATCGTGACACAACAAACAATCCACGGCGCTGACGCCGAGGAACGTGCTGGACACTTTCACGGCCAGGCCGTCCATTGTGTCCTGCGCCGGCCCCATCGGAACATTCCCCAGCACGATGAAGTTCGTGAAGCCTTCCGCCGGGTTGAAGCTGTCGCCGTTGCCCGCGATCAAATCGGTGGTGATTTGATCGTAGCCGCGATTGCTGCTGATGGCGTCTTTGATGTAGTAGTAAAACGCATCGCGCCCGCCCCGATAGACATTGATGTTCGTGGCAAACGCGGAGTTGCGGTATAAATCGCCAAAGAACACCGTCCATTTATCAATGTACTCCGCCGATTGCACCAGCGCATCCACCAACAGATCGCGTTTGTTCGGCGTCGTGTCGTCCAAAAACTGCGTCACCTCCTCTGGCGACGGAATGCGCCCCGTCAAATCCAGCGTCGCGCGGCGAATGAATTCCGCATCGCTACACAGCGGCGCAGAGTTCACGCCATCGCGCGCCATTCGCTCAAACAGAATTTGGTCAATGAAGTTTTTGCGTGGTATTTGCTGCGGCGCAACGAGGGCTTCTGTCTTGGGACGCACGCTTTCCGTAAAAGCCTGGGTCGTGCGCGCAACCGCGAGGCGATGCCGCGCCTGCGCTTCACGAAACTCTTCCGGGTTTTTCAAAAACGCGCAATCTGAAATCGAAACGGGCGACTCGACCGTTTGCGTACGGGCGACTCTTCGTTGTTGGGCTTGTGAAGTGAATTGATCGGTGGAGAAATCCAGTGCGGTCAGCCCGCCAAAGGCCGCCAACACCAATGCCACCAGTCGTTTTATGAATTGGGGTTTATACGAATCATTTCTACTACCTTTCAGGGATAAAGGCATAGAATCCTCCTGGGTTGTAAGTCAGACATCTCAACACAGCCAAGCAGCCTGTGCGGTTGTAACTGTAGCGCAGCCAACTCTTCAACATACGCCGAACGGAGGAGCAGCGAGGATGACCTTGCGCTCAGACCGGTTTACTGTTGGCTGGAAAAGACTTTTGTCTCGGACGCGCATCATAGTGCATCAATTCGCAACAAATGCCAAGCGTCCACGAAGTAAGAGAAACAAATGACCGAAAAAGCTGAAAAAAAAATTAAGCGTAGCGCGATTTGCCAAATCGCGCTGTGTTGTGTGCGTCAACTACGCGCCACAGGTCATCGCTTCCGCCGCTTCATCGCGCGCGGTTTGCAAATGCATGTCCACGCCGAACTGTTCGGCCAGCGCGAAATACTCGTCCACGAACGGCAACATCTCGGCGATTGATTGTGCGCGCAACGCCGATGTGCGCAGGTGTGTCGCATTCGCCACGCCGCGCATAAATTGCGCCGACAGCATTTTCAAACGCCCGATTACGCCGCGTTCCGGCATCGCTTCGCGCAGGTAGCCAAGATATTCGTAATACAATTCGTGCATCTCTTTCGGCGTCGGTTGATAGGGTTCGAGGCCGTTCATAGTTTCCCACGTTTGCCGGAAAATCCATGGGTTCGCAATCGCCGCGCGCCCGATGTGAACCGCGTTGCACCCTGTTTCGGTAAAGCGTTGCATCGCGTGTTGTGGGTTCAAAATGTCGCCGCTGCCCGACACTGGGATCGAAACATTCTCTTTGATTGCGCGCACCAAGTCCCAATTGGCAAAGCCTTTGTAACCCTGCACGCGCGTGCGTCCGTGCAACGTGACCATCGAAGCGCCGCAATCTTCAATCAGCTTGGCGACTTCAATGCAGTTGATCGTTTTGTCGTCCCAGCCCGCGCGAATCTTCACCGTCATCGGTATCGAAATCGCGCGTTTGACTTCGAGCAGAATTTTTTTTAGTTGCGGCAAATCGCGCAGCAAGCTCGAACCGCCACCGCCGTTCGTCACTTTCTTCGCCGGGCAACCGCAGTTGATGTCCACGAAATCCGCACCCGCTTCTTCGGCAATCTCCGCCGCCCAACGCATCCGCACTTCGTCGTAGCCGAAGATCTGAATCGCAATCGGACGCTCCTGCGGCGTAAATCGCATCATCTCGTGCGACCGCATATTGCCGCGCGTCAAGCCTTCGACGCTGATGAATTCGGTGACGATCAAACCGAGGCCGCCACATTTTTTCGCAATGCGACGAAACGGCGAATCCGTGACGCCGGCCATCGGTGACAAAATCAGCGGCGGTGAGAGTTCGCGGCCCGCAATTTGAAATGAAGTCGGATACTGCATCGCCGTCAATATAGCAGAAGTTTTATCGGCGCAGCTACACAGCAGAAGAGATGGCGTGCCAGAAATTCTTTTGCCACCGACACGACACAACGGAGAACAGGCTTTATAATCGGCGCGTCCTGATTTTCATTGTGAGGGAATTTCTATGTCCGCTGTCATTTCGCAATCCCCGCCCAAACCCGCTTACACAGGCTCGACGCTGCGCATCCTCTTGGCGATGCGGGGAGATCGGTTGAGCTTTTTGCGGAAGCTCAAAGAAGAACACGGCGATGTCGTGCGCTTTCGCATCGCGACACAGCCGGTATGGGTGCTGAGTCATCCGGAACACATCCGCGACGTGCTGGTCGTCAATCAAAAGAAGTTCATGAAAGGGCGCGGCATTCAGATGATGAAGCCGTTGCTCGGCGAGGGCTTGTTGACGAGCGAGGGCGAAACGCACTTGCGCCAGCGACGTTTGGTGCAACCCGCCTTCCATCGGCAGCGTGTCGCTTCGTATGCCGCTTCGATGGTGGAAGATGCGCGCCGAATGCGGGATCGTTGGGCGTCGCTTCCGGCGAGAGAAACGCTTGAGATGTCGCAGGAGATGATGCGGCTTACGCTTGTGATCGCGGGGCGGACGTTGTTCGATGCGGATGTCGAAGATGAAGCGAATGATGTCGGGCAAGCTTTGACCGACGCGATGAGTGTTGCCGAACGCATTCCGAATCCGCTGGCAGCAATCCTGTCGCGGCTGCCGCTGCCGAGCAATCGGCGCTTTGAACGAGCGCGGCAACGGCTCGACGACATTATTTACGGCATCATCCGCGAACGTCGAAAAAGCAATGTGGATTGTGGCGATTTTCTTTCGATGCTGTTAATGGCGCAGGACGAAGAAGGCGGCACGGGCGGGATGACCGATCAACAAGTGCGCGACGAAGCATTGACTATCTTCCTTGCCGGTCACGAAACGACCGCAACCGCTTTGACGTGGACGTGGTATTTGCTTTCGCAATACCCGGAGGCCGAAGCCAAGTTGCACGCGGAGATTGATGCAGTCTTGCAAGGCCGCTTGCCAACGTTCGAGGATTTGCCTAAATTGCGCTACGCCGAAATGGTGTTTGCCGAAGCGATGCGCTTGTATCCGCCCGCGTGGATCATCGGACGCCGCGCGCTAGTGGATCACGAACTGGACGGCTACAAAATCAAGACGGGCGATCTGACTCTGCACAGTCAATACCTCGTTCATCACGACGCGCGGTGGTTCCCGGAGCCGGAGAAATTCGTTCCCGAACGTTGGACGCCGGAATTGAAAGAAGCGCGTCCGAAGTTTTCCTACTTCCCGTTCGGCGGCGGCACGCGCACCTGCATCGGTGAAGCGTTTGCGTGGATGGAAGCGTCGTTAGTGATCGCAACGCTCGCGCAACAATGGAAGCCACGATTGGTTTCCGGTCATCCGGTCGAGCCGCGTGCATTGATTACGCTACGCCCGAAACACGGGATGAAAATGTATTTGGAGAAACGATAACAATGGCATTGATTGGGGCAAACGAACTCAAACGTAAACTGGCCATCGAAGTCGAAGGCCAACCCTACACGGTCGTCGAAGTTACCTTCGCGTCGCCCTCCGCACGCGGCGCATCCACGATGGTGCGCACGAAGCTCCGGCATTTGCTGAACGGTTCGGTACAGGAAAAGTCGTTCAAGACGAGCGAGAAATTCAGCGAATGCGATGTCGAATTGACACCCGCTTCGTTCCTGTACGCGGACGGCGAAGGCTTTCACTTTATGGACGAAAGCACCTACGACCAATTCACGTTCGACGCCGAACAGATTGGCGATGATCGTTATTACCTGAAAGACGGATTGTCGTTGCAGGCGCTGAAATACAACGGCGAAGCGGTGTCGTTGCAGCTTCCGCAATTCGTCGAATTGGAAGTCAAAGAAACTGGCGGCAATGCTTCTGGCAACAGCGCATCGGGTGGCGCAACGAAACAGGCGACGTTGGAAACGGGCTTGGAAATCCGCGTGCCGCTGTTCATCAAAGACGGCGAAGTTGTGCGCGTCAGCACCGTGACCGGTGAATTCGACGGGCGGGCATGAAGTTATTGATCTTCGTAACGGCTGGCGTAGAAGATTTGGTCATAATCAATCAGCGCAATGCGTAACTGATCGAGAAAGCCGATGCGTCCAACAACATTGACAGGAAAGCGTTCAGACTCTGCAAAATAAACTGTAGCGTGCCACGACAAGTCAAAAACAGAAACAATGACTTCGTGACCATACGCATAAAACGTTCCGGTTGCGGTTCGCAGTTTTTGTGGCACGCCTGCGGTGAGATCAAGTTCCAACAAGTCAGCATAACTTGGTTGCAGCACGCAATATTTGCTTCCGGTGTCGAGCTTGGCTGAGACATCAGCGTAATAATCGCCAGCAGCTATGCTGATCGGAACGGTAATTTCGTCTTCGAGATGATAGGAATGGCGGTATGCAAACTCCAGCCAATAGGGATTCACGACCAGCCCCCCATATCAATTGGCTCGGTCACATGAACAATCAACGGGCGGTCATAACCGTTGGCACGCGCTTCGGCGACTAAAGGTTTAGGGTCTTTGCCGCTGGCAATCAATTGATCTCCCCACAGCAAAACCCATTGTCCCAAATATTGCTGGCGATGTTCTCGGAGCCATTGCATTTCTTTGGTACGATCCAAATGCTTCAACCGAGCCGGAAATACTTTCGGTAATGTTTTGACGGACATAATGACCACCTCCGGGCGGCAGTATAACACACGATGCAGCAAGCTTCTGTTCTACAACTTCTCAATGCACATCAACCGTTCGATGCGCACGAACAACAAATGCATGAGCGCATCGTCGCCTTCGTGCGCGAACACGAGAATTTTTATGCACGCGAATTGCTGGTCGGTCACTTGACTGGTTCCGCGTGGATTGTGGACGAAACGTTTTCGCACGCGCTGCTCTTACATCACGGCAAGCTGAACAAATGGCTGCAACCCGGCGGTCACATCGAAGACGATGCGGATATGCTCAGCGCCGCGTCGCGCGAAGCCCGCGAAGAAACCGGCGTTGCCGTGCGCCCACATTCGCCCGCGATCTTTGACGTAGACATTCACGAAATCCCCGCGCGCCCCAATGAACCCGCGCACTTTCATTACGATGTGCGATTTTTGTTGGTGGCAGATCGAACCGCGCCGTTGGTCGTCACGAGTGAGTCGAAAGATTTGGCGTGGGTGGCAATTGATGAGATTGAAACGCTGACGCAGGAAGAATCTGTCTTGCGAATGAGCAGAAAAACGAAATGTTACAGTTGATCACGAGGAGTTTGAAATGCCAGCGTATCTTCTGACTTGGAATCCAAAGCGTTTTTCTTGGGATAACCTTGGAGAGATGTCGGATGCCGTTCAAAACGGCGGTGCTGTAATTGACTCTTGGAGTTGTGGCAACAATAAGTCTATCCAGAAAGGGGATCGAATCTTTCTGATCAGGCTTGGTATCTCGCCAAAAGGAATTATGGGTTCTGGCCGTGTTGTGGATGATAGTTACACTGCGCCACATTGGGAAACAGAGCGTGCAGAACAAGGGGAAATTTGTCGCTGTGTAGACATTAAATTTGATCGGCTGCTTGATCCACTTCAAGACACTATCTTGCCTCGTGATTTGTTGAAATTACCGCCCTTCAACAAAGTTCATTGGGATGCACAATCCTCTGGCATCTGCATTTCTGATGACGTGGTTACAGAACTTGAATTGCTTTGGGCTAATTATTCCGAAGCCTCCAAATTCAGGCTGCCTGATGAAGTAAGTTTTGAAGAGGAAGTATTTCACGAAGGAGCACTTCGGCAAATCACAGTAAATGCCTTTGAGCGTAACTCTGCTGCACGGCAAAAATGTATTGAAATTCATGGTGCAAAGTGCGCCGTTTGCGGTATTGAATTTGGCTCGTTTTATGGAAAGGCCGTTGCTGGGTACATCCATGTTCACCATTTAAAACCGCTTTCAGAAATTGGCGAGACCTATACAGTCAATCCAGCAGAAGACCTGATTCCGATTTGTCCCAATTGTCACGCGGTAATACACAGCAAGAGACCACCCTATTCTCCAGAGGAAGTTCGCGCAATGATTGGTCGGAGATAAGGCTTTTTGCACGGCGATTGGCTATGGTATGGTACGAACTATGGACGATGCGCTTTTACAAAGAATCACACTAAATCCAAACGTTTGCTTCGGCAAACCAACAATCCGCAATATGCGCTATCCGGTCGAGATGATTTTGGATTTGCTCGGCGCTGGCATGTCGTTTGACGAAGTGCTGGCGGATTATCCCGATTTGGAAAGAGAAGATTTGCAAGCCTGTCTTTTGTTCGCTCGCAAGTTAGTCAAGGTTAACTCCATTCACCAAGTCCTCGCCGCTTGAAATTTCTGCCATGAAATTTCTCATTGACGCGCAACTTCCGTATCGCTTGAAAACCTGGCTCCTCGCCGCAGGATTCGATGCAATTCATACAAGCGATTTGCCGAAGCAGAATTTGACTGAAGACCTTGAGATCGCGCAGGTTGCGGACAATACACAACGAACGGTCATCACGAAAGACAGCGATTTTCTCAAATTAAAAATCCTGCAAAACAAACCGGAAAAACTTTTGCTGATTACGACAGGCAACATTAACAACATTCATTTGCTTGCTTTGTTTGAGCGCAATCTGGATACTGCCCTTCAACTCTTCGCAACCTACGAGGTTGTCGAACTCAATAATTCCTTTGTTATAGGACATAGCTTTGAATGACATTTGAAACCTGGTTCCAAACGATTCACAACGACATTCCTGTGCCATCCGCGTTGGCGGTCATCAAGCTCACGGAAGAAGGCTCGACGCTGCCGTTTATTGCGCGCTATCGCAAAGAGCAAACGGGCAATCTGGACGAAGTCGCGATTCAAAAAGCGATTGATGCGAAAGAACGCTGGGACGAAACGCTGAAGCGGCAAGCGTTCATCGTCGAAGAGATCGAACGGCAGGGCAAGCTGACCGACGAACTCAAAAACAAAATCCTGACGACGTTCAATCTGGATTCGCTCGAAGACATTTATTTGCCCTACAAACAAAAACGCAAAACCAAAGCGACGGTGGCGAAAGAAGCGGGCTTGGAGCCGTTTGCCGATTGGATTTGGAATTGTGGACACGGCACAGAAACGCCGCTGGAAGGGCAAACGCTCGAACTGTTCGCGCTCGCGTTTTACAACGCTGAGAAAAACATCAACGACGCTGCCGCAGCGATTGCGGGCGCGCAGGATATTTTGACTGAACGCCTGTCGGAAACGTCGGAACTGCGCGAATTCACACGCAAGACCGTGTTTGAGCGCGGCGCGCTGAAAACTGGCAAAGCAGAGAAGGCGAAACCGCACAGCAAATTTGAGCGGTATTTTGATTTCTACGAATCGGTCGAATCATTGCTCAAGCCGGAAAATTCGCACCGCTATTTGGCAATGCGGCGCGGGTGGATGGAAGAGGAATTGAGCTTGAATATTGGCGGTTACAAGAACGAAGGCGAAACGGGAATCGCGGTGGATGAAGGCTATGAAGCTTCGTTGCTTGGACGCTTTGAAAACGAAGCTTGCAGCGTGCCAGAATTTTCGGGCGCGGACGTATTGCTTAAATCCGCGCGGATGGCGCTGAAGGTGTACGTGTTGCCAAGCATCGAAAACGAAGTGCATCGCTCGCTGAAAGAAGTCGCGGACGAAGCGGCGATCAAAGTCTTTGCGGAAAACGTGCGCAAACTTTTGTTGTCCGCGCCGTTCGGATCGAAAGCAGTGCTCGGCGTTGATCCCGGCATTCGCACGGGCTGCAAACTCGCGGTCGTGGACGACGCGGGCAAATACATCGCTTCGACCGTGATGCACTTGCAGGGCGAGCGCGAAAAAGAGAATGCCAAAAAGCTGCTCGGCGAAACGCTCAAGAACGCGAGCATTCGCGCGATTGCCGTGGGCAACGGAACCGCCGGACGCGAAACCGAAACGTTCATTCGGGAAGCTTTGAAAGAACAAGGATTGAACGTGCCCGTTGTAATGGTGAATGAGTCGGGAGCCAGTATTTACAGTGCTTCGGACGTGGCGCGCGAAGAATTCCCGGATTTGGATGTCACGGTGCGCGGCGCGATTTCGATTGCAAGACGGTTGCAAGACCCGCTCGCCGAACTCGTCAAAATTGATCCGAAATCCATCGGCGTCGGTCAATATCAACACGACGTGTCGCAGCCTGCCTTGAAGAAGGGTTTGGATTTGGTTGTGGATGTTTGTGTGAACTCGGTCGGCGTGAATTTGAATACGGCGTCGTATCACCTGCTCGCGCGTGTGTCGGGCATTGGGCCTGCGCTGGCGAAAAAGATCGTCGAGCATCGCGGCGAAAAAGGATTGTTCTTGTCACGGCAGGAATTGCTCGACATCCCACGTTTCAGCGCGAAGGTGTTTGAGCAAGCGGCGGGATTTTTACGCATTCAAAACGGCAAGCATCCGCTCGACAATACGGGCGTACATCCTGAGCGTTATGCTTCGCTCGAATCGTTGGCAAACAAGCTCGGCAAAAACGTTGCCGACTTAACAGGCGCAGGTGTTGATCTCGTCAAGCAATCTGCCGAATTGAAAGCGGAACTCGGCGAATTTACGTTTGCTGATGTGATCGCCGAACTGAGCAAACCGGGCCGCGATCCGCGCGAAGAGTTTTCGGCGTTTGCGTATCGCGAAGACATTCACACCGTTGCTGATTTGAAGCCCGGCATGACGTGTCCCGGCATCGTCACGAACGTTACGAACTTCGGCGCGTTCGTAGACATCGGCGTGCATCAGGATGGCCTCGTGCATTTGTCGCAACTCGCTGACCGCTTCGTCAAAGACCCGCGCGACATCGTGAGTCCCGGCGACAAAGTGAAGGTGCGTGTGCTGGAAGTGAATTTGGAAAAGAATCAAATCGCGCTGACGATGAAGAGTGAAGCCAAACCGCGCGAAGCTCGTCCGGCAGTGGAGCAGCGACATGAACAACGTCCCAAGCCGAATTTCTCGAAAGATCGCAAGCCCGAACCGAAGCGCGACGCGAAGCCCGCGAAAGGTGCGTTCAATAATCCGTTTGCGGATTTGGCGAATTGGAAGAAGTAACAACAAAAGCCTGCACGAGCATCGCCAGTTGCAATGCCCGCGCAGGCTTGATTCAACCTCACATTTCACCTTCTTACGTTGAGCGTTGCCCGGTAATCATCCGATAGATCGCCAGAATCGCGATAGCTCCGAGAATGGACATAATCCACCCCGCCGAATAACGCCCGCCAAAAAACATCCGCCCCACAAACGTGCCGACCAATGAGCCGCCGATGCCGAGCAACGCCGTCACAATGAAACCGCCCGGATCGCGCCCCGGCATCAGCACTTTGGCGATGACACCAACAATCAAGCCGACAATAATCATTCCAATCAAATCAAACATAACCTGCCTCCTTATGGCATGAATTGTTCCTAGCTCGAAGCGTGCAAAATCTGCTGCTACGAACGAATTTCGCCGAATTGAAGTTGCATGAAACTGTTCCTGGGTGCGCGACGATTCTACGGCGCGCATTTCTGCGGGTCAACGCGCGCGCGGCTCTTGCTATTTGCGACGACGCGCCTTAATAATTCCCGCGTTCATTCGCAATCATCAACGCTACAACTACGGAGAAGTCACGATGTCCACAACAGCTCTTTCACGCAGAACCTTTCTCGGCGGCTTCGGCTTGGTCATGACCGCCGCCGCCGTCACCCCGCGCTTTTCGTTCGCCGGTAGCACGCAAAACGGCGCACCAATTATTCTCGGCACGGGCAATCACAAATACGAGTGGGTCAGAAATTGGGCGCAATTGCCGCCCGGCGTGCAAATCGGCGGCACGCACGGTGGCGTCGTCGTAGACGCCAAAGGCTTGATTTACTTCAGCACCGACGGCGAAAAATCCATTATGGTGTTTACGCCGAGCGGCAAATTTGTGCGCGCCATCGGCATGGAATGGAAGCCTTACGATCCCGGTCAAGGCACGCACGACATGCAAATCAACAAGGAAGGCAATCAGGAGTTCATTTACCTCGTCAGTCTCTTCCGCAATAAATTTGCCAAGATTACGACGATGGGCGAAGTCGTGTGGGTCAAGGGACACCCGGAAAAATCCGGCATCTACAAAAACCGAACCGACTTCAAACCGACGGGCATCACGGTTGCGCCGAGCGGCGAGTTTTATGTGACCGATGGCTACGGCGCGAATTACGTGCATCGCTACGACGCGAAGGGCGAGTACGTGAGTTCGTGGGGCGGCAAAAGCACGGCGGCCAAAGAAGAAGGCAAGTTCAGCACACCGCACAAAATCCTGATTGATAAGCGCGGGCCGGAACCGACGGTGCTCGTGACGGATCGCGCGAATCATCGTTTGCAATGGTTCACGCTCGACGGCAAACACGTCAAAACCGTAGACGGCACGGAAGGCGATTTTTTGCGCTTACCGTCGGTGCTGCATATTCTCGGCACGGATTTGGCGATTGGCGATTTGGCCGGGCGCGTCACGATTCTTGACAAAGACAACAAGCTCGTCACGCATCTCGGCGACGGCCCCGATCCGAAGAAACGCGCGACCAATCAGATCCCGCCAGAACAATGGGTGGACGGGCAATTCATCGCGGCGCACGGTTTGAGTTGGGATGCGAAAGGCGATCTGTATGTGGGCGAATGGAACAAGTTCGGGCGCTTCGTCAAACTGAAACGAGTGAAGTGAGGGTCATTCACTTCCGTGTCAATTGATAGAGCGGCGCGGGCAGTTTTTCGCTTGTCAGGAGAATGGATTTGCTGTCCGCGCTGTAGGCAATGGCTTCGGCCTGGCTCATCAGCGGGACTTTGATGACCGTCGGCTCGTGATCGAAGATTGTGCTGAACGCTTTGCCTTTCGCGCGTTGCCATTCAAACGCGCCGAAGTACGTGCGAATCGCCAGGCGCGAACCATCGGGCGAAACCGCCCCGCCCGTCACCATGCGCAATTGCTGAAGGCTTTTGATTTTTTGCCCACCGACTTTTTCCAGCACAACTTTCTGTCCGGCTTTGAGCGGCAGCGGAAAACGATAGACAGAGCAATCGCTTCTGAGCGTTTTGGTCACGAGATAAATTTGCCCGCTCGTCGGATCAACCAATATCGCTTCGCAATCGTGATTGCCGTCGGGATAGCTGAAGGGAAACTCTTCGGCAGTTTCCGTGGCGGATTTTTTCACACCGCTCAGTTTCGGCTCGCGCACACGATAAATTTTCAGGTCATCGCGTCCGCCTCCGTTGTTGCCCGTGTCGGCGATGTACAGCGCGGGCTTTCCGTCTGCGCCCGGCCCACTGGCGAGGTCTTCCCAATCTTTGTTTTTTGCGCCTGTCACTTCAACGGTCGTGACTAACTTGCCCTTTGCGTCAATCGCGTAGAGCCGCGCTTTGTCGCCGCTGTCGTTGTGAACCCAATAGACGCCGGGCGAAAACCGACTGGCGGACAGGCCGGAAATTTCGGCGAGCGATTTGTCCGTGATCGTGCCCAATTGTTTGGCCTCGTCGTATTCGGCAGAGGCCGCCGCGCCCGCGACTTCGCCCCAGGGTTTGAATTTCGCGTCCTTCTTTTGCGCCTGTGAAAACGAGCAAGCCGTACAGCCAATCACGAGCAGTAAACAAAACCACTTTTTCATGGCGTTGATGATGGCATCCTTGCGACGCTGATTCAAGCAGCGATTTGTCAAAGGTGACGACCCGCGTACAATGAGTTCATGCAGCATCAAGTCATCATCATTGGCGGCGGCCCGGCAGGCATCAGTGCGTTGCTCTGGTGTCATTCGCTCGGCTTGCAGGCTGTGCTGCTCGAACAGGCGGCAGAACTCGGCGGGCAAATGTTGGAGATGTTTCATCCGGTGCTCGAATATCCCGGCTTCCCGAACAAAACCGGGCGTGAGTTGCGCGATGAATTTGCCGCGCATTTGCACGCTTACGATTTGTCGTATCGTTTGCAGTGCCGCGTGGAGGACATCAACCTGCGCGATGGCCACGTGACGGTGAACGGCGAAGTGTTGACCGCCGAGGCCCTGATTCTGGCAACGGGCGCGCGCAATCGGCGCTTGGGGCTGGCGGAGGAAGAGGAATTACGCGGCATCAGTTATTCCGCCACGCGCGATCAGCAACGCTTCGCGGGTCAAAACGTGTGTGTTGTGGGCGGCGGCGATTCGGCGTTTGAGGATTGTCTGATTCTGGCGGAAGTTTGTCCGCACGTGACGCTGATTCATCGTTCCGATCAGTTTCGCGCGCGGCCAGGCTGGCAAAAAGCGGTCTTCGAGCATCCGCGCATCACAGTCCTGACACAGCGCCAAATCACCCACATCACCCAGGGCGAACCGCATTTGTTGCAATTGACGCTGACCCATCGCACCGATCAATCGCAGCAAACCCTGAGCGCGGGCGGCCTCTTCGTGCGCCTGGGGATTGCGCCAAACACGGCGTTTTTGCACGGACAGTTGGCGCTGGACGACGCGGGTTACATCGTGACAGACCGCGCGCAAAAGACGTCCATCGCCAATGTTTATGCGGTTGGCGACGTTTGTCGTCCAATTTGTTTGAGCGTTGCGACCGCCATCGGGCACGGAGCCATCGCGGCCAAAGCGATTGCCGAAGCGAGACGACAAACTGCGCCCGGCAACTGACCGTTTTGGCCGCCCGAAAAAAATGCTTTTCCCCGCCATACAAAATCGGGCATAATTCCCTGCCGCAAAAACCACCAGCCGGATTAAGTTTGATTGATCCTGATTGTTGAAAAAGAACCTATGCCCCATTGAAAGCTAACCGTATGAAAGCCTCTCCCTTTTCGCCGTTGATCGTAGTCAGTCTGCTGCTCGGGTTTACATTCGCCGCTCTGGCGCAAACCGGGGCGTACACCGTTCAGCTTGATTCGATGACGGCGCAAGATGCCGCTGAAGGCAAGGTGCAACAATTAAAAGCGCAGGGACAAAATGCTTACTGGTTGAAAAGCAATGTTCCTGGGCAGGGCATTCGCTATCGTGTGCGCGTCGGTCGCTTCCCGAATCGCGTCGCCGCCCAAAATTTTGGGGCACGCCTGAAACAACAAGGTCTCACGGCAGATTTCTTCGTGGCGCTCTTTGAGGGCACCTCTTCGCCACTGGGTGTCAGTACGCCTGTGAAGAAAGTCGAGCCAGCACCTGTTCTCACCAACACGACCCGAGTCGTTCCGGTGGAAAACAAAGCGGCGGAAAATAAGCCCGCTGCTCCGACCGCTCCGCTGGCACAACGTCAGCGCGAGGTCAAACCAACGCTGGCACCCACGAATGGGGCAATTGACAAACCTGCGGCGAATACGCCTGCGGCAGGCAATATGGCGAAACCTGTTACTTCGCAACCCGCAGCACCGATTACAGCGCCGCCCGTCAACAATAATGCCGCACCGAAACCGGTTCCCGTGACACCGACCGAAACGCGCCCGCTGCAATCCAAGCCGCCGCTGCCGCTCGATGAACTCAAACCGCCGCGCGACAAGAAAGCCAGCCTCGAAGCCGTGCCTGCCGCGTCAACCACGACGGTGGCCACCGCCGCCGCTGCCAAGGTCGAGCCGCCGCCGACCACACCGAAGGCGACCACAGAAGCGGCGAAGCCGATGCCGACGGCACTGGCGCCAGTCGTGGCCGCCAACTTCCTACGCTTTGAAGAACGCGCTTTCGGCTATTCCTTCGATCACCCCAGCTACTGGAATGGCGGGCGACTCAATCCCGAAGAGTTGCAAGCGCAACGCATTGATGGCGGCGCGGTGTTTCGCTCGCAGGAAGATGTGGCGTTTATGAGCGCCATCTGGAACAGCTTGAAAAATGCGAACAGTCCGGCCTACGACAACAACCTGATTGTTGATCTGGTGGTCAAGAGCCTGAGTTCCAGCACCGGCTTGCAAGGCTTGAACGAAGTCTCGCGCCGCATGGTGCAGGAAGGCGATCAAATCAAAACCTTTGTGGATTTGCGCACGTTGTTTCGCCAGCCGCGCTCGAATCAATCGTTGGAATTTCAAGGCAAGGCCGTGATTATTCGCGCCAATACTGGTATCTTACTGGTCGTTACGTTTTATGCAAAAGACAGCGCGCCGACGATGCTTGCGGCAGCGGATCGCATTATCGGCAGTGCGCGCGTGCCATAGGTGGATTTGAGATTTCAGATTTGACATTGGAAACGGGAATTTCCCATCTCCAATTTCAAATCTCTTGGGGAGCCAGCATCTGCGGGAACTGAAATTTACATTGCCGGAACGCGCCCTGGAAACTCTCTTCGGGCCGCAGGATCAAAACATCAAATTCCTTGAATCCCTGCTCAGCGTTCGTGTCGGCGGACGCGGGCGCGATCTCTTCATCGAAGGCGATGAAGCCGATGTCGCTGTCGTCGAACGCATCCTCAAAGATTACAGCCAGCTTTTCACCGAAGGCAAAACGCCGACCGATGTCGAGTTGCGCGATGCCTTCAAGCACATCGCCGAAGACCGCAGCGCCTCATTCCGCGAACTCCTGACCAACAAAAAAATCATCAATCCAGCCGGACGCAAACAGATCACCGCGCGCTCGCCGAATCAACGCCGTTATCTGGAAATGATTGAGCAGAATGATTTGGTGTTCGGCATCGGCCCGGCGGGCACGGGCAAGACTTATTTGGCCGTTGCGATGGCGGTGCAATACTTGATGACCAAGCGCGTGAATCGCATCGTGCTGGCGCGCCCGGCGGTCGAAGCAGGCGAAAAACTGGGCTTTCTGCCAGGTGACTTGCAAGACAAAATTGATCCCTACTTGCGGCCAATTTACGACGCCCTCTTTGATGTAATGGATCACGAGCGCGTCACCAGCTTCCTAGAAAAACGTGTGATTGAAGTTGCACCGCTGGCGTATATGCGTGGAAGGACGCTCTCGGACTCCTTCATCATTCTCGACGAAGCGCAGAACACCACGTCTGAACAAATGAAAATGTTCTTGACGCGCATCGGCTTCGGCTCGAAAGCCGTGATTACCGGCGACGTCACGCAAATTGATTTGCCGACCGGACGCAAGTCCGGCTTGATCGAAGCGCAACAAGTCGTGCGCGGCATCAAAGGCATCGAGTTTATCGAATTCAACTCGCGCGATGTCGTGCGCCATCATATCGTGCAGTTGATCGTCAACGCCTACGATGAACACACCCGCAAGGTCAGCATCTAGCGAAATCAAAAGGCAAAAGGCAAAAGGCAAAGGGCAAAAGGCGGAGGTTGACGTCGTCAACAAACAACGCCTGCTCAAGCTTGAGCGCAAACCGATTATGCAATTGGGGCAAGCGGTGCTGGCACGCATTGATCGTACTGAAGGCGCGGCCACAATCACGTTCATTCGCGATGCCGCGATGCAACAACTAAATCGTGATTATCGCGGGTTTGATAAGCCAACCGATGTTTTAGCCTTCGCGTATCACGAACAAATGAGCGATAATGAGCCGGATCACAATGCTGGTTTTTTGGGCGACGTGGTCATTTCGGTCGAGACCGCCGCACGCTACGCGCGCGAACAAAATATCGGCTTTGAAACGGAAATTAACTGGTTGGTGATTCACGGTTTGCTCCATCTGGCAGGCTACGATCACGAAACCGACAACGGTGAAATGCGACGGCTCGAACGTCGCTTGCGAAAAGAGCTTCTCAGGTAGTCGGTGACTGGTGGCTGGTGGTTGGTATTTCAACCGACCACCGACCACTGACCACCGACCACTGCTTTTATGGAATACGAATTACCTTTGACCGGCATCGCCATTGTGGTGCTGGTCATTGTGGCTACGGCCAAAAGTGCATTGGATGAATTGAGTGATGTTTCGCTGCGGCTGGTCGCCAGCGAACATGCAAAAACACCACGCGCGGAGTTTTTGCGATCTATCGTTGACCATTATCATTCCTTCAGCTTCACGCTGACCTTTGGCATTCACCTCGCCATTTCGGCCATTGCGATTCTGATTACCTCGCTGGCCTTCAAAATCCACAACGTGCGATTTTTGCTGATCGCGTTCGGAGCGATGGTGCTGACGCTGATCGTCTTTCGCCTCGTCGTGCCGCTGCTGCTGACGCAAAACGACCCGGCGCGCACGCTGCTCTGGATGCGCCTGCCGCTCAAAGTCATCTATCCGGCGCTCGCCGTGATCTCGCTGCCGATTTATCGTTTGCTGCGCGGGCTGCAACGCGAAGAGGAACCCGAATCGCAAGCCGAAGCCGAAGAAGAAACCAGCGAAAGCGAGTTGCAGGCGTTGATTGATGTCGGCGAAGAAGAAGGCATCATCGAAGAAAACGAAGGCGAGATGATTCAATCCATCATCCGCTTCAGTGATCGCACGGTCGGCGAAGTCATGACGCCGCGCACCAAAGTGTTTGCCGTCGAAGCCAATGCTTCGCTCGAAACCGTGCGCGATGTGATGATCGAATCGAAGTACTCGCGCCTGCCGGTCTATCAGGATCAAATAGACCACATCGAAGGCGTGATTTACGTGCGCGATTTGCTGACGCATTGGGCGTCGGGCGAAACCGACAAAACCGCGTTGCAGTTGGCGCGTCCCACGTACTTCGTGCCGGAAAGCAAACCGACCGATGAACTCTTGCGCGAGATGCAAAAAGCCAAAGTGCAAATGGCGATGGTGATTGACGAGTACGGCGGCATCGCGGGACTCATTACGCTCGAAGATTTGGTCGAAGAAATCGTCGGCGAAATCGAAGACGAAGACGAACCCGAACCGCACGTCACCGAAGCCGAAGTCGTGCTGGAAGCCGACGGCAGTTACGTGGTGCGCGGCGCGGTCGAAGTCGGCAAAGTCGAACGTTTGTTCGATGTCGAATTGGCTGCGGATGATTTCACGACGGTCGCAGGCTTGGTCATCAATCAGCTTGGGCATCTGCCGACCGTTGGCGAAATCGTAGATTTTCGCGGCCTCCACTTTGAAGTCACCGAAGCCGATGAACGCCGCGTCTCGCGCGTGAAGATCGCCAAACAACCGGAGCCAGCCATCATCGCGGAAACGACTGTCAGCGCCGTCGCAGCGGTCAAGGAAGAACGCAAATGAGCCAACCCCATAAATCCGGCTTTGCCGCGCTGATCGGGCGTCCGAACGCGGGCAAATCCACATTGCTGAACAAACTGATCGGCGAACATATCGCCGCCGTTTCTGCCAAGCCGCAAACGACGCGCACGCGCATTCAGGGCATCATCACGCGCCCCGACGCGCAAATCATTTTCGTAGACACGCCCGGCATTCATAAACCCGGCTACGCGCTCAATCGTCGCATGATGGGCATTGTGGCCGAGGCATTGGAGCAAGTGGACGTGATTTTGTTGATGCGCGATGCCTCGTCCAAAAGCGGCGCAGGCGAACGATTCGCGCTGGAACTCATCAAAAATGCCAGCAAGCCGGTGTTCCTGCTCCTCAATAAAGTTGACCTTATCAAAGACAAAGCCGCGCTGCTGCCGTTGATGGAGCAATATAGTCAGCAACACACTTTTGCCGAGATCATTCCAATTTCGGCGCGCTCCGGCAGCGGCATTGAACGTTTGATGGAGACGCTGGTGAATTACCTGCCCGAAGGCGCGGCGCATTACGATCCGGAACTATTCACCGATCAAAAAGAGCGCACGCTGGCAGCGGAACTGGTGCGCGAAAAGATTCTGCATCTGACGGGCGAAGAGTTGCCGTTTGCGACGGCTGTGCGCACCGAGATGTGGCAGGAAGTTGACGACGCGACGGAAATTCATTGTGTGATCTATGTCGAGCGCGATTCGCAGAAGCCCATCATCATTGGGCGCGGCGGGCAGATGCTGAAAGAAATCGGCACGCGCGCGCGCCACGACATCGAGCAAATGCTGAACCGTCACGTCCGCCTGCACCTGTTCGTGCGCGTGCAAAAACAATGGCGCGACGATCCACGGCTGCTCGATGAATTGGAGATCGAACAGCGATGAAAGTTTGGCATGCCGTAGAAATTCAAATCGCGCGCGTCGCTGAGACCGCCGTCACCGCGCAGCTTTGGACCGCGAACACGACGGGCTTGGAAATCTCCGAAGACACGCCCGAAGCCATCACGTTGCGCGCGTATTTTGAAGCCGCGCCGGACATCGAAAAACTCCAAGCCAACATTCATCGCGCCCTGCGCTTGAGCGATGTGCCGGAAATGGCGCTGCGTTCGCTCGAAGCTCTCACCATCGCCGATCAGGATTGGCTTGCGGAGTGGAAGAAGGGCTACGAACCCGTCACGATTGGCGCGAAGCTGTTGATTACGCCTTCGTGGAAACGCGAGCAAGTCGCCGACACGACGCGCGCCATCGTGCAAATTGATCCCGGCATGGCGTTCGGCACAGGCACGCACGAAACGACGCGCGGCTGTCTGGAATTGCTCGAAAAATACTGGCACGGCGGCGCGCTGTTGGATGTCGGCACCGGCACAGGGATTCTGGCGATTGCGGCGATCAAGTTGTTTCCCGACGCGCGCGTGATCGGCTTCGATGTTGACCCGGAAGCGATTGACGTGGCGCTGGAAAACGCAGAAATCAATGGCGTCGCGGAGGCCGTCGAATTTGAAGTCAACAAGCTCGCATCGTTTCACGGGCAAACCTTCGATGTCGTGTTGGCAAACCTGACCGCCGATGTGATTGTGCCGTTGGCAGCAGATTTCCCACAAGTGATGAGCGCCGCAGGAACGCTGATCGTCTCCGGCATTTTGCGCGAGCAGGGCGATGATGTTTGTGCGGCATTGGGGGCGCAAGGATTTGAAGTTATTGAAGCCAACCCCGATGGCGAATGGATCACCTTCGCGTTGAAGCTCAAATGTTGATGTTATGCAGCGCCACCGATTCTTTGCTCCACCGTCCAGCCTCTTCGATTCCCGCATTGTGCTTGATGCTGAGGAGTCGCATCACCTGGCTCGTGTCCTGCGGCTCGTGCCTGGCGCGACGGTGTTTGCGTTTGATGGCAACGGCGCGGAATATGAATGTGAAGTCGCGCGGGTTCACAAAGACGCTGCTGAGTTGCAGGTCATCGCGCGGCTCAGCAACGAAGTCGAATCGCCGCTCGCACTAACGCTCGGCCAGGCGCTCATCAAAGGCGACAAGTTTGATTGGGTCGTGCAAAAAGCGACGGAATTGGGCGTGACGCGCCTCGTGCCGCTCGTCACGGAACACAGCGAATTTCGCAAAGCCGAAGGCCGCGAATTGCGCCTGCAACGCTGGCGCAGAATCGCGCTCGAAGCCACGAAACAATGCGGTCGCCGCAAGTTGATTGAACTCGCAGAGGTCACGACGTTCGCGCAATTCTGTGCGGCTGCAACGGGTGTGAAGTTAATTTTCTCAGAGCGCGGCGGAAACAAATTGGCCGACGTTTCGCGTGCCGATTCCGTCACGTTGGCGATTGGCCCGGAAGGCGGATGGAGCGAAGGCGAACTTACGCTCGCGGAAGCGCAGGGCTTTTTGCCTGTTCATCTCGGCAATCGAATCTTGCGCACGGAAACGGCAGCGGTCGCGGCGGTCGCACTCGCGCAATATGTCTTTGGGGATTTCGGCTGATTACAACTGCTTCAGCACGTCTCTGGCAAAGTAGGTCAGAATCATATCGGCGCCCGCGCGCTTGATCGCAATCAGCGATTCCATCATCACGCGCTCCTCATCAATCCAACCCAATTGCCCGGCGGCTTTGATCTGCGCGTATTCGCCGGAAACCTGATAGGCGGCGATGGGCAGGTTGTAGCGTTCGCGCGCGGCTCGGATGATGTCGAGGTAGGGAAGCGCGGGCTTGACCATCAGCATATCGGCTCCTTGCGCAACATCGAGATCAGCTTCGCGCAAGGCCTCGCGGGCATTGGCCGGGTCCATTTGATAGCTGCGGCGGTCGCCAAATTGCGGCGCGCTGTCGGCAGCATCGCGGAACGGCCCGTAAAACGCGGAGGCATATTTGATCGCGTACGAAAGGATCGGGATTTCGGGAAAACCTGCGGCGTCGAGGCCGCTGCGAATCGCGCCGACCATGCCATCCATCATCCCCGAAGGCGCGATGATGTCTGCGCCGGCTTGTGCTTGACTCACGGCAGTTTTGGCGATCAGATCAAGCGTGGGATCATTGGCGACATCGTTGTTTTCAATCAAGCCGCAATGACCGTGCGACGTGTATTCACACAAGCAGGTGTCGGCGATAACGAGCACGTCTTTGACTTCGCGTTTGAGCGCGCGAATAGCTTGCTGCACGATGCCGTCTTCCGCATAGGCTTCGCTGCCCACCTCGTCCTTCTCGGCTGGCAGGCCAAAGACTATCAGCGCATTGATCCCTTCACTTTTCGCACTGTTTGCTTCTTTTACTAACTCATCTACCGAAAGATTGAAGACGCCCGGCATTGAGCGAATTTCGCGGCGCACATCTTCTCCAGGACATACAAACAATGGGTAAATCAAATCGTCGGGACTTAATTGGGTTTCTCGCACGAGCGCACGAAACTGTGCTGTGCGTCGCAAACGGCGGGGACGATGAAGCATAAGATTCCTGGCAAAAATGACGGAGCGCCATTCTCCGCTTGAGAGGGAGAATGGCGCTACCGGGAGATTCACTTATAACTGATGGATTACGGAACAAAGCGGCTAAGCGTTCCGCCCACATTCGCATTGGTGCTATCGCCACTTGTAGCAGCGATGACGCCCGCGACCGCACCGCCGAGTCCCAGCAAAATCAATGCAGCCAAAGCCCCGCCGGACAACGCGGTCGCGCCGCCGAGGCGAGCACCGGCAGTTGCGATGCGCGGACAACGCTGCGGGTCAACATTCACTTGTGATCCGACCGCGACTTCCTGCCCGGCAGCCACGATTTCCACGCGATTGCCTGCTGTAACTTTCGCTTCATTGCGGGAGGAAGCCACGCGCGTATTGCCGCAGGCCACATCCACTGAAAGCACTGTGGCTTCTTTTCCTTCGGCCATCGCGATCCCATCCGCTGTCAGGATGTTCACGCCAACGCCTGCGGGCGCGCTTACGGTGGCACGACCGGTGCGAAGATTTCCGCCAATCGTCGCGCCATCCAATTTCAACACCAGATCGCTATCCGCCGCGAGTTCAACCTGTCCCATTCTGCCTAGGCTGATAATCGCCGTGCCATTACTTCCGGTGCGGATTTGCCCGCCGTCAAAAACTGTTGCCCCATTGCTGACGCTGATCCCGTTTAGCGTCACGGAACCACGCACTGACAGGTTCCCAGCCAATCTGGAAATGACCTGCGCCATGGCCGTTCCCGTAAGCAGACTCTGAAAAATTCCGACAGTGGCAACCAGCATAAGCGCCGTTACCTTTTTCACTCCTGTCATTTTTTTACTCATGGTTTACCTCCAAATAGAGTGTCCAATTAGTTGATTAATTAGAAGAACTAATTCCCTTTGACACCGCTTTCAAGCAAACCTGAGATTTCATTTGAAAGCGGGGCCAAAGGGAATTGAAGCAGTTTATAACTTGGGTTGCAACGCTTACGCTGTTGAAATAACTTAGGATGGTGAGAACCCGCTTACGGTACCTTGCAACTTCGTATCCCCAGCAACCGCGCTGATAATCCCTGCCAGCGCGCCACCCACTCCGACCACGACCAAAGTCACCCACGCCGCAGTACTGATTGCGCCACCGCCTAAGACTACAGCACCGGCGGCGCGGTCTTTGCATTCGCAGACGCCTTTGTCATTGAATGTTCCATCTCCCGTTTTGCGTCCCTGGCTGTCAAAACACTCGCAAGGGTCACCTTTTTTGTTAATTTGCGTTCCCACCGAAACTTCCTGACCGGCAGCAACGACTTCTACCTGATTCCCGGCTGTGACTTTGGCTTCACTGCGAACCGAAGCTACGCGCGTGTTACCAGAGGTCACATCCACAATCAAAACAGCGGGTTGTTTGCCATCCGCTACGGCCATGCCGTCTGCTGTTGCCAGATGCACTGCAATTCCCGCTGGAGCACTCACTGTCGCACGCCCCGCGCGTAAGTGCCCGCCGAGAATCCCGGCGTCCAGCCGGAGCGTCAGTTCGCTTTCCGGCTCCAGATCAACCTGTCCCATCTTGCCCAGGCTGATGATGGCGGAGCTATTCACACCCGTTCGGATTTGCCCGCCGCCAAACACTGTTGCGCCGGATAAGGCATGGATTCCGTTGAGAGTGACTTGTCCTTTGACCGAAAGCTGCCCCGCCAGTTTGGGAGAAACCTGGGCGAAAGCTGTGCTGGTAAGCAAAGAATAGGAAGTGCCTACCGTTACCATCAAGAGAACCGAAAGAGCTTTTCTCAATGTGGCTGTCATCTTGCTCATCTCTTTATCCTCCAAATTACCGGGGCAGGTCTTGGGTTAATAGTTTAGGGTTATATTTATGGCCGATAACCACTGATATTGTTAGGTGTAAAATCGTCGCCTTGCGTGGCAGCAACAACACCAACAATGCCGCCCGCGATCCCGGCAATCAAGAGAGGCAACAAAAAGGACGAGTCCCGCGAGGGAGGGGTAACATACAATCGTTTGCAATTAGGAGCCTGGGTTGCTTGCGTGCCGACAGTGACCTCTTGTCCCGCGGCAACCACTTCGACTCGACTTCCAGCTGTGACCTTTGCCTCGCTTTTGGCAGACGTCACGCGCGTATTGCCACAGGCCACATCTACGGTCAAAATCGCCGCTTCCCGGCCTTCCGTACCCGCCACGCCATCCGCCGTCAGGACATTGACCCCGACGCCCAGTGGAGCGCTGACAATCGCACGTCCCATTCTCAAGTGACCACCGATCAATCCATTCTCTAACTTCAAAACCAATTCACTGGCAGCACCCAGTTCAATCTGTCCTTGTTTCCCCAGATTGATGGTGGCTGAACCGTTGTCCCCAGTCTTGATCTGTCCGCCATCGAAGACCGTCGTGCCGCTCGCGGCGTTCATTCCATTCAAGGTCACAGTCCCTCGCACCGACATATCACCGGCTAATTTCAACGTTACCTGTGCGGTTGCATGGGTCAAAACTACAGTATGAAGACTTGCCAGAGCCATCATCAAAGTGACGGTCAAGGCTTTTTTGATTCCCGCAATTTTGTTATTCATTGATTTCTCCTCCGGGAGTTTCGCGCCTGAAATTCAGGAATTTGACTTTTGTGATTGAGGCTACAACTAGAGTGACAGTTTCCAAGCTGTCTTCGGGGCGACAGGCCTTCAAGATAAATATCTTAGGAATTCTCCTAAAATGTCTCCTCTGCAAGTGCCATGGTGGGAACTTGTGAGGCTGTGATTATTTACACCAAACCACTGGGGCTGTCAATCAAAATATCTGTCAGAATTGACATTTCTCGCTCTTCCTGACCGAAATCAGGCTATTTTCGCGGCATTGTGTCCGCGATACCAATCAATGGTTTGCCGAAGTCCTTCTTCCACAGAAACTTTAGGCTCCCAAGCCAAAATCGCTTTAGCCCGCGAAATATCCGGTTGCCGCGTCTTCGGATCATCTTCGGGCAAGGGTTTGTATTCGATCTGACTGCGGCTTTCGGTCAACTGCAAAATCAGTTTGGCGAACTCCAGAATGGTCATTTCGCGCGGGTTGCCGATGTTGACCGGGCGATTGTACTCGGCGTCCATCAATTTCCGCACCCCTGCGACCAGGTCCGCCACAAATTGAAAACTGCGCGTTTGATTTCCCTCGCCAAAGACCGTCAACGGTTCGCCGCGCAAAGCTTGGTTGATGAACGTCGGAACGACTCTTCCGTCGTTGATGCGATTACGCGGGCCGTAGGTATTGAAGATGCGCACCACGCGCACATCCACTTGATGCACGCGATGATAGGCCATCGTGATCGCTTCGGCGTAGCGTTTGGCTTCGTCGTACACGCCGCGCGGCCCAATCGGGTTGACGTTGCCCCAATAGTCTTCCGGCTGCGGATGCACGAGCGGATCGCCGTAAACCTCTGAGGTCGAAGCCAACAGAAATTTTGCGCCTTTCGCTTTGGCCAAGCCCAGCGCGTTGTGCGTGCCGAGCGCGCCGACTTTCAAGGTTTGAATCGGCAACTGAAGATAGTCTATCGGGCTGGCCGGGCTGGCAAAATGCAGCACCCAGTCGAGAGGTTTGGCGACGTGAATGTGATTGCTGACATCGTGATGAATGTACTCAAAGCGCGGATTGGCGCGATGATGCGCGATATTCTCCAAGTCGCCCGTAACCAGATTGTCCATCACCACGACCTGATGGCCTTCGGCGATGAGATAATCAGTCAAATGACTGCCGATGAACCCCGCGCCGCCTGTAATTAAAATTCGCATGCTTACCTGCCAATCCCTCGGTACTTGAAGTTTGCCGCCCGCGCGGCCTGCCGATCCAATACATTGCGACCATCAATGATGACATTGCCACTCATCACATCGCGCAAGCTGTTCAAATCCAAATGCTGAAACTCTTCCCATTCGGTCACAATCACCAGCGCGTCGCAATCCTCCGCCAGGCTCAGCACATTTTCAGCATATTCAATCCTCAGATTCGGATATTGCTGGCGACAATCTTCGTTCGCAATCGGATCGTAGGCTTTGACCTTCGCGCCCATTTCCAGCAACTTCTCGGCGATGGTCAAGGCTGGCGCATCGCGCAAATCATCCGTATTCGGTTTGAAGGCTAAACCCAACAATCCGATGGTTTTCCCTTTGATGATCTTCAACGTCTCCTGCAACTTCTGCACGGCGATCAGCCGTTGTTCACGGTTCACATCAATCGTCGCGCGCAACATCTGTGACGTGTAGTTGTACTCGTGCGCAATATCCAGCAGCGCGGAAACATCTTTGCCGAAGCACGATCCGCCCCAGCCCAATCCGGCATTGAGGAAGCGCGGCCCAATGCGATTGTCCAGTCCAACGCCGCGCACGACTTCGTGAATGTCTGCGCCGACGCGCTCGCAAATGTTGGCAACTTCGTTGGCAAAACTGATCTTCGTGGCGAGGAAGGCGTTGGCTGCGTATTTGATCATTTCGGCAGAAGCCAAGTCTGTGGTAACGACCGGCACAGCCGTGAATCCGGCGGGACGTGGAGCCGATGGCGGCGGATTGAAGGTTTGTTCGACCAGCGGTTTGTACAACGCGCGAAGCTGCTCAATCGCGTACGAATCGCTCGCCCCCAGCACGATGCGATCCGGGTAAAAGGTGTCCGAAATCGCCGAGCCTTCGCGCAGAAATTCAGGATTCGAGGCCACTGCAAACAATTCATCCGGTTTCAGTCCAGCACAGCTTTCGTTCGACCGTAAGCCTTCCTTGACCAACGATTCCACCCAATTCCCGACGCCCACCGGAACGGTAGATTTATTGACTACCACGCGACGACGCGAATGGTCGAGCGCGACGCCAATGGATTTCGCCACCGCTTCCACGAACGAAAGATCCGCTTTGCCCGAAGGCAGCGGCGGCGTCCCGACGGCAATAAAAATCACATCGGCTTGCTTGACCGTAGCTGGCAAATCCGTCGTGAACTGCAACGCATTGCGCTGCTGACAGATGCTCAAAAGCCCGTCCAAGCCCGGTTCGTAAATCGGCGACTTGCCGTCTTTGAGCAGCGCGATTTTGCGCTCATCAATATCTACACAAGTGACGGCGTGTCCCAAATATGCGAGGCACGTTCCCGTCACCAAACCAACATATCCCGTTCCAACAACACAAACTTGCAAGGGTATTCTCCTTCTGAATTTCTCAGGGGGCGGCGGCTTGACAAATTTACGGGGTAGGTTTCGAGGCGCGCACTATAACAAAACTCTGCCGCCCTGAAAAGGCGCAAAGACACTTCCTGACCCGCTTTATGAGTGGTTACTTTTTCTGATAAAGATACGCGCTTTCGACCAGCCGCGCTTCTTTGCCATCGTGAACCGCAAAGCTGCTCTTGCGTCCGTCGTCGCGCATGCCCCACAACGCTGCGCCGCCGTATTCGCCTTTTTTGTTCAGCGCGTAAAAGTTGATGTCGAACTTGCGCAGTTCTTCGAGGTTATTCCCGTAGCGCGCCGCGATGCGTTTGATCGCTTCCAGCGCGGCTTCGGTCGGCGACATGCCGCGTCGCATGTTTTCGACAATCGTGTGCCCGCCGTTGATGTAAATGCACTCTTCGCCGCGTCCGGTCGAGCCTGCCGCGCCGACTTCGTTGTCCACATACAAGCCGCAACCAATCAGCGGCGAATCGCCGACGCGCCCCGGAATTTTCCACGCCAAACCCGACGTCGTCGTCACGCCCGACAGATCGCCGTTCGCGTCCACGGCCAAACAATTGATCGTGCCCGTCGGACGATGACGCAGCCGCTCTTCGGCGTAACGATTGAACGCTAATTCTTCACGGCTCAAATTCACCTGCGAAGTTTGTTTGCCCTTCGTCGTGCGATGCCAGCTTGGCCCCCAGTTGTCTTGCGGACTCAACTCTTCGCGCCATTTGAGCCAGAGCTTGCGCGAATTTTCGGTCAGCAAGTCTTCGCGTTTGAAGCCGTGTTTGAGCGCGAATCGCAGCGCGCCTTCGCCGACGAGCATAATGTGATCGGTGCGTTCGAGCACGAGCCGCGCGACTTTTGACGGGTTCTTGATGAACTTCAAACTCGCCACCGACCCCGCGCGCCGCGTTGGCCCGTGCATCACGCACGAATCCAATTCGACTTCGCAATCTTCATTCGGCAAGCCACCGTAACCGACCGAATCATCGAGCGGATCGTCTTCGGCCAAGTTCACGCCCGCAATCACGGCGTCCAGCGTGTCGCCGCCGGCTTTGAGAATTTCCATCGCCTTCGTGACGCAGTTGATGCCACCGTTCAGAAACTTGCCGTCGGCTCCGAGATGATCGTTGGAACTGCCAATCACGATGGGGCGGCGCGCTTGCGCCGCGAGTTCCGTAGAAAGCAACGGCGCGCTCAAGCCTGCGGCCAAAGTGGTTTGTAGAAAGTCTCGGCGTGTTCGTTCGGGGTTCATGGGGTCTCCTGAAGTCGTTGCGCAAAGGTGTTGGTTTATGCAACAGCTATTTTTCCGGTGTATCCGGTTTGGGTTTGTCGGCCTGCGCTTCGGCCAATTTTCTCAGTGCTTCTTCAATCGCCACCAGGCGTTTTTCGGTTTCCTCGCTGGCTTCGCGAAAGCCTTTCACGACGCCTGCCAGCTCAGCTTCGCGGCGTTTGACGAGTTCGCGTTCTGCCGTCACGTTGCGCAGCCGTGCTTCGTGGGCGTCTTTGACTTGGCGCACGGCATCGCTTTTGTTCGCGTATGGCATACGGCTGACTTGCGCTTCGATGGCTTCGGGCGTCAGCAGGAATTGCAGATTTTGATAATCCGCTTCGAGCAAGGCCAAACGGTCGCGCACCGTCTTGAGTTCGCTTTCATAGCGATCCAGCCGCAAATCCAACCGCGAGAGACGCAAAATGTCTGTCTGCACCTGCTGCCGCGCATTGGTCGAACGCACTTCATTGACTAGGTTTTTGACTTCCACCGTCAAGCTCTGCACCGCTTGCACCAACGCATCAGAAACTTGAAGCTCGGCTTTGACGGAAACCGCTTCTGTTTTTTCGGTGTTCGGCGGTTGATTGGGCTGTTTGTCTTCGGTGTCAATGATCTTGTCGAATTGCGTAGGGTGTTTGGTCGGGCGTTGCTGTTTAGGCGGCTGCGTTTGTGCTCCGACAAAGGTAAACCAACTCAACATCAATGCGAACGAAAGCAAAAAGGATTTTGGGTACTGCATAAAATTTTTACCGCCTCGTTTGTACTTTTGGAAATGTCGGCACGCTCGCGTTGCCGTCTTTGTCAATCGCTTGCACGGCAAAAAAGTAATCGTCCTTCGACAAGCCTTTGAGCGTAAATTCTGTCACGTTGCCAACCTCGATGCTGCCTGTCCAAAATGGCTGATACGTTTGCCGCCACACGATGCGATAGCCTGCGATGTCTGGCTCTGTGTTCGCCTGCCACGCGAGCAACGTATCATACTCCTGCCGCGCGGATTTGAAACTGACGCCAGCGGGAGCCGCCGGAGCCAATGCCATGCTCGCCATCGCCGCCGCATTCACGCGCGCGACTTGCGCAATGTAGGCGAAATCCACCATCTCGATCACATCGCCGTATTTGATGCCGTTCTGCTCGCGGATTTTCTGATGCTGGCGCGTGAAGTCTTCGTTCGGCTCCGTGAAGCGCACGGCAGCGTAGCCTTGTTGCAAAAACGCATTGTGGTCGCCGCCGCGTCCGTAGCGGTCGCGCCGAAAGATCAACGTCACTTCAAAATTTGGCAAATAGCGTTCGCCGACTTCTTTGATGTAGCGGGCGAGTTGGCGCGACGGGCCGTCATTTTCGCCGCCGACCGATTGCCGCGTCCGCGCTTCGGCTTGGGTTTCGGTCGTCGGGACGCCTTCGGAGAACAAACGCACGCGGCGATTCTCTCTCACGCCGTTGCCCCCAATCGTGTTCCCGATAATGTCGTTCGTGAACATCGCGGCGATGTTGAGCGATTTCTTTTTCGCGTCTTCGGCCCAATGCGCCGCGCCGACCAAACCTTGTTCTTCGCCTGGCACAGTCATAAACACGAGCGTCGCGTCGAATTCATATTTTGACATCACACGCGCCATCTCCATCACCGCCGCCGTGCCCGAAGCGTCATCGTTCGCGCCCGGCGCATCGCAGGTTGTGTCCGAGCCGGGCGAGCAAATCGAATCGTAATGACCGCTGACGACGTAGAGGCGATCTTTCGCTCCATCTTGTTTGCCGGGCAGCGTGGCGACGACGTTCACGAGGCGCGTCTCTTGCGCAATGCGACCACCTGCGGGTTGTACGAAATCATCTTCGCTCACGATCAATCGTCCGCCGGAGTCTTTGCTGAAGCGGTCAAACTCCGCGCGAATCCATTTGCGTGCTGCGCCGATGCCGCGCACCGGGTCGTCCTGCGAAGACATCGTGTGCCGCGTGCCGAAACTGACGAGTTTGCGAATCGTGGCTTCAATATTGGCGGGCGAAATCTCGCTCAGGATTTTTTCAATCTGCGGATTTGGCTTCGGCGAGATTTGGACTTGTTGTGCTTGAGCAGGAGCCAAGCCGGTCAGCAGAACGACAAACGTGAAGAGGATTCGTGTCAGTTTCATAGCGGCTCTTGATTGTAATAACCGGCGCGGCGATATGATTCGTCGAGCACTTCGACGACGTGAACGACTTTGCAGTCCGCGCCTTTCGTGCGACAGCCCGCGCCGAGTTGCATGTGACAGCCGGGATTCGCCGTCATCAACAAATCCGCGCCCGTCGCTTTCACTTTGTTGATTTTGTCTGTCAGGATTTTATCTGACATCTCCGGCTCGCTCAGGTTGTAGATGCCCGCGCCGCCGCAACAATCCTGCATGCCGTCGAGCGGTTGGAAATCGAGATTCGGAATCGCGGCTTTCAAAACTTCTTGCGGCGCAGCAGTGACGCGCTGCGCGTGATACAAATGGCATGGCGCATCGTAAGTCACTTTTTGCTCAATCGGTGCGCCCTCGCGGACGCCGATTTTATGCAGATATTCCGACACGTCACGCACGCGGCGGCTGAATTCGTGTGCGAGCGGCGCGTATTTCTCATCGTCTTTCAGCAGTTCGCCGTACTCTTTGAGCATCGCGCCGCAGCCTGCCGAGTTGATGATGATGAGCGATTTGTGGTGGTTCTCGAACGCTTCGATGTTTTTGCGCGCGAGGTCTTTGGCGATTTCGATTTCACCTGCGTGCGCGTGCAAAGCGCCGCAGCAAACCTGTGTTTTCACGGGTACAAGAAACGCGCCGTTGGCTACGAGCACGCGCGATGTCGCGTCGTTCGTGTGCTTGAATAATCCTTCCATCACGCAGCCTGTGAAGACCGAAACTTCGCGCTTTTCATTGAGCGGCTTGTCTTCGACCGCGACGGATTCAAGCGCGCGGCGTTGCTTGCGGCGGCTCAAGACTTTGGTGAACACAGGCTTCGTCGAAAGCAGCAATGACGTAGCGAATTCCGCTTGTGGCGAAACTTTGTTCATCAGGTTGCGCAGCGGCTTGAACCACAACGCGAAATTCAGCAAGCCGCTGTCGCGCAAGAAGCGATTGAGCGCCATCACGCGGCTGAATTTTTCAGGAAACGGAAAAACTTCGCGCAAGGCTTTGCGTAGCACTTTTTTCGGCAGGGTATCCGGCTCTTTGACGTTGTAACGCACGAGCGCCGCGCGCGTCGCTTCGAGCAGATGCCCGTATTCCACGCCCGCCGGACAAGCGGTTTCGCACGCGCGGCAGCCCAAACACAAATCAATATGCCGCTCGAATTTTGGGTTTTCGAGTTCGAGTTTGCCTTCGACGACCGAGCGCATCAACAGGATGCGCCCGCGCGGACTGTCGTTTTCGTTGCCGAGTTGCAAATAGGTCGGACAGGCCTGTAAACACAGGCCGCAGTGAATGCAGCCCAATAATTTATCGCTTTCCGTCTCGACGGCGGATTTCAATTGCGTCAGTTGAGTGGTCATTCGTAGATCAAATACCCGAAACGAAGCGTCCCGGATTCAGTAAATTTTGCGGATCGAATTTTTCTTTCAGTCCGTGCATCAACACCGCCGTCGGCCCGACTTCGCCCCACACGTCAATGTGCGATTTGAAATCGAGCGGCGCACGCAAGATCACCATATTCCCGCCGTGATCCTGCGCGCGGCGACGCAACTCGGCGATGCGTTTGGGACGCTCTTTACTGCGAAACCAATTCAAGGCGTCATTGGTGGCGTGCAATCGCAGCACCCCGTTTCCGGCGTGCGCGCGCAACATCGAAAGCGGCGATTCCGGCAGGTACTTTTGTGCTTCGGCAATCATCGTCGCCAGATCAGAGGGCTTCACGCTGAGCTTAAAAATCAAATCCCACTCCTGTGAAATTTCCGTCGCGCGATAGTCTTCCCAAAACTGCCTGGCCGTTTCGAGGCTGAGCGGAAAATGTTTGAGCGCGTCGCCCAGACGCGCGGCTTCGGTGATTTGCCAACGAATCGCTTCGTCGTCGTCTACGAACTGCAACGCCAGCACATAATTGCCATCGCCCGTCGTGGCCAACTCTACTTTGTCGTCGAGCAGTTTGGCGGACAGCAACTCCAGCGCCGCCGGTTGTATATCCGAAGCCGTGATGCGTGCGGCCAACGCGCAAAGCGCCTGCACATTATTGGCCGCAAACACCAGCGTGCGTTCGGCCGGCGGCAACGCGCGCAACTTGAAACTGATTTCCGTGATGATGCCGAGCGTGCCATAACTGCCCGTGTAGAGTTTGCAGAGATCATAGCCCGCGACGTTCTTCACCACTTTGCCGCCCGCGCGCGTTGTCAAACCGTACGCGTGAACGACCTGCATCCCGATCACCCAATCGCGCGGTGTGCCGAAGCCGCAACGCACGGGGCCGGAACTCGCTGTTGCGACAATCGCGCCGAGCGTCGCGCTTTCATCCCCGAACGGATCGAGCGGAATCCATTGCCGATGCTCCGTCGCCAGTTGATTGAACGTGTACAGCGGACAACCGGCTTCGACCGTCGCCGTCAAGTCCGCCGGTTCGTACTCGCGCACGCGGTTCATGTGCGTGGTCGAGATGATGAGGTGCGCGCGCACGGGCGGATTGCCCATGTTCAGCCACGTCCCTGCCCCAGCCGGAATGACGGTCAGGTTCTCGCTCATCGCAAAACTGAGCATTTCGCTCAACTCTTCGACCGTGCGTGGCATCGCAATCGCGCGGCTCGGCTCGCCGACCAAACGATAATGTTCGCCAATCGCCAGCAAGGCGCGGTCTTGCCCGAACTCTTCCGTCACGCGACGATGAATCACTTCGGGCGATTTTTCTTTGGATAGGACTTCTGCGCGTAAGTTCTCAATCATTGCTATGCGGCTTTTAGATTTTCAAATCGGGGCGAGACTTTTTCAAAGGGCAATCTCTCGGCGGCGTAACCTGTAAAAGCCCGAACATCCGGGGGGTGAAAGCCTAAGACAATCTCGCTCTTAGGGATTCCGGCTTGCTCCAGTGCCGTCGCAATGCCTTGCTCAATGCTGTCTTTTTGAATCCAAACCTTGTTATTGATAATTTCGATATGCACCAGACAGGAGTGGGTTCGCTCTTCTCCATTCCAACCTTCTGCCATCACCAAATAGCTGTCGGAGCGACGATCAAAAATCGTTCGCTCAATTACACCTTCTTCCGTTGGACTATCAACCACCGCTGTCAGGGCGTTTTCTATGATGTCACGATATTGTTCTAAGGTATCCATTGCAAAATCTCCTCCGCATTGGCATCGAAAACGATTAACCGAAGGCGCTTGTTTTTCAGCAGCAAACTACCGACTTCATCACGAAACAATTCATCGTACATGTATTTTCGGATAGCTAAATACAAAACCCGGTCAGGTTCGATTTCTTGCAAAACATCGTGGTAGAGAATGTATTGCCCCAGTGCATCTTCTAAATCTTCAAGGCTCGATTTGCTGAGAAAGCTTTTGACCTCTACCGCGATTTTCTGTTTGCCTTTCTCCGCGGCAATCAACCGTTCCGCACCAATGTCCACATACATTTTCCGACTGCGCCATTTCAGCTTCAAGGGATCACCCGTAATCGTCCATCCGTCTTTGCCGAGCGCGCTGATAACGTTGTTGTGGTAGAGGTCTTTTGCTGGCATATCACTTCACCACACTGATCTCGCGCGTCGTCGCATTGTAGCCGAGCGCGCTGAGGAAGACGCTCATTCGTGAAAACATTTTCTCTCCCAAGTAAGTCTGAAATCGTAATTATGGAATGACCAGCGGTGCAGCTTAGCATCCCGCAAAGTTGGCATGCAAACAAAAGAATTGACATCGCTTCCCTGCCTGCCCTAAATTGGCAGCGCCAATAGCAAAACGAGCTAAAGACGACCTGAAAAAGCACAAGTCGGCGACTTTGCGTTAATTTTCCGCGCCCCGGAAAGGACGTCGCAGGATGCTCACCTCATCTGCATCCAATGGAATTACACCTGTACCCGATAGCCTCACCGCTGACCGGCAACTTCATTTCATCTGCGAAGGGTGGAAGAAGGGGCTGGATTTTGACAGTTTACGTCGGTTGGTTGAGAAGTTTTACGGTTCGGAAGTGAAACCGTGTCAGTTGCATTGGACAGAAGTAGATCGTTTGATTATTGAAATTTGGCGACAGGACATTCGCAAAGACCTGGATCATCATTGACCTGTCGCGTTGCCCCGAAGTGCCATTGATTCGTAGGTGCCAGCCAACGCCCCCGATGACTCAGCCTCGTTCCTCGGAGGTTGGCTCGCACTTGGAGCAGTAATGTGGGGATCGCGCCGCTCAGCCGTTTTTGCTCCGGTTACAAATTCACCTGATTTGCGCCCGGAGCGTGCCGCCTGCACCGCTTGGATCGCCCACCGCCACTGGCCCGCCAGGCCAAACAGAAAAGGGGTATGCCATGAAAGATGCTAGTCTCAGCACGCTGTTTTTTCCCGTACTGGCTATTTTTGCACTCATCTTCCCATTCGCGCTTCAACCACCCAAGCAGGAAGCAAAGAAGGCCATTCAAACGCTGCCACCGGCAGCCGCGTCAAAGCCTGCGGTCACACCGCCGCAACCGAACAATGCAGCGGCACTCATCTGCGAGTTTGCGGCCCCAAACCGATTCGATGCGTCTGGCCGGGAACAATGTAAAGGCTATTGGGAGGGAACCGAACACAACCTCAGCAAAATTCCGAACTTTGATCAAAACGTAGCTCAGGTGGAAACATTGATTGCCACCGTTCCCGACCCAAAGGAATCCAGTTTCGATTACGCCTTTGATCGCTACCTGGAAGCGATGCAACGCGCGCTTGAGGCCACCGAGTACAAGATTGATCGCTATGATTTGCCCTGGCAGAACACCGGCAAGGAAAAGGAAAAAGAAAGCGAAGCAGCGTCTGCGTCTCGGCCTCATGCACGTTCCGCTCACGAACCGGGTGTCGTGCTGTTTCGCAAAAACAAAGGAAACCAGACGGCGCTGCTAGTTCTCTTCCTGATTGGGGAAACGCCAACAAGCGGGATTCAGAAAGCGGCGCTGCTCCGGGCGTTAGATCAAGCGAAACATTTAAGGTACATAAGCCCGCCCGCACTCCGCGAACAACAGCGCCGCCGGGAGATACTTCTTCAGGGCGACCGTTTTGGCGGTAGCATAGCGGCCTCTGAACTGATGTCGCCAGAGTCACCCATTCGTTTATTAGGCACGACGTATACCGGCTCAGCAACTTCGCTTGCCATCACCCTCCGAAGTTGGTTAGCAAAGAATGCCTCCTGGCAGGTCAACATTATTTCCGGCAGTGCCACAGGCATTGACGTCGAGGATTTTCTGGCCCGCAGCCATCCCAGCGATCCTGCGCAAGTGCCCCACCGTGTTCGCTTCGCGGCTACTGTCACACACACGAATACGGATTTGGAAGCCTTTATCGGGTATCTGAACCCTAAAGAAAATCGCCGCGTAAAAATCGCTATGCTGCTGGAGTCCAACACCGCGTATGGGCAAAGCATTTCGCACAAGAGCATCTTGAATTTACCGTTTCCACTCAACATCTCCGAACTGCGTACCGAAGCCGAGAGAGCGAATGCGGAAGGAACGAAGAAAAGCACCGAGGTCGAACCAGCAGAACGCAAAAAAGTTCCGTTAGGTATGGGGCAAAGCAATGGCGGTTTGGATGCCCTGCCGCTCTTTTCCCAAGTCGAGATTGCCTCGCGCGAGATGGTGCTGTCGAATTTGTTGAGCACGATCAAGCGCGAAAGCATCACCCATCTCGGTCTCGTGGCAACTAATGTGCAGGATCGCATTTTTCTCGTGCGGGAAATTCGGCAGCATTGCCCCAATGTCGTGATGTTCAATTTGAACTCCGACATCCTCTATTTGCATCCCGAAGCGCGCGCCGAGTTTCGCGGCATGTTGCTGGTCACGCCCTATTCGCTCTTCAATCAGAATCAACGTTGGACCTACCCGTTTGCTGGTGAAGGCCGCCGCCTGCAATTCCCGGCTCCGATGACACATGGGATTTACAACGCCACGCTGGCCTTGCTGAATCGTCCTGAACTGATGCTCGAATATGGCAGCCCCTTTGACTCGCCCCCCGCCCCCAAGCCGCGCTTTATTGGGTTGGGCGAGGTGCGTAAACCGTCGTTATGGGTCAGTGTGGTTGGGCGTGATCGTGTCTGGCCGATCAAAAC
Source organism: uncultured Heliobacteriaceae bacterium (assembly GCA_964631865.1). Taxonomy (GTDB): domain Bacteria; phylum Acidobacteriota; class Blastocatellia; order RBC074; family RBC074; genus JAFDVL01. Next base: position 21,989 of record CAZWAK010000016.1, on the reverse strand, counting down.
CCTCGACTATGAAGACAAGCAGCATTACCTGTTCTATCCAGGCGCAGTGCGAGAAGAAAGTTCGCCGAAGTATGAATCCTTTAAGAAGGCGCTAAAAAATGAGGTGGCTCCCAGTCTTACGCCGAAGGATGCGGGGGAAGTGATCGCGGCTTTACCCGACCTCATCAGCGGGGCGCTTTCCTCGAAAATGCCGTTGATCGGGATGCTGCTTTTGAGCTTGCTTTGTTGCGCCGTGTCTGGAGTCTTGTTACTTGAGTTGGCGCGCACCAAGCTGCACGAAAACATCAATCCTTTCCCCCGTCCAAAGAAAGGCGAGGGGGAATCGAAACCCTCGCTACAAAAAAATGGCACCCTTCTTGTGCGATTGGTCAGATGGCTCGCGGAGCGGCCGATCCTCAGAGCAATTGACCGCAGCCCTTTGGCGATGATCTTTAGTGATCCTGTGCTGGAAGACGCGACGTTGAAATTCAAGCGGCGTTGTTACCTCCTCATGTGTAGCTTGATTCTGCTGGGGCTGGCGTTGATTGTGGCGGCGGTTCATCTGATGCCTATTATCGCCTCGTTGCGACTGGCCTCAGATTTACCCAAAGCTGAATTGGGGTTAGACATTATCTGGCAAGTTTTATGGAAAGGAATGACACAATATGTTCTCGGTTCGTTTCTGGCGGTTAGCCTTTTGCTGCTCACTTTACTGGCAGCTCTTTGGATGACCGCCAGCATCGTAGATTGGCTCAAACATTGGCTAAATGACGTTTGCTACCAGCCATTAAAAAATATGATGGATACCGCGCGGGTCGAAAAACGGCCCCTCCCGCTTTTGCTGGGCTGGTTCATTTTCCTCGCTTTGCTTGTTGTCAATGCGCAGTTCGCCGCCTCATCCGGCCTAATAGCGGCTATCGACACGTATCCGAGCCTCATTGGGCAGTCATTAGCGAATCCTTTTTCGTTCTTCGAAGGCCGTCCGCCGCAAGAGGATATTTTCCTTTTCTTGCGCGCCACTGATCTGATGAGTGGGGTTTCACCTTTATTGCCACTGCTCTTTGTCGGGCTGGCCGCGTTTCTGGCTTTTCTTTCGTCCCTGCGCCGTCTGACATTCGCCGAAAGAGCGTGCTGCCAACCTAATGAAGTTGATAAGGGAGCTTTTCCATTTCTGAATTTTGAGGGGGCGGGGCAACAGTCTTTCACGGGTATCAATGAGCTGGAAATCAAAGTGAAAGAATTCCTGTGGTGCAGCTTCTGGAAATTGAATGGGAGCGGGCTGACGATCTTATTGCTCAGCGCGACCAGTGCTTACCTTTTTATCTGGAACCGCGCATCACTAAGCCTGGAAGGCTGGCTCTTTGACGTAATCTTTAGGTTCGCTTTTTCCCTCACGGTGATCTTCCTGGCATTGGTTTTTCTGCGCTTTGTTTGGTTGTGGGTGGCGCTGCGGCGACTGCTGCGGCGACTTTCGTGGCATCCTTTGTTCGTGGAGGATTCCAAAGAGGCGCGCGAGTTTTTCGAGCGTCTGCCCAAAATCAAGCTGACCCTGCCGATGCCGAGCTACTCTGCGATGGTCTTTTCGTTGGAGCAAGCCCGCAAAGCTTTGCAGGAACGTTTCCAAAAGGCTTTCCAGGAGCAATCCTCCATCGCTTCGAACTTGGAGACATTGAAAACGAACGAGCAAAAACTCAGACAAGCATTAGCTGAAAAAGCGCACACAGGGTCTCCGGCGGAAATCCAAAAGATTAACGAGCAACTCGAAAAGACCTCTCAAGAAATCCAGGAACAGAAAAAGCTGCTCGCCTCAGAGTCAGATGCTGCGGTCAAAACATTCCAAACCGCAAGCGGAAAACTGCAAGAGTGTCATGCTGCGGAATCGCGTGGCGATTGGAGAACATCACTTCTTCAGCAAGTCGAGACACAAGGATTCCTCACCGGTATCTCATCGCTCGTGGCATCTGAACTGGATAACCGCTACTGGAATGACTCCCATAAATCATCCGATCCAGCTTCTGAGAATGAACAATGGGTTGCACAAAGCAAGTTGTTCCTGGCCAGTCGTGTGAGTGCCTTTCTCCATCTCATGCTGGCGCAATTGAAGAATCTGGTCGTGCTGGTCACGGCGGGATTGTTGTTGATGTTGCTGGCGGTTTCTTCCTATCCGTTTCAGCCGCGCGAAGGATTGATGCTGTTCGGGTGGATTGCGGTGCTGACCGTTGTCACGATCACGATGGTGATTTTTGTGCAGATGGGACGCGACAAAGTGATCAGCTTGTTGTCCCATACGACGCCCGGCGAGTTGAATTGGAGTTGGGAATTTGCCCTGAAAGTACTCCTGCACGGTCTGATCCCGATTATGGTTTTGCTCGGTGCCCAATTCCCGCAGGCCGTTGGGCAAATCGTCTCGTGGTTCAGTACGCTGCAAGGCGGGCATCATTAAGGCTTCGCAGTGCAAAAGCAAAGGCGCATCCGTCTCCGAATGCGCCTTTGTTTTTTGTCTGCCGTCGTTTGGCTTACGCACCGACTTTCAAGAACACGATCACGAACGCGAAGATGACGCAGGTTTCGACGAACGCGAGACCGAGCAGCATCAGCGTTTGAATGCGTCCCGCCGCACCGGGATTGCGCGCTGCACCTTCGCACGCCGCCGAAGCGATCTTGCCGTGTCCGAGCGCCGCCAAACCTGCCGCGAGGCCGAAGCCGATGCCCGCGCCGAGGTAGCCGTACCCGTTGTCTGTCACGCCGCCGCCCGTTTGCGCCATCGCCGGAATTGCTGCGAATAACATTCCCATCAGGGCCAATACAATTCGTTTCATTTTCAAATTCTCCTTTGAGTGTTGATGGTGATGAGGAAGCTCACAGTGAGCTTCCCGCTGCAAAGGATGCTTTTGTGCTGATTGGCTTGTGGTTGATTCCGGGATAAGTTCGACGTCAGGGATTCAATTACGCTTTTGGGAAAGGCAACGCTCCATACAACGTTGGCGTACTGCTATGCGAATCAACGGCAAGCTCGGTCAGCCTGCGGCATCCAAAACTTTTAATGCGCGTGCGCCGCTTCGCCGTGTCCGTGCTCGTCTTCGTGATGCGTCATCTCGGCGATGTAGAGCATCGAGAGCACGACGAAGATAAACGTTTGCAGGAACGACGCCAGCAGCGCGAGCGGCATCAACAACATCGGCACGATCCAAGGAACTAAGTTGCTAATAACACCGCTTACCTGTTCTTCTCCGTAAATATTACCGAATAGACGTAAGCTCAAACTTAAAATGCGTGCCGAATGACTGATAATTTCAATCGGGAACATAATAAATGCCAGCCACCATATTGGCCCAGCAAAATGCTTCAGATAACCAGCGATGCCGTTTTCTTTGATGCCAATGTAGTTGTAGTACAGGAACGACGTGATCGCCAACGCCAGCGTCACGTTCAAATTCGCGGTCGCTGAAATCAAACCCGGAATGAAGCCCATCAGGTTCGAGACCAGAATCAGCAACGCGAACGTCGCAATCACGGGAAAATGCTGCAAACCTTTTGGCCCAATCAAATCTTTGAGCATGTCGCGCAATGCTTCGACGCCGACTTCAAACGTTTGTTGTTTGGTCGTCGGCGAATCGCTCGAAAGCTTGCCGCGCAAAAATGTCAGGATCACAACCGTGAACAGGATGACGATGGAAAACATCACGGCTTGCGTCGGAATCGGCAATTGGCCTGACGCCATGTACTGTTCCGCCGTCATCCCTTCGCCCGGCCAATGCTTGCCGAACAGGCTATAAATCGGCGGCATGATTTTTTCCTGAATCGAAAACATCGCCGGGCCGAGAAGGTGGTTGACCTGCTCGACGATCCACGGTGTGTGATGTCCGCCTCCGTGATCGTCTTTCGTGCCTGCTGCCGCGTGTTCCGCCGCTTTGGGGGCGTGTTCCTGTAAAAATGCGAATGATGCCAAGAGCATAATTAGTCTTTGAGAGTCATGAGTTGATAGATGGCTTCGATCATCGCCGCCGCCACAAACGCCGCGAAGCCAATGCCGATGCCGAGCAAATTGAAATAGCCACTTTTCATCGCCACCGCGATCACCACCGCGATCACGACGAAGCGAAAGATAAACTTGGACGTTGTCGCAACGGATGGATTGCCCGTCGCGCTGGCGAGTTCGATCATCGCTTTCGTGCTGGAGCGCAGCCACCGTTCATTGAACAAGCTGAGCGCGCCGCCGAGCGCAAGGCCGAGCGCCATTTTCAAGCCTGCCAACGCGCCCGCAATCAATGCGCCCGCCACAATCACGATGATCGTGATGACTCGCAATCGCTGTTCATTTTCAAGCGGAGCCACGTCCGGGGTCATTTCGTTGTGCTCAACATTGTCCATAGGTGCCCTCCTGCCGAGCGTTTGAAATCGTGCATCTTAGCTTGCGCGCTTTCGGCTGTCCAGTATTTGCTGAAGAAACTTCTTACCTCTGTTGCCGCAAAAACGAACCCTCGATTTCGTCTGCCAATTCCTGCCCGCGCGCGATCATCTCTTCGACATCGCCGCGCCGCGCCTGCGTGAAGTCCGCATCACCAATCGCATCCAGATTGGCGCAGACGTTGTAGTACGCGCCACGCATCGCTGCCAACGCGAGTTGCGCGCCTGTCGGCAACTCCGGGAACATTTTGGCATCGCCCATTTCGGACAACTCGCTCAGCAATTCCATTGCCTGCAACGCGCCTTCCGCCACGCGCAACGGCACGGCAAGCGCACTTTTCGTCGTTTCCTCAATTGCATTTTGGCGGGCGAATTGTTCGGCTTCCGTCGTCTCCGGCAACGCCTGCGCATCCAGCACGCGCGTGAAGCTTTCGGCGTCTTCGGCAACCGCAACCTGCAAATCCGCGCGCAGGTCTTCAAGCTCGGCGAGAATTTCTTCGATTTCAGGATCGTTGGAATCCACGAGCTTGCAGACCATCGTGCCGAGCGCCGTCGCCAACACGCCAACCAATGCCGCAACGCTGCCGCTGCCGGGCGTTTCTGATCCAGCGGCCACTTCGTCCACAAAGGAATCCAGCGAGGCTTCGGCGCTCGCTTCCATCGGCGCGGCTTCGTCCAACGCCGCTTGTAATCGTTGTTCCAACACCAAATCCGCGCTGAAGTTTTCAATCTGCAAATAAAAATCCGCGCAGGCATTCAGCGCGGCTTGCGGAATCAGTCCGATGATTTCGCTGCCGACGATGCGCACGCCGTAGCGATCCGCTTCGCGCTTGACCATCTCGAACACGCGAAAGAGCGGCGTCGCTTCGTAGTTCACGAGGTTCATCGAAACCTGCACCTGATTGCGCGCGGCAAGCTCAAAGCCGAGCGCCTTCACATAGCACAAGCCGCCATCGCGTCCGCGAATCGCGCCCGCAATCTTCTTCGCAATCGTCAAATCCTCCGTCGCCAAATTGATGTTGTACGCAATCAACGGCGCCCGCGCGCCGACCGCCACTGCGCCCGCCGTGCGATGTACTTTCGCTTCGCCGAAGTCGGGCGCAGATTCGGGATGGACGGCGATCACTTCCCGCAAGCCTTCAAATTCGCCGCGCCGCACGTTCGCCAAATCAATGCGATCCGGGCGCGTCGCCGCGTGTTCATACAAATACACCGGCACACGCAATTCGCGCGCAATGCGTTCGCCCGCGCGTCGTGCCAACGCCACACAATCCGACATCGTCACGCCTTTGATCGGCACAAACGGCAACACATCTATCGCGCCCATCCGCGGATGCTCACCCGTGTGATGGTTCAAGTCAATCAACTCCACCGCGCGCGCCGCTGCGAGCACTGCCGCTTCCAACACCGCCTCCGGCTCGCCCGCAAACGTAATCACCGCGCGGTGATGATCGCTGTCCATCGTTTGATCCAGCACGACGACGTTCGGCACGGACGCAATGGCCGAAGCGATGGCATTGACGATGCCGACATCACGGCCTTCGCTGAAGTTGGGGATGCACTCGACGATTTTGTTCATTGTGGGGGCTTTTAATCTCAAGTCTAATGGAACACAGATGCAACAGATATTACGGATCAAGACCGACCTCATCCGTCCAAATCAGTCCCATCTGTTCCATCCGTTTTCTATAGATTCGAGAAAGATGGAACACGGATGGAACGGATACAACAGATGCACACGAACCTGTTTCGATCTGCCGCATCTGTTTCATCCGTGTTCTATCGCCGTTCTTATTTCACAGAATTCGGCGCGCGTGTTCATCACAAACGGACCGTAGCTCGTTCATAGGCTTTACCTCGCAACGAATTCTTCGTATTCGGGATGACGGCGGACATACGCCGCGATGAAGGAACAGAGCGGAACGAACCGCTTGCCTTCGGCTTTGATCTGCTCCAACGCGCCTTTGACCAAACGGCTGCCGATGCCTTTGCCCTCGAAGGCGGGCGGCACTTCGGTGTGAAGCAAAACATAAATGTCATCGCCGCGTTTGCGATAGTCAATCAAGGCCGTGTGGCCATCCAAACGGATCTCGAACCGATGTGCCGAGGGATGGTGAATCACTGGCAAAGCTTCCTGGCTCATCCTTTTGTCACTCGCTTTCTGCGGTCGCAATTTGCAATGCTTCGTGGTGTTTGTCGGTCGCATCGGTGCTGCGGGCGAGCGCCAGTTGGAATCGCTCGACAAAGGTTTGGTCGGCGTGTTCCAGCGCGAGCAATACGCGCGCTTCGGCGAGCAAAGACTGGGCTTGTGTTTCGGTCGCAGGACGACGCACGGACGCGGCTTCGTCCAATTGCGCGATCAAGGTCAAAATCTTGCCGAGCCACGTGAACTGCGGATGATTGAGCGCCAGCCGAAACAATTCGTTCGGCGACACGACCGCGCCTTGCGCGGCTTCGTAGATGATCCGTTCATCGTCCAACAAGGATTTATGCAGGCTCAGCAGGGCGCGGCTTACTTGATCCAAGCGCGCGCGCGTCGTGTCTTTTAGAAGGTCAGGTGCATTACTCATCTTTTTCGTCTCCAAAGGAAATGCCCAAGTCGCGCGCGGAACAGACGATGTCAGAATTCAACGGCACGAATTTTGTTTCGCGGATGGCTTCTTCCAGCGGAACAGTAATGATCTGTGTGGACTTCAACGCCACCATCACATTGCATTCGCCGTGCGCAATCGCACGTACGGCAGCGGCTCCAAAGCGCGTTGCCAGCAAGCGATCTGACGTGGTTGGCTGTCCACCGCGCTGCAAATGTCCCAGCACGAGCGAGCGCGTTTCGCGGGCAGTCAAACGATGAATTTCTTTGGCGACAAATTCCGCCACGCCGCCCAAGCGTTCGTGTCCGGTTTCGCGTAGCGTCATAAAATGCTCGCCGCCTGTCGGTCGTGCGCCTTCTGCTGCGACCACGATGGCAAAGCGGCGTTGCCGTCGCCAGCGATCCTGAATCTTGCGCGCGACGGCTTTCAAATCGAACGGAATTTCGGGAATCAAAATCACGTCCGCGCCGCCTGCAATGCCCGCATACAACGCAATCCAGCCCGAATAATGCCCCATCAACTCGACGACCATCACGCGCTCGTGCGCTTTGGCGGTCGCGTGCAATTTGTCAATTGCCTCGGTCGCCGTCGTCACGGCGGTATTGAACCCGAATGACACTTCGGTCGCCGCCAAATCATTATCAATCGTTTTCGGGACGCCGATGATCGGAATGCCCAGGTCGGCCAATTGCTGCGCGATTTTCAGCGTGCCATCGCCGCCAATCGTGACGAGCGCGTCAAAGCCCAAATCGAAGAAGCGATCCGCAATTTGCTGCGACAAGTCCACCACCGTTTCTTTGCCATTTTTTTTGATGGTGAATTTGAACGGATTGCCGCGATTCGTCGTGCCCAGAATTGTGCCGCCTAAATGCGCAATGCCGCGCACGTCGGCAGCGTCCAGCCTGCGCACCTGATTTTTATGCAACAAGCCTTCAAAGCCGCGTTCGATGCCGTAGACTTCCCAACCGTGATTGAGCGCGCCTTTGACCACCGCGCGAATCACCGCATTCAGCCCCGGACAATCACCGCCCCCCGTCACGAGCGCGATGCGTTTTTGCTTCGTATTGTCTTTCGCAACCTTTTTGTGAGCCATCGCGCGGAATGCTGTCATAAGCCGACAGAGCGCGCAAGACAAGGCGCAAAAAGCCGCTTGCTCATCGGCAGTTTTTCAGCTACGATGCGCCTCTGAATGAATGCTCATACATTTTTTATTGAGTCACCAACCTATGATTCGCAAGCGGGAGTTATGAACGCGCAGAAAAAATCTGATGCGCGGCTGAACGCAGTGGGCCAAGCGCCGCGTAAAGTGCCGCCCAAGTTCGCGTTGCTCTCCGACGAAAACGGCTCGGACAAGTTTGCCGCCATCTTGCGCGGCGCAATTCAGGTCTTTGCGCGCTCCGGCTATTTCAATGCCAAAGTCGCCGAAGTCGCACGCGCGGCGGGCGTCGCCGACGGCACGGTCTATTTGTATTTCAAGAACAAAGACGACCTGTTGGTTTCGATCTTCAACACCGCGATGCAGGAGTTCAATGCCCGCGCGCAGCAGGAACTCTCCGTCATCACCGACCCGCGCGCACAGTTGCGGCATTTCGCCAAATTGCATTTTGAGGCGCTCGAAGCCAATCGGGATTTGGCCGTTGTCTTTCAGGTCGAGTTCCGTCATTCGACAAAATTTATGGAGCAGTTTTCGGAAACGATGCTGGCCGATTACTTGAAAATGCTGCGCGAGATTTTGGAGCGCGGGCAACAGCAAGGCGTCTTTCGTGCCAGCTTGAATCCGAAGGTTGTCGCCAAAGTGATTTTTGGCGCGCTCGACGAAATGGTGACGAATTGGGTGCTGAGTCATCACAACTTCAAATTGACGCCGCTGGTTGATCCCGTGATGGACGTGTTTCTGCACGGCATCAACGCCGATGGCGTCGTTTAGGCTGTCAGCTTGCACAAGAGTCTTTGCTGGGATTCTTTCTGACGGACGAATGACAAATGCAAGCTGACAGCCTTCTCAAAACCGTTATGGCCCAACGCGAAACCACCATCATAGCGAATCTACAGGCCGCATCGTCACCTGCGACTATTGTGTCGTTGTTGGATGAGGTGGTCGCGTCGGCGCAACCGGATTTGCTGAACTACAAAAAAGACGGCACGTGGCATTCGCTTTCCGCCCGTGAATTGGCCGCACAAGTGCGCGCGACGACGCTCGGTTTGTATTCGCTCGGTGTGCGTCCGGGCGCGCACGTTGGTTTGCTTTCAGAAAATCGCCCCGAATGGACGATTGCCGATTTGGGCGTGCTGAATTGCGCCTGCGCCGACGTGCCGATTTACGCCACGCAAGCGCCCAAGCAGGTTTCCTACATCCTCAACGACGCCGCCGTTGAAGTGATGTTCGTTTCAACGGCGAAGCAATTCGCGCGCGTACAGGAATCGCTCAACGACGTGCCGAGCCTGAAGAAAATCATCGCGTTCGATCACTTCGAGACCGACGATCCGCGTGTGATTCACTTCGCGGACATGCAAGCGTTCGGCAGACAGTTAGATCGTTTGCAGCCCGAGTTGTACGAGCGCTTGCGCGGTCAAGTCACGCCCGCTTCGTTGGCCACGTTGATCTACACGTCCGGCACAACGGGCGAGCCGAAAGGCGTGATGCTGACGCACGACAACATTATGTCAAACGTGCAGAGCGTGGCCGAAACGATGAACATTCACGCGGGCGACACGGCGCTCAGCTTTCTGCCGTTCTCGCACATTTTCGAGCGCGTGACGATTTACCTCGACTTGTTCATGCGCGTGAAAATTTTCCTCGCCGAAAGCATTGATACAGTCGCGCAAAATCTGCTTGAAGTGCGCCCGCATTTTATGACCAGCGTGCCGCGTCTGTACGAAAAGATTTACGCCAAGACGCTCGAAAAAGCTGAAGCCGCCGGAGCCGCCAAAGCCCGCATTGCGAACTGGGCGATTGAAGTCGCCAAAGAATGGGCAATGCTCGAAAACAGCGGCCAACCTGTGCCGTTGCTGTTGCAGGCCAAACGCGCGTTCGCCATCAAACTGGTTTTCAGCAAATGGCAAGCGGCGTTCGGCGGGCGCATCAAGAATCTCGCATCCGGCGGTGCAGCGTTGCCGCTCGAACTCGCACAAGTGTTTTACGGCGCAGGATTGCCGATTCTGCAAGGCTATGGTTTGACCGAAAGCTCGCCCGTGATTACGGCCAACACGGCGCGTGCGCATCGGCTCGGTTCGTGCGGCAAAGCGATTCCGGGCGTGACGATCAAGATTGCTGAAGACGGCGAAATCCTGGCCAGCGGTCGGAACATTATGCAGGGCTATTTCAACAAGCCTGATGCAACGGCTGAAACTTTATCGCGCGATGAGCACGGCACGGTTTGGCTGCACACGGGCGACATCGGGCATCTGGATGCGGACGGCTATTTGTACATCACCGACCGCAAGAAAGATTTGATCAAAACGAGTGGCGGCAAGTACATCGCGCCGCAGCCGATTGAAAATGCCTTGAAACAAAGCCGCTTCATCAATCAAGCCGTTGTGATCGGCGAACAACGTAAGTTTCCGGCGGCGCTGATCGTGCCGCATTTCGATGCGCTCAAAAGCTATGCGGAGTTGAAGAACATCGCCTATCAGGACGTCTACGAATTGTTGCGACATCCGCAAGTCATAGATTTGATCGAACGCCAAGTGGATAAGCTGACGCCGGAACTCGGTAAATTTGAAAAGCTCAAAGGCGTCGTGTTGCTCGCGCAGGAAATGACGATTGAAAGCGGCGAATTGACGCCGACGCTGAAAGTCAAACGCCGCGTCGTGATGGAAAAATACAAAGACCAAATTGACGCAATGTACGCAGAAAAAGAGCGTCAACACGAAAAGTGATTGGTGGTTGGTGGCTGGTGGCTGGCAAGACCACCGACCACCGACCATCAGCCACCGACCACCATGGCTAAACTAACGATTACGCACATTCACCAACACACCTCGAACGTCTGGAGCTTTTTTATGCTCCCGCACGAAGGCGCGAAAGAACCTTTCGTGCCGGGGCAAGTTGCTGTGTTGGAAATGGCAGATGGCAAATCGTCCTACGTGGCGTTCGCTTCTGCGCCGGAGGATGACGAGTACGAGTTTCTGCTCAAAGACAATGCCTCGGCGAGCAGCATCGCCATGACGCTTTTTCAGGCGGGCACAAGCGCGGAAGTCACAATGCGCAAGATCGTCGGCAACGGCTTTCCGCTGGAGAATTATGCAGGCCGCGATTTGGTGTTCGTCGCAATGGGCACAGGCATTGCGCCGCTGCGCTCGACGTTGCGCCACGTCTTTCGTCGTCGTGCGGACTTCGGCAAATTGGTCGTGTTGCACGGCGCGCGGACAAACAAGGATTTTTATTTTGAAGAAGAAATTCTGACCGATTGGCGCACGCACGATGTCACATTGCGGCAGGTCATCAGTCAACCGGACGACGAATGGAGCGGGGCAACGGGCTATGTACAAAGCCTGCTCGACAACATCGTGCCGGAATTGGATGCGCCGGTTGCGTTGATTTGCGGCTCGAACGAAATGATGCAACAAACCAAAACTCGTCTGAAAGAACTGGGCTTTTCGGATGAGAATATCTTGACGAACTACTGAATCGAGCTTTGCTGGGAACCATTTTATGACCCCGTCCACCGCAGCCTTACTGGTGAAAGTTGGCGGCTACGCGAGTATCGGGTGGCTCATCTTTCATTTGTTGTTTTGGCAATTGTTTGATTGGCGTGCGGAATTGCGGCGCTTGAGTCATCTGAACAGCGGTGTGATGCAGGTCTTGAACCTGTGTTTGAGTTTTGTGTTTTTGCTCTTTGCCATTGTGTCGCTCCGGCACACGAACGAGTTGATAACGACGGGCATCGGGCGCACGATTGCGCTTGGCATCGGCGCGTTTTGGTTCTTCCGCTTTTTGTTGCAACCGCTGTTTTGGGGCACGTCGTTGACGTCGGTGCTATTCGCGTTTTTGTTCGTGCTGATGAGTGCGTGTTATTTGGCCCCTTGGGCTTTGCTCTAGCGTTGGGGAAAGGTAGCGCAAACTGTTAGTTTGCGTGGCTTCACCAGCGTATTGCTGAATAAAACGACGCAAACTAACAGTTTGCGCTACACATTGAGGAGTCTATCCATGCAGATTAAGAAAGTGGCTGTTTTAGGTGCAGGCGTGATGGGCGCGCAAATCGCCGCGCACGTTGCGAACGCGGGCCTGCCGTGTTTGTTGCTCGACATCGCGCCGAAAGAATTGACGGCGGAAGAACAAGCCAAAGGGTTGACGTTGGACGCGCCCGCCGTGCGCAATCGCATCGCCAACGCGGGACTGGAAGGCGCGAAGAAAGCCAAGCCAGCGGCGTTCATGTCCGCAGAATTGGCAAGCCTCGTCAGCGTTGGCAACTTCGATGACGATTTGCCGAAGCTGAAAGATTGCGATTGGATCGTCGAAGCCATCGTCGAAAACCTCGACATCAAACGCAGCCTGTACGAGCGCGTCGAACCGCATCTGCACGCCGAAGCCATCATCACGTCGAACACCTCCGGCATTCCGATCAAATCGTTGGCCGAAGGGCGTTCCGAAAACTTTCGCAAACGTCTCCTCGGCACGCACTTTTTCAACCCGCCGCGTTATTTGCATTTGATGGAAATTATCACCACGCCCGACACGTCGCCCGAAGTCGCCTGTTTTATGGCGGGTTTCTTTGATCGCGTGATGGGCAAAGGCGTTGTGTACGCGAAGGACACGCCCGGCTTCGTGGCGAATCGGCTGGCGAATTTCTCGATGCTGAATGGCTTGAGTTACATGCTCGAAAAAGGCTACACGCCGGAAGAAATTGATTCACTGACCGGCACATTGATCGGCCACGCCAAAAGCGCGAGCTTCCGCACGCTCGACATCGTTGGGTTGGACACGGCGTACAACGTCGCACGCAACCTTTACAATTCGCTGACGAATGACGAGCGGCGCGAATCGTTCAAAGTCCCGGAACTCCTCGACCAAATGGTTGAGCGCAAAATGCTCGGCGACAAAACGAAAGGCGGCTTTTACAAAAAAGTCGGCAAGGATATTTTGACGCTGGATTTTGCGACGCTGGAATATCGCCCGCAGCAAAAAGCCAGCTTCGCGTCGGTCGGCGCGGCGAAACAAATTGAAGACCTCGCCGCACGCCTGAAAACATTGGCGTATGCGAAAGATCGCGCGGGCGAATACATCTGGCACACGTTCGCCGATGCAGCCATTTATGCAGCGAATCGCATCCCGGAAATCGCGGACAACCTCGTCGAAATTGACAATGCGATGAAATGGGGCTTCGCGCACGAAATGGGCATCTTTGAAAAATGGGATGCCATCGGCGTTGAGAAATCTGTGGCGAAGATGCGCGAAGAAAGCCGCGCGATTCCCGCGAACGTCGAAGCAATGCTCGCCGCCGGGAACACCAGTTTTTACCGCAGCGAAAACGGCGTGAAGCAGTTTTATGATTTCGCCAGTTCGTCATACAAACCTGTTCCAATTCCCGCAGGCGTCACGATTCTGAAGTCGTTGAAAGACCAATCGAAAGTCATCAAGAAGAACTCCGGCGCGAGTTTGATTGACCTTGGTGATGGCGTCGCGTGCGTGGAATTTCACGCGAAGATGAACGCCCTCGGTGGCGATCAGATTGCGATGGTTGCAGCCGCGCTCAAGGAAGTCGAAAAGAATTTCGTCGGTCTCGTCGTGGGCAATCAAGGCCCGAATTTTTCCGCAGGCGCAAACATCATGCTCATCCTGATGGGCGCGCAGGAAGGCGATTGGGACGAACTCGCTTTCGCCGTGAAGCAATTCCAAACAATGACGACAAGCCTGCGCTATTCGCCGAAGCCCGTCGTCGTTGCACCGTTCGGCTTGTCGCTCGGCGGCGGCTGCGAATTGACGTTGCATTCGGATCGCGCTGTCGCTGCGGCGGAAACTTACATCGGCATGGTTGAAGTCGGCGTTGGTTTGTTGCCCGGTGGCGGCGGCACGAAGGAAATGGCCTTGCGCGCGTCCGATGCTGTAGCTGATACGCCAAACCTCGATCAGTTTGAAATCCTGCGCAAAAACTTCGAGTTGATTGCGATGGGCAAAGTCGCCACGAGCGCAGCAGAAGCCCGTCATTGGGGCATTCTGCGCAACACCGACCGCATCGTGATGAACAATGATCGCCAGATTGAAGAAGCCAAACAAACCGTGCTGACAATGGCGCGCGAAGGCTACGTCGCACCGCAACCGCGTCAGGACATTTTGGTTTTAGGCGAAGCGGCGCTGACAAAATTCAAGCTCGGTATGCACATGATGAAACGCGGCGGCTACATTTCCGATCACGATGCGCTGATCGGAACCAAGATTGCCGAAGTGCTGAGCGGCGGCAATCTGACGCATCCGACGCGCGTGACGGAGCAGTATTTACTTGATCTGGAGCGCGAGGCGTTTGTGAGCTTGTGCGGAACCAAAGCGACGCAGGAACGTTTGGCCGCGATGTTGAAGACAGGCAAGCCCCTTAGAAACTAAGCAAGAAAGGATGTCCTATGAGTGTCACAGAATCAGTCATCGAAAAAGTACAGGCGCTTACGCCAGAACAACAAAGAAAGGTGTTGGAGTTTGTGGAGAGCATAGAACAAGAAGGCACACCGCGCCCTTCACTGAGCGACGTGATGACCCGAATCGTTGGTGAAACATTTGGACGTGTGCCAGAAGCAGATTTGAATAAACTGCCAACAGACGCTTCTGAAAATTTGGATCACTATTTGTATGGAGCAGCTAAAAAGTGAAAGAAATTTTTGCTGACACGAATTACTGGGTAGCGCGGGTCAACGTCCGTGACCAGTGGTATGCCCGAGTGATCGAAGTGGAAGCAACACTTGGTGTAGTTAGTTTGGTAACAACTGAATCCGTCTTGATTGAGTTGCTGAACTTTTTCGCGGAATACCCCGCACAGATTCGGCAGACAGCCGTTGATTTTGCCCACTATTTACTGGATGACCTAAGTATCGAAGTTCTGCCTCATACGCACGCGACATTTCTGGGCGGGCTTGATCTTTACGAGGCCCGCTTGGACAAAGGTTACAGCTTGACCGATTGTATCTCAATGAATGTCATGCGCGAGCGGGGGATCAACGAAGTCCTTACGCATGATCATCATTTTGCGCAAGAAGGTTTTACTATTTTGCTTTAGGCTTCTGGAGAAGCGATGAAACTCCCAAAATTTCTCTATCAATTTTCGTATCAGCGCGATGGCTTATGGATTTTCTTTTTCTCGGTCGCGCCGACGCTGATTGTACTTTTACTGTTGCAGATTATTTCTTACCTCGCGCGTTGACGCGAATGAAGGAGACAATTTCATGCGTGAAGTAGTTATCGTAAACGCACTCAGAACCGCGATTGGCAAAGCGCCGCGCGGCACGCTCAAAGACACGCGGCCTGATGATTTGGGCGGTGCGGTCATCAAAGCTTTGTTGGCACAAACGCCCCAACTCGAAGCCAAAGAAGTAGACGATGTCGTCATCGGCTGCGCGACGCCGGAAGCTCAACAGGGCGCGAATATGGCGCGGCAAATCGCGTTGCTTGGCGGCTTGCCGGTCACGACGGCGGCATTGACGATCAATCGGTTTTGCTCGTCCGGTTTGCAAGCCATCGCGCAGGCTGCCGAACACATTATGGTCGGCTCATCCGAAGTGGCGATTGGCGGCGGCGCGGAATCTATGTCTATGTTGCCGATGGGCGGCTACAACCTGTCGCCGAATCCAACGCTCGTGGACGTTTATCCTGATGTTTACTTGAATATGGGATTGACCGCTGAAAATGTCGCGCAGAAATATGAAATCTCGCGCGAAGAGGCGGAAGCGTTTGCCGTGCGTTCGCACAACCGAGCAGGCGCAGCGATTGACGCAGGCAAATTCAAAGACGAAATCGTGCCTGTCACTGTCGTCAACCGCGAAGTCAACGCCGCCGCCGCTGCCGCAGGCAAACCGCTCAACGCAAAGAACCGCATCGCCACGAAAGAATTCGTCTTCGATACCGATGAAGGCGTGCGCCGCGATACTTCGCTCGAAGGCTTGGCGAAGCTCAAACCCGTCTTTCACGCACGCGGCACGGTCACCGCCGGAACGTCTTCGCAAATGTCCGATGGCGCAGCCGCTGCGTTGTTGATGAGGCGCGAACGGGCGGAAGCGTTGGGGTTGAAACCGATGGCGCGGTTCGTCTGCTACGCCGTTGCTGGCGTGCCGCCCGAAATTATGGGCATCGGCCCCATCGAAGCGATTCCGAAAGCCTTGAAAATCGCGGATCTCAAACTCGACGACATCGGCGTCATCGAATTGAATGAAGCATTCGCCGCGCAGGCGCTCGCCGTCATCAAGCATCTGAACATTGATCCCGAACGGGTCAACGTTAACGGCGGCGCGCTCGCACTTGGTCATCCGCTCGGCTGCACGGGTGCGAAACTTACGGCCACGATCTTGCAGGAAATGAAGCGCACCGGAGCCAAATACGGCATGGTCACAATGTGTGTCGGCGGCGGCATGGGCGCGGCAGGAGTTTTTGAAAATCTTATGAACTGAAAGGGTGACTGGTGACTGGTGGCTGGTGGCTGGTTTTCTTACCGACCACCAACCACCGACCACCGACCACCAGAAAGGCTTTTATGTCAGCTACAGCACAAGGAAAAACAGTCGTCAAAGGCGGCGGCTTTTTGCTCGCGGAAACCACGCCCTCGCAGGTCTTTTCGCCCGAAGATTTCACTGAAGAACAAATCATGATCGGGCAAACCACCACCGAGTTCATGGACAAGGAAGTCATTCCGCAACACGATGCACTCGAATCGAAAGACTACGAAGTCCAGCGCACGTTGATTCGCAAGGCTGCGGACTTGGGACTCATCAACGCGGCGATCCCGGAGAAATACGAAGGTCTCGAACTCGACCACGTGTCGAATATGTTGATTGCTGAAAATCTGTCGGGACAGGCTTCGTTTGCGACGGGCTTTGGCGCGACGAACAGCATCGGCTTATTGCCCATCGTGTTCTTCGGCAATGAAGAACAAAAATCCTATTACCTGCCGAAGATCGGTTCGGCGGAATGGATCAGTTCGTATTGCCTGAGCGAATCCACTTCGGGTTCCGATGCACTCGGCGCAAAAGCAACCGCGCGGCTTAGCGAAGATGGCGAGCATTGGATTTTGAACGGCGAAAAGATGTGGATCACGAACGGCGGCTTCGCTGACCTGTTCATCGTCTTTGCGAAAGTGGACGGCGAGAAGTTTTCCGCGTTCATCGTGGAGAAAAACGATCCCGGCGTTTCGCCCGGCAAAGAGGAACACAAGCTCGGACAACGCGGCTCTTCGACGACGCCGGTGCTGTTGCAGGACGCGAAGATTCCGAAAGATCGCTTGCTCGGCGAAATTGGCAAAGGTCACTTGATCGCCTTCAACGTGCTGAATTTCGGGCGCATCAAGATGGGCGCTGGCTCCATCGGGGGCGCGAAACGAGTGCTAAGTTTGTCTGCGAATTATGCCAAAGAGCGGCATCAATTCGGGCGCGCAATTGCGACGTTCGGCGCGATCAAATACAAGCTCGCCGAAATGCTCGCGCGGATTTATGCGGTCGAATCTGCCGTCTATCGCACCGCCGGGATGATCGAAGACCGCGAGAGTGGCATTGATAAAAGCGTGCCTGCCGAAATCCTGAAAGCCGTCGAAGAGTACGCGATTGAATGCGCGATGATTAAAGTCGCGGGCACGGAAGCGTTGTTTTATTGCGCGGACGAAGGGGTGCAAATTTACGGCGGCAACGGCTTCACCGAAGACTATCCGGTTGAAGGCGTGTACCGCGATTGCCGCGTTAACCGCATCTTTGAAGGCACGAACGAAATCAACCGCCTGCTGATTCCCGGCCAACTGCTCAAGCGCGCGATGAAAGGCGAATTGCCGCTGCTCGCCGCCGCGAAACAGTTGCAGGAAGAATTGCTCGCCGGGCCTTCGTTTGAAGAGGTAGACGACGCGCCGATGGCCGAAGAGCGCAAGATTGCCGCGAACGCCAAGAAAGTCGCATTGATGGTGCTCGGTTCCGCCGCGCAGAAATTCATGACCGCGTTGTCGGAGCAGCAAATGATTTTGTGTTGGGCTGCCGACATCATCATCGAAACCTTCCTGATGGACAGCGCCATCGCGCGGACGGCAAAGCTGATCGAACGCGATGGCGTCGAGAAGCATCAGGCCGCGATTGACGCGACGAAGCTCTACACGAATGACGCGCTCGGTCGCATCGAAACCGCCGCCAAGAACGCATTGGCCGCGATTGCCGAAGGCGATGATTTGCGGATGTTGTTGGCGGCGCTGAAACGCTTCACGAAGTACACGCCGATTAATACGTCAGCGATTCGTGACAGCCTGGCGGATAAGGTCGTAGCGGCTGGCGGGTATTTGTTCTAACGTTTTGCGACAACGCAGAAATGGAAAAGCGAGGAGCAGTTCCTCGCTTTTCTATTTTGCTGATTCGTCAACAATGACGGCTTTGCCGTCTTGCCAAACGGCATGACATACCCATCATATAAAGTATTACCTTAATAATCCTTGTAAACCTCATAGTGTACGGAATTTCCGTAGTTTTTATGCCAAGTTACCTCGCCCCGCAGGGATACTCAGTCACATGCCCGTCACATAAAATCACAACCAAAATGGAACATAGCTGAACATTCGTCTCGACTTAACTTCAGGGTCAGAAAGTTTGATCAATCCAGCTTTCGTAGTATCAGAAATTATTCTTGAGGCCATGGAGTAGTTTTGCTCTGCAATCCTCAGCCGCGTCCGTAAGCTTTCATTCGTCATGCGCTCATTGAAGACATATTTCAGGCAAGCATGCTGATAGCAGGCGCGAATGCGATCTTTAGCATCCATTGCCGACAGCGGTTTGTCAGCGTAAAGAATCGCTAAGGTATTGTCTTCTACAACCCTAAAATCAGGGGCAGGAAGTTGGAAAACCTCTATGTCAAAAATCACCTTATCAATACCACTGCCACGTTCTTCGCAAATGTTGATGCGGCGCATAAAAGCAGCCAGTTGTTCGTTTCTTGAACGTGGTGGTTGGTCAATAAATCGCAGCGTATCAATCAGCGGGCTGCCTGGATTGGTAAACTCAATGCGATCCGAAAAGATTTCCACTTTCGGTCCCGTACCTGAAATATAAAAATCCTGATGAATCAGCGTATTGGCGACAAGCTCGCGAATCGCGCGCGGCGGGTACATTGTTACTTCTTTTCTAAATGCTGCGCCGAGTTGTTCGTTGAGTGGCAAGCGGTCTTTGATAAAGGCGATAGCACGCTCAAAGCCAACCGCATATCCAAGAGCATCGGGCATTTCGCGGATCGTCTCAACGCGACCTTTGCCGTTGTAAGCGATAACCCGCAGAGCCTTGCGGGACAGGCGCTCAAACCGCCGTAAGTCCCTGGCAAAAAGAAGTGCGCCAAAATTGGTGATGCCATATTTCCCACCGGGTTCAGGAACCAAGAATTTTTCATCTGCCAGGCGATTCAGGATGGAGGCGTGGCTGGATGGAATCGCCTGTGCGGTAAGCTCAAAATAAGTTTGATAATCCAATAATCCCAGTACTTGGTCGCTGCTTAAATTTCCCAAGGCCAGTTCATCTTCAAAATTTCGATTCTGAAAGATGGCCCATAGCTCTCTTTCTTTTTCGGGATATTCCTTGAGCTTCTTTTTGTAGCTTCCAACCCGGACGAACTCGGTCTCTTTGAATCGAATAGGGGTGTGGAGTGCAGCAGGAATCTCAAAAATAACCAGTTGTACGTTATCTATTTCAAGCTCATAAATTCTAACGTCAGGGCGAGGATGCAAAAGATTTGCCAGCCAGCTTTCCAGTTCCTGGCCGCCAACTTTGGCACCATGGGGCTTAAAATTTGTCCCGATCAACTTATGGGTGGAATCGTCAACACCCCAAATAATGTATCCCGCTTTTTGTCTTTTCAAGGCAGCGGCATTGGCGAGCGCAGAAAGGTATTCGCCAATTTCTTCGGGGTCAGCATTGTTGTGCTTGAATTCTATCCACTCCGTTTCACGAGCCAGTGAAAGCAGCGCGCGTACTAAATCGGTTAATGGATTTTTCTCCATATCAGCCCCAATGTAAAACCTATTCGCGATACAGGTTACGACACCCCAACCCGCTCCAGCAAATCCTCAAACCGTACATCCCCACGCAAATCATCCAACATCGGCTCTACACCAATGAATGCCAGAAAGCCGGAACGTTCTTCATACGCCTGTTCTAGCCACGCGAAGGTTTCATCTACCTCGCCTAAGCCGAGGTGAATGATCGCTAAGAAATACGACGACACGTATTGCTTGTTGGCGAGGCGTTGCAACTGCGTGAGCATTTGGCGGGCTTCGCGTTGTTTGCCGGCGCGCGCGTAGGCGTGGCCGAGAAAGGAAAGAAACGGAGGTGTGCCGCCAATCAGGTTCAGGGCTTGGCGCAAGCTCGCAACCGCTTCGGTGAACATTCCTTTTTGCAGGTACGTTTTTCCCGCGTGCCAGTGCGCGAAGCCGAAGTTGGCGTCCATATCGAGCACTTTGCGGGCCTGCATCAATGCACGGTCGTAATCGCGGGCGAAGTAGTAGGCCCAGCCTAAGCTCAAGGTCGCAAACATTGAAAGCGGGTCGAGTGACTGCGCGCGTTCGCAGGCTTTGATCGCGGCTTCGTGTTGGCCGGTGGCTTTCAAGTAAAAGCTGTAGCCGTCGTGGGCGTTCGCGTAATTCGGGCTGAGTTCGATGGCGCGTTTGTATTCGCGTTCGGCGGCAGCGAAATCCCAATCGAATAACAAGCGACAGAAACCGAGCGTCGAATGCGCTTCGCCCAGTGTGTCGTCCAATTCTAAGGCTTGCAGCGCAGCGGCTTCGGCTTTCGGATAGGTTTCGCGCGGCGGATGGCCTCCGGTGGAGGACGCGAGAAACGAGTAGGCATCGGCGAGTCCGGCATACGCCAGCGCGTAGTTGGGATCGAGGTCAATGGCTTGCTGAAAATGTTCGATGCCTTTTTTGATCCACTCGGTCGTGCGTTTGTTGGTGAAGTAACGGCCTTTCAGATAGAGGTGATAGGCTTCGGTGTTTTCGGTGTAGCGTTTGACGAGCTTCTTTTTCTCTTCGCCCGACAGACGCAGGCGCAGCTTTTCGCTGATGTCTTCGGAAATTTCGGTTTCGAGCGCGAAGATGTCTTTGTTTTTATGACGATACTGTTCGCCCCAAAGCTGGGATTGATGCGCGACGTCAATCAATTCGGCCTTGAGGATAATCGCATCGCGGACTTGCACGATGCGCCCGGCAAAGACAGCGCGCACGCCAAGTTCCGTGCCTGCTTCCTGTGGATCAACCGATTTGCCTTTGTAGCGAAAGACCGTGCTGCGCGGCACGACGCGGAGTTTGGGCAATTGCGACAGCGTGTTGATGATGCTTTCGGTGATGCCGTCGGAGAGGTATTCGAGGTTCGGGTCGCGGCTCGCATTGATGAGCGGCAGCACGGCGAGCGAATCAATCGTTTTGCGGAGGCGGGTTTTGCGCGGCGCGGACGAGATGCGCGTCGTTGCGGTCAGGCTCGCGCTGCTGTCTAAAATCACGGTGGCCTGATCTTCAAAGTCCAGGCGTTGCCGCAGCCGCTTCAAATCGCTGAGCAATGCGCTGATGGTTTGATAGCGCGTGTTGCAATCTTTGCAGAGGGCTTTCGCAATACAACGATCCAGTTCGGCGGGTAGCGATGGAACGCTCTGTGCAAGCGGTTTCGGTTCGGCGCGCAGAATCGCCGCGAGTACATCGCTCATTGTTTGTCCGGTGAACGGTTTTTGTCCGGCAAGCATTTCGTAGAGCACGATGCCAAAGCTGAAGATGTCGCTGCGTGCGTCCACTTTCAAGCCACGTGCTTGTTCGGGCGACATGTAATGCGCTGTGCCCATCACTGTGCCAGGATTCGTTTCGATGTCTTCGATGG
>CAZWAK010000015.1:0-73700 GCA_964631865.1 uncultured Heliobacteriaceae bacterium | reverse complement strand
CCAGCGCCTTGCGCAATTGCGAAATGTTCGAGGCCAGATTCGCTTCCTCGACCACTGCATCGGGCCAGACCAATTGCAACAATTCTTCTTTTTCCAGCAAGTGCCCGTGCCGTTCCACCAGCACCAGAAGCAGGTGAAAGGCTTTGGGGGTGAGCGGAATGACTTCGTCGGCGCGGCGCAGAAGATGTTCGGCGGGTTCCAACCGAAACGGGCCAAATTCGTAGAAAGCCTTTGTTTGCTGGCTCATAGCCCCTCCATGAATTCTCTGAGAACTCCGCATGAATTTTCGGAGAGTTTCTTTTGAACTTTCCAAAGACGCGCTGCGGCCTCTGGACTATTGTCCGCTGCATCATTGAGCCGAAGGAAGATTGCTAGTCAGTTCGGCTCATTCTACGGGAAGGCGGGCAGGATGACAAAGCCTGCGGCCTTCCCCGTTCGCCACAAAATTTTGACCGTCCATTGCTTCATTGCTGGGCGGGAAAGGAAACGGCTATGTGGAAAGCTGTGGTCGTCGTCGTGTGTCTGGGGTTCAGCACGGGAACGTGGGCGGATACGCCGAAGCTATCCGAAGTGAGCGCCAAAGCGTTGCAGTTTTTCGCGCAGATTGAAGACGCGAATTTTGATGTGTATCTGAAGCGTGTCCGGCTGCCGAAAGTCGCCGCCGCATTCAAAGCGCAGGTACTCGCCCAACTCGGTAAAGAAAAAACTGTCAAGCCGTCCGAGAAAATGCAAGCCAGGCTCGATGCGCTGACGCCGCTGCTGCAATATCACGAACGCCACGCGGTGTTGGACATCAAAGTCGTCGAAGCCCCGCAAGCTCTGGTGCGCACGCAGGGACGTTCGGTCTTACTGCTTTCGGAAACCACGCTGCGGCTGCTGTCCACCGAAGAGTTGCAAGCCATCGTGGCGCACGAACTGGGGCACGAATATTTCTGGGGCGACTTGATGCAAGCGCGCGAGCAAAAGAATTACGCGCTGCTGCGTGAGATCGAACTGCGGTGTGATGGCATCGCGGTGATTGCGCTCAATCGGCTGGGGATTGATGCACAGAAGTTGCTGGGAGCAATCACGAAACTGACGACGTTCAATGCGCGAATCATCACCACCGACCCGCTTTATCATCCGCTGTTGTCTGACCGAATGGATTTCATTCAGGCGATGAGTCTGTTGGTGCAAACACGCGGCACAGAACAGATTATTGCTCGCAACTAAATCAGCGTCGCAACTGCACGCACCGCCACTCAACCAATGGCTGTTTATGGCAAGAGGCCGACGCGCCGCAGCAGTGCTACAAAACGCGGGTCGTCGCGTAAGCTGTCCCATTGCGGGTCTACGTTCAGCAGCAGGACGTAGAGGGGGCGATCTTCGAGCATCTGTTGCAGCCGGGCGAACGCCAGTTCCTTTTGTCCCAGATAGGCATGGCGGTGGGCGAAGTAAAACGGCGAAATATATTCGTGTTTTTCGCGCTCCCGTTGCAGCAGGTCGTCAAGCTCGCCTCGGATGATGCCTTTCAGTCCTTCGCGCGCAAAGTCCGCTTTCACGCGGGCGATCTCCTCCGCTCCGTCACCGGAAACTTCCCGTTGCTTCAACATTGCCGCAAACGTCTTTTGCTCATCCCTCTTTTCTCGCCATGAGTTGATGAGGAAGTTGTACCCGTGCCCCCAATTCGGATAGAGGTCAATCACGCGGTTGGCTTGCTCAATGGACTCATCATAACGGCGCGCGAAGTAAAGATATTGCGCCACGTTGTGGGCCATAAACCGATCAGCGGGGGCCAGTTCCTCCGCCCTTCTCACTTCCCGGACGGCTTGGTCAAAGCGCCCCATAACGGTTAGGTAAAAGCCATAATCCAGCCGTACCTTCGCGGAGTTGGGATCAAGCGCAAGGGCGCGCAGATGTTCCCGCTCGGCACCTTTGAAATCCCATTCCCAGATAGCTTTGTAATCCGCCAGGGTCGTGTGGGCTTCGGCCAGTTGGTCATCCAGCCGCAGCGCCTGCTCATTGGCCGCTTTCACTTTCGGCATGACTTCCTTCGGCGGCACAAAACCGCTAAAGCCCAGCGACATGTAGGCAAAGCCCAATTGGGTATAGGCGAGAGCAAAATTAGGGTCAAGCTTGATCGCCTGCTCGAAGTAGGTGATGGCCTTTCGGGTGTCGGCATTGTTCCGCATATGCACCAGATGCTGCCCTCTGGCGTAATGCAGCCAGGCTTCTGAACTGGTGGTGGGGCGTTTCGTCATTAACGCTTTGTCCGCCTCACTCAGCGTCAGTCGTAGCGCGCGAGTGACTTGGCTGGAAAGCGCATCCTGCACAGCAAAGAGATCGGTCGCGGGCTGGTCAATCGTGTCGGCCCACAACGTCGCACCATCCGCCACACGCAACAGCCGTAACGTGAAGCGGAATTTGTTGCCGAAGCGTTGATAACGACTGTCGAGCACCGCGTCCACTTGTTGCTCACGCCCCGCAGCCAACGGGTCTTGCTCAAAACGCGCGTACTTTCGGACCTGGTTTTCAGGCCGGACAATCAACTGCCGCAGACTGCTGAGCCGCGTGATGAGCATACTGGCCGTCCCCATCTCCATCGCCTCATCCTGCTCGCCCGCTTGCAGCGGACGCAGCGGCAACACAGCAATTTTTTTGATGGGCGCAGCGGTTTTCCAGAAGTAGGTAAGCAACAGCGCCAAGACGAGGAACCCTGTGCTTGCAACCAACCAACGAGGCAGCGAGGGCAAGTCCCGGAGGCGCGGCGTGGGAAGCACTTGCGCCGTGTCGCCTGCTCCCTCTTTCTCTGCGTCGTCCCTTTCCCACACCTCTGCCACAAACCGATACCCGCGTTTGGGAATGGTTTCAATGTAGTGACCGTGGTTCCCGTTCCCCAAGGTTTTGCGAAGCAGGGAAATATTGTTGGCAAGATTCGCCTCTTCAATGTGGGTATCGGGCCAGACCAGCTTCAGCAGTTCCTCTTTTTCGACCAGATGGCCACGCCGTTCAATCAGCACGAAAAGCAGGTCTATGGCTTTGGGCGTGAGATGCACAAGCTCCCCCTCCCGCCATAAGAGCCGTTCGACCGCATCCAGTCGAAAGGGGGCGAATTCGTAAAAATGTTGTGGCTGCTGACTCATCGCCCTCCCCCAAAGGACTGAAAACCCTCCCAAAGAAATTTCTTAGAAATTTCCTGACATTTTTTCAGGACAAGAAAATAACTGCGAGCCTACCATCCGCCGCATAAATGAGCTGAAGTAAGAAGAACGAACATTGTAAGTGGGGCGTTGCGATGACGCAATCATCCGCCGCCTCTTCTCAACAGAGAAAGGAATCTTGAAATGAAAGAAACCATGCCAGACCCTACAAAAGTGGAAGCGTTTATCGGGAAAGTGCTTAATGACACGAGCGCTGCGATGGTGACGACCTTAGCCACGCTGGGAGATCGCCTCGGCCTCTTCAAAGACCTCGCGGCCAATGGTGCTGCGACGAGTGTCGAATTTGCCGCGCGCACAGGCCTTAACGAACGCTATGCGCGCGAGTGGCTGGGTGGAATGGCCAGTGCCGGGTATATCGCATACGATCCGACCAGCGGGCGGTTTACCTTGCCCCCAGAACACGTCCCCGCACTCGCGGAAGAAAACGGCGAAGCCTTCTTTGGCGGCGTGTATCAGATGATTCCTGCGATGGCCGCCAATCTGGATCAACTCGTCACCCACTTTCGCACGGGCGGCGGCTTGTTGCAGTCGGTCTATCACAGCGACATGTGGGACGGGCTGGAACGATTCACGGGCGGCTGGTACGAGCATCAGTTGTTGCCCAAATGGCTTCCGCTGATGCCGGACGTGCAGGCGAAGTTGGAGAGCGGCGCGTCCGTCGCGGACATTGGCTGTGGGCGAGGCCGCGCGCTCATCAAACTCGCGCAGGCGTTCCCCAATTCTCGTTATATCGGCTACGACAATTTCGGCCCGACCATCGAACTTGCCACAGCCAAAGCGCAGGCCGCAGGGGTCGCGGATCGTGTGCGCTTTCAGCAACTGGATGCTGCAAAGGGAATCCCGGAGCAGTTCGATGTCATCACGACGTTTGAAGTCGTGCATGACGCCGTTGACCCGCTGGGGCTATTGACGGCCATCCGGCAGGCACTCAATCCCGGTGGCATTTATGTTTGCCTGGACGTGAATTGTTCAGACAAATTGGAAGAAAATCACGGGCCACTCGGCGCGATGTTTCACGGCTTCAGTGTGCTGTATTGCATGACCACTTCGCTGGCTCACGGCGGAGCAGGGTTGGGGACAGTCGGATTTCATGAGCGAAAGGTGCGCGAGCTATGCGCAGAAGCGGGCTTCAGCAGCGTCCGGCGTGTGCCTATCGAAAACCCGTTTACGAGCCTGTACGAGGTCAAACGATAGTGTCTGTGGATCGCGCGTCGAACGGGCCATCGGGCTTTGGGGCTGACGACCGCAAAGCCCTACTAAAATTGCCCCCTAACACCTAATCCGCCGCGGAACTCAAACCGCAATTAATCGAAGACTGTGCGTAATGCAGAAGTGTATTCTTCATTTTTCCTTCTTCATTTTTCATTGTTTTCGAGAGAGGGAAAAATTCTCTCGTCAGGAATTGAAGAAGGAAAAAGGAAGAAGGAAGAATAAACGCCCAGTTTTACTGGCTTTTTATTACACACACTCTTCAATTAATCATTGAGGCCCAAGAACTGTTCCCGCTTCCTATTTGAACCGATCTTCTTTCAGCGACCGCACAATCGCGCGTTTCAATTCCAGCGGATCAAACGCGCCTTGCTCTTTGTAGATCACTTGGCCTTCGGGGCTGAGCAGCAACGTGTAGGGCAGCGCGCCTGTCCAATCGGGGTCGAACGCTTCCATCAATTCGTATTTGTCCGTGCCGCCGAACATCAGGTTGCGGCCTGATGATTGTTGTTTTTTGAGGAAGGCTAAGGCTTCGGCCTTTTCATCAGGCGTGTGCGCGGCGACGGTGACCATTTCGAAGGCGCGATGACGGTACATCCGATTGATCGTGATGAGTTCGGGAAACTCGGTCACGCACGGGCCGCACCACGTCGCCCAAAAATTGATGAGCAACAATTTGCCGGTCGGGTTTTTGCGCAAGGCTTTCAAGCCCGCCGCGTCAATTGGCTCAATGTTCACAGGCTCCGCCGCGACTTTCTCCAAAAAGCGTTTCGCATCGGCGCGCTTCTCCGCCCATTTGATCGAACAGCCAAACGTCTTCGTTTGTTTGACGGCGATCTCTTTGCCTGCGGTCAGGGCATCCAACGCCGCGCGCAAATCCTGCGTCTTCATGAATTCGATGCGCTCGCTGTCGTCAATGCGTCCGGCGTATTGCAGTTTGCGTTCGGCATCGAAGAGAAAGGCGTGCGGCGTGGCTTGCGGGCCGTAGGCTGTCGTGACCGCTTGCGTTTCACCGTCGTACAAATAGGGGAAGTTGAATTGCTTGTACTCAGCGCGCATTTTCATCTCTTCAAGCGAATCGTTGAGGTCAGTGTAGCCAAGTTCATCGAGGCGCACAGCCTTGTCATCATTGGGCTGAATCGCTACGACGGCCACGCCTTTGGGTTTGTAATCGTCTACGAGTTTCTTGATGCGCTCTTCGTAATACTGCGCGGTCGGGCAATGATTGCAGGTGAAAATCACGAGCAAAAATTTCGCGTCGGCAAAATCTTTGAGCGTGTACGTGCGCCCGTCTGTGCCCGGCAATTTGAAGTCCGGCGCGGTGCTGCCGAGCGGCAACGGCTTGACGTCTTTGTCGGCGAACACAGCGCGGCTGAACAGCATGAACAAAGCGATGAGCAGAACTTGTTTCATAACCTCGAAGCTCCTGAAGGAACGATGATGCGTGTGAAGGAACGGCGCTATCTAATCACGAAGGCGCGGCAAAAGGAAGAAGCAGCAGCGTTGTTTTAAGCACCTGAGTAAAAGTTTTGCAGGATAATGGCGTAGCGCGATTTGGTAAATCGCGTGCGTTCCGAAGTGCCGCACCGCGATTTACCAAATCGCGCTACGCTTCAGAACTTATGCGCAGGTGCTTATGATGCAACGGATGGCGCGGGGGCGGGCGTCGGAGCCGTTGACCAACGGGTCGTTTTTCCCCAACGTTGCTGGCGGAAGAGGCTGTATTGATAGGTTAACCCGAACGCTTCGACGATGCGCCGCAGCCCGTCGTTATTGGCTGCGACGGCGAGGAAGGCTTGTTGTGCGCCGGGCAGGTTGGCAGCTTCGCGCAGCAATTGGCTGAGCGATGCTTCGGGCAAGGTTTGTCCTTGCGCAACTGTGTAAAAATCGGTCAGCAACACGGCATCGGGCGGAAGCACTAACTCTGACGACGTGGAAGGTTTCTGCGGCTGCGGCTCGACCAACCAAACATATTGTTGCAGCGTTCCGTCGTTGCATTGCGTGTAGAGGTGCTGTCCGGCTTCGAGCCTTTCCAACGCCTGCTTCATAAATTGATTCACGGGCAATTGACGCGGCTCCAGCGGTTGATACGCCAACACGTCGGGCAAGTGATCGCGCTTGAGTGGTTGCGCATCGGGCAAGCTCTGCGCGCGCTGCAAATCGTAAGCATAGATTTGCAATTCCTCCGTGTGCCACAAGGCTCGCAATGCGCGCCGAACGACGGCGGACACAAGCGCGGTCGGCTTCATGCGCCGCCATTTGTGCAGTTGATCTCGCAGCGTCGCAAAACCTTCTTTGGTCTGGTCGGGCGTGATGTCGAAGCGTTGCAGCGCGGTTTTTCCCAGCTCGATCAGCTTGCGTTTGCGGTTGTAGCGCGTGCAATGCGCGCGATTGAAGAAGATGTTGATGGCGAAGACTTCGTCGTGTTCGGTGGCATAACGATCTTTGTAATGCCCGCCGGGCGTCAAATCAAAGTAGGCGATTGCTTCCTGCGCCAGTTCCGCGCCCATCATCAGGATGTGCAATTCGCCGGGCGAATATTTGGCATAAAACGGCGAATGCGTAATCAAGCCGAGCCGCGCCTGATCTTCGTTGTAATTGTGAATTTGCGCCGAGACTAAGCGGTCGTCCACACGCAGCGCCGTGACGTGCAGCATACGCGGCTGCCGCAGCAAATTCATATAAAACGTTTTGCGGAACGGATCAGGTTCGACGTGCGAGAGGTTTTGAATCGCGTGCAGGCGCAGCGCCTGATAGACCATCATTTCGTCATAGATCGCGCCTAATTCTCCCGGGTCACAAACGCGATCCAGATGCAGATGACCGAGCCGTTTGAGGCGATTGATTTTGCTTTGCTTCTTTTTCCGCAACGTATCTTGAAAGCGTTTGCCGTCGCCAATCTCCATCAACCCGCGCGGCAACGTATTCAGCGCACAATGCTCGCTCCAACGACTGCCAGCGGCCATCCATTCGCGCGGGACATTCGGCAGCACGAACAACAACGTGAGTGTTTGGTTGGGAAATTGTGTGCGCAAGCGGTCGAGCGCCGCAGTGATGAATTCGTTGCCGTGCTGCGGCGCAGTGAGCCAGGCGTGATATTCAGCTTCGCTCGTGCCCGCGACGACAAGCTGTTCTGAAGTCGTGTCAATCGCTAAGGTGAAGAGGCCAAGCAATGCGCCCGCAGCATCTGTGCCCACAACAACGACGGGCGTGAATTGGCTTTTGTAGGCGTCGTACCAGGTGACAACAAAATCATCGCTTTGAAAAACCGAGCGCCAGGGACATTGCTCGTAGAGATGTTTCCATTGCGCGCGAAACTCCGCCGCTTCGATCCGCTGTTGCGCCTCGCGCCCCGTCAATAATTCTATGTTCATAAGTTTTCGGGGGCGCTCAAAAAAGGAGGGAGCCTTCGCCTTCCAGGCCGGTCAGAAACGCTTCGCCGCGATGAATGACGTTGAGCAAATCCTGGTTGTGAGAATGGACGAGAAACCAGGCGGTGTTGCGGTCAAAGTAACAGTATTTGTCCGATAGCTCCTGCATGTACTGTGGGATCAAACGCCCGCTGATGGTGGCTGCGCCGTGTCGCCGCGCGTGCTGGAAGAGGCTATCGAGCACCTCGGAGATCGCGCCTTTGCGGGCAACCAATTGAAACACTTTGCTGGCTCCGCCGGGCTTGAGGTAATACAGAAACCAGCCCACCACCTCGCCGCGCGCATCGCGCAGCAACACTTTCTGGAACTCGCCGTGTTGCTTCATCAAAGCGGCGTGCGTGAGCAACCAATCAAGCGAACCCGCGTCGTACACAGGTTGCAGCGCGAAGGGTTTTGTGAATTGCGGCAAATGTTCCGCGAGCACATTCGCTTGCAGTTCTTCTTCCACCAAACTCGCCGCAGGCTCGCCAAAGCGTTGTGGCAGCGCGCGCGCCGCGACAGCATCGGTGAGCGAGGACATGGGAGCCAGCCCGCGCGCGATGGGCGCGACGCTTTTTCGGGCGCTCAGCAAATCCGCGACGTGTCGCGTGGGGCGCAACACGCGCGTCCATTGTTGGCTATAGAGCAACGCGGTCGTTCCGCCGACGCCCGTCCAAACGCGCCGCCCGACTTCACCCGCGCCATCGGTGAGCGAGAAGTCTTGCGGCCCGGCAAAAAACGTTTTCAGCAATTGCACGCCGGCCATCGAAGAGCGGCTTTGCGGTTCGACCATCAGGTGAAAGCTCACCGAAAGGCGAATGGATTGCCCCTGCAACATCATCGGGCGTGTGACGACCGCGATGAAACCTATGATTCTGCCATCGCTTTCTTCAAAGACCAGCGAAGGGAAATTTTCGTCGTACCAGGGATGATGAAAAAACGTTTGCTCGAAGTAATCGGGCAGCGTGGCCGGAGCGCGCATTTGCAGCGACGGCCCTTCGCTGAGCATCAGACGCTGAAACATCTCCGCCACGCGCGGGATGTCGTCGCGGGTAAACGGTCGGACAGGTTTTCTTCGCAGGCTTTCTTTCATGGTCGTTTTCTTAATCGCGTTGGCAGCGTCCAGCGTAGGGCGATTTGCTAAATCGCGTGTATCCTTGCGTTCAACCGCGCGATTTAGCAAATCGCCCTACAGTCCAATACTTACTTGAACCGCATAAACCATTCGCCTTCCAACTTGGAAAGCAAGGCATCGCCCTGCTGAATGCTGTGGAGCAATTGGGAGTCGTGAGAATGCAGCAGCAGCCAGGGCGCACCGTTGAAGAGACAGTATTTGTCTACCAGCAGCGGCAGAAAATAGGGTTCCGCACGGCCTGTGATGGCCAGCGAACCCTGCTGCCAGGCGTCATACAAAAGATGCTCCAGTACGGTTTCGATAGAATTCTTCCGCGCCATCATTTGCAGCAGGGTGCTTTCCCCCGCCGGTTTCAAGTAGTAAATGTACCAACCCAACAACAGGTCTCTGGCGTTATAAATGGCGCGCATGCGCAACCCGCCTCCTCGTCGTTTATGCGCAATGGTGTCTCGCACCCAAGCGAGCGTGTGGGCATCGTATTCCGGCCAGAGCGCCCGACTCTCCGCAAACTCGTTCAGACAAGCCAGCACGCCTTCCAAACTCAACTCTCTGGCTTCCACGGCGGGGCACGGTTGGCTAAAACGTTTCGGCTGTTTTTGCGCCGCCAGCTTATCCGCCCAATGCCAGAGGGGTTTGGTCGCCAGGAGGAACGGCGCAGCCAGCTTCTCCACGCCCAGCCCTGACGCGAGAAACGAAACCGCGTATTGGCTGGGACGCAACAGCCGCGTCCAATGCAGGCTGTGGAACACCGACGTCACACCACCCAATCCCTCCCAGAGTTTGCGCGAGATGGCATTCGCTTCATCGGTCAGCGAAAGGTCTTGCGGCCCGGAAAGGAAGGCTTTCGAGAGCATTACGCCCGCGCCCATCGCGCGTTGATCTGGCTCGACGATGAACTGGCTGCTGATGGCGACATACAGGCGTCGCCCCTGCCAGTGCATCCAACGCGGCAGTACCCCCAGAAAGCCTGTGACTTTCCCCGTGGCGTCTTGCGAGACGAGCGAAGGAAAGGCGTCGTCGTACCAGGGATTCTGAAAAAAGATGGCCTCGAAGTAATCCGCATATTCCTGCACCAAACGCGCTGAGATCGGTTGCTGCAAAGCTTTGCCACCGATCTTGAAGACACGGCGGTGCAGGTCTGCGACCTGCGGAATATCGTCTCGCACAAAAGGACGGATGGGCTTCATGCTAGTTCGCCTGGCAGCGTCAAATCAGGTTATCCATGCCATCGCTGTGCCCGCGCGCGATGTGGAGTTGGTCTAACGGGCAAGCGGCTTCCAGCAGCGGCGGCCCTTGTGGGGAGACAAAAATTTGATAATTGCTCGGCCCCCCAAACATCCCGACCCGGCGACACGCCGCCGCCCAGGCCGCGTGCGAAAAGTTGGCCACAATCAGGTCCACGCCGGTTTCGACCAGGTGATTGAGACCTGCCGCAATCAAGGCGGGCACCTCTTCGGAACGTCCGAACCCATCCACCAACGTGCCGACTTGCAAATCGCCGAAGTAATGATTGTTCTGCATCTGTTTTCGGGCGACAACCATCCATCCCACCTCTCGCCCTTTGCGCCGCACGCGCAACCGAATGTAGCGCGGATCGTCCGGCGGGTAGACGATATTCAAAGCCGCCGCGTCCGACCGAACAGCCACCGGGTATTCCGGCAAGGCCGCCGTAAAAACCTCATCCGCCCAGTCGGCAAAGGTCTCGGCTACCGAAGTCTCATACCCCGACAAGTTTGTCAATAACTTGCGCCGCAAGGCCAGCAACCCGCTCACGCCTGCGCCCGCACCAGAGTACGCGCCGAGCAATGCACCGTAGCGCAGCTTGGCGCTTTTCTGCAAATACCGCAAGCCCCGCAAAACCTTGCCGACGCGGACGGGGAAGAAAAAAAACGGCACGGCTTCGTAGCGCCAGCGCAGGCTGGCAAACAAGCGGAAGCCGTCCGAGTCCGGTGTGCCTGCGCCCACGCCCATCATAAACGGGTGATGCACCAGCGCTTTTTTCATCAGGTGGATGATCGCCAGCGAATATTTGGCATTGACGATCCCCTCGGACAAAGGCATTTTCGTCCAATAGAAATCGTGACTTTCCCCACGAATGAAAACGTTGTGATGACACAGCAGCATCGCCGCGCGCACTTCCTGTCCATCCTCCGCAATAATCAAACGACGATACAACGGAAAGCCTGCGGGGCGGTAACGCGCTTCGCCGGGCAAGGCCGGATCCAAAGGCATTTCCTCCTCGCGGCCCCCGGCCTTCAAACGACTGTTGAAGCGGGCCACGGCGGCAAGGTCTTGTTCTTCGGCAAAGCGAATGTTCATGGATCGTTATTGTTTATGCGCCGCGAGCGCCTCGCGAAACGGGCTGCGCTCAAGCAGGTACCGAGACAATTCCTCGGCGACCAGCCGCGCGCCGTTCTCATTGAAATGCACATCATCAAAGAACACCGTCGTATCTTTTTGCAGCTTCGGAGCCAGATCGAAACACTCGACTTGCCGCTCCCGACAAACCCGCAGCAAAGTCTCGTTATACGCCGTCATCCCCTTTTCCAGCGCCGCTGCCGAATAGTACGGTTTGCCCAACTCCTTCTGAAAATCGCCCACTCCACCTAACCACAACAGCGCCTCCAACTCAGGCGATAAGCCAGGTTTCCACAGACTAGGCTGCGTCACAAAAATCATCCGTAGAGACTGCTGCTGAGCGACGTCAATGATGCGGTTCAGATTGCGGGCATACTCTTCCAGCGCCGTCGTCAGATCGGGCAGCGTCTCCCGCATTTCGCCCGCCCGCTGCCGATGATTACGCCAGACAGCAAAATTCTTTCCGTCTTTATCTTCGCGATAACCAGAGTCCGCCGCTACGAGACGCTTCGATTTGCGCAGGAGTTGCCAGAGCGCCGTCCGCTTGTAGAAAGGATCATTCGCAAACCCTGAATACGTTCCGGTAAACGTTTCCAGCAGCAAAGCCCGCTCGGCTTCGGGTTTGTCCAGGAAATGTGGGTCGTAAGCCTGATCGTGGGAGAGACGTTTGACGAAATCATTGACCCCCAACAACATAATCACGGTGTTGATCTTCCATTCCTTGAAGGGCACATGCTGCATTGCAACCAAATGATTTCTCGAAGTTAGTCCGCTCACGCCCCCATTGCCAACCCAAACGCTCAGTCCCTGCGTCTGGCTGTTCAGTTTACCTTGTAAGACCTGCGTCCACATCTCGGCTTGATCCAGCGAAGCGCATTGTGTGGTGCTCGCGCCAATCGCCAGAATACGCTGCGTGTGCTGTGGCGTAAGTTCGTCGCCTCTGATGCCCACCGAATTGGCGATGAACTGCGAATTGCCCGTAATCCCCGGCATAATTTCCGGCACTGGCTGGAAGACCGCACTCAAACGGGGTGGCCAAAAGTAATAGCCCTGGCTTTGGGTGGTTCCAAACCAAAGTTTAAGTACCACTTCGCAAAGCACCAGAGCAATAACCAGCGAGAAGCAGATGGACAAAACTTTGAATAGATTTTGTATGTTGAGTGCTTTCATAAATAGTTTACAGAACCATTTTCAAATAAGTACCATTATTACTATTGTCAACCTAGCGACCAGGCGGCAAAAACCTTCGTATGAAATACAATCTATTCTTTATCAAACATGAGCGCCGTAATATGAGGCAGTAAAGCTACTATACTAAAGGTTAGTCTAGGCAAAGTAGGCTCTTTCACCGCTCAAGGTGTAATAGTTGGAAGCGATAATACCTCTCGCACGTACGGCCCAAGCACTTCCGCAGCTACTTTGTGCCCTACGCTATTCCAATGAATGTCGTGCAGAAAATATGGCCTGCGCCCCCTATCATATTCGGCCTTGAGTGCTGGGGTAAGCGAGACACAAGGAATACCTTTTTCTTGGCAGAAGGAAAGCAAAGGAGCTTGAACCCCTACTACGCCGCTTTGCGCATTTTCCCTACTGGGAATTAATCCTATGGCAAACTTTCCCCCTCTCTCTTTCAATATCTGATGCATCTGCTGATAGATCAACTTTATGATTTCTACTCTGGGGAGGTTATCAGTTTGCCTAAAATCTTCTTGCTCCAGGCGATTGAGATATGATCCCCTCAATACCTGATAGACACGAGAATTGAAAAAATTATAAGCAAGACTGTGTTGATTGAGCTGCGCCGCAAAAGGGATAGGAAGCGCATACTTCTCCCACTCTCCGGGTATAGGGGTTTCCTGAATTACCAATTGTCCATCTTGTAACGTAGCATACGGCCTGGGGCCTAACCCCGGAGCCGATGATAAGCAATTTTCCAGTAAGTCATTTTCAAAGAAGAGTAGGAGAACAAGGTCTGGCTGAAAACTTAATCCTTCTCGTTTGAGGTAAAGATACTCTTGCACCGAGCTATATCCCCCCACCCCAGCATTCATTACCTCAAGGTCTGAATACGTCTTCGCAATTATATTCGAAAACAGATCACCTTCCCCTACATGCGACCCTTCGGTAAAAGAGTCTCCCAGCACCAATACCCGTTGTTTTCCTGGCGCTTTCTGTGGTTCGTAATTAGGCCCCCGATGCCCCACAGCATTATGAACGATTAAGATAGTCTGCTCTTCATTGGTAAAACTTTTCTGTGCATTGACTGTATGAAACCATCCCAAAGCCGGATCAATCTTCATCATTTTGGGGAAAAATAGCCACGAATATACCCGTATAACACCTTCGCATAACAAAAGAGAAAGACCCACCATAAAACAAATATAAGTAACTTGGTTGACTACTTTTCTCATTATGACTCTCACTCGCTTTTTAAGAGTTTATTAGGCCATTAGATACAAATTCGCTCAGAACCCACCATCGCTAGGTAATCAAGCTTAATTACTCCCGCCCCAGTCCCTGCTGAACAGGTTTTGCTCTCTCCACTTTTGTTAAGAGTTGCTCCATATCCTGGATCATTCTTCTAGCGATGACGCGGTTTCCCTTATCGCCCATGTGATTAAAGTCTGTATAAATCGGCTCCCGCGTATCTTGAAAGATCAAACTAATGTCATGGAACGCAATCTCTTTCTCTAAGTCGACAGAGCATTGTTGGATGTTTCTATAGGTGTCCAAGTAAAACTCTTTCATACCTGGAAAACTGAAGTCCATTTCTAAAGACTTACGCTCATACTCGGTTAGATGTGGCTTGGTAAAAAGTACAGGCTGCCAATAAAATACACATTTGAATCCATAGGATTTTGACAGAGCCTGTACCAGTCTCACATTTTGAAGATAAGTTTCAACGACCCCACGAGCTAGTACTTTTTTATCCGCCAGAGGCTTTTCATATTCCATAGAAACGGGCTGAAAGTCGTTATGTCGTAACCCTATCTTCTTGAGTGCGCCATCCAAAAAGCGCATCGTCGCTAAGTTTCTGATCGCAGACTGGGCAGCAGCAGGATATAGCTCTGGCCTTCTAAGCAGTCCAAACTCCTTCTCTCGGTAATGTTCATCGTGCGGCAAACCGGCGAGGCCAAGTTGAAAAGCGCCAAAGGTATCGTTCGTACCATCGTAGAAGACAACAACATCCGGGATATTTCCTTGCTGAAGCTGTCGCATCAACTCGACAACCCCTTGCGTACTCACATAAGCATATTGCCCATAATTAACAACTTCACAGTTTATGCCCTGATCGCTCGCTTCTTTAGCCAAAAGAGAAGGAATAGTTTCTTTATCTTCTGTCCCTAACCCCCATAAAGTAGAGCCGCCAAACATAAACACCTTCGTAGCTGGAGTTGTAGTCGTTGTAATATTCGTAGTTTTCCGCAGGCCTTCCGCCGTAATACTGATCAATTCTCCCTGGCGCGGTGAGCGCCGCCAATAAGTATAGGGGTGCCATCGCATGGATCGGCCTTTTTCAATTTCGTCAATCTCCTGATAATAACGTATGGCCCAGGCCCGATCAGAATAAGTATCCGCGTCCCGGCGAAAGTTCGGAACAGGCGGAGACCAAGAGTCTTTGAGGTAAAAAGCAAGTGAAAGCCCTAGCTCTGTGAATATGAACAATCCTAACGCAATACCCACTATTATCCAGGCATCTTTGATTCCCTGAATACACTTCCTAAGTAAACTCATGCCATCTTTCCTCACGCCTAACAATTGACAGGCGTGATGTTTTTTTATTTCTGAATCAGGAAATTGTTAATTACCAACGCATCCAGTCCGGAGCAGTACAAGCTTCGCACGGCTTCGCGGGGCGTGCAAACAATCGGCTCTCCGAACAAATTAAAGGAAGTATTGACTAATACTGGAACCCCTGTCTTTTCCCCAAACTTATTGAGTAAGCGCCAGAACAGCGGGTTGGTCTTACGACTGACGATATGAACACGCGCCTTTCCATTGGCAAAGCACGCGGCTGGAATCAAATGACGTTTGTCTTCTCTGACTTGCGACACGGTCAGCAAAAAGCGCGACAGCGATCCACAATTCTCAAAAAATTCCGCCGCCCGTTCTTCAGGGACTGACGCCGCAAAGGGGCGATAAGCTTCCCGATGCTTGACGAATAAGTTCAAGTTCTCTTTGGTGTAATCCAAGGTTGGATCGGCCAGGATACTTCTCGCCCCCAAAGTACGCGGGCCAAACTCTGCACGCCCTTGAAACCAAGCAAGAATGTTGCCGCGATGTAGTAAGTTCACGATCTCATCCAATAACTTCTCTTCTGAAGTAATGTAGCGATAAGCTAATTTACAATTGTCTAGTTCGGGTTTGATTTCCTGGTCAGAAAATTCAGGGCCGAGAAAGACATGTTCCAACGCTTCCGGTCGCCCTTGTTCAAGTTGATGATGCCAATGGAAAAGCGCGGAGCCGATGCTGCACCCGGAATTCCCCGTAGCAGGCTGGACAAAAAGATGTTGATAACCGCTTTCGCGCTCCAGTCGAGCGACGATCAAACTGTTGAGTGCTACGCCACCGGCCAGGCATAAGGCATCTACTTTGTACTCGTGGCGGATGCTTTCCGCTAAGGCCAGCACGACTTGTTCGAGATGTTGTTGGAGACTGTGCGCCACATTGCGGCGATAGCTGTTGCTGGGCAGCGAGAGGTGTTGACGTCCAGTCATCTCTCCCACCAACTCTGTCCACGAACGCTTCTTTGCACTGCCATTGAAGCGATGATGGTGACGACGGGAATGATCGCCGAACCGACTATAAAACTTCTCTGAAAAAGCATCAGGGGCTTGCAAAGAAGGAGTAAAAAAGGAGGTGTCCACCGATGGCATACCATTGGGGCAAATCTTAATCATCTCCTGAAAGGGGGCGAGAAATTCCGGTTCGCCTGTGGTGCTGAGCCATTGCGTGTTGTGTTCGCCACCACCCGCACTAAAGCCCAGGTGCTCTGTCATCAGACTGTAGACCAAACCGAGCGAATGCGGAAATTCGATGCGTTTGAGAATGCGCACTTTGCGCCCCTCGCCGATGCCGACAGCAATGGAAATGTAATCGCCGCGCCCACTAAGTACCAGGACGGCGGAGCGCTCAAAGCCTGATAAATAAAAGGCGCTGGCCGCGTGCGCCAGTTGATGATCTACCGCGATTACTTTGGCCCGTTGTCCCAACAAACGCCGGGTCAAGTGCAGTGTTTTCAGGCGGTCGTGGAATTCATTTACACTGGCCGCTTGGTGATCTTCGGAGCCAGCGCCATTCCCTGGCTTGAACTGCTCGCTGAAGCGTAGTTGTCGTTGCAACAAGCGGCGCGGCTTTTGATAATATGTGACGTAATCTATTTCATCAATTCCGATGCCCGCTGCTTCCAAACAATAGCCAATCGCGGCATAAGGCAGTCCGCCCGATTGAGCAATGCCAATATGATTGACACGTACTAACTTATCTTCCTCAATGGCAGCAATAAGCCGCCCGTCTTTGATAAGCGCAGCAGATGCGTTGCGATGATGTCCAGAAATACCGAGGATGTACATTTGCTGTTACCCCCTTTGTGTGTAGTAAGTTCCGCTATTCAGCCTTATAAAACCGTAGCGGCATAGAGCATTTAATTTGGAAAGTTGTCTTTTAATAACGCAAAACTACTCCGCCTTATAATGCTCTTTGAGTAGATTCGCCATCACCTGATGCCCCGCCTTGGAGAAATGACAGAAGTCGGCGTATAAAAAGGTTTCTTTGGTACTAAGCCCTGAGCGGTCGAAATGTTCGTAAGCGTCAATATATCGAATTCCATTTTCCTGAAAGTACTGAGCGAGACGCTTTTGGGGCAGTAAATGCTGCCCTTCCCTGGTTCTCAGTTGATACTCATAAGGAAGTATAACGACTGAAAAGTCTATATCTCTGGCACGCAAAGCGGCCTGTATCTCACTTATTATACGCATCGCCTTCGTAAATTTACCCGCAGAGTCTGCATACAAATCAGAGTCGTGCTGATAATAAAATTTACTGCGGTCCGAAATCGTATCTTTCAATAAGATATAGGATTTTGAGTTATGGCCCAGCAGCGACAATATCTTTCCGGCAAATTCCGACGAAGGCGGTCGGACGTGAGAATTACCTTCGACCAGATCAACGTCATTCAGGCAAAAGAACAAAATCACCTTCTTTATATTGGGAATTTTCTGGCTTTCAGCCAGGAAGTGATTGAGGACACTTTTGTAGTTGTCCACGTCGTAGCCGATCACAGAAGTATTCCACAATCTTATTCTCTGAAGTTCGTTCTGAAGTAGTTGAATATAAGTAGCCTCTCCATCCACACCGACTCCGAAAGTAACTGAATCCCCCAGAATCAACCACGAAGAATCATACTCTTGCGGAGAATTCTGTTTGCGGAAACCATATTCATCTATCTCGACTTGCTTGCCAAAACACAGCCCACTAGCATTCGGCACCCAGCCGTGCGCGGTACCGAAGACCCGCTGCTGTTGTAAAGACATTTCCGTCCCCTGGAAGTTGATGGTTGGACCGAAGAGCCGTACACCGACTTCAAAGAGTAAGAGCAGAAACACACAAAATAAGAGCGACGAAAGCAATAAAGCAATTCTTTTTTTCCAGAGATCGCTCATCTCAACTCTCCAACGATGTCAGCGTAATACGCTGACGTCAGATAAGTTAGTGCGCCGTAAGTTCAAATCCTCAGCTTTGATCCTGAAAGAAGTAACTTACACAATTGTACTTTGCGCATTGTGACTAAACGTTAGTCGAGCGTGAATTCTGACCGCCAATCGGTCTTATCTTTGAATTCAGGCTGATCTTTTTTCTCTAACACGCACGTTTCCAGTACCAATGCGTCCATCTCGGTGCGCATAAAGCAGCGATAGCTGTCTTCGGGTGAACAAACAATCGGTTCGCCGCGCACATTGAAGCTGGTGTTGACGATCACAGGGCAGCCGGTGAGTTTCCGAAATGCTTCCATGATTTCCCAGTAGAGCGGATTGACGTCGTGGCGCACGGTTTGAATGCGCGCCGAGTAATCCACGTGCGTGACCGCCGGGATTTCCGAGCGCACAACATTTAGCTTCTCGATGCCCCAGAGTTCTTCTTCGTCTCTCGTCATCTGGCGGCAACGGTTCTCGCGCACATCGGCCACCAACAGCATGTACGGGCTGTCAGTATTCAGATCAAACCAATCAGCCACATGTTCCCGCAGCACGCTCGGCGCAAACGGGCGGAAGCTTTCCCGGTACTTGATCTTCAGATTCATGATGGATTGCATCTTGGTAGAGCGGGCGTCACCGATGATGCTGCGACCGCCCAACGCGCGCGGGCCAAATTCCATGCGGCCTTGATGCAAGCCGATGACTTTTTCTGAAGCCAGCAACCTGCCTACGGCATGCGGCAATTCTTCGCGGCTGTATTTGGTGTAGGGATAATTGTTCGCTTTGAGGTATCGCTCAATCTCTTCTTCCGAATTTTTCGGACCGAGATAGGAGCCTTTCATGCTGTCGGCGTAAGGCAATGGAACACCATTGGCATACGAACGCGACGAGACCCACGTCCCCTGGCTTTCCGGGCTGGTGCGACCTTTGCCGAGATAGCGATGCCAGATTGCCAGCGCAATGCCGAGCGCACCGCCGGCATCACCTGCCGCCGGTTGAATCCAGATGTCATCAAAGATGCCTTTGCGTAAGAGCTTGCCATTGGCCACGCAATTCAGCGCCACGCCGCCCGCCATACAAAGCCGCTTCAGGCCGGTTTCCTTGCGCGTAAACTCCGCCATCTTCATCACGGCTTCTTCGGTGATTTCCTGCACGCTGCGCGCCAAATCCATCTCGCGTTGTGTGACCTTCGATTCCGGTTCACGCGCGGGAGCGCCGAAGAGTTTGGCGAACGTGTTGTTCGTCATGCGCAAGCCCTGACTGTATTCAAAATAGTCCTGATTCATGCGCAGGCTGCCGTCGTCGCAGATTTCCACCACTTTGTCTTTGATCAACGAAACATATTTAGGTTCGCCGTACGGAGCCAGTCCCATGACTTTGTATTCGCCGCTGTTGACCTTGAAGCCCGTGTAGTAAGTAAACGCGCTGTAGAGCAGTCCGAGGCTGTCGGGGAAGCGCAATTCCTTGAGCATTGTCAATTCGTTGCCGCGCCCAATCCCAATCGAACTGGT
The DNA here is from genome assembly GCA_964631865.1 of uncultured Heliobacteriaceae bacterium. Taxonomy (GTDB): domain Bacteria; phylum Acidobacteriota; class Blastocatellia; order RBC074; family RBC074; genus JAFDVL01. Next base: position 54,182 of record CAZWAK010000015.1, on the reverse strand, counting down.
CGCCCATTCGCCGACGCCATCGAGCGTGAGAACGGCGGCTTCTTCATACGGCGAAGGATAAAAGGCGCTGGCCGCGTGGCTCTCGTGATGATCGCCGAAGAGCAGCTTCCATTTGAATGTTTTCGCCATCTTGCGCGCGGCGCGATCATCTTCTGCGCCGAGAGCTTTGGCGAAATCGGTGCGGATCAAATCGGGTGCCCACAACTTTTCCTTCATCCACATCGGCATGGATTTGAGGAACGACACGAAGCCTGCCGGAGTGTAATCCAGATAGGTTTCCAGCAAGCGGTCGAATTTGAGCAGCGGCTTATCGTAGAAGCCGACGTAATCAATTTGCTCCGGCGTGATGCCTGCTTCTTTGAGACAGTACATCACAGCGTTGCCGGGGAAGCGATGATCGTGCTTGACGCGGGTGAAGCGCTCTTCCTGTGCAGCAGCAATGATCTCGCCATCAACGACGAGGCAGGCCGCAGAATCGTGATAAAACGCAGAGATTCCCAGAATACTGGTCATAAAACTAAACCTTCCTATTAGCCATTAGCTATCAGCTATTAGCTATTAGCCATTAGCTATCAGCCATTAGCTGATGGCTAATGGCTGATAGCTGATAGCTGATTAAAAGAGTGTATAGATGAATGGAGCCAACGCGGAGCTTCCGGCCACTGCCAGAAGCACGCCAATCGTCACCAGAACAATGACAATCGGGGCCAGCCAGAATTTTTTGTTGTGCTTCATGAACTGCCAAAGTTCACCAACGACGCTTAATCTTGACATATAAGTTTTCTCCTGAAGTTAGAACATCTTTTCAAAATGTTGCGGGTCACGTTGCCGCGCGTTATAGGTTGTCCAGTACGAAGTGGCGGCAGGCGCGCGACGGCGTAGTGGGTCCCAACCCGACCACCGCTTCACCACGCCGATAGGCATAATGATTAAGAAATAGACTAATCCGAGAATGATCGGGGTCGTGACTAAAGAAATCCATTTGGCTAAGCCCATCCAGGCGCGGTTGGGCAGCACCAGCGCCTTGGGGAACAAAGCGCCAAACAGAATCAAGACCGAACTAAGTCCGGCGAACACTTTGGCAACGGTCGGCCAATGTCCGCGATAAAGCCACCAACTGCCCAACAGGAGCAGCACGGCCCCCACCAGCAGACCGAACTCGCGCTCCGCCCGAAAGGTTGGCTTTGTGTGTTTTTGCTGTAACTGCATAGTCGTTTTTCTCCCTTGAATGTCGTTCGCTCAAGCAGGGGGCGCGGCACGGCGTGTGGAGTTAAGCCACCGCCAATTCCATGACGCCACTGCGCTCGCGCACAAAGTCCGTGATGCGCGCCACCGAGCGAAAATTGTCTAATTCGATTTCGTCGAACGAGATGGCAATGCCAAACTCTTCTTCCAGGCTGCTCATCAACTCGACCAGCGTGAGCGAGTCGAGCAAGCCTGAGTCCATCAAATCGGTGTCCACCGACGGGGCTTCGATATGTACCCGGTCGGCCAGCAATCGCATGATTTGTTCGTGTGTGACAGCGTTATTTGTCATTTGACTTACTCCTTATTTGTGTTCGTTATGAAATTCGAGTTCTTCCTTCCCCACGAGCCGTTCGCCCGGTTTGAGTACAGTCGCCGCCGGAGCGGGCTTGCCATTGTGTAGCACTCGTTCGACCGCCAACCATTGATCCGCACAGGCTACCTGCACTTGCGTGCCGAGCACCGACCCGATAGTGCCGGGCGGCACAGCGCACGGTTGTCCGGTCAGAGTGGTTTTCACAAAACCGATTTCTTCGCCTCCCAGTCTGGAACGTGGGGTTTTCCAGGGAGAGGTAAACGGGGAGTAATCCGCCGCACGCACAAAGTTGTGAATCCTGCGCGCCGGACGTGACCACGCGAGCCAACCGTCCTCCGGTGTTTCTTTGCCGAAGTATTGCCGCTCCGTGAAGTCCTGCTCAAGCGCGGGGATTCGCTGTGGATCAACAGCGGCTGTGGCCAGCAACTGTTTGATCAACTCCAACCCCGCGCGGATACATTTCGCGCTCAGCGAAAACCCAGTGTCGCGCGCTTCGATGTCAAAGAGCGCCTGATACGCGATAGTGCCTGTGTCAATTCCGGCGAGCATGCGGTGCAGCGTGACGCCGTGAACTTTTTCGTCGTGATAGATGGCCCAACTCGGCGCGTTCAGTCCGGCGTAACGCGGCAGCGGGCCGGGATGTAGATTGAAACTGCCAATACGCGGGGCAGCCACAATCTCCCCCTTAATCACAAAGAGCGAATGCACGTTGAGCAACAAATCCACTTGTTCCGCCCTGACCACCTCGGCAAACGCCGGATCTTTCACCAGCGCCGCCGGCCACGTGCGACAGCCCTGCTTTTCAGCGAACTGCCACAGCGTCATCCCGCCCGTCGCTTGTCGAGTCGCCGAGGCCATCACGCCCACTAACTTATGCTCGCTGTTCGCCAGCATCTTCAGTGTTTGCGTGCCTGCCGATTCTTCGCCCACCAGTAGTATGTTCAAGTGCAACCCTCCCGCTTCGATTTAACTCGCCGTGCCTTGCGCTTCTTGTTGGAATTGTTCGCGCAGCACTTTGCGATCAATCTTGCCGTTGGCATTCTTGGGCAACCGCTCGAACTGCATCCAACGCGCCGGGAGCATGTAACTCGGCAACGCTTTGCTCAAATCCGCACGCAATCGCGTCGGCGTTACGTCGGCATCAGGGAGCGGCACATACGCGCAGCAAATCGCCACGCCTTCAAAGCCGCCCGTGTTGATGGCCACGATGGCACATTCTTCCGTAACATTGAGCGCATTCAAGGCCGTCTCGATTTCGCCCAACTCAATGCGATAGCCGCGACTCTTGATTTGCGAATCCGCACGTCCCAGGTAGTACACGAGGCCGTCTTCACCGAGCTTGGCCAGATCGCCCGTTTTGTAAATGCGGTCATTCGGATCAGAACTGCCGGGACGACGAATAAACACGCCGTTCGTCTTTTCGGCATCGCGCCAGTAACCCGGACTCAAGCCCACACCCGCGATGTACAGATCACCGATTTCGCCCGGCGGCAACGGCTTCAATTCTTCATCCAGCACGACCAACTCTTCGCCGTCGCACGGCAAGCCAATGGGAATGTCTACGCGCTCGTTCGCCGGGCATTCAGGCACGGTGTAGTAACTGCTGGCAATCGTCGCTTCGGTCGGGCCGTAGAGGTTCGTGAATTGCACGCGCGGCAGCCGTTGCATCCAGTAGATCAGCGGTGGCGTCGGAAAGACTTCGCCGCACCACATCAACCGTTTGAGCGTGGGAAAATCATCCTGCTTCACGACATCGGCCTTCGCCATAAAGTTCAAGACCGAAGGCACCGAAAACCACTGCGTCAATTCCGAGTTGCGAATGAAGTCCGCGAGTTTGTGCGGCAGCAGATTCAATTCCGTCGGCACGATGTGCAACTCAGCGCCGCTCGACAGCGTGCCGTAGATGTCGTAGGTCGAAAGATCGAAGTGCAGCGGCGGATGACTGGAAATCTTCTCGCCTGCTTGTGTGCCGAAATAATTCACGGCCCAATTGATGAACGGCAACACATTGGCGTGCGTAATCACCACGCCTTTCGGCACGCCGGTTGAACCCGACGTGAAAAGGATATGGGCCGCATCGCTGCTGGTGTTTTGGTAATCCAGCGCAGCACCGTCGTAGCCATTCAAGTCGGCGCGCGAAAATTGCACTTTGAAGTTGTGGCCTTCGCCTTTGCCTTCGCCCATCCAGCCAATCGCCGTGCCTTTGCGACGCAACTCATCCGCCATCACTTCATCAAGCAACGACGTGACCGAGCCGCCCGCAATGATGAAGCGCGGCGCGCAGGCATCCACGATCATTTCCAAACGGGGCGCGGGGCTTGAAGGATCGAGCGGCACATACGCGCAATCGGCCTTCAGAATGCCGAGGATCGTGATGATGGCCGCGGGCGTTTTCGGAATGAGAAACCCCACGCGGTCGCCGCGTTGGCAACCCGCTTCTTTCAGCAGCCGTGCCAACCGATTGGACGACGCTTCCAACTCGCCGTAGGTCAGGCGCTCCTGTTTGTAGACGATGGCGGTGGCTTCCGGGCGCTGCTCCGCCTGGTTCGTAACCAACTGTTGTAATAATGAACTCATCACGCAGCCTCCTTCAGCGTCAGGCGCGCGGCAGCTTGTTGGAACACAATGTCCATGTGGTACAACTCTTCTTCGCTCGGCGGAATGTCTACGATGAAGGTTTGAAAGCCCAGCGCAATGTAGCGGGCGACTTCTGCCGCAACCGTCGCGTAGTTGCCGACCAGATATGGGCAGAAGGTTTTGTAATGCTGAAAAGGCGTCAACCAGTACGGATTGTTTTCCGTCGTCTTGCCTAAGTCCGAGAGTTGTTTGTGCCAGACCGAATCGGAAACTTTCATGGCCATTTGATGGGCCAGTTCGCCTTTGCGGTCTTCGGGGAAGCGTTCGTGCGCGACGCGCCAGGCTTCATCCGCATTGTCCCGCGCGATGATCCCGACCCGCACGCCAGCGTTGAGGTTTTCGTTCGGCGGATCATTTTCGTAATCGCCCGGCGGTTTCGGATACTTGACCGCCGTCGCGCCAATGGCTTTGGCCGCCGCCAATCCAGCCTCAGAAGAACCTGAAACCAGAATACCGGGGAAGAGTTCCGGCGGCAGCGGTGGTCGCATGCGCAATTTATCAACAGTATAGAATTCGCCGCTGTAACTCACGCCAAAGTCGTTGGCCAGCAGCCGCTTGATGACTTCCACATATTCCACCATCCGCTCATAGCGTTGGTCATGCGGTGTCGGGTCATTCAAGGCCAACAAGTCATTTTTGAATCCCCCCGCCAGCATATTCAGATAAATCTGGCGATTGTAGAGATACCCGTAAGTAGCGCACATCCGGGCAGCGGTGTAGGGATGCATGTAAATGGGTTGGACAGCAACCAGTGGGCACAGGGTCTGGGTGTTTTCGATGATAACCTGCGAAACCAGCCAGGGGTCTACCAACGAGTTGTCGGTGTAAACCAGAATGCCTTTGCAGCCATATTTCTCGCTCCATTGGGCGACCTCGATCACGTGATTGAGATAAGTTTCTTTCGGCACCTGACTCGATTGCGGACAAGTGGCAAAGATTTCAATAGAAGTCTGGGTGGGTTGACCTCCATTACCTTCTGGTGTGGTGTTCGAATACATAGTGATTACCTCATTTCGTCTAGTATAAGCTAACTTCTAACGTATTTTGCAGAGTTAATCTTCTACTTCATATCGCCCTGTAATTTATCTTTTTCCAGAAAGATATGGGGCAGAAAATCATCGGGGAGTTTCACTTACACTGTATTTAGTCAAAGTACTTCCATTTTAAATCCATACTCTTTGCAGCCCTTGCTGTTGTAGATCAGATACTTACCCAAAATTCTGAAGATAGAAATTTTGCCGAAGTCCTGATAGCCCATCCGGTAGACAGACTTCAAGGAGCGGTAATTGTTGGCCTCGACATAAGAAACCAACCCTTTGAAGCCGCGCTTCAAATACGCTTCCAGGGCGTGCGTCATCCCGATAGCATGCAGGCGCTGTCCGCGATAGGCGGTGTGCGTATAGCCCTTATACATATAGATGTATCGGTCATTGAAATGCAGGCGCAGAGTCTCTCCTTCTCCCTCGTCACCTTCAAAACCTACGTTGACAGGGCGATTGGAATACCAGCCATAGCTCGCTAACGTATCTCCATCCAGAATGGCGTAACATTCGTCGCCGCGCTCTTCGGCGTGGCGCAAAAATGCTTCCGAAAGATCGTACTCTGGGCGTTGCGCGAACTTATAAAGCATCTCTGTATCAAGAAAGAGATATTGATATTGACCGGCACTTTTCAGATAGTTTGGGTCAACTTTGCTAATTACCATGCATTTCAAGACTCGAAACAGCCAAATACGATTGGCTATTTTGTAAAATAGATCATAAATAGTTTTTACGAGGCCGAAGCTATCTATATTGCTTCGGACGACATTGCTAACGCGGTAATAATCTGTCGCCATTGTGAGGTTCTTTCTTGTCTTAGGGCAGAAACGCGCTCCACTTTCTGCCGCTCGTCCGTTTCAGCATTCCCGTCTTTCACTCCCTTTGCCGTAGCGCGTTGGGGCGCGTCGGGGTTCGCCGACGACAAAGTAAAGTGCGAGAGGAGAAAGTGGGGCACAGACGTCCCATCCGTTTCACGTCTGCGGACTGGCGGGGAAACTGCTGACACTGGGCGGTTCACCTATTGAGTTTCCCCTGCCAGTCCATCGCATCGCGAGCTTATGCAAACCTTGTCTCTTTGACGGTTGAACCTCCTTCTTTCCTGTTTAGGTCACGATCATTGAATCGTGACCTGAACTGTATTGGCCGTCACGCCGTCAATCGTGAAGACCACATCCACCACACCACGCCCCGCCAAACTATTGGCCAAAAGAATATTCACTTGATCCAATCCCACATTGGTGGACTGGATTCCGGCATAAGTCACCTGGCAAGCGACGCCGCCAACCTGAGCCGTGACGGTTCCATTTGGATTGCGCGCGCGGATGCCTGTGCCATAGAGGATCAGAAAGACCTGATCGGAAGTGAAGGACAGGTCCACGGGAATCGGAATCCATCTGTTCTGGGTCGCATCAAAGCGGGCCAGCCGCGCTTCGGCTTGTTTTACACCACCCCTGAAGCGGGCGGATTCACCTGCCGCTACCCCACGTCCGGTCGCTTCAAACGTGAAGAGACCAGGAGACACAGAGGTGATCTGCAGCGCGCCCGTAGCGACGATAGAGTTCCCACTCGTCATGGTGACAATCGCTGTTCCGGCGGCGGTTCCCGCCGGGATTTGATAGTTCACTTGCGTGGGAGAAACATAAAACAGCGCGGCCAGACGTTCGGTTCCGGCACTGTCTCGAACCTTGACCGTCGTGCCCGCCAGCGTCGTCGGAAGCGGGGTGGTCATGGCCGCCTGTGTACCGGTTGCCAGGCCCGTCCCGAAAGCGGAAACAATAGATTCCGCCGCGAGCGGGGCGTTGGCGCTGTAGCTGGCCGCCGAGACGCTGTAGGCGGTGGTGATATTGCGGACCAGCGCGGCTTCTAACGCATCGAAGTCGCAGCCCAGGTCTTTGCCATCTGTTCCCGCGTTTTTATATGGGCTGTTCGCGGCCAGGCGGTAATTGCCGCCGTTGCGATCCACAAAGCGCACGTCATCCAAGGTGGTCGGAAAGAAGTTATCCGGCGGGTAGAGCGCGCTTGTCCCGCCGGCCAGCACATTCTTGACGAAGATGGCCGAGGGGAAATAGTAATTGATCGTTGAGTTTCCGGTGCCGCGATTATCGCCCACGACGCCATACTCGTTGTGGGGGAATAAGTTGTTCCGAAAGACAAAGTTTTCACTCGGCACATCTGCCGTTGCGATGATCGTGTAGTCGTGCAGAACGGTGTTGTGGTCAATCGTCACTTCGTGGGGGCCACCATAAAGCTGAAAGCCTGTTCCGTTGCCGGCCCACCGCTGGCGGCTGATGTCCACGAGCAGATTGTTGGCAATGCGGATGCGCCGCGTGAACACGCTTCGTTGCAGGTTATCCGTTCCGTGCATATTGAAGCCGCCCCCGGAACTGCGCACAATGTTGTTGGTGAAGGTCACGTCCTGCACCACCGACCAGGGCGCACTTCCGTCTTGATTCCGCACGGTAAAGAGAATCGCGTAGCCGTTCTGCGCATTCGTCCAGTTGTTCTCAAAAATGTTGCCGTCAATCAACACCCGTTGCGCGTTTTTGAGTTCCAGAATGTTCTTCACGCTCCAGGGACGACCCGCATAACTGGGGTCTTCCTGACGCCACGTGAGCGGTTTGAAGCAATGGTTGCGCCGAAATTCGATGTCCGACGGCACGAGGTTCGCGATCTGCGGATCGCCGCCGCCGAAGATGATGTTTTCGCCCGCGCCTTCCAGATAGTTGTTGACGACCTTGAAAGGGCCGGGGCCGTTCCAGGAACCAATGGCTTGCGAATCAAAGCCAATGTCCTTGCAATCCGAAATGTACGAATCAATAACGGCGCTGGTGGCGCTGTTGAGCCGCACGCCACGACGCAGCTTGGTCGTGGGATTGCCGTGAATGTACACCCGATCCAGAATCAAATTGTGCGGCATGCGGTCGAGGGAGTTTTGGACGTCCCCAAAGGCCACCAGATTGAAGGTCAGCTCAACGCCCGTCGCCTGGGCGAATTCCACTCCGATAATGCGATAGTGATGCGCGCCATCGAGAGCTTCCAGCGCGGGACTGCTGTTCGGGGTAATCAGCTTCGGCAACAAGCTGCTATAGGCCGGAGTCATCCGTATGCCCGGTGCGGGCAGACTGCTGTCCGGCGCAGAGGTGCGAATCACGATCCAACCATTCCCGGTTTTGGCAGGCAGGGTGAAATTGCCGGTATAGCTGGTACCGGCTTGCAAAGTAATAATGTCGCCCGGTTGGGCTTGATTGATGGCGGACTGAAAATCGCCGCCGGCCCCGACCGCAATCGTTCTGCCGGTTGGGGGAACATAATCGGTGTTGAGAAAAACGCGCGGGAGTTCGGGGTCATTCCCGGCAGCCGCGAGGTTGGGAGCCATGCGTTTCGCAATGGCTTCGACCTCCGCTTCCGTTAGCGTGCTGCCAGCTCCTTTGCCCAGCGCCCCACAATTCACCCCCATCAATGCTGCGGTCAGCACGGCCACAAAAATTACCAAATGCCTCTTCATATAAGTCATACAAGCTTTCATTTGCCCCTCCAGATTGAAAACCTTGATCTTTGGCTCAACGCGCTGTGAGGGTTTTGCGATGAGTCTTAAAACTCGATACTGCGAATCGCTGATTGGTTGTTTGAGCGTGAGCTTCCTCCTCAATATTTTTTCTATTGTTTTTTCTATACCTTCTCTTGAGAAGTTCGATTCAGTCCGTCTGTCCAGGACGCACGTAATTTCAAATAGTAGTCGCCGCCCAGTGCCTTGAAGCTCTTCTTGGTTTCCCACCACAACCACTGTTTGAAGCGTGGTGCGAAGTGACCGGAAGCCATGGCGGCGGCGACAGCGGGTGAAGTCCAACGTTGAATCGCGTAGCGCCCCAAGACCAGACAGCCATTGACTTCGGCGCAACCGCTGGTCGGCTCGGAAGTAAAGAGCGCCTTGAGGCCAGTAGCAGCAGCAGCGTCGGCGACTGCCCGCGAATATTGCCCGCCGGGAATCGAAGCGGTTTGCACCGGCTCGCCCAGCAAATCGGCAAGCACCTTCACACTCTCGCTCCATTCGTGTTTCAGTTCGTGCCAGGGCCGCGCCGCAAACCGCAGCGGATGCGAGCACGAGTGCGAGCCGATGATGTGGCCGCGCTGATGCAAGGCACGAATCTGCGCGCGCGTCAGAAACGCGGGCGTGCCGATGTAATCGGTCGTGATGAAGAAATGCGCGCGCCAGCCCAACGCTTCCAGGCGATCCGCGATGAAGGGATAAAAACTCGCACCACCATCATCGAACGTCAGCATCCAGGGGTTCGACGGCGCAACAGTTCCCGCCAACAACTCCGTTACCAATTGGGGACGACCTGCAACGACGGCTTTGATCGCAGCGAGATGGCGCGCGAAATCCTCCGGCTCCAATTTGTAGAGTGCCGCGTCGGCGCTGCCGAAGCCGCTCGTCTGATGCGCCGCCTGTTCGACCACGTCGTGGTACATCAAGGAAATCGCCCGTCTTTTTTCAGTGCCTGTTTTCATCATCAATCATCACTCAAGGATTGACCGTCACCGTTCGCGCTGTGCTCAGTCTGGTGACGCGCGCATCCCGAATCGTTTGCGCCAATGATTCTTCAAAACGATCTGTCACGACTGACCAATCGTAGCGCGCGGCCTGTTCGCCAGCGGCCATCTCCATCTGTTGCCGCTTGACCGGATCGCGCAACAATTCGATCACGCTGTCGGCAAACGCTTGCGGCTCATCGGCGAGCAAAATGTCGCGCCCATGATTCACGTCTAAGCCTTCCGCGCCGACCGTCGTCGAGACAGCGGCTTTGCGCATCGCCATCGCCTCGTAAATCTTGAGCCGCGTCCCGCCGCCAATACGCAACGGCACAACGAAGATGGCGGCATCGCGCAGATGTTCGATCACCGATTCCACACGCCCTGTCACTTCAATGTCATCCGACGCGAGTTGTTTGATTCGTGCATCGGGGCTGCGACCCACAATGCGGAAGCGCGCGTTCGGCACGGCGCGTTTCACCTGCGGCCAGATGTCGCGGCAGAAGTACAAGACGCCGTCAATATTGGCTTCCCAGTCCATCGAGCCGAGAAACATCACAATCGGCTCAGTCGCGCTCGCACCCGCAGCCGCAGCATATTGATCCAGGTTCACGCCCGTCGGCACAACGCTGATGCGCGCGCCATCGGTCATCGTTTTCATCTGCTCGCGGTCGTAATCCGACACCGCAATCACGTGATCGAAGCGGCCTACGGCAGCGCGTTCGTAACGCAGCATCTTCGCGGCTTCAATCTTGAAAGCGATGCTTTTGATCGGATGCGCTTCGTGTTCGGCGTGACGCCCCCACAAAATGGATTCGACGTTGTGCTGAAACAGCGCGACCGGCGTCGTGCGCTTGCGCGGAAAGTTCAGCGTCGAGCCGAGAAAATCACACACGGCCACATCAAACCGATCTTCGTTCAGCCATTGCGCCAACAACTGCTGCACGTCGCGCGACACAAACTTCGTGACCCCGAACGGCGCGCTCATCGGCAGCCGTCGCAGATACAGCAAATTGCGTTCGAGCGGCGTGGCATCGGGCGTGCCCGTGTACATCACGTGTGTCCCCCAGATATGCTCTTTGACTTCGCGCTCGTACGCTTCATCACGTCGTCCGTTGTAGTACGACAGAAAGGTCACATCGTGGCGTTCCTGCAATTTGCGCAGAATGTTGTACGAGCGAATCTTGCCGCCCGTATCCACCGGAACCAGTTTGCCTGTTTTGACCCACAAAATTTTCATGGTCGTTTTCTACACTCCGATTGAACTAAAACTTGCGTGCAACGCGATGGGGTAATCCGCGGCGACCTTTGCCGCTTCGCCATCAAAGAAGCGGCGCTGCCAGATTTCAAAATTGACGAGCATCCACAAACGCTCGGCGTGGTTCTCGCCTGCGTTGTGCCGTGCGGCCAATTCGCGCACGTAATTCGCATTGAAAATGCCGCGCTCCAACGCGCGTTCGCTCAAGACGTATTCCTCCACGATGTTGCGATACGGCCCGCGAAACCAGCTTTCTATCGGCACGGGGAAGCCCATCTTCTTGCGCGTCAGAATCTCCGGCGGCAACAGATCGCGCATCGCTTCGCGCAGCACATACTTCGTCGTCCAGCCGCGCAACTTCATCGCTTCAGGCAAATGGGTGGCGAACTCGACCAACTTGTGATCAAGGAACGGCACGCGGCTTTCGAGCGACGCAGCCATGCTCATCTGATCCTGCTTCATCAGCAGTTCGTGCAAGTACGTTTTCAAATCCGCCGCGAGCAATTGATCAAGCAACGATTCCGCATCGGACTCCTCGATGTACGCGAGCGACGTGCGATAGGGGTCGTGCTCCTGCATCTGTTCGTAGGTCGCAGCCGTGAACAACTGCCGCTGCATCGTCGGCGAATACACAGCGAAGTTGTCGAAGTAGACATCTTTGATTTCCGCCGGAAGACACAGAAACGTTCGCTGCAAGATGCGCCGCGCACGCGATGCGCCCGGCAAACCTTTGATCCGATGCTTGACCGCACGGCGCACGAACGCAGGCGTCAATCGCTCGTAGGTGCGGCCCAAACGCAGGTTGTAAATTGCCACGCGATATTTGTTGTAGCCTGCGAGCAACTCGTCCGAGCCTTCGCCCGTCAGCACGACTTTGACGTGCTTGCGCGCGAGGTCGGAGACGAAATAGAGCGGCACGCTCGATGGATGCGCGATGGGTTCGTCTTCCTGATACACCAGCGACGGCAGATGCGCGAAGAACTGTTCAGGCGTAACGACGATTTCGTGATGCTCGGTTTTGTAGGCTTGTGCGACCTGCCGCGCAAACTCCAATTCGTTCGCATCGCGTTCGGCAAACGCGACTGAGAACGTTTTGATCGGCTCTTTCACCATCTGACTCATCACCGCCGCAATCGCGCTCGAATCAATGCCGCCCGAAAGGAACATGCCAAGCGGCACATCGGCCATCAAATGCGACTCGACACATTCGCGGAACAATTCGCCAAAACGTCGGACGTACTCCTTTTCGCTCAACTGTTCGCTTGGCTTCGTGAAGCTCAAATCCCAGTAGCGTTCGATCTTGATTTTGCCCTCGCGCCAGACCAGCGTGTGGCCGGGCAGCAATCGCTTCACGCCGCGAAAGAGCGTTTCGTCGCCCGACGTGTAGCGATTCGCCGCGTAATCGGCGAGCACGTTGTGATTCAATTCCGGCGTCACGGCGCGCGCTTCAATCAACGCTTTGATCTCCGAAGCAAAGTAAAATGTGCCGTCATCGTTCAGCGCGTAATACAGCGGCTTGATGCCGAGCCGGTCGCGTGAAATCACAAGTTGACGCTTGGTTGAATCCCAAAGCGCGTAGGCAAACATGCCGCGCAATTGCTCGACGCCCGCCGTGCCGAACTCTTCGTAGAGATGAATGATCGTCTCGCTGTCGGAGGAACTGTGATAGCGATGGCCGCGCGCCTGGAGCATTGGGCGCAATTCCTGATGGTTGTAAATCTCGCCATTGAACGCGAGCCAGACCGTGCCGTCTTCATTGGTCATCGGTTGATGTCCCGTGCCCAAATCCACGATGGACAAGCGGCGATGTCCCAGCCCAACCGTGCTATCCAACCAGATGCCTGCGTCATCGGGGCCGCGATGCGTAATCGCATCGCGCATCGCCACCAGCCGCGCTTCATTCACGCGCCGATTGAGTTGGGTTGGAACGGCTATGCCGCAGATTCCACACATAAAATCATTCCTCTAAACTTGCACCATCACGGTTTGAGCAACTCCTGATAGAGCCGAAAGACTTCTTCGATATTCTTCTCGCCCGTGTCGCCTTGCGATTGGCGACGCGGGACTTGCGTCAAGACACGTTCAATCGCCTGACTCAGCGCCTGCGGGTCAGAACACGGAACCAGATGTGTTCCTTGCGGGCGCATTCCGTTGTCGGTCGCAATGACGGGCGTGCCGATCAGCAAGGCTTCGCGCACCGAAATCGAATCGCCGTCATAGAGCGTGGTGCGCAGCGACAAATCGCTCTCGGCCAACACGCGCAATGTGATCGCGTGCGGCACATCGCCGCAGAGCAAAATGTTTTCCGCATACGGCTTGCTTTGAATTTGCTGCCGCACCTCGGCTTCCTGACTGCCCGCGCCGATGATCGCCAACCCCGCGTTGGGAAAGCGTTGCCGCACCGTACCGAGCGTTTCGATTTGCAGCGGAATTTCATATTCCGGCTCCAGACCGCTGACTGTAACCAACGCCGGATCGTGCCGTTGAAAAAAGCGCGCCAACGGTTCGGGCAAGGTTTCTTCAATCGAATCCAGTGCAATCGCGTGTGGCAAAATCAAGCGTATGCGGTTCGGTGCGACGCCGAAGCGCTCGAAGAGTTCCACCAACTCCTGATTGACTGCGATGAGCCGATCAAACCGTCGCAGCACGAAGCCGCGCAGTGTGCCGGGTCGCGCGCTTTGCCCCGCTTCGGAACTCGGATAACCGCCCGAATGAAACGTGAGTACGGTTTTGCGGCGCGGCATCAAAGTACAAACGAACGCCAATAAAATCAGGCGCAACGACAGATTGCCGCCGAAGTGCAAATGAATGATGTCGTAGTCCAACCGCCGCAGCAGCCGGACGACTTCCAACGGGTTTTCCGGGAAGTAGATGTCGTCTTTCTCCGGGCCGCGATGCCGTGTCAGGTTGATGACAGCACACGGAATGCCGCGCGCCAGCAAATAGCGCCGAATGGCTACCAAATTTGTTTGCACGCCGCCGTGTGGCGGTGGGTACGGCCCCATGAGCAAAACTTTCATACGCGAGTCAATCAATAAGGGGTAACAGTTTTTTGTCGTTCACGGCCTTGCGGCGCGACAACAAACGCTCATACAGTTCCTCCGTCCGCGTGAGTTGCGCGGTGGTGGAAAATCCTTCGGCGACAACCTGCTGCCCTTGGCGGCCTAACATCCGGGCATGCGCGGTGTCGCGCAAAAGCCGGATAATGCGCGCGGCCATCGTTTCGTCATCACCGGGGGTGACGAGATAGCCCGTTTCTCCTTCAATCACGACTTCCTTCGCGCTCCCGACGTTCGTGGCGACGACGGGACGTCCCGCCCCCATGTATTCGAGAATGGAGTTGGAAAACCCTTCCGCCAACGAACTCAACACACAAACATCCGAAATAGAGAGCAACTCCGCCACATGTTCACAAGGCCCGGTGAAAAAGACCTTGCCCGCCAACCCCAGTTCATGCGCCAAAGCCCGCATCGGCTCCGTGAGATGACCTTGCCCCGCCAGCACAAAGCGGGCGTCGGGAAGCACCTGATGAACCCGCTGCGCCGCACGCAAAAACGTCGGATGATCTTTGACCGGATGTAACAGATTCGCCAGGATGGTGACGAAGCGGCACGACTCGTCGAGCGGCAAATTGAACATCCGCAGAACGGTTTCCCGATCCTTTTGGGTGGTCACGCGCTCCCGCGGCAAGCCGTTGTAGATAGTCACGACTTTCTCGCTATTAACGCCTTCCGCGATCAGATGTTGCCGCACGATCTGCCCATTGGTGACAATCGCCTGCGCCAGTTGATAGGCCCGTCGTTCGACAAATTTTTGGGCCGGGCTGCGCAAACTGGTGGTCTCACGCCGCGCCGCAATCCGCACGGGCACGCCCGCCAACGCGGCCCCCGTCATTCCGAAAACGTTCGTATAGAAGTCGTGGGTCTGCACCACATCTATCCGATTCTTTTTGAGAAACCGGGCAAAACGAAGTTGTTGCCTGAGCATCGTGTGATCGTAAAACCTTCTGATGGAGAAGGCGGGAATGTCGTGAAATCCCATGGCCTGGAATTCCTCTCGCAACGACCCGCGCGTATCCATGCAGGCCACAAACACCTCATAGCGCCCGCTTTCAGTCAGGAGCCGCGTCAATTGCGCCGCCTGAAGCTCTGACCCGCCTGGATACAAATTACCGATTAGTTGGAGCACTCTGAATTTCACCGTGCTTCGATCCTTTCTTCTTTTCCTGGAACCGTGAGGGGCGGGTTGTAGATGTGATGGCGGCGGGGCAGCGACGCCGACACACCGGTCAACCAACCCTCGAACTCAATTGGCGATAACACCGTATGATCAACCAACCGAGGCAACAACAAACGATCCGTCTGAGGGGTGGCAAAGCCCGGCTCACAGGTGGTGGCAGATTGAATGCCCAAGCGCTCCAGCCAGGGCAGAAACTCCCGGCTGAATAAGCCATTGGGGTAACAAAAATGAGTGGCATTCTGTTTGGTCATCTCTTGAATGCTGGTTCGGTTGTCCTCGATTTCCCGATTGAATAATTCATAATTCAGGGGCAAGTCGTGATGATGCGTATGCAACTGGATGTCTACGCCTTCCGCTGCTAATTGCTGCACTTCCGCCGCAGTTAGCAGATGGAGTTTTCGCCTGCTACACAGCGCCTCGTAATCAATTTTGAGGTGCTGGGCTAATTTACCCGCCAGCGCATTTTGTTCGTCGGCGGATAAATTCTCGCGCCGGACAAACGCCATCAGCCGTTGCTGGACAAGGGCGCGCGCCGCGCCATCGGCCAGCACAAACTCTCCTTCCTGCCCTGTCAGCGCCCGTAAATTGAGCCTTTCCTTCCGTCCCCGCCACAGCAAGTACGAGTACATCGTATGGATCATCGGTTGATTGCGATGCACGTAAGACGTCGCCAGATACAGGGTGACGGGAAAGTTGAACTCTTTCAGCATGGGATGCGCCAGCTTATAAAAATTGTAATAGCCGTCATCGAACGTCAGGGCCACGCAATGTTCCGGCAAATCATGGGCATACAAGCGTTGGAGCGCCTCCTCCAGGGGCAACACGTTGCATCCGAACTTTTTGAGCATTTTCAAGCGGGAGTAAAAGTAGTCCGGCGACATGTACAAGTCCGGATCCCACTCATGCTCGTCCTTCAAAGAAAGCCCGTGATAGGCGAGGATCAACAAGCGGCCTCGTCGCCATTTGCTGTCCTGCATGAGAGAAAATGCACCAACGGTTTTCAAGCTACCCAAAGTCACTTGCTTCAACTTCTTCAGCATAAATAGTTTCATCCTCTCTCGAAGCGGAGCGTGCAGCGTCACGCCAGCCAATGGGATGCTTAACTGGCAAGGTAAGGCCCCCTGCTTCGAAAGCTTTTTCGTGTTTCCTCCACCCCCTCAGGAACCTGACCTCTATCGCGGGGAAGGTGGTAAGCGGCCAGGGAAAATTCCCAAAGGCCTCGCGGGTTAGAGGAACCCGCTCTGGTTCGTAGCCCAACAAAAACGCACCCACCCAATCTACGGCGGCGGCATTCTGTCCCGCCAAAAGCAGCCCCAGCGGCAGCGGTTCGGGAGCCAACGGGCCATCGCCCTGCCCGGCCACCACCGCATCCACGACATGCAATATCTGGCGCTGCGGTTCGTCGCTCATCGTGCCGTCCGCACGGCCATACAACAGAATGCGATTGAGGTCTAAACAGGTGCGCCAAATCGTGTCGTTACCCGACCACGACCCTTCCACGCCGAGTTGATCGCCGAGCAAACGCGCCGCTCGATCAAACTGTTTCCCGACGCTGTGCCAGGCACGCGCGGCGCTGAACGACGGGGTCATATATTCGCGGTCAGAGGCATATTCAATCGCTCGTTTGAGCGGATTGCGTTTGGGGTAACAGTCACCGCCACTCCCATCTGCCGTTGTTCCGCCGACGCGATGATGCGGCAGATATTCTTTGTTGCCGTTGATCCCAATCAGATTTTTGAGCGCGTTGGTGATGCCGGCTTTTTTATGCGTTTTCAGCTTGGGCAAATTGATGACGACATTGGCTTCGACGATTTCGCGCGCAACCAGATACTGATGCCGTCCCGGCGCGTGCGTGCGTGCCAGCAAACGCGGGTCGTAACAGGTAACGCGAAACGGCGCGCGGTCATTCGTGATCGGTTCCAGCAGACTGTTCGCGCCCAAATCAAACAGGGTGAAATGATCTTCCGTCTGCAAGCCTTCGCTGGCCTGTCGCACGCCGTTCACAAACACACAGGTTGTGCGGCGAAAGTCGCGGATGCCTTTGAAGCGCGGCTCGCGTTGCATCAACTGCGCGGCCCATTCGGCCATCCCTGTCACGCGCAAAAGGCGCTCAAAATCGCAGCCCTGCAACGGCGCATCGCCAACCAAAACTTCTGCCGCCCCGGCGCGCAACGCGGCTTCCACGACCACACGGATCAGCGCGAGATTCGTCACAACCGGTTCCATGCCCCACGGCCCTTGATTTTCGTGCAGCACGAGATTGGGTTTGACCAGCACGCGCGCGCGCGCCGGAATCACCTTGCCAAACGGGCCGCGGTCGTCGCTCCAACCCAACTCGGTCGTTACGCGCGCCAACGATTCTTCCACCAAATTGGAGTCGTACGCAGACAGCGCCGCCGCTGCGACCCGCGCGTCTTCTAACAGGCTCGGAAGCTTTTCTGCTCGTGCTTCTTTCATTGCAGGACTCCTTTCGCCGATTTCACTTCGCTGACGACTGGTCGCCATTTGCGGGCTTTGGTGCGCGGCACTTCCTCAACGACTTCGACCTTCACGTCGAGGCCGGGCAAATTGGCCGTCACGATGTTTTCGATCTTGTGCTGGCTCTCTGCGCCGAAGCCGTTCTTCGGCACGATCATCAGGCGCACGGAATAATCCGGGCGTTGCAGCAACATAAATTCGCGCACCGGGTGATCTTTCAGCAGGTGCGGAAACTCGATGCCGTGAATCCAGCGCCCATCCGGCAGCCAAACGCCGTCCGTCACGCGCCCGACGACTTCGTGCAGGAAAAACGTCGGATGCCCGGCGCGACTGTCCGTCGGGAAATGCCCGACATCGTCAATGCGATAGCGCAGCATCGGCATGCCATCGGCGTGCAGCTTCGTGACGAGGATGGATGACCGCTCAGCTCCCGGTTCAATGGGCGTTTCCGGTTCGAGCAGCAAATCCGCCCAATCAATTTCAAAGTCGTACGATTGCGCCGGGTTCATTTGGTACGCAATGTAGCCCACATCGCGGCTGCCATAGCGTTCGTGAACGGGCTTGCCAAACGCGGCTTCGATCAACTCGCGATGCTGCGGCACGAGCTTCTCCGCCCCCGTCACGAAACACTTCGTCGGGTAGTTCGGCTGGTAGCCCCGCTCCAACACATATTCGGCGAAATGACCGAGCGCGGCGGCATACGCCACAATGCAGGTCGGACGCCACCGCTCGAATTCCTGGTGATAGCTCTCGAACACTTCAGGCGAGAGCCGAAAACAATTGAAGGTCTTCGTGTTGTTGATGAAGCAATGCAGTCGCATCCGCAAGCTGTCGGTCATCAACGGATCGAGATGATGTCCCCAGAAATAGCCCATCCGCGTGCCGAGCGGCAGCCCCAGTCGTCGCATAAACGTCTCGCCGGAACTTTCGCGCCAGCCACGTTCTTCGGGGCCGAGCCAAATTTCAGTCGGCGTGCCGCTCGATCCGCCCGTCGCATCGCGTTGCAACAGTTCGCGCGGAACGGCGTTCGAGACCAGTTGTTGTCCCGCCCGATGGATGTCTTCACGACCGAGCGCAGGCAAATGCGCGAAGTCGGCAAAGCCAAAATCGGCGCGCGGGTCAAAACCGATGCGATCAAATTGTTCGCGGTAGTAATTTGTTTCGCGATAGGCGCGACGCACCGAAAAGCGCAAGCGGTCGAGCATCCACGCCATCTTCTGATCGCGGTTCCACCCGGCAGTTTCGCGCCGAAAGCGCAGACCGGTGAAGTACACAGCGCGCTCGTGGCGCGCACCGCGCACCATCTGCAACAAGTGCGTCGAGGGCACTAACGCCCGACGGGATAACCAGTCACGAGTTGTTCTAGCCAAATTGCTCATACCAATCGTAAAACTTGCGCGGCGCACAAACTTATTGCGTACCGCTGGTGAGTTGCAGGCGCTTCTCTTGCGGTGAGTGCCACAGAACACCCTTCGTCAAAGAAGTGCTGGCCTCCGCGACGGCTTTCGCAATCTCCTTCTTCTCCTTTTCCGCTGTGTAGATTTGTCGGAACGTCACGATGTACGCGACGCCGAAATACAGGAAATTGAGATATTGCACTGAGCCGAAGAAACCATAGACGATGTAGGCGACCATTGAGGCTTGCAGACAGATACTGATGATGTAGGCCTCCCAATCCGGGTGGGGGCCATTCTTGTACGTCTCGTGTTCAATGCGCCGCAGCGACCGAAAAGGCGCGAAAATCAGTATCAGGTAAGCGATCAAACCAATGACGCTCAGTTCCGCCGCCGTTTCCAGATACGAATTGTGCGCCACCCGTTCGTTGACGGAGAAAATATGAAAATTGCCCACGCCAATGCCAACGACAGCGCGTTTCACGGCCACTTCTACCGCGCGTTCCAGCAACTTCCGGCGTTCCTGCGCCGAGTGCGTCGCATCCGCCTCCGGGTTGACGATGGTGGAAAGTCGCGCCACATAGCGGCCCGGCAGCGCCGCGACCAATACCGCCGACACCAACAAAGCCCCCAGCAAAACACGCACGCGATAGCCCCGCGAGAGTTTCCAAACTAAGAAGACGCTGACAATCACCAATCCAATGAAGCCGCTACGCGAGAAGGTGACGAAGACGCCGACCGCTGAAAGCGCCGCAAAGGCAAAGTAGACGGGCCGCACCAGTTTCTGCCGCGTCAAGCCAAAGCACACGGCAAAGGGCAGAATCAGATTCAGTACCGAAGCCAAATCGTTCGGGTTGGCGTAGGTGACGCCCCAGCCCGCAATGCGCTGGTGAAAGGATGCGGCTTCGCTGTAGCCGCCTTCCAGAAACGTCTTAATCGCGCTGAGGGCATACATCACCTGGCCAAACACCATGATGGCGAACAACCGCCGCAATCGTTGGCGCGTGTCCACCAGCCCAAGCAGCATAACGAAGACGATGATCGTTTTGATAAACGGATCGAACAACACATTGAAGCTGTCCTGCGGCGAAACGGCGATAGGCCAGAAGAGCACGCCCAACGTCCACATCAGCACGACCATCTTCATTTCCAAAGGCCAGCTAACGATTCGCTCAGACGCGGCAATTTTGGAGAAGAGGTATAAGACAATCGTCACGATGGTCGCCACCTTGACCAATGGGGCCTCGCCAAACACATCCGGCAGCACTTCCTGTGGGCGAAAGTACACCAGCGACATCACCAGATAGAGACCCGCGAACGCCCAGCGGTGCTTCCCATTGCTGCGCTCTTCCGTGCGGTTCTGTGCCGTCGTCGCAGCAGTGTCCGCTGTTGGGCGCGGCGCAAACATGCGCGCTTGTCGCGGACGTTGAAACAACACGCCGACGCGCGAGGCAAGATCATCTGATTTGTCACTCCAAACACTCATGTCATTAACATTCCGTTGCCGAAGAAACCCGCAGCAACCGATGGCGCGTGAGCTTGTGCCAAAGCTTGCGCAAAAGCGCCTTTTCCTCGGCGCTCACAGCCCCAACGGCAAACGCCGTCAACAAGTAAACCAACCCGAACAGTGCCCCGCAGAGCAAAAAGATCACGAGCGGCGGCGCAGGCGGCAACAACGATTTGACGCCCAGCGTCAGGAGCGCCGCCACAACCGCTGCGGCGGTCGCCCGCAGCACGGAAGCCAACGCACGCAAGTCGCGCCGCGTCACTTTCAACTCCCGATTGATGCGCGCCAGCGTCAGCCCCAGATCGAGCATTTGCATGCCGACCGCCGCCAGCGCCACGCCCATCAACCCACGCCAATGCAAGCCGAGCGAAAGCGCGCCCCACGTCACGGGAACAAGCACTAAATACAGCTTCAAGCGAAAATATTTGAGTTCCTCGAAGAGCCGCAAAATATGCATGTGAACCAACGTCCCGGCCAGGATGCTGAACAAATTGAGCGCGAAGATCGGCACGGAAGCCACGTAGTCCGCCGTGAACAGCGCCGTGATGAATTCCCGTCGCAACACCAGCAACGCGGCGAACATCGGCACAAAGAAAAACGCCAGCTTGCCGATCACTTCCATCCAGAGTTTGATGATCGCCCGCTTATCCCGCGCCTCTTTATGCGCGGCCAGTTCAGGATTCAACGCGCTGGCAAACGACCCGGCGAGCATCCCCAGAATCGGCAATTGAAAACAGCCAATCGCGTACACGGCAAACGTGGCCGGATCGAAGTGATGCGACACGAAATAGTTGTGCATGTCGTTTTGCACAATGGCCACAATGCCGCCGATGCCGAACGGCAACGCATTGCCGATCTGCGCTTTGAAAAGCGGCCACTCAAACGCCGCGAAGCAGCGCCCGTAGCGCCCGCGAATGTAGATCAGCATGAACGCGATCTGTGCGAGGCTCTGAAGCACCGACGCAATCAGAATCGCGGTGAGGCTGCCGAAGACCAGCGCCGCGACGATCATCACAATCGCTTTCGAGAGTTGCGCAAGCACGATCAGCGCCGACGCTTTGGCGACATCACCCGCGGCAATCGGAATCGCATCCAAGTTCGTCGAAACGAGCGAACACAGAATCGCCAAGCCCAACAGCGGCACGTGCGGCACTAACTCCGCGCCTTGAAAAATTAACGTCACCCAACTCGGCCAAAACAGAAACGTGAGAAAGACCAGCGCGCCGACGAGGCTGTAGAAGATCATCACGTTCAGCGCCACCTGCAATTTCTTCTCCGGCTCGCGCGCGGAAAAATAGAAGACGCTGACGGCGACCTGTAAATTCAGCAGCGTGAGCGCGGTCGTCATAATCTGGAACGCTTGTCGGTACAGCCCGTAATCTGTCTGACTCATCGTCCGCACCAACACCAACGGCAAGGCGACGGTGATGGCCGTGGCGACCACATTCGCCACCATCAACAACGCCGCGCGCTGCGTCAGTCCTTGCTGGGGCGCTTCGGTCTTTTCAGTTGTGACCTCTGTTGGGTTCATGCGTTTACCAGCAAATGCCGTGATAATTTTCCTGCTTGTCTTCTTTTCCGTCGGGGCGCTCGGTCAGCCGCACGAGGTCAATCATCAAGCGCCCGTTGGCTTCGACGATCTTGCGAAACTCTTCGTCTTTCTTGCCGATGATGAGGACTTCCGAGTGATCCACGACGTCCTGCAAGTCCTTGCACATCAGCGAAGAAATATGCGGGATTTCGTTTTCGATGAATTCTTTGTTCGCGCCGAACAAGCGCGCCAATTCGACTTCGCGGTCATAGATCGAAAGCTTCAAGCCTTTGCCCAGCAACCGCTCGACCAACGTCACGAGCGGGCTTTCGCGCAAGTCATCGGTGTTGGGTTTGAAGCTCAAACCGAGCAGTCCGACTTTCTTGCGCCCCGTGCGCAACACCATCTCGACGACGCGCTCAATCTGAAATTGATTGCTCGGCAACACCGAACTGAGCATCGGCAAATCCACATCGAGTTCTTTCGCCTTGTGATTCAGTGCGCGCAAATCTTTCGGCAAACACGAGCCGCCGAACGCGAAGCCCGGTTTCAAGTAATACGGCGAGAGGTTCAGCTTCGTGTCCTGGCAGAAGACTTCCATCACGCGATGACTGTCCACGCCGAGAGCTTTGGCCAGCATCCCGATTTCATTCGCAAACGTCACTTTCACCGCGTGGAACGAGTTGCACGCATACTTGACCATCTCGGCTTCCTTGATCCCGACGGTCAGCACTGCCGCGTCCAAATGCGCGTAGAGCCGTCGGAGCGGAGCCGCCGCGTCTTCGTCGTCCGCGCCGATGAGCGTGAACGGCGGATGATTGAAGTCGTGAATCGAAGTGCCTTCGCGCAGGAATTCTGGATTGATGGCGACGCCAAAATCCCGTCCCGCGCGTTTGCCCGAATAAACTTCGAGCGTCGGCGTGACGAGGCTGGCAATCGTGCCGGGCAGCATCGTGCTGCGAATGGCAACGATGTGATAGCTTTGCTTTTTCTCCAGCGCCGCGCCGATTTCCTGGCACACGCGCTTGATATAGCGCAGGTCGAGGCTGCCGTTATGATTGCTCGGCGTGCCAACGCAAATTAGCGACACATCGGAGTCCGCGACCGCCTGCGCCACATCGGTCGTCGCGCGCAGTCGTTGTTCTTTCACAGCCGCAGCGATCAGATCATCCACGCCCGGTTCGACTATCGGGCTGAGACCGCCGTTGATGATGTCCACCTTCACTTGATTGACGTCTACACCCAGCACATCGTGTCCCGCCGCAGCGAAACACGCGGCGGACACGCACCCGACATAACCCAGACCAAAAATGCTCAATTTCATTGGTTCTCTACTCCTAATAACTCAAAGTTCCGTTCATTCTCAGTAGCCCCAACTACGCTCAGCCGCTGCTGATTGCGTGCGCCGCCGTAGACGCACATTGGCAAACTCGGCCAGCGTAGGGGATCGGCGTCAACAAAGAATCTCGGGGATGCGGTCAGTCATTAAGTGATTGATCTTTTTCGGCCTGCTGGGATCAAGACTGTACCGTTTGCTTTGACGGGCACGAATTCGGCGCGGCGGTTGCGGACAGGCAACCAGCGCACAATCGCTATTCATTCACATTGCACCACCATCCAATCGGTCAGGAACCGCGCCGACGTGCAGCGAAACGAGGGGAAAGAAGTCGGTTTTGGTCTTTTCTGCCGTTCCGGCACGAGGGCCAGAACAGATGACTCGAACGCACCAAAGCACGAACACCGACGCACTTGGTCGTGGGAGGGATGCCACCACGACATTTCAGCACGGCTTGGGTTCAAGGCCGCTTTGCTCGGCACGATCTTCATAAAATTTGGATACGCTCCTAAATATATTCTCAATTGCGATTCATCACTTTTTTCCAGAGCTTTTTCACCCGGTTTTAACCAGCGCCCGCTGTCTGCGCTTGATGATGTCAACTACAAGTGCTTGCTAACACCGAAACCAACTCCGTAATCCCCACACTGGAAACTTCAAACGCCGCCACGGGGGCAGCGGCGCGTTGCCCATAACAACTCGACACCCAACCGTCTTCCACTCGCGCTTGCACTTTGTTTTGCACATCGCCCGCCGCGAAGACAGTGATTGTGAGTTGTTCGCCTCGCACCGTTTGCGCTTCGATGCGATTCCCGACCGCACGCGCCGTGCAGGCTGGAGTCAGATGAAAACGCAATGTGTATTTGTGTGTGGCTTGCGCGGTGAATTTGTCCGTCACCAGCAGGCAAACTTTTTCGCGCAGCAGTACAACCGCGCGCGCGTGCGTGACCGGATCGCTGAGCGTCGCATAGCCATTATGCCGACCCTCCATCACGGCCCAGTCGCCGCCGTCTTTGAATTCGATTAACTCGCCATCGGCCTGCGTGCGCCACGCAAACGGCACGCTGGGTTGCGACTGCGGCTGCTCATCCACCATCACAGTGTTGTGGGCTTCGGTCGAGCGAAACCAATCGCGCGTGGCCGCATCCGCGCCGTAAATAAATGTGCCCGGATCAACGATCCACGTCGTCCCGCGCGCGGCATATTCCAGCGAGAGCGCATCGGAATGCGCGTGACCGGGGCCGCTTTCTGCGCCGTGTCGCCCGCAATCCATCAGCACTGAACTCGCCGCGCGTTCCCAACCGCTGCGCAACACGAAGTACCCGCTCGTCGCAAACGCGCGTGCTTTGGTCGCGGGCGCTGTCGCTTCGACTTCGTCGTACTGTTGCAAGCCTTCGACGCCGAACAGCCAGAGCAATTCGGCAGGCGCAGACCCGGCAGCGTGTTTCCAGTCGCCGCGTCTGAAGAGCAGAACGCCCGTTGCCAACGTGTCGCGAAAATCATTGCTGGCACGCGGCGCAAATTTGAGCAGTCGTCCGCCGTCGTCATCGCCAAACAAAGGCGACGTGCCGTCGGGGCGTTGCAGCCACAGCAAATGTTCGTAGAGCAGTTCCAACTTCTGCCACAACAATTGCTCTTCCGCCGCCGGCAAACGCAGATCGTTGGCACGCAGCAGTGCGTGCAAATGCAAATAGAAATCGGTCGTGTAGCGGTGGTAGTACGAACTTTGCTCGAAATACACGCCGTCCGCGCGCACGTGCCGGGGCAATTGTTCCAGCAAAATCCGCAGTCCAAGTTTGCGCCAATGTTCGGCGACGCGCAGTTCCGGCAGCGCCAAACCGATGTAGAGCAACCCCAACGCCTCGCCCGTCAAATGCGTGTTCGGGCTGAAATAGGTCGAGAGATATTTCTCCACGTGCCGCCCTTGTTCCAGCAGCGACTTGACGATTTTGCTGACGAACTGCGGCGTGATGCACGGCGAATCGGCACACCAATGCAAGGCCCAGAGCCACACCACCGCGCGAAAGGCGGCTTCGATGGCGGACGCCCAATTGATGCCGATGCCGACGGGATTGGCGTCAATCCACGCGCTGGTTTGTTCGACGAAGGCTTGGACAAAGCGTTGCTCGCCCGTCAGCCAATACGCTTGCGCCAGTGTGACAAAGTGTGAATGCCGGTTGAGTTCCCAAACAATCTTCGGGTCTAGCGCCGCCACCGGATTGACCGGGTCAATTTGGCTCCAATGAAGCATCGGCGTGTGCTGGCCCGTGCGTGGCTCCAGATGCCAGTCAATCGGCGTTCCGAAATCGAGATTGTCATATCCGAGCAAATCGAATTTCCCGGCGCAGGCTTTTTCTGCACTCGCCAGAATGGCGGCGCATTCGGTCGGAAACCGCTGCTGCATCGTGGCAACGATGCCGGGGCGTGCGGCGAACGCGGGCAAAAACAAACCGCTTTGCGTCCGTAACCGATGGAGTAGGAGTGCCGCCGTGCCTGTGCCCGAACCGTTGCGCGCGGCGGGCGTAAATGCCTTGTACAACGCCTCGTCGCTCATCTCGGTCGGATGTGCATTGAGCACGCGGTCGCGCAGTTTGCTCAACTCCTGCCAACCACGCACGCGAAGTTCGTGCAGGTTGGTGAGCTTTTTCAGTTTTGCCACTCCTACTGCCATCGGCTTAGACGCTTAACTCCTTATTCGTTTTCTTCCACGCCGCTCTCGACGAGCGGCAACGGCGTGGCACACAGCGAAAGCAGCCGTGCATTCTGCTGCTCAAGCCTGGGTTCGGGACTCGGGGTCGTCCGCGTAAACCAGGTTTTTACTTTCTTGAATAACACTCCTTGTCGTTTTGAGGACGACGCATTAGTCCGCCAGAGAGCAGCAGTTCCAGTCAAACTGGATTGGGGATGAAAACTCTTGCGGTGATTCGACATCAAAGACCTCCTTAGAAACCCCAACTAAAACGCCTGTTTCAGTTCGGGCATGCCTGGGGCAGCAATCTTTATCCTGTTCGTTGTTTTGTTCGTTTGATCCATTTCATTTTGAAGGCTTCGAACCCGCTCGTCGCTTGCACAAAATGCGCGTGATCGGCTTCGCCATGCACACGGCGCAAGGTGAGCAAATCGCTGTGGGCGGCGTTCAGCCCGTGCGTGGTTGTCACCGCACAGGCATAACCTGCTTCGGCAGCAGCGGCGCGCACACTTGCGTTATACGCGCCATCGGGATAGCAAAAAAGTCGTACGTCACGGTCCAGTTCCGCCGCGAGTTGTCGCCGCGCTTCGCCCATCTCGAAGCGCAATCGTTGGCTGTCCACTTGCGTCAGAATCGGGTGCGTGACGGTATGCGATTCAATCGCCACGCCCTGCGCATCCATTTCGCGCGCTTGGGCCCAGGTGATGGCGCGGTATTCCTCCGGCGGCAACGGCGGCAACGTCACGTCGTGCGCCTGGGCCAGGCGCACGATTTCGCGGTCTTTGACCTCATCGGGCAACGCCTTGAGTTGGTCATTGGCCTGATCGGAAGCGGCCAGCCGCGAATATTGCCCGTTGAGCGGCAGACATCGCGTTTGTCCTTTGAGCGTGAATCGCAACTCGCGCGCCGCCGTGCGCAGCGCGATGTAGCGCAGTTTGTCCGTCCAGAGCCACGTCTTGCGCGACAAAAAATCCGTCGTCACAAACAGCGTCGCGGGCGCTTGATATTGCCGCAGCAACGGGAACGCAACTTCGTACGCATCCGCGTAGCCGTCATCAATGGTGATGGCGGCGAGGCCACGCACAGATTGTCCCCGCTGGAGCCGCGCCGCCAGTTCGGCCAGCGAGACGATGGTGTAATGCGCTTTGAGGTAGCGGAGATTTTCGGCCAACAGCGGAGCCGAGGTGGTGCGGCTCCCTGGTTGCGCGCTGAACCGGTGATAGCACAGAATGAGCGCCTGGGAACGGTGCGCCAAACGAAATGGCGCAAAAACCCCCGTCTTCAGCATCATGTTCAGAACAGCTTGTTTCATTACAACAAAACTCCCGCTTTCAGGTCGCCCCCTGTTTCCATCGCCAACCCTCTTTTACCCCCGCATCGGGTGAAGATTGTCCATCTTGGCCGTTTCGGCGTCCCGGTTTGGTTCCCACACAACGTAGTTCTCGCCGCCCACCGATTTCACCATCGCAAACAGGACGGCCAAATTGACCAGCACGAAGTAAACCGGCAACGCGAGCGGGCCAAGTCGTTTGATCCCCAAGCGGTTGAGCACGTAGCCAAATGCGGCAGCCAAATAGAAGAGCACTTGCCCCACGAGGCTGAGCGTCAATAGCTGCGGCCAGAATGTGTCCGCTGTCGGCCAGTCCCAACGGCGCTCAAAGAGTGCGAGCAGATCATTCGGCTCCACCAGAAAACAGTTGGAGATCAAAACCGCGAGCAGGAAAAATGGCACGAGATAGCGCATGACCTTGTGCGAGATCATTTGAAAGGCATAGCTGCCGTCTTCGTGCCCCTTCATCAACGAGCGATAGCGCCAGATGGCGTTGAGGGTTTGTTTGACGATGCGCACGCGCATTTTGAATTCGTCGCGGTAGCCTTTGTTGGTGTCCTCGAAGGCCATCGCTTCCGGCTCGTACACGGTGCGCAAACCCATCCCGCGGATTTCCGAGGCGATGACGAAATCGTCAATCATGTCATCGCGCAGGCGCACCTGGCAGCTTCGCCGCACGGCATATAAACAACCGCTGACGCCAATCAACGACCCCAGCCTGCTCTCGAAATGCTTGATGAGTTTTTCGTAGTTCCAATACGAACTACAGCCTTTGCCAACGGTGGTCGAATTCGGGTCTATGTAAATCAATTGCCCCGCCACGCAGCCGACTTGTGGGTCAGCAAATTGCCGCACAATGGCGCGCAAGGCGTGTTTTTCGTAAATCGTGGTGGCGTCCGAGAACACCAGGATTTCACCGGTCGAGTGTTTGACCGCGTGATTTTGCGTGATAGTTTTGCCGTAGTGACGGTCTTCTCGATAAAGAATGACCCCCCGGTCAGCAAAGCTGCGGACAATGTCGTCGGTGCGGTCGGTCGAACAATCCGACGCGACAATGATTTCATACAATTCCTCTGGGTAATCCATGTCGAGGGCATTTTCGAGTTTGGCTCGAATATCCTTCTCTTCGTTGCGCGCCGTAATAATGAGCGAGACCCGTGGGGTGATGTCGGCACGCCGTGTTTGCCGCGAGAACAAGGAACTCAGGACAAACAAAACTATTGGGTACCCAATATAACTATAGATAATCAACGCAATCGCAGTGAGGAAAACGATTTCTGCTACCATCTGGTGACTCTCCATTCGTAGGTTATGGGGCGTTTCGGGGGATTTGTGGGTTCGGGTGCGATGACAACGTCGCCAGTTCGGGCAACTCATGGGCATACGCCCCCAGGATCAATTGGTGTAAGTCCGGGCGTTCAATCAATTCGAGAATTTTGAGGGGCGAAACTCGCAGGCCAATCGCCAAGCGCAGGGCGCTTTCCAGATTCAGGTTGAAGACCATCGAGTTCTGAATGCGCGAGAGCATGCCTTGATCAAACATGTTCAGGCGGCAGAAATCGGCCTGCTTCATGCCCAGTTCGGTCAGGCGTTCGCGCACGAAGATTGAAAGCGGGGTGTGCCGGGCAAACCCGTCCCGGATATGGTGTTCACCCAACTCTGCGTCCGTAGAATTCATAGCCGTCTCGAGCTGATGGTGAGGCGAATCCACCAACGAGGAGGAGCCATTCAAGCCCGGTAGATTCGAGGAGCCATTCTCACCTTGTAGATTCATTGCTAACCTCCCTTCGTAAACTCTTCAGCGCCCTCCGCCTCCGCGCCCCACCACATTCATAAAATTGCTGAGGCCGGTGAGGGACATGATGACGCCGACCTTTTTCTTGGCATTGCCTTGCACCTCGACCGTGTCGCCCGGATGCAACTCAACGTTTTCCTGCGCCGAGGTTTTGCCGTCCAGCAGCTTGGCGATGTTCACTTGACGCTTGCTAATGGCACCATTTTCGGCCTGCGAATAGACAATGACATTGGATTTGCTGCCTAAGTCGCTAAAGCCGCCCGCCGCCTTGATCGCGTCCAGCACGCGCATCGGCTCCGCCATCACGAGGATGCCCGGATTCACCACTTCGCCCAGCACGCCGACCTTGGCGCTTCTGGTTTCCAGGAGCGAAATGCTCACCTTCGGGTTCAGCAGGTATTCGGTCAGTTCTTTGGCCAGTTCCTCGGTCAATTGCTGAACGGTTCGCCCGGCGACTTCGACATCGCCGAGGAGCGGATGATAGATGCGACCAACGGGCGAGATTTTGACTTTTTCCAGTGAGTATTCCGGCTCGCCTTGCACGCGGATGGCCAGTTCGTCGTTCGGGCCAAGCTTGTAGCTTTCGTAAAACTTGCGATAGGCGTTTTGAAACACCTGCTCCTCAGAAACTCCCGCCTGCGCAGGTGGTTGAGTGCCTTCGGTTTTGATCGCGGTAGATTTTTCTTTGGTCAGCGTGGCGGTCTGTTGCGCCCTAACGGACAGGCTGAGACAAACCACCAAGGCAACGATCAAGCTGGTCAGGATTAGGCGAGGCACGCAGCAACTCGCGGGACAAAGATGCTTATTCATAACGTCTCCTCAATGCTTCGGGTAATGCACGATGATGGGGCGGGGCAGCCTCTCATCAATGCGGGACACGGTTCATTACCACCCCGGAGATGTCTTCCCGGTCGAGCAACGCGACGGCCTGGGCCATTTGCGCGGTACTCGTTTTGCCGGGGCGAATCACTAACAACGTTGTATCCACCATGCGCGTCAGCAAATTGGCATCGGCGGAATCCAACAAAGGGGGCGAGTCAAAGAGAATAAAATCGAAGTCCTGCTCGAACAGATTGAGCAGTTCACGGAATTCATTGGAAGCGAGAATTTCTGCCGGGTTGTCAATCGCTTCCCGCGTGACCAGAACGGTGATGCCGAAGGGCTGAATCGTAACAGCGGCCTCATCGAGGCGCGCATTATCGGTGAACACTTCTGCTATTCCGACTTCAGACTCCAACCCCAGCAAACGCATCACAGACGGGCGCGTGAGGTCTGTCTCAATGACAAGCACGCGCTTGCGGGCGCGGGCCAGCGTGCCGGCGAGATTCAGCATGACCGACGTGCGTCCCTCCCCGTGCTGTGCGGAGGTGAACAAAATGCGCTTGAAAGGCCGATCCATCGCCGCCGTAATCAACCCGACAGCAAGACGGCGATATTGCTGCTCGGCTTCGGGCGAGGGCAGTTCCTGCAACGTCACCAAGTGGGGCGCCAGGCGATCAGGATCAAGCGTGACCGCCCGGGTCCGAGCCAACGCTTTGCGCACGAGGGCGAATTCGTCCAACCGGAACCGGTCTTTTTCAGCCAGCGCAGTGGAGGGAGCACGTTTCAGATTGATTTTTTCCACAGGTTCCAGCATGCGACCATTGGTGCGGGCCAAAAAGGTGCCTTGCTCATTGTGCGGATGCTCCTGTTCTTGCGCTTCCACGTCTGGCTCAGATAGAGATTCGTCCTCATTATTGCTGACTGCCTCAAAAACCTTACCCATTTCAGATCTCCTTCGAAGTCATAAAATTAGCGCCCGCCCAACATTTGGAGGACGCCGATGCCCTTAAGTAAAAAATAAACTGCCGGGATCAGCCCTCCCACCAACATCAGCACCAAAACTCCGCGGGCCAAATGCAGGCGCTGCACGCGCGTGCTTTCGGCAGGAGTTAACGTCTCAGGAATCAAGGCTAAGACCGGAGCGCCTAACAGGTAATCTACGTCTCGCTCATCCTGAATCCGGGTCAAGCGGGGCAATTCAAGCGCCAAAGCAACGGCCAGCCCGATCAGCAATCCCAAAGCCGCGCCTAATAATTTGAAGAGCAGACGGTTTGGGCCGACTGGAACTTGTGCCAGAACCGGATAATCCAGAACCTGAAACACGCCCGTTCCAGTCACAATTTTCTGCAACCCCTCGCGCCGTGCCAGCAAGGTTCGATAGCGTTCACTGAGGTTGGCATAAACGGCTCCCTCAAGATTCGCAGGCTGCTCAGTCGGTGTTGTCGTATCTGGTTTCGTGTATACAGCGTTAGGGTCTACCGACGGCAACTTGGCCAGGAACTCCTGTTTGCGCGTCAACTCACGACGGGTGATCTCCAAGTCGGCTTCGAGCCGATTTAAGTCTCGCCGATACGCTCGTAGTTCCTGTGCTTCTAACGAGGCGGCGGCGGAGAACTCGCCATCGGGTGTCGCTTCCAAAGCCGCCAATTGGCGATTGACCTCCGCCAATGCCGTTTGTGCGGTAATCACTTTCGGGTTTTTGGCCGTGTATTGCTTCGCGTACTCCTTGAGTTGAGCTTCTAATTCGGCTTTGCGTACCAACAGCGGCCCTTGCGCACTTTTTGAAGGGCTGGGGGGAGCGGTCTGTTTCACCAGTTTTTCCTGGTCGGCAATTTGTTTCTTGAGAGCTGCAATTTGCTGTTCCAGACTAAATTGTTTATCGGTCAAACTTCCAATTGCCTCAATGGTTGTGATCCGTTGCGTATGGACCGCCGTAGAATCCGTAACGACTTTCGGCCCACTTTGCAGCAGGCGCTCCTCTTGTTTGGCCAAAGCGGCTAATTTCTGAAGCTGGGTTTCCACTTCTGTCAACTCCTGCCCCAGTTTGTTCAGTTCCTGCCCTGCTTGTTTTTTCGTTGTTTCATTGGATTGATTGAATACCTCGACCAACTCACTCACAACCTGCTGCGCCAGTTTAGGATCGGGGTGGCGATATGAAACTTTGAAGGATTCCGGGCCATCGGGATAATAGCCCCGCTGCTTGACTTCCGTCTTAATCGCTTTGCCCAAGACCTGAATGGCATCTTCGTCTTTCAGGGCCGGGTACAATGAGTATTTGCGCACCAGTGCGGTGAGTTGATGCTGACTGGTTAGTTGCTGAGAAGCTGCCGTGATTTGTGAAGTCACCACGGGCGAGTCCGCAGCAGCGGCAGAAACAATCACAAGTCCGCGTGATTCGTAGGTATCCGGGATCCGTTTGACGATGAGTATTGTTGCGAGCAACATTGCTGTCGTCACTAAAATAATGACGCCTTTACGCTGCCAGATAACAGCCGCTAATTCACTTATTTTGCGTGGTCTAATATTTCCCATTGCGACCTCGATGATAGTTAATGGTTGGGGAGACTCGTTTGTGCGATAGCAATGACCGAGCCTCGAGTCCCTTCCCGACGAATTTGCTTTTCATCCAACTCAGCCGATTCCGCTCCAGCCCTGCCGCCACACACAGCAATAAAATTCCCAATAACAGCAGCAGGAAAGGCTCTTGCTGAGTGATCAATAACAACATAAGGGTTCCACCTGATGTCCTTCGCTCTAGCGTTGCCAGGAGCGTTCTCTTCTACCGCTGCCGGGCCTCAATAATGTTCGTGCCAACACAGCCTCCGTTGCCTTGCAACGACTTTTTTTCAGCGCAATGCAAAGCGCGACTAACTACAGGAAAAAAACGACAGAACTTCGCCCTGAGAGATAGAAGCATTTTGTGAGTGCCTTTTAGACATTTTGTTGCTGGGGCAAATGGCATACACGTACACCTGACCGTGTAGTTCGCTTTCCGAACAGTCCCCAAAAAAATCGCGATTCCTTGCGCTTTACAGTAGAAACACCAAGGAAGGAGTACTGGGGCACTCCGAAAGGTAACGAAACAGTAATATGGGGGAATACTAAGTTGCTGCCGGGTACAACTCAGGAATTGAGGGTTGGTTTCTTATACCAACGTTACAAATGCTTAGGGGTTTCTTGCTTAATTTTCAAGAAAACTCCCAGCACCTTGCTCTGCTAAAGAAACGCCTGTTTTCTTGAGCACGAAGTGGTGTGACTAGCAATCCGCAGTACCACGCCACCAGTGTCTGGAAACTGCGAATATAGCAACTTTGCTTTCGCCAGGTTAGCTCACAAGGAACTGCCCATTCTAAAGTCACTATAGTCTGTACTTCTCAGCCAGAATGAGTAATTGTCTAACAATCACTTTTCTTAAACAAAGATTAGTTAGCCTAGCGAGGGGGAGAATACACACAGCGCCGAAGGGAGTCAAGTGATAAGTTAACATCCTTTCGCTATATTTTTGCAAAGCAGAAGAGGTCTCAGGAAAAACTCGGGATCAGTTTCAGGCAGACCGGCAGGGGGAGTTCCAGCGTGTGCCCGGTGGGCGTGAGCTGACCGTTTTGTTGGTTCAGACGAAAGACCACAATGTTGTCCGTGTTCTGATTGGCGACCAATAAAAATTGCCCGGTCGGATCAACCGCGAAATTGCGCGGCCATTTGCCACCCGTCGCTTGATGCTGAACGACGCTCAGCCTGCCTGTCGCGCCATCCACCGCAAACGCGACGATGCTGTCGTGCCCGCGATTGGAGCCGTACAGGAATTTGCCGGAAGGATGCACGTGAATGTCGGCGCAGTAATTCATCCCTGTAAAATCGCCCGGCAACGTGGGAATCGTTTGGATTTCTTTCAGCGTGCCTTGCGTCTTGTCATACGCAAAGGCCGTGACCGTCGAATCCAATTCATTGATGACGTAGGCAAATTTGTTGTTCGGATGAAGCTTGAAATGACGCGGCCCAGCCCCAGATTTGACGGGCGCGAAAGCCTGCGTATTCGGCGTCAACTTGCCGCGCCTCGCATCAAGTTTGTAAATCATCACCTTGTCCATTCCCAAGTCCGCGCAAAACGCAAAGCGATTGCTGTCGTCAATGATGATCGTGTGCGCATGCGGCTCTTTCTGCCGATCTGGGTTCACGCTGGAGCCTTGATGCTGAACGAGATCACTCGCCTCGCTCAAGCTGCCGTCGGGCTTGACCGGAAACGCCGTGATGCTGCCGCCCGAATAATTCGCGGTCAGCACGCATTTGCCGGTTTTGTCCACAATGACGCTGCACGGCCCCGGGCTGTTCGTCGCCTGCTGATTGAGGAACGTGAGTTCGCCGGTTTTCTGGTTGATGGCAAACGCGCTGACCGCGCCGGATTTTTTGCCCGCAAACTCGCCGATTTCATTCGCGGCATAGAGAAACCTGCGCTTGCGATCCAGCGCGAGAAACGCCGGATTGTCGGATTTGATTGAGCTGAATTTTGTCAGCGCGCCTGTCGCCAAATTCAGTTTGCAAACGTAAATGCCCTCGCTCGTGCCTTTGTTCGTGTACGTGCCGACATAGACGAGCAGTTCATTCGATTTGGCAGCAGCGGGCATAGCAAGAGACAAAGTGGCAAGGCCAGTAGTTTTGAGAAATTCGCGGCGTTGAGTTTTCATAGTCGTAGTAGGTTCAATTTTCATAAGCATACGCGGCATTCAGCAACCGCGCTTCGTCAAAATGATTCCCGATCAACTGCAAGCCAATCGGCAAGCCCGCACTCGACGTGCCGCACGGAACGCTGATCGCAGGCACGCCGACGAGGTTGATCGTCACCGTGAAAATGTCGTCCAGATACATCGCCAACGGATCATCCACTTTTTCGCCGAGCTTAAAAGCAGGCGTCGGCGCGGTCGGCGTCGCAATCACATCACATTGCTCAAACGCGGCGGCAAAGTCCTGACACAGCATCGTGCGGACGCGCTGGGCTTTTTCGTAATAGGCGTCGTAATAGCCCGACGATAACGCAAATGTGCCGAGCATGATGCGGCGTTTGACTTCTGCGCCGAAACCTTCGTCGCGCGAGTGCTGATACATTTCAGCCAATGTTTTCGCGGTCGCGGAGCGATAGCCATAGCGCACGCCATCGAAGCGCGCGAGGTTCGATGACGCTTCGGCGGTCGCAATCAAGTAGTAAACAGCAACCACATATTTCGAGTGCGGCAATGTGACTTCGACAATTTCCGCGCCGCGTCCGGCGAGCTTCTGGATGGCGGCTTCGACGCTCACTTTGACTTCCGCATCCAGCCCTTCGCCAAAGCATTCGGGCGGCACGCCGATGCGCAAGCCTTTGATGTCGCCAGTCAAAGCATTCACGAAATTCGGCACAGGTTGATTTGAGGATGTCGCATCATAGCGATCTCGCCCCGCAATCACGCCGAGCGTTCGTGCGACGTCGCGGACGTTGTTGCCAAATGGGCCAATTTGATCGAGCGATGATGCAAACGCGACAAGGCCGTAGCGCGACACGCGACCATACGTCGGTTTCAATCCGACGACGCCGCAAAACGAAGCGGGTTGGCGAATCGAACCGCCCGTGTCGGAACCGAGCGTCACGGAACACAAATCCGCTGCGACCGCGACGGCAGAACCGCCCGAACTGCCGCCCGGCACGTAGTCTTCATTGACGGGATTGCGCACTGGCCCGAACGCCGAGTTTTCATTCGACGACCCCATCGCAAATTCATCGCAATTCGTTTTGCCGACGAGGATCGCGCCCGCAGCTTCGAGCTTGGCAACGGCGGTCGCGGTGTAGGGCGGAAGGAAGTTGCCGAGAATCTTCGAGCCGCACGTTGTGCGCAGCCCCGTCGTACACATATTGTCTTTGACGGCGACCGGAATGCCTGCGAGCGGTTGTGTGGCGAGAGCGTCTTTGATGTTCGCGTCGGCAGCCTGTGCTTGCTGCAAAGCCGCGTCTTTATTGATCGTGATGAAGGTGTTGAGCCGTTCGTTCGTTTGTTCGATACGCGCCAGTGCGGCAGCGATCACTTCGCTCGGCTTCGCATCGCCGGAAGCATAAAGTTGGTGCAGTTCGTCAATGGAGAAATGGATGCTCATGAAACGTTGGGTCGGGGATGAAGGCTAACTGCCGATGACTTTGGGTACACCGAAATGGCCGAGGTCAGGATCAGGCGCATTCGACAGCGCAATGTCTGTGCCTAAGCTCGGCTCGACACGATCTTCGCGCGACGCATACGAAGCGGTCGCATCGCCGGCGCTGCGTTGTTGCCACGCTTTCACGTTCGCGGTGTCGAGTTCGCTGAGCTGGTCAATGTAGGCGACGATGCCCGCGAGTTGCACCGAAAACGATTCCGTTTCTTCGGGCGTTAGCGCGAGGTTCGAGAGCGTAGCGATTTTGGTGACTTCTTCTTTGGAGATGGGCATAGCTAACTTTGAGTTCCTGTTTCTTTTCGCTCTAAGCAACGTGCTGCCGCACGCAAAAACGTTTCGCGCAGTGCGTCGTCTTTAATCTTCGCGGCATTGGCCGCTAATTCATTGACCAATTCGTCGGTGTGCTGAAAGTGGAAATCGTCGGCCTCTTTCGGGCGCATTTGCGCGACGTGGTGCGGGTCTACGCGGAATTCGATGAAGGTCACGAGCGGTGCGCCGAGCTTGGAGTTCAGCTTGAAGATCAGCCCCGCGCTCTCGCGTTCCATTTGCGTCTTCCAGGTCAGGTCTTTGGTCGCAATGACGAGCGTTTTGCGATAGAGCCGAAAGGGCGCGCACGCTTGTGAGAGTTGATAATTCGTGGTCGCTTTCCAGGCGGCAAAAACGGCCTGCTCGCGCACTTCTTCGTTGTCGCCAGACAACTGAATCATCGCAGGCAGCATTTTCAGCAGGCTGTTCATACTCACATTTCGTGACGATTCGTCAGCGCCTTGTGCATCGTCACTTCGTCGGCATATTCCAAATCGCTGCCGACCGGCAAGCCCATACCGATGCGCGTGACCTTGACGCCGAGCGGCTTCAGCAAACGGCTTAGGTAATTCGCCGTCGCCTCGCCTTCGGTGTTGGGGTTCGTCGCCAGAATCACTTCTTCGACTTCCGGCCCTTGGTCTTCGCGCGGGCGCAGACGTTCGATCAGGCTGCGGATTTTCAATTCGTCCGGGCCGATGCCGCGAATCGGCGAGAGCGCGCCGTGCAACACGTGATAGAGGCCGTGATACTCGCGCGTCTTTTCAATCGCGACGAGGTTATACGGCTCTTCGACCACACAAATGGTCGTTTGATCGCGCGTCGGATTGTCGCAGTACCGGCACGGATCGGTGTCCGTCAGATTATTGCAAATCGAGCAAAACGTGATCTTCTCTTTGACTTCGCGGATGGCTTCGATCAAGCGGTCAGCTTCTTCCGGCGTGGCTTTGAGCATGTGAAACGCGAGCCGTTGCGCAGATTTGTACCCGACGCCGGGCAAGCGTTTGAATTCATCAATCAATTTGGTAACAGGTTCAGCGTAATCAAGCATAGGTTTTAGTTTCGAGTTTCGCGCTTTCCAGTTTCGCGCGTTTGCCACGAAACACAAAACGCGAAACGCGAAACTGATCTTACATCAAGCCCGGAATCTTCAAGCCGCCGAGCATGCCGCCCAGTTTGCCTTGCATCGCTTCTTCGACTTTGCGATTGGCTTCGTTGATGGCCGCGACAATCAAGTCTTGCAGCATCTCGATGTCGTTCACGGCTTCGGGTTCGATTTTGATGGAGGTCAACTCCTTCGTTCCGGTCATTTCGCATTTGACCATCCCGCCGCCGGCTGAGGCATCCACGCGCATCGCTTCCAGTTCTTTCGTCATCGTTTCTTGCATCTTCTGCGCTTGTTTCATCATCTGCCGCATGTCATTCCCGCCAGGAAATCTCATAGTATTACTCCTCTGAAAAATAGTTAGTGGTGAATAAAGCTCGTGGGGCGAAGCCGCATCATAGCACATCAAAGTCTAAGGAGTCTTGAGTCGCTGACGGCAATGATTCTTTTGACTCTCCAGACTCTCCAGACTCCTCAGACTCTCAAGACCGCAATTCCCGCACATCTACAATTTCGCCACGAAAAGTTTCCAACAACAACTTCACCGCCGGATTGTTTTGGACGCTTTCCAGCAACGTTTCGCGCGCTTGTTGGGGTTCCTGCGCGGGCATCGCAACCGCTTCCCCATTGAGTCTGACTTCCACGCGCAAGGGCTGTCCGAGCAACTGTTCGCCGATCTCGCGGAATAAATCCGAGCTTTCTTTCAGTCGTTTGGAAAACGTATTTTCGCTGGCAAAAGTTGCCGTAAGTTTGCCGTTGTGGTACTCGACGCGCGCTTCTTCCAGCGCCATTACAATCAGCGGTTTGCGGCGCTTTTCCAACTCCATCTTGATGGCCCCAATTTCACGCCCCGCCGCAACTGGCGATGACGGCGCAGCGGCAGCGACGGGGCGCGCAACAGGTTCCGGCATTGCTTCTACGGTTGGTTCCGCCAACGAATCTTGTGCGAACGAATCACTGAAGCCGGGCGGCTCCTCAAACGAGTTCGCGGCAACGGAAGGAACAGGTTCTTCGATTCGTGGCGCGGTTCGCTGAGAAGTGGCAGGCGGCGCAGTGCTGCGCGCAGGAGTGGTTGATTTCGCGGGAAGCGGCGCAGAATTCATCTTAGGTAGAGTTCCGCCGCCAAAGTTACTCGCTAATTCTTCGAGCCGTTTGATAACTTCGTCCAAAGTTCGCAGGCGCGTCGCGTGCGCGAGTTTGACTAAGCCGATTTCCAACTGAAAGCGCGGTTGAGGAGAATCTTTGATTTGCTTTTCGATCTCTGTCAGTAAGTGGAAAAAGCGCACCAAATCTTCTTCGGAGAACTGCGGCGATACCTGTTTGAGCTTCGCAATTTCAGTTTCAGCCAAGCCCAAAACGTCGCTGTCAGTAAGCCCCGCTTTGATAACCAATAAGTGCCGAAAGTAAGTCATCAACTCGCGCGTGAAGAACCGCAGGTCGTGCCCGCTCGCATCCAATTCTTCTACGACGTTGAGTAAGTCAGCAGTATTTTGTTCAGCCAGTGCTTCGATAGTCTTTCCCAATATTTTCGCACTTACCAAACCGAGCGAATGAATTACGTCTTGTTCAGTAATCTCTGTCCCGCTGAAAGAAATAACCTGATCCAAAGCAGATTGCGCATCGCGTAGGCTGCCATTGCCTGCGCGCGCGACTTCGCGTAACGCATCATTATTGATTTTGACTTGCTCAGCGTCCGCAATGTCGCGCAATCGCTGAAAGATTTTCTCGACGGGAATTTGCCGAAACTCGAACTGCTGGCAACGCGATAGAATGGTGTCAGGAACTTTATGCAGTTCCGTCGTGGCCATCAGAAACACAACGTGTGCGGGCGGCTCCTCTAATGTTTTCAGCAGCGCATTGAAGGCTTGATTCGAGAGCATGTGAACTTCGTCAATGATGAAGACTTTGTACCGATCTCGCGCGGGCGCGATAGAGATACTATTGACGATCACTTCCCGCACGTTATCTACGCCGGTATTGGAGGCAGCATCAATTTCGATTACATCGAGCGCATTACCCGCCGCAATTTCCGTACACGAAGGGCATTGCAAACAAGGTTCGCTGGTAACTCCCTTGAGGCAATTCAGACATTTCGCCAGAATGCGTGCGGTCGTGGTTTTCCCTGTTCCGCGCACACCTGAAAATAAATAAGCGTGATGCAGGCGCTGATTTTCAATGGCATTCTTGAGTGTACGGGAAATATGTTCCTGCCCGGCTAAGTCCGCAAAGGTTTGAGGGCGATATTTGCGCGCGATAACCTGATAACTCATAACTCCAGCTTTCTTCAGTAGAAACTATTTTGGATTACTTCGAGGGATAAATCATTTTGGGAAAAATTACTTTTCTACTCCTTACCTGTAGAAAAAATAAAATCTTTCCAGTACAATCCGCCGCAACATGGAAACGAAGTTTAGTCTTCACCTACTAAACTATTAAATCTTTAAGGAGAATAAAATGCCACGAGGTAAAACCGAAACCTTCGATCCGAACGAACATATCACCAAAGCGGTGGCAGCAATAGATGCGCAGATTGCGCAATTACAGGCAAAACGCAATCAGTTGGCTTCCATCGTCGGCGGCAGCAAAACGACGAAAGCGGCTGCCCCAGCGAAGCCCCGCAAAAAGAAACGACCGATGTCGGAAGAAGCCAAACAAAAGATTCGCGAAGCACAGCAAAAACGCTGGGCTGAAGCCAAAGCGAAGGGCACGGCCAAAAAGAAAAAATAGTTTGGCCCCAGCTTCTCGGCAAATAACAAAAGCCACCTCGGAATCGCGGTGGCTTTTTTCGTTGGGTATGGATCGTAATTCATCTCAAATCTGACATCTCAAATTTGAAATTGAAAGAAGGCCAGGCTCCGGTGGCCTGCGGCACATCCGAGCATCACTACCGTTGCTATCTTCCGATCCTGGCGGGGTTCATGCGCTCAAGATTGCACAAGGCCGGAGCCTGATAAGAATCTCAAATTGGAAATTTCAGATTTGAGATTACAGAAACTGGCGGAGAGAGGGGGACTCGAACCCCCACAGGCCGTTAAGCCCGCCGCGCTTCCAACGCGGTGCCATACCAATTAGGCGATCTCTCCCGATCTCAAATCTCAGCTTTGAAATTGGAGATTTGAGATTGAAATCGGCTGGCGGAGAGGGTGGGATTCGAACCCACGGTACCCGTAAAGGTACAACGGTTTTCGAGACCGCCCGATTCAGCCACTCTCGCACCTCTCCGCAGAATTGTTTAGCGGCGCATTTTGAAGAACGCCTGCATTAACGCTTTGCAGTCTTCTTCTTGGACGCCTGCTGTAACTTCGACTTGATGATTCAAAGAACTGTTCGTACAAATCTGAAAGACGGAATTTACCGCACCCTGTCGCGGCTCTGTCGCGCCATAAACCAACCGTTTGATGCGCGCGTTGACGATTGCCCCAGCGCACATCGCGCACGGCTCAATCGTGACATACATCGTCGCCTCGGTCAGGCGATAGTTTTCAATGTGCTTTGCAGCCTCGCGCAGCGCAAGGATTTCGGCATGTGCGGTTGGATCACAACGGCGCATCGGTTGATTGTGACCGCGCCCGATGATTTCGTTGTCGAGCACAATCACCGCGCCAATCGGCACTTCGTCAACTCGCACAGCCTGCCGCGCTTCGGCCAATGC
Organism: uncultured Heliobacteriaceae bacterium; assembly: GCA_964631865.1. GTDB lineage: Bacteria > Acidobacteriota > Blastocatellia > RBC074 > RBC074 > JAFDVL01. The sequence goes on along the minus strand of CAZWAK010000015.1, from coordinate 12,801 downwards.
GAAGTTCATCCAGAATTCGTCTTTTAGACTTTCTGGCGGATTTGCAGGCAATTTTTCAAGGAGCGCGCGGGATGATTTAGCGGTTCGTTTGGTTGTGCCTACGCTCTTAGTCATCGCCGCTGGCTGCAAAAACAAAGCGCGATGGTAAATGCTGGGCAGGAGACTGTCAAGCTACTTCTTCTTGATCGTCAACGAATTGGGATGCGTGACGCGGTCGAGGTTTTGACCAGCGGCGTCCTGCGCGGCAATGCGGACTTTCAGCGCCTGGCGCTTCGTGTTGGGTGGCTCAACGGTCACGAGATAACCCGCGCGAATCCGATTGAGGAGGCTGGTCAAAGCGGGGCGAATTTCATCCGTTGTGCGACACAACACCGCCGCGCCGCCCGATTCAGCGGCGAGGCGTTCGAGGCCACTTTGATAGGCCAGATTCAAGCTGTCGCCGCGATATTCCAAATGCAAAACGAAGATGGGTACAGTGAACTGGCTCAGCGATTCGGACAGACGACTCAGGCGCTCTTGAATGGCGCGATCCGAAAAGCGGCGGCTCAGGTCGCCTGAATCGCTCGAATTGATGACCGGGTTCAAATAATCGGCGCGGTAATTGGCGATGCCGCTGTCGGTGATGTAAAGCACAGACAAGCGCACGGCGGCTTTTTGCAACATTGCAGTCGCGAGTTGCGAAACAGGTTCGAGCGTGTCGAGCAAACCCGCTTTGCCGTTGACAGGAATGCTTTGAATTTTTTCGCTGAGCACGGCGCGATTCGCAGTCGGCTCTTGCAACACCGACAAGCCGTCCTGCGCTTTGAGCAAGCCGATCCAGTATTGCTCACCGAGACCTTTGATCGCGTCTTGCAAGGCGTTGCGGGCTTCATCCACACGGGTTAAGTCGGCGACCGTATCGAAGACGACCAACAGCACTGTGCTGCTTTTCGGATGCTGAAAACTTTTGACGACGACTTCTTTGTCTTCGAGGAAGACTTTGAAAGATTGCCGTTTGCCGTCTTCCCAAAACACGCCTTGCTCCGTTTCCACCCAAACCGGAATTTTCAGCGGAGCTTTGATGGGGGCTTCAGACTTGGGCGGTGTGGCAGGCGCAAGCGAAGCGGGTTGCGCCCACGAAGGCGAGGCCAACATCAACACAAAACACAACCAAATGATTCGTCGCGTCACAACCATAATTTGTAGAGCGTCAAGCCGCCATCGCACGATTACGCTGACTGGTCGCCAACCACTGTCCAATCAACTGGTAGACTTGCGGGTTGAAGACCAAACCAACATGCGTGCCCGACACTTCGGCATTAGACCGAGGATCGTCGTGGATGCACGCGCGCCAATCCACGATGCCGTCGGTTCGGGTGTACACCGCGCAACTCGGGATCGCAGCGGGCAGATCCTGGTGCAACGTGGTCACAGCAGGACAAGCGCAAAAGCCCGTGAAGCAGTGCGGGGCGGCTGCGTTTTGCACGCGCTGGCGCACGCGCTGCCCCAGCCACAAGATATACCAATGCGCTCGGATGCCGCGAAACGGCGAGGCTAAAGTCAGCACGGAAGCAATTCGCTCAGGCCGCTGCACCGCCGCGATGCGCGCCAGCACGCCGCCCAGGCTATGCCCGATCAAATGGACAGGGCCGTTCGTTTCTGCCGCCGCACGTTCAATCGTCGCCAGCACTTGATGGAGCACTTTTTCAAGGCAATCGTTGTTGCGTGCAAGTCCTGACGGATACGCGCGATAGCCGACCTGCTGCAACCAACTTGTCAGGCGGCTCGTGTACAAATCGCTGCACATAAAACCGGGGATCGTGACGACTGCCGCGCCGTTGCCGGGCGGAATATTTTGGCCTGTCAACACGGGCGAAGTTTTGAGTTGCCATAATTCGGCCAGGAGTCCGACTTCGCGCCACAATGGGACGCGCGCGGCTTGTTGATGCGGGTGAAAGAATTCGGTGAACGTGGACATAATATTTGCAGTTTGACACTCTCTTCGCCGCTGGCCTACACTGGCACGCATTCGTCGCTGAGCGTCTTTTGGTTGCGAGCGTATTTTTGCAGCGACAGCGGTCTGCCGCAATCGAATTTTCGTTGCGGTGCAGTTTTAAGGAGCGTTACGTGACTATTTCAGGCATTGTCGTTTTTTTAATTGTCTTGGCATTGATGGTGACGATTCACGAGTTCGGGCATTTCATCGTGGCCAAAGTGCTGGGCATTCCTGCCGAAGTGTTTTCGGTCGGGTTTGGGCCGCGCTTGTTCGGCTTCAATTGGGGCGGGACGGATTTTCGCATCAGCGCGATTCCGCTCGGCGGCTATGTCAAATTTCGCGGCGAGAACTTGGAAATGATTCAAGGCAAGAGCGAAGGCTCGGTCGAAGAATTTCTCTCGCACGCGAAGTGGAAGCGATTTTTGGTCGCGCTTGCGGGGCCAGCCTTCAATATTTTTACGGCGATCCTGATTCCGCTCGTGGCAATTATGATTGGCTTTCAGGAAAGCGCGCAGAATTCGCAGCCCATCATCATCGGTCACGTCGTCAAAGATTCGCCCGCCGAAAAAGCAGGCTTACAACCGATGGATCGCATCCTCGTTTCGCACGGCATTCAAGACCCGGCCTTCAATGACTTCAAAGTGGATGTGATGATGCACCCGGACGAAGACATTCCGATGACGATTGAGCGCAACGGTCAGCAACTGAACGTCGTCGTGCGTCCCAAAACCGACGGCGGTCAGGGCGCACGCATTGGCATTGAGCCGTATCTGAAACAAATTCTCGTCGCCAACGTCAAACCTGACTCGGCTGCCGCCAGCGCCGGTCTCCAAGCCAGAGACCACATCACTGGCATCAACGGACAGCCGCTCCAAACGATGAGCAAAATGTTCGAGACCATCAAGGATAGCAAAGGCAAAGAAGTCACGCTGAATCTGGAGCGCGGCGGCCAGGCGGCGACAGCCAAAATCACGGTGAACGATGCGGTCAAAAACGATTTGTTCGGCATCGGCGTAGAAATTCAGCAGGAATCCGTGTTCATTCAGCGCACGGGCATCGTCTCGGCCCTGGGCTTCGCGATTGATTACAACTGGCGCATCCTCAAGATGAATTTTGTCGCGTTCAAGCAAATGATCGTCGGGCGTTTGTCCGCGCGTGATTCGCTCTCCGGCCCGATTGGCATTGCGAAGATCACGGCGGAAACCTACGAATCCGGCGGCTGGGCGGACACGATTCAATTGATGGGCTTGTTGAGCCTGAGCCTCGGCATCATGAACCTGCTGCCGATTCCGGTCTTGGACGGCGGGATGATTTTGCTGATCTTCGTCGAAGCCTTGCTGGGACTGGTTGGCATGACGCTGACGATGAAGGTGCGCGAACGCTTCCAACAGGTCGGCTTTGTCGCGCTGATGCTGTTGATGGGCTTCGTGATTTTCAATGACATCGCCAAGATTCTGCCCTTCGGCAAATCCGCGAATCCGCCGCCCGCCGCGCAAGCCTCTCCTGCGCCGGGCAAATAAGCAGTACACAACGACCGGGCGCTGGCAGCAATGTCGCGCCCGGTTTTGTTTTTGATCAGTCTGTTATTGCATCAATTCCTGCCGTTCAAGCATTGACCCACTGCACGCTTGCGTTTAGAGTAAGCGCCACTCGATGGCGGAAACTCTTCCCTGGCCATCGCTCAATTGCGGTAGTACCGATTCCCAAAACGCGGATGCTTTACATCCTTGACCATCCGCCACTGAAACCACAGGAGGATTTGATGTCACTATTTGCGACCAAGCCCATTGACCAAATCATTGCCGAAGCCCAGGAAACGGGCGAGCATACCTTGAAGAAAACCCTGACCTCGCTTGACCTGACGCTGTTAGGCGTCGGAGCTATCATCGGCACGGGCATCTTTGTGCTGACTGGTCAGGCGGCAGGCAAACACGCAGGCCCGGCAGTCGTCATTTCTATGATTCTCGCGGGCATCGTGAGTGCGTTTGCCGCGCTTTGCTATTCGGAGTTTGCGGCCAGCGTCCCGATCTCCGGTTCGGCATACGCGTATGGCTATGGCACGCTCGGCGAATTTGTGGCGTGGATCATTGGCTGGGATTTGATTCTGGAATATGCCTTCGGCGCGGCAACTGTGGCGGTCGGATGGTCGGGCTACGTGGTCAGTTTATTGAAAGACATCAGCCAATGGCTGGGGGTCTCGGTCAATCTACCGGCGATTTTAACGGCGGGGCCGTTCGACAAAGTAACGCTTGCGGATGGCAGCCAAGTCTCCGGGCTGGTGAATTTGCCGGGACTGCTCATTGCCGTCGCCGTCACGTTATTGCTGATTCGAGGCATCAAGGAATCCGCGAGCTTCAATTCAGCCATCGTGGTCATCAAGGTGCTGGTCGTGGTGTTGTTCATCATCGCGGGCATCGGCTACGTGAATAAAGGCAATTTGGGGATGGGCTGTGCGCCGGGCACGCCGGGTTGCGCGGATTTTATGCCCTTCGGTTTTGGCGGTGTGATTACCGGCGCGGCGGTGATCTTCTTTGCCTACATCGGCTTTGACGCAGTTTCGACCGCCGCGCAAGAAGCGCGCAACCCGCAACGCGACATGCCGATGGGGATTCTCGGCTCGCTGGCGATTTGTACGGTGCTGTACATCCTGGTCGCCGGGATCATGGTCGGGTTAGTAGATTACAAACTGCTGACCAATGCCGCCGCTCCGATTGCTGTCGCCATTGACGCCGCGCTGCAACAGGCACAAGGAACGACGATGGGGACGATTCTGGCGGTCTTCCCGACCATCATCAAAGTTGGCGCGGTGCTGGGCTTGAGTTCGACAATGGTCGTGATGGTGATGGGACAGCCGCGCGTTTTTTATTCGATGTCGAAAGACGGTTTGCTCCCAACTTGGGCCGCGAAGGTTCATCCCAAATTTCAGACGCCGCACATTACGACCGCGATTACCGGCGTCATCGTCGCCATTTTGGCTGGATTTGTTCCCATCAGCCTGCTCGGCGAACTCGTCAGCATCGGAACGCTGTTTGCTTTTGTGATTGTGGGCACGGGCATCATCATTTTGCGCGCCACCAACCCCAACATGCATCGCCCGTTCAAGGTTCCCTTATCGCCCATCGTTCCGATAGCCACCGTTCTTTCCGCTGCCTATTTGATGAACAGTCTGCCGCTGGACACCTGGATTCGGCTGATTGACTGGATGTCCATCGGACTGGTGGTTTACTTTGCCTACAGCTACTCCAACAGCCGACTGAGTTCTGCTCCCGCAGTGGAAACGGATTCCGGCACCGTGCAACCGTACCAGCCCCCGGTCGCGGCACTGATCGGCATCGCGGCGACGCTCATCCTGACCAGTTGGCAAGTGAACACCTACATTGCCAATGCGACGAGCCTGGATTATGGCATTCGCCTCTTCTTCTGGGTCGTGGTAGGTTTGTTGGTGGTGATGCTAATGTATGGCAAAAAAAGCGCGCACGGCACACGCAGTAGCCAGGTGAAAAGTGTCGGACTCATTGTGTCCTTGATTAACCTGTTGGCGTGGGCAGGAATTACTTACTGGTTTTTCAGACATTACGCTGAATTGCACGGCAAGTAATCCCCTTCTCTCAATTCTGCGCTAGAATTCAGGATCACGTTGTTGACCTTGAGCTACTTTGATTGAACTAATAAAAAAAGCGGATGCGCTGATGTTCTACTACCCGGCCAGTGCATCTGCACTAATGACTGACGATTGTTTTTGTTACGTTACGAGCATCTGTTGTGAAGCCCCTTAATAAATTTGCTTCATGAAAAAACTGATCGGGGCTGTCTTCCGGTTATTGCTTCGTCTGAAAACCAAAGTTCTTGCTCATCCTCGCCTGGCTTCGCTTTACCGGCAGATTGCAAACCAGGAACATTTCAGCGGCTTATCCATTCACGAAACGATGTTGGCCGACACGGTGCGCATCCAGGCGTATGCGTGGGCGCTCGCCAAACACGTGACGGAACGCGATGTCGTGCTTGATCTCGGCACAGGCACGGGCATTTTGTCGTTTCTCGCCGCGCGCCAGCAGCCGAAACAAGTGTACGCCGTAGATCACGGCGAGATGATTGAAACCGCCAAGCTCGTCGCGGCACACAACAACATCATCAACATCACGTTCATCAAGTCGCCCAGCCAAAGCGTCGTGCTGCCCGAAAAAGTTGACATTCTCGTGCAAGAACAAATGGGGTCGTGGCTCTTCAATGAAAATATGATTGAGAGCGTGTTGGACGCGCGCGACCGATTGCTGAAGGCGGGCGGCAAAATTCTGCCCGGTCGGTTTGAGTTGTTCATTGAACCGGTGCAACTCAACGACGAAGACCGCGTGCCGTTTATCTGGGAGCAAAACATTGCGACGATTCAGTTCGACCATTTGAAATCGCTGAAAACGCAAATCGGCGCAGATCATTTTCAGACCACCATCAAGCCGCAGCAGGTGCGACAATTGCTGTGCCAACCCAAAGCCGTGTTGACGTTTGATCTGGCCACGCTGCGCCAAGAAGACATTCCCGCGACGCTGCATTATCGGCGCGTTGTGACGACGGGCGGACGCTTGGACGGCTTTTGTTTGTATTTCAAGGCAATCTTCGACGACGAGATTTCTTTCACGACTGCGCCTGTGCGCGCGGGCACGTTGCACACGCATTGGAGCCTGCCGCTCTACCGTGTCGAGGCGACGACGCAACGCCCCGGCGACGTGTTGGAATTCACGTTGCGTCTGGCCGACCTGCGCAATCAAAAGACCTGGCAGTGGAGCTACGCAAGCTTTCCGGCCACAGTGGAAACGCCGCAAGACGCACGCGCGGCAGGTGTCGCGCGCTAAAGTAATTGGTTGCAATGTCCTCCGGCCTGTAGTTTACTTTCGCCGCCGATATAATTGGCCCCCCAAAATCAACCCCAAGCCTCTTGAGCGGAGTGAGCGATGAAACTGAAAATCATGTGGTTACTGTTGACGCTGGCGCTGTTGGTCAATCTCCCAACGGCGGCGCAAGACAAAACAAAGGCCAAAGCGAATGAAGAGTTGACGAAGACGGACGCCGCGGCCTCCACCAAAGACAACGACGAAGCAGAAGACGAAGCGTTGCGCAAAGCGATTGAAGATTCACGCGGCAACCAGCAGCAGATCATCGTCAATCTCGAAGCCTTCCTCAAAACTTATCCCAACACCACGCGCCGCGCCGAAATCGAACGCGAGTTGTACAAGATGGCTGAGGAACTCCGCGACCGCAATCGGCAAATCACATACGCCGAAAAACTCGTCGCCGCGAACGGCAATGACCTCGTGAAAATGACCTTCCTCGTCACGGCGCTGCGCGACCGCAAAGGCGCGGGCGATTTGGCCAAAGCTCTCACGTACGGCGACAAAATGGTCAAAGCCGTCGAAGACATTTTTGCTACTCGCACCAAACCCGCGCGCGTGAGTCCCGGTCAATGGGAACAGCAAAAAGGCCGCACTTTTGCTTCGGTCTATTTGCTGCGCGGACAGGTGCAGAACGATCTCGGCAACCTCGACAAGGCCGAAAGCGACCTGCTCAAAAGTTACAAGCAATCGCCGCTCGCCGCGAGCGTTGCGACGCTGGCCGACATTGCCGAAAAACGAAAGAATACCGAGCAAGCCATCGAATATTATTTGCAGGCGTTTGTTCACTCCATAGAAGCTGCCGAAGGCGTCAACCGCGATGATCTCCGCCGCAAACTTGGTCAGCTTTACGCGGCGAAACACGGCTCCGAAAATGGCTTGGGCGACAAATTGCTCAAGGCTTACGATGCGATTACGAAAGACCATGCCGAACGTTTGGCCAAGCTTGACCCGCCGAATCCCAACGAAAACATCAACGACCCGCTGCAATTCAAGCTCACGAAACTCAACGGCGGCGACGTACGACTGGCCGATTACAAAGGCAAGGTGATCGTGGCGAATTTTTGGGCCACGTGGTGCGGGCCGTGTCGCGTCGAAATGCCGCTGCTGGAACAGGCGATGGAAAAATACAAAGGCGACCCGGACGTGGTCTTTTTGGCGATCAATACCGACGATGATCGCAACTACGTCGAACCCTACGTCAAAGGGCAGAAGATCAAATTGCCGGTGGTCTACGCGAATTACCTGGATGCCGAATACCGCATCACTTCGATACCGACGACCATCGTGTTCGACCGGCAAGGGCAAGTGAGCTTTCGGCAAGCGGGCTACAACGCCAGAGAAGATTTTGTCGCCATGCTGAGCGAGAAGATTGAAGCGGCCCGGAAAAAGTAAGCGCACCCGAAAAAAGCGGTGAACTTGCGTTCTCTCGACGGGGACAGTATATTGTCGCAGCGCCATTCACGTTGTGATTCCTAATTGTATAATTTGTGTATTATGACCGAAGACGCGAGCCGGCCAGCAAGTGTTTCTTCTTAACGTTCCCGCTCGATTCTCGCTGAGCATAAGCTGTGGCAATCTCCCCCGCAAAGGATTGCTGTGCAAAGGACGAAAGAAACCTATTACCGAACGATCTTTATTATTTTAGTTGGGTTGAAGGCAGAGCGTTTTATCTGAACGGCCTGCACGATTGAAAAGAGCGTTTGTCACGATGATGCAATAAAAAAGCGACGGCCCGTTGTTACATACTGCGTGGCCTCCTCCCACGCCTCATCCGACAAACCCATAGAGAAAGACGATGACCCAGCCGCTACCGACAAAGCGACACCTTCTGGCGGTCTTGCTCGAAGACTACTATCACGTAGGTGCGTTCAATTATCTGATTCAGCGTGGGCAATGGGCGCACTTTGAAGCGCGCTTTGAGCACAACACGCTGATGGCGCTCGACCTGCTGGATCGCTTTCAAGCCAAAGTCACCTTTTTTTCGCTCGGTTGGATTGCCGAGCGCCAACCCGATATCATCCGTGAAATCACGCGGCGCGGGCATGAAATCGCGCTCTATTCCAATCTGGAACTCGACCGCATTAGTCCAGAAGACTTCCGCGAAGAACTTCTGCGCGCGCGCGACACGTTGGCGGAGGCGGGTCAAGCTCAAGTCGTGGGCTTCCGCGCGGCGCAGCGATGGCAATTCAAAACCGTGCAATGGGCGTTGGAAATTTTGGCGCAGGAAGGATTTGCCTACGACGCCAGCATCGTCCCGACGCGCGACGAATTGCGCCGCGACCCCGCCAAACAATTTGCCCATGAATTACAATTCGGTACGAAGTCGCTACGGGAGTTCCCGGTTTCGACCTGGAAAATGCCCGGCGTTTTACTGCCGATTGCGGGCGGCAATTTCTTCCGGCAATTTCCTCATACGATTCTCAAGCAAGCCGTCAAAAACTGGCACGAGTCGCACGATGCGCCGTTCGTGATGTATTTTCACGTCTGGGAACTGGATCGCCTGCAACCGCGCATCAACAGCGCTTCGCCTTTGGCTAAAATCCGACATTACCGCAACCTCGGTAAAATGTATTGGGTCATTGAGGATTATCTGAAGAAGTATAACTTCACGTCTTTTGCCGAGTACTTACACTTAGACACCAAATTAGCGCCAGAGTTAGTTAAAGCGAAATCATTAAATAAGCCGAAACTTATCACTATCAATTCCGAGGCAACGAATAAAGTCCCCGTTAGTATCGTGATCCCCTGCTTTAATGAAGAATCTACGTTGCCTTACTTAGCCAACACTTTAGTTAGTGTGGAAGAAACGTTGGGGGAAAAGTATAAACCAAGCTTTATCTTTGTGGACGATTGTAGTACGGATCAAACGCAGGAAAGTTTACAGCGACTATTTTCCCAGAAACCGAACTTCGCCATCCTGCGACACAAGCAAAATCAGGGCGTGGCAGCAGCGATTATGACGGGCATTCACGCGGCGAAAACCGAGATTGTTTGTTCGATGGATTGTGATTGTTCGTATGATCCGCACGAACTGAAAAACATGATCCCACGATTACAAGAGGGAGTTTCGCTCGTCACGGCCTCGCCTTATCACGCCGAGGGAAAAGTGCTAAATGTTCCCGCTTGGCGGCTGACTTTATCCAAAGGTTCTTCGTTTTTGTACCGCCAGGTCTTACGTCAGAACTTAGCGACGTATACCAGTTGTTTTCGCGTGTATAGAAAGAGCGTGGTTGAAAAGCTACAACTGGAAGAAGATAACTTCTTAGGTATAGCGGAACTATTAGGGAAGTTAGACCTACAAGGAGAACCTATCGTTGAGTATCCGGCCACGTTAGCGGTGCGGTTATTCGGGTACTCAAAAATGAAGTTATTGAAAACTATCTTCGGACATTTGCGGCTCTTGTCCCGCTTACTGAGACTGCGATTATCTGCCCGTAAAACTATTAGTGATGGTTCGCAACAAAATCTGCAAATACGCGATGTTACAATTAAGTAACCCTGCCGCCACCATCCCCGGTTGCGGTACTTTGCAAGCCAACCTGACGAACCACGAGAGAGAAAAAGCAACTGTAGAGTTATTTCCTACAGGTTAAGGATATAGACCAATGACTACTACCGTCCTATCATCAACGGAAATCCTGACTTTGCCTTCGGATCAGGACGCTTCGGGCCGTACCTTAGGTACTTCTGAAATTGCCGCTTTGGCCGAAGCCATCAACGCAGGAACCCTCACCAGCACCAAAGGCAAATTCGTCAAAACGCTCGAAAAACATTTTGCCGAAATGCTCGGCGTCAAGCACGCTTACGCTTGCTCATCCGGCTCGGCGGCGGTTCACATCGCCATCGCTGCGATTGACCCGGAACCGGGCGATGAAGTCATCACGACTTCGATCACCGATATGGGCGCGCTGACGCCGATTTTGTATCAAGGCGCGATCCCTGTCTTTGCTGACGTTGATCCGAGAACCTGGAACGTCACGGCGGAAACGATTGAACCGTGCTTGAGCGAGCGCACGAAAGCGATCATCGTCACGCATCTGTTCGGCAATCCGTGCGAAATGGACGCGATTCTGCGGCTCGCACAGGCGCGCAACATCCCCGTCATCGAAGACGCGGCGCAGGCGTTTTTGTCCAAGTATCGCGGGCAATACGTGGCCACGATTGGCGACATCGGCTGCTTCAGTTTGCAGCAAGGCAAACACATCACGACGGGCGAAGGCGGCATCGTCACGACCAATGATGATGCGCTTGCGCGGCGCTTGTTCCTGCTCATCAACAAAGCGTTCGGCTACGGCGATCCGAATCCCGATCATTACTTCATCGCCTTGAATTACCGGATGAATGAACTCACGGGTGCGGTGGCATTGGCGCAGCTCGACAAGCTGCATTGGTCCGTGCAACAACGGCAGCGCACCGCGAATCAATTGTCCGAATTGCTGGTCGGCGTGCGCGGCATCGAAACGCCGTACGTTGCGCCCGGCAATGCCAGCAGCTTCTGGAAATATTGTCTGCGCGTGGACGGCGATGTCATTCCCGGCGGCGCGGTTGGCCTCGCCAAAAAGCTCAAAGACGAACGCGGCATTTTCTCTGCGCCGCGCTACATTCAAAAGCCTGCGTTTCAATGTCAGGTCTTTGCCGAACAACGCACGTTCGGCAACAGTCGCTGGCCGTTTACGCTGGCACGTCCTGAAGCGGTGGATTACAGTCGCGCCAAATTTCCCGGCACGTTTGCCGGATTGGAAAGCATTCTCGTCCTGCCCTGGAACGAACGTTACACCGACGAACACGTTCACTACATCGCCGATTCGATTCATCAAGCGGTCAACGAATTGGCGCACTGAAACAGGAGCAAGACCATGGCAGAAGAGATCATCCGTTTTGGATTGGTCGGCGCTGGTGGTATCGCGCAAGCGTATGTGCAAGCCTTCAAGGATTTGAAGATCGCGCGTCTGGTCGGTGTGGCTGACGTGAATGCTGATGCGGCACGCAAGCTGGCCTCGCAAATTGGCTGTCGCAACTATGTTTCCTACGAAGCGATGGCCAGCGAATGGCCACTGGACGCGGTCATCATTTGCACGCCGCCCAGCGCGCATCCCGAAATTGCGTTGTACTTTTGCCAGCGCAAAGTTCACGTCCTGTGCGAAAAGCCGCTGAGCATTGATGTCAGCAGCGCGGAGTTGATGCTCGACACGGCGCAGCGCAACGGCGTGAAGTTGACGATGGCGTCGAAGTTTCGGTATGTCGAAGATGTCGTGCGGGCAAAAAGCATCGTGCGCTCTGGCATTCTCGGTGAGATTCTGCTGGTCGAAAATGCGTTCACATCGCGCATTGATATGTCGCAGCGGTGGAATGCGCAGCGCGAGATCAGCGGCGGCGGCGTGTTGATTGATAACGGCACGCATTCGATAGACATTATGCGGTATTTCCTGGGGCCGCTGGACGAGGTGCAAGCCATCGAAGGCGTGCGCGCACATAACCTCGAAGTCGAAGAGACCGTGCAGATGTTCGTGCGCAGTGCCAACGGCGTCTTGGGTCGCATTGATCTTTCGTGGAGCATCAACAAAGAGTTGGAACATTACATTCAGATTTACGGCACGAAAGGCACGGTCGTAGTGGGTTGGAAAGAGTCGAAGTTTCGCCAGAACGGCAACAACGAATGGATTGTCTTTGGGCAAGGCTACGATAAGGTGCAAGCCTTCAAAAGCAACATCATCAATTTCTGCGGTGCGATTCGCGGTGAAGAAGCGTTGCTTGTGACGGCGCAGGACGCGATTGCTTCGGTGGAAGTGATTGAAGCGGCGTATGCAGCACTCGCGCGCAATCAATGGACGAAAGTGAGCAATGGGCTGGAGCAGAATTATCTGCGTCTGGTGGATCACGAAACGCCCCTGGGGCAAATGAGTCAGGCAAGATGAGCGTGCGCATTCATCCGACAGCGTT
>CAZWAK010000014.1:0-74300 GCA_964631865.1 uncultured Heliobacteriaceae bacterium | reverse complement strand
CCGTGCCGCCATCGCCTGCGACGATGCCGACTTTGACGTGTGGGTCGGCGAGCGTCGCGGATTCCGCCATAAAAATCACATCGCAAAACAAAGCGATGGATGCGCCTAAACCAATCGCGTGCCCATTCAGCGCACAGACAAGCGGCATAGGCACATCCAGCAAATCCCAGATCAAATTCTTCGCGTCGAGTCGCAGAGCTTCCAACTGGCCCGGCGCTTGCAAGGTCGGGAACCAGTTGAAATCGCCGCCTGCCGAAAACGCTTTGCCCGCGCCTGTGAGCAGCACCGCACGCGCTTCGCGTTCCTGCTTCAAGGTTGCGAAGAGCCGCGTCAAATCGTGATGCAACGCTTCATTGACGGCATTGAGCGGATTGTCCGTGCGGTTAATCGTCACTTGCAAAACTGCGCCATTGCGCTCGAAGCGAAGGTGGGTGAAGTTGTCGTAAGAATTTGGTTCAGACATTGAGGTTCGAAAATTTAGCGGAGCTTTTCACCGCAGAGACGCGGAGTTTTCGCGGAGTTTTTTGAGATTACGAAACATACGAAAATAACGAAACACACGAAATGGTTTTATCTCAGCGAGCCTCTACGCGATCTCTGCGCCTCTGCGGTGAAAACAGTCTTGCCAAAAGTCAAAGTTGTGAGTGATCGGTCTCTAATCCCAATGACAAGCGACCGACCAATTCGTAAATGCGCGGCGAAACCATCATGTGTTGTGTCGCGACGTGAACATCGCGGAAGAGGCGTTGCAACACGCCTTCAGTGTACACGACTGAGCCGCCTGCGGCGTGGTACATCAGGTCTACGGCTTTGGCCGCTTGCAACGTCGCGTTCGTTGCGGCCAAGCGCAACAAGCGCCGATGCTCAACCGTTAATGCGTCAGATTGCGCCGCGTGCCAGGCGTCATTGACGGTTTGTTGCAACAAGGCTTTGGCCGACATGATCGCGGCTTCGGCTTCGGCAACCTGCATTTGCACGATACTGCTTTCCGCCAGCGTGTTGCGGCTACCCATTGGTCGCTTGGCATTGGCTAAAATTTTGAACTCCGCGACCGCGCGTCTTGCGATGCCGAGCGAAACCGACGTCACGCCCAATGCCAGCGCACACCAAAACGGAAAGCGATAGAGCGCGCCCGACACACGCGGCGGTGTAATGCCCAATTCGACCCAACGCCCTTCCGGCACGAACGCTTCGGACACCGTAAAATCGGTGCTGCCCGTGCCGCGCAAACCGCTGGCGTACCATGTATCGAGAAATTGAATTTGCTCGGCTCGGAAAAACACAAACGTGATGGGCGGCTTCGTCGGCATGCCGTCCCTCAGCACCAAACATCCACCGCCAATCCATTGGCAATGCTCGGTGCCGCTGCCCCACGCCCAACGACCGGACACGCGCAAGCCCCCGTCCACACACGCGGCGCGTCCCATCGGCGCGGCGACGCCACCGGTCACGACGCGCGGATCGCCGTAAATTTCCTGCGCAAACGGTTCCGACAAAAAGCCTGCGAGCAAGGCCGTGCTCGCGCCGATCATCGCGCACCAACCTGTGGAACCATCGTGATAACTAATCTCTTCGATTCGCTCCAACCCGTCGAGCAATGAAGCCTCTGCACCGCCGTACACCTGCGGAATCCAGATCCGAAACACGCCCGCGTCAATCAACCTGTCCACGACGTCGCGCGGCAAGCGGCGCAGTGCTTCGATCTCCGCACTGCGCGCGGCGAAATGTGCAAATTCATTCGGAGCAGAGTTGATCTTCATGGCCTGCGAGCTTAGAGTTTCGTTTCCGTTCAGTCAATGGAAACAGTACTGCGAGCGGTAGCAAGCACGCTTGATAAAGAGATAGCGGAACACGCTCGCTACCGCTCGCGGTACTGTTCCGAAGGAGCGCGCTGATGTACTTTCAGGACGAACCCAAACCTATCACGATGCTGCGCGAAACTATGCGCCGCTTTGTTGCTCGCGAATTGCCGCGCGAGAAAGTGCGCGCCTGGGATCAGCAAGGTCACACGCCTATCGAAGTGTTTCGCAAGCTGGCGGAAACCGGCGTCTGCGGCCTCACGATTGCCGAAGAGTATGGCGGCGTCGGACAAGACATCGTCGCGGCGGTCGCGGTGATTGAAGAGTTAGCGAAACGCGGCGGCGCAGCGGCGGGGCCGTTCATTCACTGCGCGTTTTACGGCGGGATGAACATTTCCGAAAGAGGCGAATTCTTCATTCTCCATTCTCTGGCAATGGCAACTGACTGATCATGAGTTTCTCTCTCAGAATGGAGAGTGAAGAATTGAGAATGGAGAATGGCTGTCGCAACTGGAAAGGACAAATCAATGACAACCAATCATCAATGGCGACTGGCGGCGCGGCCTGTCGGTGCGTTTCAGGAAACCGATTTCACTTGGAGGGAAGAAGCGGTTCCAGCCTTAATTGACGGGCAAATTCGCGTGCGCAATTTGTATCTCTCGCTCGATCCGGCCAGTCGGATTTGGGTCGAGGACAAGCCTTCCTATCTGCCGCCCGTCGGCTTGGGCGAAGTGATGCGCGGCTTGACTGTTGGCGTGGTCGAAGAATCTACGCATCCGAAATTCAATGTCGGCGACCACGTGCAGGGCGCGATGGGCTGGCAGGAATTTTATGTCGGCGACGGGCGCGGGATTCAGGTCTTGCCGAACAATCCGCACATTCCCTTGACCGCGTATTTAGGGCTATTCGGCATTCCGGGAATGACGGCGTATTTCGGCTTGCTCGACATCGGACAGCCGCAAGCAGGCGAGACGTTGGTCGTCACGGCAGCAGCAGGTTCGGTCGGTTCGCTCGCCGGACAGATCGGCAAAATCAAGGGTTGCCGCGTCGTCGGCATTGCGGGCAGCGATGAAAAATGTCGTTGGATTGTGGACGAACTCGGCTTCGATGCGGCGATCAATTACAAAACTGAAAACGTCGCCGCACGCCTGTCCATATTATGTCCGAACGGCATTGACATTGATTTTGAAAACGTTGGCGGCAAGATCATGGGCGACATTTTGAACCACATCAATTTGCGTGCGCGTATCGTGTTGTGCGGTTTGATTGGCGATTACAACCACTCCGAAGCAGCGGTGGGGCCGCCGAATTTTGCGCGCGTCATCATTCAGCGTGCGCGCGTCGAAGGCTATGTCGTGTTGGATTATTACCACCGCGCGCAGGAAGCCAACTCGGCGCTCGCGCAATGGCTGATGGAAGGCAAACTGAAATACAAAATTGATGAAGTCGTCGGCTTGGAAAACGCGCCGCACGCTTTGCAGAAACTGTTCGCGGGCACTAATATCGGCAAACTCATCATCAAGCTCTGAGTCGAGGAGGTAACGTGAACAGGAATTGTAGATTGGCAATATCTCACCAGGTTCTTTTGTTCGTGATGTTCGTTGCGCTGCTGCTCGGCGCAGCGGCGGCGCAACCGCGCAAACCAAATGTGTTGTTCATCTCGACCGACGACCTGAATAACGATCTGGGCGCGTACGGACATCCGCTGGTGAAGTCGCCAAACATTGATCGCCTCGCCAAACGCGGCGTGCGATTTGATCGCGCGTACACGCAATTTCCGCTCTGCTCGCCGAGCCGTTCATCAATGATGACGGGGCTGCGACCGGATACGACGAAAGTCTACGACCTGCAAAAACACTTTCGGGAAACGCTGCC
Source organism: uncultured Heliobacteriaceae bacterium (assembly GCA_964631865.1). Taxonomy (GTDB): domain Bacteria; phylum Acidobacteriota; class Blastocatellia; order RBC074; family RBC074; genus JAFDVL01. Next base: position 70,626 of record CAZWAK010000014.1, on the reverse strand, counting down.
GGAGGTCGTGACGATGGCGCAGTTGTTTCAGCGGAACGGCTACGTCGCGGCGCGCGTCGGCAAGATTTATCACTACGGCAATCCCGGGACGATTGGCACAGACGGCTTGGATGATGCGCTGTCGTGGCATGTGCGCATCAATCCGCGCGGCGTGGACAAGGATGAAGAAAGCGTGTTGACGAATCTGACGCCGAAACGCGGCCTCGGCGCATCGCTCTCGTTTTATGCTTCGCCCGCGTCCGATGAAGAGCACACCGATGGCAAAGTTGCGCTCGAAACCATCAAACTGCTCGAACAATACAAAGAGGAGCCATTCTTCATCGCCGCCGGTTTTTATCGCCCGCATTGCCCGTACATCGCGCCGCAGAAGTATTTCGAGTTGTACCCGCTCGACAAGATCAAAGCCGCGCAGGATGTGCCGGGCGAGCGCGAACGATTGCTGCCCGCCGCCTTGCAAACGACAGACTGGCATTTCGGCGTAGATGAAATGGGGCAACGCAAATCCATTCAGGCGTATTACGCTTCGATCAGTTTTGTGGACGCGCAAGTCGGCAAACTGCTGGACGCGCTGGATCGTTTAGGCTTGACCGACAACACCATCATCGTGTTTTGGAGCGATCACGGTTATTTGCTCGGCCAGCACGGGCAATGGCACAAACAGTCGTTGTTTGAGGCTTCGGCGCGCACACCGTTGCTTTTCGCTGGCCCCGGCGCGACGGCGAAAGGCAAAGCGTCAGGCCGCACGGTCGAAGCCGTAGACTTTTATCCAACGCTTGCGGATTTGTGCAGATTGACGGGCACGCCAACGAATCTGGCGGGTCGTAGCTTGCGCCCGTTGCTCACCAATCCAAACGCAAAATGGGACAAGCCTGCGATCACACAACAACGACGTGGCAATGCGCAGAACGGCTTTTTTATGGGCTACAGCGTACGCAACGAACGCTATCGCTACACCGAATGGGATGACGGGCGCAAAGGCGTCGAGTTGTATGATTATCAATTTGATCCCAACGAATTGACGAACTTCGCCAACGATCCGAAGTATGCGAAAATCGTCGCGCAGATGAAGCAGCTTTTGCAGCAAAACAAATAGAACCACGAAACAACTATGACCGACTCTCTTTACAAAAATCTCAACGCTTACATCAAAAACAGTCGTGGCGAATTTGAAGACAAGCTCGCCACGCTCGTGAACATTCCGAGCATCAGCATGGATCCCGAACGCAAAGGCGAGATTCAAAAATGCGCCGACACGGCGGTCGAATTTCTCCGTAGGATCGGAGCCAAAGCCGAAGCCGTGCCGACCAAAGGCAATCCGGTCGTGGTCGGCGAAATCATCACCGACCCGAAGCATCCGACGGTTTCGATTTACAACCACATGGACGTGCAACCCGCTGATGCTTCGGAATGGAACAAAGCCCCGTTTACGTTCGACAAAGTCGGCGACCGCTACGAAGGGCGCGGAACCACCGATGACAAAGGGCCGGGCTTGACGGCGCTGTATGCGGTCAAATATGCGCTCGACAACGGCGTGCCGATCAATGTGAAATTTATCTGGGAACTCGAAGAAGAAATCGGTTCGCCGAATTTTGAAAGTTTCGTCAAGGCCAATAAACAAAGGCTCAAAACCGATTCGGTGCTCGTGTCCGACACGATCTGGATTGCGCGCGGCAAGCCAGCGGTTCCGTATGGATTGCGCGGTTTGCAGGCGATCACGCTCTCGCTCGAAACGCACGCGAAAGACATTCATTCGGGTTTGGTTGGCGGCGCGGCGCGCAACCCGATTGGCGAGTTGTGCGATGTGATTGCGAAGTGCTACGACGCGAACACCGGCAAGGTGAAAATCAAAGGCTTTTACGACGATGTGCGCAAAGCGACGAAAGCCGAAATCGGCAGCTTTGTGAATTCCGGCTTCACGAGCAAAGGTTTCCAAAAAGCCCACGAAATCAAGACGCTGCGCGCGAATCTGAAGAACGAAGGCGACGTGTTGCAGGCGATTATGTCGCTGCCGACGTTTGAATTGCACGGCATCGTGGGCGGCTACAGCGGCCCTGGTGTCAAGACGATTGTGCCGCATCGGGCGGAAGCGAAAATCTCGATGCGGCTGGTGCCGAATCAAAGCCCGGCGAAAATTCTCAAGCTCGTCAAAGACTTTATCAAACAAATCAACCCGGATGTGAAAGTGAGTGCCGAACACGCGCTCGAACCGTTCCTCGGCGACTTCGGCGGGCCGTATGCCGATGCCGCGCGCACGGCGATGAAGTTTGCGTTTGGCAAAGACCCCGCGTTCACGCGCGAGGGCGGTTCCATCGGCGCGGTCGTCACGATGCAGAATCACTTGAAATGCCCGATCACGTTTTTGGGCTTGAGCCTGCCCGAACACGGCTATCACGCGAAGAACGAAAATTACGATTGGGGACAAGCGTCGGGCGGGATGAAGATGTTTGTGAAATACTTCGAGGAAATTGCGAAACTGAGAAAATAAAACCGTTGGAAAGAGGCGTTAAGAGTTCAACCTTCAGGTTGGCAACCATTCTCAATTCTCAAGCAGGTAGTGTGGCGCGTATTTTTCCTTCTTCATTCTTCCTTTTTCATTGTTTCCGAGGGAATTCCTCGTCAGATAATAATGAAGAATCCAGCGCGCTCCTAAACCAAATTGAGAATGGCTGTCAGGTAGTGGCTTCCAGCCGAAACAAGCTGAAGCTTGAACTCTTAACGCCTCTTTTCAACGTTCATAGCGCAAGGCATCAATCGGGTTCAGTCGTGCGGCGCGATACGCAGGCCACAAGCCGAAGAAGATGCCGACGCTCATCGAAACGATCAAGCCCGCCACAATTGCGCCGACGGAAATGCTGGCCTTCAACGACGGGATGACGAATTGAATGAATACGGCGACGCCGATGCCGACGAGCACGCCGAGGATGCCGCCCAGCACTGTGAGCATCATCGCTTCGAGCAGGAATTGCCACAACACATCACGCCGTCGCGCGCCGACCGCTTTGCGCAAGCCGATTTCGCCCGTGCGCTCGGTCACGCTCACCAGCATTATGTTCATCACGCCGATGCCACCGATGAACAGGCCGAGCGACGCGATGCCAACCATCAGGATTGAAACGCCGCTCGATGCTTGTGTCCAAATATCCACGATTTGATTCGAGGCGAAGACGACAAATGTATCCGGCTCGCTATCTTTGATGCGCCGATGATGTCGCAACACTTCTTTCGCTTCGTCCATCCCGCGTTCGACATCATCGGGCGTGTTGACCAGGCAGAAGAATTGCAAAAACTCTTTTTCTTTTTCCGAATAATGCTTGTCGAACGTACCGAACGGAATCAGCACAATTTGATTTTCGCTGGGGCCGCCAAACAACGTCTCGCGTTCTTCGAGCAAGCCGACGACTTCATACACGGCCTTGTCAATGTGAATCATTTTGCCCAGCGGGTCTTCCGCGCCGAACAAGCCATCTGCAATCGTGCGCCCTAGAATGCAAACCTCGCGCCGCCCATTGGAATCCTGCGCGGTGAACGAACGTCCGCGATCTACGACGATGCCTGTGACGTCGCCGAAGTAGTGATCCACGCCGCGCAGCAACGGGCTTTGCGCTTCTTCGCCCTTGTACCACACGTGAATCGGATCAAACGCCATCTTGGCATAAAACGGGCTGAGCAATTTCACCGTCGGGCATTCGGTGCGCACAACCTGCGCATCGTCCATCGTGAGCGGCGGGCGCTTCTTGAGCAGTTCCTGGAAATCAGGATTGCCAAAATCCGAAAAGCCCATCCGCCCGACAACAAACGTGTTCGGATTCAGCCGCGACAGTTGGTCTTTGACGGTTTTGTCCAGCCCTTGAATCAAAGCGACAACGACAATGACGGTCGCCACGCCCATAATCAGGCCGAGCAACGTCAGCGACGATTGAAAGCGATATTGATTGATCGCGCTCAAGGCCAAGCGGAACGCTTCGCCGACTTCTGCCGTGCGCGCTTTCTGGGCGATTTGTGCGAGTCGTGTATTACTCATAGCGCAAAGCCTCAATCGGAGAAAGTTCCGACGCACGCCGCGCCGGATACACACCCGCGATCAAACCGACGATGGAAGAGACGACGAATCCGATGCCAGCCACCATCGGGCGTGAACTTGCGGGCAGCGGCGTCACGAGCGCAATCAGCCACGCGATCAGCATGCCGAAGCTCGTTCCCATCAATCCGCCCACCAGACACAGCAACACCGTCTCGGTCAAAAACTGCGCCAGCACATCGCGCTTGCGTGCGCCCAATGCTTTGCGCAAGCCAATCTCGCGCGTTCGCTCGCGCACGTTCACCATCATAATGTTCGTCACGCCGAGTCCGCCGACCGTCAACGCGATGCCGGAAATAATCAGCGTCACCGCATAAAACCCGCCGATGATCGCCGAATAAATGCCCGCTGCCGAATCTGACGTCGTGACGAAAAACGTGTCTTCCTGATTGAATAGCACGTGCCGCCGTTGCCGCATAATGCCACGCACTTCATCCACTGCCGAGGCGGCGGCGACGCCCGCGCGTTGTTGACAATAAATCGTCACCGATTGATGCGCGCCGAAGCGATAGAGCAGCGTCGTCAGCGGCAAAATCACAAACCGATCCTGCGAGCGCCCGAACAACGAACCGCGCGGCGCAATCGTGCCGATGACTTGAAACGGCTTGCCCATCACGTTGATCTGCGCGCCGAGCGGATCACTGTTGCCGAACAAATCGTTCACGAGGTCTGCGCCGAGCAAACACACGCCGAGATGCTGCGAGTCTTCGGCTTCGCTGTAAAAACGACCGGCGGCAATTTCGACGCGCTCGATGTCGAGCATACTCGCGGTCAAGCCGCGCATTTGCACGCTGCCCGTCACGGTGTTTTGCCACTTGAGCTTGCCCATCAAGCTGGCTTCCGCGCCGACGGTCAGACATTCGCGACTGTTGTGCAGCACGGTCAAATAATCGTCGTATTCGATGCGCTTCCACTTCGAGGCTTTGATGAAATCGTTGATATTGAGAAAGGAAGACGGGAGTTGCGAGACTTGAAACACATCGGGCTGAAGCGTGACGAGTCGTTCGGTGATGTAGGCGTTCGCACCCTCAATCAACGCCACCATCGCCACGAGCGCGCTGATGCCGACGACGATGCCCAGAATCGCCAGGATGGAGCGCTGCTTTTGCGCCAGCAGCGCCTTCACGGCATTGGCTAAGATTTCCTTGCGCTCCATAGACAGTTTCGCGCTCGACCAAATCTTTCAAGGCTTCGCAGTAAGTTCAGTTGTTTTCGCTGATTTGACGGAGTGTGTCTAAGACGGCCTCGGCTTCGACTCTTGCTGCGGTTGCGCTTTTTGCCATGCTCCTGGCCGCTACAATTAAAGCATCAAGGGCGGCGGCTTCTTCAGCAGTCAATGAAGGATCGGACTCAGGTGTTGACGGGATCTCAGTTTTCTTCATCGTCATTATTTGGCTTACCCGATGGAAGTTGCAGCTTGAATTTCAAGAGTTGATTTTCCAGCCATAATTGCTGCTTCTCTCTCGCACTCGCTTCCCGATCATTCACCCGTTGGACTTCAAAGGCCAGTCGGTGAACTAATGCGGTCAGGTCTTTCATTTCCTGTCGCAGCGTGGCGATTTCCTTGTCCTGCCGCTCAACCTTCTGCGAGAGAATAAAAAGACCGGAGAAGATGTCATACAGTTGTTTCCACATGCAGCATCTCCTTGATCTGCTTCAGCAAAACATTTGTTTCGGCGCGCAACCGATTGATCTCCTGCCAGCGCGGCTCATCATCACTCTCGATCTGACGTAGTGCCGTTGCCAGCTTTTCAATCGCCGACGTAAAGCGAGCGGTTTCAGCTTCTGGGATTTCGATGGTTAAGGTTTGATTCATAAAACTACCTCCGAAGCGGATTCTAGCACACTCCTCGTCACATCAAACTTCCAGCCCCACCGACCGCATCAGTTCAATCGCGTTGCTTTTCTTCACCACACCGTCGCGCAAAATGTAATCGAACGTCATCCGACCGTCTTCGAGGTGATCTTCAAAATGCACGTTGCGCGCGTGCGTGTGCGCATCGGTCACGATGTTCGTCAAGGCCAGATCGTGCGTCGTCACCAAGCCCATCGCACCGCGTTCGACCAGCCCGCGCAACACGGCTTCCGCACCGATGCGGCGGTCGTGTGAATTCGTGCCGTGCAGGATTTCGTCAATGATAAAAAGTAACGGCAGCGCAGCACTGGTAAGTTCCATCAATTGTCGCAGCCGCGTGATTTCGGCATAAAACAACGATGCGCCCGCGCGCAAATTGTCTTGAATGCGAATCGAAGCGCCCAATTGCAACGGCGCAAGTCGCAAGCGTTTCGCGCGTACGGGCGCACCCGCGAGCGCCAACACCGCGTTCGTGCCGACCGTACGCAACAATGTGGATTTGCCGGACATATTCGAGCCGCTGACGACGAGCAATTGCGTGTCCGCACTGAGGTGCAAATTGGTGCGCACGACTTTGTCTTCGGGCAACAAGGGATGACCGAGTCCTTCGCCGTGATAGAGCGGTACGCCTGCGACGATTTCCGCGAACGGATCCGCCGGATGTTCATAGCTGTAATTGGCGAGCGCGAGCAAGGCTTCGATTTCGCCGACCGCCGCGATCCATTGTTCGACCTTCACGCCGGAACGCACGCGCCAGGCTTCGACGGCGAAGGCGAATTGTGATGTCCAGAAAAACGGCGCGGACAGCGGGCGAAACAATTGATTCATGCGCGCGTCGAGCCACGTCAGCAAACGATACAACTGCGCAATTTGTACCGACGGCGCGTGGCCATCGGTTTCGAGCGAAGCGCGCAACGTGACCAATTTTGCCGCGTGAAATTGCTCGGCTTCGGTGCGCGCCAGCACTTCGGACAACAATTTCAAATCTCGGCTCGCCGGTTCGACCTGCGCCAAGATCGCATTGACGCGCGGGCGCAACCACAAGCCTACGACAGCGTTGATGACGAGGATGATTGTAAGCGGAACGGAGCCGAACCCCGCGAACACCAAACCCAATCCGACGGCAGAGGCGAGGCACAACAACGCGGTCAGCCAGCGAAATGCACGCAGGTTTGGTAGCGCTTTTTGTCGCCCCCAATCGCTCAACGCCTGCGCGTGCAAGCCCGCACGCAGGTCTTCGCCGAGCAATGCCAACGCCTCGCGCAAATCGAGTCTTGGTTTGAGTTCGTGAATCGCTTGTTGCCGCGCAGAAATTTCGTCAATCGTCGCCGGGGCCAATAACCACGCGGCTAAAATGTCTTCGCCCGCGCGTGTGCGTGCCGTGCAGAGCAATTCAAACAACGAGCCTGCGCCGAACAAATCAATGTCTTCGGCGTAGGGATGCGCGCTGTTGCGATACCGCTCGCCCGCTTCGCCCGTGCCCGCCCATTTTCCGGCCAGCCGCGTCAAACCGCGCTCGTAAAAATCGGCAGCGCGTTGCGCGCGTCGTTGTCGTTTGAAAATGCGCTGATGCCAGCCGAGCAGAAACAACGAGCCAATCGCAATCGGCAGCAACCACCACAACAATGCGCTCTGCCCGGCAAACAAGCCGCGCAATAAAATAATGCCGCCCAACAACAACAAGCCAATGCGGATGATTCCCACGCGACGAAACGATGCGGCTTGTTGAGCAGCTTCGGCGCTGCGAGCGGCTTTGCGATTGAGGTATTCGGTTTGCGGAGATGACGATGAATTATTCACGGGGAATCGAATCGAGTTCGGCAGTGTCGGATTGGAGTGGTTGCATACGAATGCGCGCGATGCGGTGTTGATTGACGCGCTCGACGATAAAGCGCGTGCCGTTGAATTGCACCGCATCGCCTTCCGTCAGCAAGCGGCCTTCGCGCGCAATCATAAAACCAGCGAGCGTGTTGTAGTCTTCGGACTCCGGCAAATGCAGATCGAACTTGCGATTGGCTTCGCGGATCGTCAAGCCGCCATCCAGCGCGAACGTGCCATCGCTGCGCAAACGAATTTTGTCGGCAGCCGATTCGTCGTGTTCGTCCTGAATTTCGCCGACGATTTCTTCCAGCAAATCTTCGAGCGTCAGGATGCCTTCGACGCCGCCGTGTTCGTCCACGACGATGGCCAGGTGCAATCGTTCGCGTTGCAGTTTTTGCAACACGTCCACCAATCGCGCGGAATCGGGAATAAAGACGGGCGGATGCGTGATGTTCGCCAACGCGAATTGCTCCGGCTCGAAGACGTAATTCATCACGTCTTTGTGATGTACGATGCCGATGACGTTGTCGAAGTTTTCGCGATAGACAGGCAAGCGCGAATAACCGGACGATTGAAACTCGCGCACGGCCTCGGCAAAGCTGGAATGTTCCTCGATGCCAGCGACCTGCGTGCGCGGGATCAAAATCTCTTTGGCCGTCAAATCGGCAAAGTCGAACACATTGTGAATCAGCGTGCGCTCGTCGGCTTCGATGTTGCCGGATTGATGGCTGACGTTGACCAGATGACGAATCTCTTCGCCCGTGTAAACGGCTTCGTGCCCGACCTGCGTTTTCAAGCCCAACACGCGCAAAATCATCAGGCCGGATTTGTTGATGATCCAGATGAACGGCTTGAAGGCACGATAAAACACTTCCATGAAGCGGGCGACGGCTAAGCCAATGCGTTCGGCATACTCAATCGCCAACGCTTTCGGCACATATTCGCCGAGCACTAAATGCAGGTACGTGATGATGGCCAGCGCGATCAAGGAGGCAGCGCCGTGTGCTGCGACAGCGGCCAGATTCGCGGGGAGAACTTGCAGCAGGAAGGGTTCCGCCAAATGCGCAATCGCTTCTTCGCCAATCCAGCCCAGCGCCAAGCTGGCAATCGTGATGCCGAACTGCGTGGCCGAAATCATTTCGTCCAAATGATCCAACGCGCGCAACAACGCCTTCGCGCTCTTCTTGCCCGTCGCCGCCAGCACTTCAATCTTCGAGCGCCGTACGCTCACCATCGCAAACTCGACCGCGACGAAAAAGGCGTTCGCCAGAACGAGCAGGAAGACGATGATGAGTTTGACGATGATGCTCATAGACGAGGGCGCGGATTATAGCACAGGCACAGTACGACGAGCGGTAGCGCAATTGAGTTCAAGGTGTGTGTTGCCCCAGGCAATTCTCCATTCTTCATTCTGGATTCTTCATTCTGAGACGTAGTATGACTTGTCTTCCTGTGGTTGAATGAAGAATCCAGAATGAAGAATGGAGAATTCGCCTATAGCACGGCGCAAAACGCAACCGCCGTTTCTTCCGCCCAATAATTGCTGTTGCCGTTTTGGCGCGGCTGCCAGAAACCAACGTGACCGCCGTGCCGGGGCGTCAGCAAGCGCACGAATTCGGACGGCGGCAAGGCGGCAAACGGCGCGAACGGAATAAACGGATCGTCCTGCGCGTGGATGATGAGGGTCGGCACTTTGATGTGCGCCAGATACGGCCCTGAACTCGCTTGGGCGTAGTAATCGCGGGCGTCGCGAAAGCCGAAATGCGGCGCAGTGACAACCTCATCGAAATCCCACAGCTTGCGCGCGCGGGCGAGTTTGTCCAAATCCACAATGCCGGGGAACAGTTGATGCTTGACCTGCATGCGCGCTTTCAGGCTTTTTAGAAAACGGCGGTCGTAAATGAAATTGCGCGGTTCCCGAATCGCCCGCGAACACAACTCCAGATCAATCGGCGGGCTGACGGCGCACACGCCTGTGAGCTGCGGCGGAGCGGCGTCGCCCAATTCGCCCGCCAATTTGAGCGCGTGATTGCCGCCCATCGAAAAGCCCAGCAAACAAATGTCCGGCAGCTTGTCGTGCTCGATCAACTCGAACAACAGCGCGCGCAAATCCGACGTGAAGCCCGAATGATAGAGCGTCGGCGTCAGATGCTCCGTGCCGCCACAATTGCGGACATTCATCCGCACCACATTGCAGCCGGCCCGCCACGCCTGCTCCGCTGCGCCCAGCATGTAATGCCGGGCGGCAGAACCTTCGAGACCGTGAACCATGAGAATCGTACGATGTTGTTCGCGCTGCGGCTGCCAATGACAAAACGCGATGATGGTTGTGTCCGGCTCGGTTTGGAAAGCGCGTGGCTCGGCAGGCGGCAACGCAAATTGACGCGAGTACAATGCGGCAAAGATCGTCATCGCGTGGCCATTGCGCAGCGGCTTCGGCGGCTGAAAGGGTGGTGGTTGAAAACGGGGCACGAGCGGATGCAGCATAACGAAAAATTGTAAAGTCTCCCTGCTGAACTTGTTCGCGACTTGGTCTGACCGTATAATCGCTGCCGACCAATCGAGATTGTAGATGTCATCGGAATAATTTCAATCGCTCACCTCGACATCAGCAACGAATTGGCTGCTTTGCTGGAACGACGCGACTAATGGCGAAGACATGCAAAAGCCATTAGCGGAAATTCAAAACGATCAAATCAATGAACAATTGAGCAGCACCTCTTCCGAGGTGGCCTGTATGTCTTTTCTATCCCCAAGGGTCACTGTTCAGGAGAAAAAACCGCTATGTTCGCATTGAAAAAATTGCTTTCACTCGTTTTCGCGTTCTGCTTTCTGGCACTGGTCGCCTTCGCACAAGAATTTCGCGGGCAGATCTCCGGGCGCGTGACCGAGGCGTCAGGCGCAGCCGTGCCGAATGCCACTGTCACCGTCACGAATACAGCCACGAACACCTCCGTAAACGCCGCGACGAACGAAAACGGCGAATATACGGTGCTGTATTTAACGCCGGGGCAATACTCCGTTTCCGTCGAAGCCCAGGGATTCAAGAAATCCGTCCGGCAAAATGTCGAAGTTCGCATCGGCGACAAACTGGCGCTCGATGTCGCGTTGGAAGTCGGTGCCGTGACCGACTCGGTCAACATTACTTCTGACGCGCCATTACTGGAAACGACCACCGCTTCCGCAGGACAAGTCATTGACCAACGTCGGATCGCGGAGTTGCCTCTGTCGGACGGAAATCCGTTTGTGCTCTCCCGCCTCGCGTCCGGCATCTCGTACGTGGGTGATTTGAAGTTCTCGCGCCCGTTCGATAATGCGGGCACTTCGGGCATTGTGGCCGATGGCGCACCGGGTCGTAATGAATTCACGCTCGACGGCGTGCCGAATATGGCCAGCGGCGGCGGCATCGGACGTGTTGCCTTCGTTCCGCCTGCCGACGCCGTGCAGGAGTTCAAAGTCGAAACGGCGAGCTTTGACGCGCAGACTTCGCACACCGCCGGAGCCACCGTCAACGTGACACTCAAGAGCGGAACGAATGGTTTCCACGGCACGGCCTACGAGTTTGTCCGCAACGACGTGTTGTCAGCCAATGACTTTTTCCTCAACCGCACAAATCTGACCACGACTCCGACACGCGACCGCAATCGGGACGGCAAGGCGGATCGCGATCCACTGCGGTACAACCGTTATGGCTTCACAGTGGGCGGCCCCATCTTCCTGCCGCGCTTCGGCACAGGCGGCGCACCGTATTGGAGCGGCAAAAATCGCAGCTTCTTCTTCTTCGCGTATGAAGGATTGAAGGATGTCTTCCCGGAGCCGGGTCAATTCACCGTGCCGACTCTCAAGATGCGCAATGGAGATTTTTCGGAATTGCTGCCGGGCATCGTGATTTATGATCCGGCGACGGCGCGGGCGGAAGGTTCGCGGGTTCGGCGCGACCCATTCCCTGGCAACATCATTCCGGCCAGCCGCATTAGCGCCATTGCCAAAAACTATCTTTCCTACTATCCCCTGCCCAATCAACCGGGCAATTCGCAAGGGCAAAACAACTTTCTCAGCGGCAACCCGCGCACCGATAACTTTCACTCCGAATCTATTCGCTTTGATCAAGTGCTGAGCGAGAAGCAGCGGTTCTTCGTCCGCTATTCGCACAACAATCGCGTGGAAGCGCGCGGCAATTATGGCGGCGTCGTCAACGGCGTCAAATCAACGGGCAACTTCCTGTTTCGGATTAACGACGGCGGCAGCTTTGACCATGTCTACACCTTCTCGCCAACCGTGACTCTCAACACGCGCGTCGGCTTTTCGCGCTTCAATGAGCCGAACATCCGCCAGCACGAAGGACAGGTCACGCCCGCCAGTCTGGGCTTCCCCGCTGCAACGGCGGCGTTGTTCGGGACTGAATCGTACCTGCCCCGCTTCGAGATCAGCGGCTATTCCGTGCTCGGCGATTCGGTGGGTGGCGGCTCCACCCACAATATCTACGCCGTCCAGCCCACGATGACGAAGATCGCGGGCCGCCACGCCTTTCGCTTCGGCTACGATTTTCGTTCGTACCGGGAAAACGCCTTCGGCGCGGGGCACGCGGCGGGCCGATATGACTTTGCGACGAATTTTACGCGCGGGCCGCTGGACAATTCGACCAGCGCTGCCGTTGGTCAATCGCTGGCCTCCTTCCTGCTCGGACAACCGACGGGCGGGACGATTGAGCGCAACGCGGCACGCTCGAATCAGGTGCTCTTTCACGGGATGTTCTTCCACGACGATTGGAAGATCACCAACCGCCTGACGCTTAATTTAGGGCTGCGCTACGAGTACGAAGGGGCGATGAATGAACGGTATAATCGCAACACGCGCGGCTTCGATGCGACGGCCAGCAGCCCGATTGAAGCGGCGGCCAAGACGGCCTACGCGGCGAGTCCCATCACAGAAATTCCGGCAGCCAGCTTCAATGTCAAAGGCGGCTTGCTGTTCCCCAACAACAGCAATCGTGGGTTCTGGAACGCCGATGGCAACAACTTGCAACCACGCATCGGCTTTGCCTACAAATGGTCGGACAAGCTTGTGATGCGCGGCGGCTGGGGCACGTACACCGTGCCGTTCGTCATTTTCGGGAACAATCAACCCGGCTTCTCTCAAAGTACCCCCATCGTGGCCAGCGTGGACAATGGGCTGACCTTCCTGGCAAATCTGGCGAACCCCTTCCCGACAGGCGTGCTTTCGCCCGTCGGAGCGAGTCAGGGCCTGGCGACCTTCCTCGGTCAGGGCATTTCTTTCACGCCTCTGGACTTGAACAACACGCAGGCGCAACGCTGGTCGTTTGGCTTCCAGTATGAGTTGCCCGGCAACTGGCTGGTCGAAGCGCAATACGTCGGCAATGCCGGTTACGACGGCGTGGTGAGCGTCCCGCTCAATGGGATTCCGTTGCGTTACCTGTCTACCAGTTCGTTCCGCGACCAAAGCATGATCAACACGATCAATTTACTGAGCGCGACTGTCACCAATCCGTTTCGCAATTTGATTCCGGGCACGGGACTGAATGGGGCGACGGTGCAGCGGCAGCAATTGCTGCGACCGTTCCCGCAATTTACCGGCGTCACGGGGCTTCGCAACGACGCCTCCAGCCGGTTCCAAAGTATGCAACTGCGGGCCGAAAAACGCTTCAGTGGCGGGTACACCTTGCTGGCCGCGTACAATTGGTCGAAGTTCCTCGAACAAGGCAATCTGCTCAATGATGCCGATACTTCATTCGAGCGGCGCTTCTCCGACGCCGATATTCCGCATCGGTTGGTGATGAGCGGTATTTGGGAACTGCCGTTCGGGCGCGGTCGCAAGTTCGGCACCACCTGGAATCGGGCGTTCGATTTGATTGCAGGCGGCTGGCAGGTACAGGGGATTTGGAACTGGCAAGGCGGTCGCCCGAATATGACGATGGGCAATGTCTACTACAACGGCGACATCACCAAACTGAAAACCAGCGTCAAGAGCAGCAATGTGGATGGCACGGTGTTTGACATCAGCGGCTTTACTTCAATGACGCGACTGTCCAGACCAATGGTGTAGTGGATCCGAGCAAGCAACGCAATGATCCGCGCATCCAACTGGCGAGCAACGTGCGCGTATTGCCCACCCGTTGGGCGAGCTTTCGTGGGCAAGGCTTGAACCTCTGGGATTTGTCTGTGAGCAAGAATTTCACCATCACCGAAACCGTCAAATTCCAACTGCGGAGCGAGTTCCTGAATGCGTTCAATACGCCGGTCTTCAATAACCCCAATCTCGATCCACGCAATGCGAATTTTGGCAAGGTGACGAGCCAGGCCAATTTGGCGCGCAATGTCCAGCTTGGCTTGAAACTTATTTTCTAAAGGCCTCAATTATTAACCCTCAACTCAAAGGAGATACGATTCTATGCAGAACCATCGAATGAGAAGCCGGAAGCTCCTGTCCGCTTCGATTCCGCTCGCTCTTCTGCTGACGCTGTTCCTGGCACCGACCAGTTTCGCGCAGGTGCTTTATGGTTCCATCGTTGGCAATGTGACCGACAATTCCAATGCGGTCGTCGCAGGCGCAACGGTCAAAATCACCAACAAAGCCACCAACCAAGTCCGTGAAACCAGCACGAACGAAAGTGGCGGCTATACCTTCACCACCGTCCAAACCGGCACGTGGGAAGTCACCGTCACGAAACAAGGGTTCAAAACTGTCACGAACGCCAACGTGATCGTGACGCTGAACAACATCACGCGCGCCGACATGAACCTCGAAGTCGGTCAGGTCGTGGACACCGTCAACGTCACGGCGGACGCGGGCTTGCTGCAAACCGACCGCTCCGAAGTCCGCGCCGAATTGACCAGCCAGACGCTGCTCAATACGCCGATTCCGCCCGGTCGAAACTATCAACAATTGCTGCGCGCCTTGCCTGGCATTAATCCGCCCAACAATGCGCACTCAATCCCGACCAACCCGTCACGCGCGCTGGAATACAACGTCAACGGCACGGCTTCCAGTTCCAACAACACGCGCATTGACGGCGCGAGTCAGTACAACATTTTCCTGCCGCACGTCACGGCTTATGTGCCGGCGCTGGAATCCATCGAAACCGTCAACGTTGTGACGAACAACTTCGATGCGGAACAAGGTCTCGCGGGCGGCGCTGCCGTCAACGTGCAAATCAAGAGTGGCACGAACAAGATTCATGGCTCCGCCTTTGAATATCACGATAATCATTTGACCAAAGCGCGCCCCTGGAACCTGACGCCGGTCAATGGCGTCGAGCAGGACAAACCCAAGCGTGTCTACAACCAATGGGGCGGCACGGTGGGCGGCCCGATCAAGAAAGACAAGCTGTTTTACTTTGCCAGCTTTGAAGGCACGAATGATCGCCAACTCGGCAACCGCCTCATCACCTTGCCGACGGCGGATATGCGCGCGGGCAATCTGGCGTTCGCGGGCGTCGGCATTTACGATCCGGCGACGGGGGATCAGTTCGGGCGCAATCGCGGACAGTTTGCGGGCGGGGTGATTCCTGATGCGCGGATTAGCCCGATTGCCAAAAAGATTCTGGCGTCTGTGCCGTTGCCGAATCGGCCCGGCATTGCGAACAACTATTACGCGACCGCGCCCTACCAGTTTGATCGCAAAACGGTTGATACGAAAATCAATTACAACGTCAACGAAAAGTTCACCACCTACGGGCGCTTCAGCTTTCTGACCTACAAACAAAACAATCCGGGCGCGCTGGGCGAGGCGGATGGAGTCGGCACGGCGCCGCAGGGCGGCAACACGGGACGCGGCTCCGGCAACACCTACGGCGTGACGGTCGCGGGCGTTTACACCGTCAACACGAACTTCATCATTGACGGCAACATCGGCTACACCAAACAGGGGACGAATTCGGAACAGGGCTTCCTGGACAAGAATATCGGCAAAGATGTGTTGGGCATTCCCGGCACGAACGGCACGCGCGACTTTGAGCGGGGCTGGCCGCGGTTCCGCATCGGCGGCTTTGCCAACATCGGCGTGCAGGATTCCTTCATGCCGTATTATCGCAACGATCCGCAGTGGCAATACGTGTCGAATTTCAACTGGACGCGGCGCAATCATAACTTCCGCTTCGGCTTTGATTTTGCGCGCCAAACGCTGAATCATCTGCAAGTGGAATGGAACGGCGGCGGCAACACCGAACCGACCTCTGGCGGGTTCCAATTCGGCGGCGGCCCGACGCAGCTTTGCACCGCGCTCAACACCGCCGGGACGGGTTGCCAAACCTTCACGGCGGGCAACACGCAGGCCAACTCGATGGCGACCTTCCTGTTGGGCTTTTACACGGGGTCGGGGCGCACGTTCCTGCCCGAACCGCCGATTATCTTCCGCGCCAAAGCCTATAGCTTCTATTTCCGTGACCAGTGGCAGGTCAATCAAAAGCTGACGCTGACGATGGGCACACGGTGGGAATATTATCCGCTGCCGGAACGCGAAGGCCGGGGCATTGAGCGGTACGATGTCAACACCAATGAGATGCTGGTGTGCGGCGTCGGCAACACCCCCAAAGATTGCGGCGTTAAGCTGAGCAAGCGGCTTTTCTCGCCGCGCATCGGCATTGCCTATCGCATCAGCGATTCGTTTGTCCTGCGCACGGGTTATGGCATCACGATTGACCCGGTCAGTCTGGCGCGCACCTTCCGCACCAACTATCCGATGCTGATCAACCTGAACATCGTGCCGAACAATTCCGCCTTAGCGGCGGGGACGTTGGCACAAGGAATTCCGGCGTCAGTTGTCCCCAACATCAGTAGTGGTCGCGTGCCGGTTCCCACCGAGGTCAGCGTGCTGACGTTGGGCAATAACTTCAAACGCCCGTACATCCAATCGTGGAACTTTGTGCTGGAAAAAAGCCTCGGCATGGGCTTCACGGCTTCGGCTGGGTACGTGGCGACGCGCACCATCGGGCAATCCGGTTTGACGGACATCAACGCCGGGCGCGTCGGCGGGGGCGTGAACAGTCAGCCGCTCAACCAGCGGTTTGGCCGTCGTTCCACGACCTTCATTCAGGATGGCTTGGCGAATTCGCATTACGATTCGCTGCAAGCCTCGCTGAAACGGCGCTTCTCCAACGGGCTGCAATTGCAGGCCAATTACACCTGGGGCAAAGGCATCGGGCTGGCCGGACTGGGCAGCAACAACGATGGCGCTTTGGCGATTCAAGACCCGAATTTCCGCATCCTGAACCGGGGCGTGTTGGGCATTAACATCCCGCACAACCTGCAATTTTCGGGCGGCTGGGAATTGCCCTTCGGCAAAGGGAAGAAGTGGGTAAGCGACGGCGGAGTAGCCTCGTTCCTGACGGGCGGCTGGCAATTAAGTTGGCTCTATGGCGCATTCTCCGGGTTGCCGTTCACGGTCACGGCCAGCGGCACATCGCTCAATGCGCCGGGCAGCGCACAACGCGCCGATCAGGTGAAGGCGAATGTGCAGAAGCTGGGCGGCATCGGCGCGGGCAATCCGTTCTACGATCCGACGGCCTTTATGCCGGTCGAATTTGATCGGACGAACAGCGTGCGCTTTGGCACGGCAGGCTTCAACATCCTGCAAAGCCCTGGCACGGCCAACCTTGATCTGGGACTCTTCCGTCAATTCACCATCAAGGAAGGCATCACGCTGCAATTCCGCGCCGAGGCGTTCAATGCGACGAATACGCCGCACTTCGCCCAGCCGGGGAACAATGCCTCATCGCCTTCGCGTGATCCCAACACGGGCGCGATCCTGACCGACCCGGTCACCGGTCTCCCGCGTCTGAATGGTTTCATGGAAATCACGGGGGTGCGTTCGTTTGGCCGCGAAGGCATTGACGAACGCATTTTCCGCTTCGGACTGCGGTTAGGCTTCTAAACCCCGCTTCGCATTTGAAACCTTCGAGGGGATCGCAGTACTGTGATCCCCTCGTTTTCTATTCGTGCTCGTCTGGTCGTCTTGCGGTTTTGAGTCGCGTAGCGACAGGTTGACTTTAGACGTGGGTTTCAACCCACGGGGCAGTGGGAGATGATCCCCGCGTCGCGTCAGCGACGCCTGAGTGATTGTTATGGCCAACACATATACCGCGTTGTTCTATCATTTTGTTTTCAGCACGAAGAACCGTGTTGCAGCCCTTCGACCGGACATCGAAGAACGTGTGTGGTCATACATTGGGGGCATTGCACGCAACCACAAAATGACCGCGATTCAAGTGGGTGGCATCGAAGATCACATTCACGCGCTCGTCCTGGCTCCGCCGACAATTGCGCCATTCGAAATTGCCAAATCGCTTAAGGGCGAATCGTCCAAATGGATACACGAAACGTTTCCCGATTTGCGCGCTTTTGCCTGGCAGGATGGGTACGGCGCATTTACAGTGAGTAAGCCCAATGTGCCAAGCGTGGTCAGTTACATTCAAAATCAACGGACGCATCACCAAACGCAAACGTTTCAGGAGGAGTATCTGGAATTCTTGAAAAAAGCTGGGGTGGAATATGACGAACGATATTTGTGGGGTTGATTCAGGCGTCGCTCACGCGACGCGGGGGCATCTATCGCCGTTCCGTGGGTTGAAACCCACGTCTAAAATCAGACGTCGCGCTGCGACGAAGAATTTGTTCCCGATATAATCCGTTTCAAGCAGAAGCGACAACCGTTCTATGCTGCGAATGAAGCTAATAATTTTACTGATTATCGTTTGTCTTTCCGTCCGCCTCGCCTTTGCGCAAGACCCCACAAAGGTTGCGCCGGAAGCCTATAAAACCGCCTTCGAGAACGAGTACGTCAAAGTGCAGCGTGTGCATTACGCGCCGCGCGTGAAGTTGCCGGAACACGATCACACGGCGTTCGCGTCGGCGTATGTGTATTTGAACGACGCGGGGCCAGTCGTCTTCAAACACATCGGCTTGAGTTACGGCGCAGTCACGCGACCGGCGGTCAAAGCCGGGAGCTTTCGGCTCTACAAAGGCGTCAAGGAAACGCACGCGGTCGAAAGTTTGAGCAACACGCCGAGCGAGTTTCTGCGCGTGGAATTCAAGACCGAACCGGGCCAAGAACCGAATTCACTGCGCGGCAAATTCTTTCGGGAAGATGTGCCAGCGGGCGAGAATTGGCAGAAGGTGCAATTTGAAAACGAACAGGTGCGCATCACACGATTGGTTTGCGCGGCAGGCAAAAACTGCCTCGAAGTCGCCAGTGCCAAAGAACCGATTTTGTTCGTGATTCTCACCGACGCGCAGTTCCAGATTGCCAAAGCGCCGCTCATCAAATTGCAATCCGGCGACACGCATTGGATTGAAGCGGGAAAGAGCGTCGCGGGTGTGAACATCGGAAAGACGGCAGCAGAAGTGCTGCGCTTCGACTTCAAAACTGCGCCGCTGAAAAACGTCAGCACAACGACGCCTGCGCATTCGCACGCAGTTGATCCCGCGACCGAAAAGGCCAAAGCCGAGGCCAGCGAATGGCTCAAACGCGGCGCGGCGTTGGAGCGCGAGGGCAAACTCACAGACTCGCTGGCCGCGCACGAACAAGCGATCAAACGGCATCCCGGTCTGGTGCAGGCGCATATCAATTTGATCTCGCTCTACGGTCGCACGCGCGCGTTTGCGAACGCCGAAGAGCATTATCGCGCGGCGCTCGAACTCAACCCGGACTTGCCCGATGTGCATTACAACTTCGGTGTCTTGCGCGTGGCCCAAGAACGATTTGCCGAAGCTGCCGCCGCGTTTCGACAATGCCTGCAACTCAATCCGCACTACGCCGAAGCGCATCACAACTACGCCGCGCTGATCGAACGCGACGGCAAGCTCGACGAAGCCGCGCAGCATTATCGCAAGGCCATCGAGAACAAATCCGGCTATCGCGCAGCACATTTCGCGCTCGGCAGAATTCTGGTCAATCAGGACAAGTTCGCCGAGGCCATCGCCCAATTTGAGCAAACGTTGCAGCCTGAAGACGACGAAACGCCGCGCCATTTGTATGCGCTCGGCGCGACGCACATTCGCGCGGGCAACAAAGCGAAAGGCATTTACTATTTGCGCGAGGCGTTGCAACGGGCGAAAGCGTTGCGGCAAACGCAACTCGTCGAAAGCCTCGAACGCGATCTGAAATCATTGGAGCGGTAGCACCAATGGTCTTGAGTACACTCAGAAAAGAGGCGTCAAGAGTTCAACCTTTAGGTTGCCGTCTTCGTCGCCCCAGACAAGCTAAAGCTTGAACTCTTGACGCCTCTTTATATGCCATCTATTTCCTTTCGGAGCTGGGCACGATGAAACTTTGGAAACTGACGTTGATCCTTTCGTTAACAATCGGTGCGGCGTTCGTCGCTGTCCATTTACAAGCAGGGCGAGCGGCAAACAACTCAACCGAATGGCCGAACTACGGCGGCACCCCTGAAAACACGCACTTTTCCGCGCTCAAACAAATCACCCGCGCGAACGTCCAGCAACTCGAAGTCGCGTGGACGTACGACACGGGCGACGCGGCGCAGGGCACGGAGATGCAATGCAATCCCGTCGTCGTCAACGGCGTGCTGTACGCGACTTCACCGAAAACGCGCGTCTTTGCGCTTGATGCCGCGACGGGGAAAGAGTTGTGGAGCTTTGATCCAAACGCGATGGAGCAAGCGCCCGGTCGCGGTCGCAATCGCGGCGTGACCTATTGGGACGGCAACGGCGCACCGCGCATTTACGTCGGCTTTCGCAATTGGTTGTACGCGCTCGATGCGAAGTCGGGACAGCCCGTCAAAAGCTTCGGCGTTGATGGCCGCGTGGATTTGCGCGAAGGGCTGGGACGTCCCGCGAAAGATTTGTCTGTCGGCTTGACGACGCCGGGCGTGGTGTACAAAGACCTGTTGATTGTCGGCAGTCTCGTCAACGAAACCTTGCCCGCCGCGCCCGGCGACATTCGCGCGTACGATTTGCGCACGGGCAAGTTGCGCTGGACGTTTCACACGATCCCGCATCCGGGCGAATTCGGCTACGAGACGTGGCCGAAAGATGCGTGGACATACATCGGCGGCACGAACAATTGGAGCGGGATGGCGCTTGATGAAAAGCGTGGTTTGGTCTTTGCGCCGACTGGTTCCG
Organism: uncultured Heliobacteriaceae bacterium; assembly: GCA_964631865.1. Taxonomy (GTDB): domain Bacteria; phylum Acidobacteriota; class Blastocatellia; order RBC074; family RBC074; genus JAFDVL01. The sequence goes on along the minus strand of CAZWAK010000014.1, from coordinate 49,775 downwards.
CGACGTTTGATTTTTACGGCGCGAATCGGCACGGCGACAATTTGTTTGCAAACACATTGCTTTGCCTCGATGCCAACACGGGCCAGCGCAAGTGGCATTTTCAAACCGTGCGCCACGATTTGTGGGATCGCGATTTGCCGTCCGCGCCTGCGCTCGTGACGCTCAAACGCAATGGTCGCGCGGTGGATGCTGTCGCGCAAATCACCAAAGCCGGGCACATCTTCGTCTTCGAGCGCGAAACGGGCAAGCCGCTGTTTCCGATTGAACATCGCAAAGTTCCGACCAACGGCGTAGACGGCGAAAAAATTGCCGAGACACAGCCCGTACCGCTGCTGCCGCCGCCCATCGCGCGGCAAATTATGACCGAAGCGGATTTGACGACACGCACGCCGCAAGCCCACGCTGCCGTGCTCGAACGCTTCCGCAAACTCAAAAGCACGGGGCAATTTGAACCGCCAAGTCTGCAAGGCTCGATTGTGACGCCGGGCTTCGACGGCGGGCCGGGCTGGGGTGGTGCGGCGTTCGATCCGGCAACGGGTTTGTTCTTCGTGAATTCGAGCGAAGTGCCGTGCATCCTGCGCCTCGTCGAACGTCCGAAGCCGAAAGCACAACCGACGGGCAAGAGCTTGTACGAACGCCACTGCGCGAGTTGTCACGGCAAAGATTTGACGGGCAGCCCGCCCGAATTCCCTGCCCTCGTCGGCATCGGCCAAAAATATAACGAAGCTCAATTGCAAACTCTGATTCGCAACGGCGTGAATCGTATGCCGGGCTTTGGGGCGGCGCTGAACAACGAAGCCTTGCAAGCCGTGACGAAATTTCTGCGCACAGGCGAAGACATCAAGGTCGCAGCCGAAGCCGCTGCGCCGTCGCCCATCGAACAGAAATACACGTTCGACGGCTACACGCGCTTCTTCGATCCTGACGGCTACCCGGCGATCAAACCGCCCTGGGGCACGCTCAATGCCGTAGACTTGAACTCCGGCAAGATCGCGTGGCAGATTCCATTGGGCGAGCATCCCGAATTAGTCGCACAAGGCTTACGCGGCACGGGCAGTTGGAATTACGGCGGGCCGATTGTGACGGCAGGCGATGTGGTGTTCATCGGCGCGACGAATTATGACAAGAAATTCCGCGCGTTCGACAAAGCGACGGGCAAATTGTTGTGGGAAGCGGTATTGCCTGCGGCGGGCAATGCGACGCCCGCGACGTATCAGGTCAATGGCCGTCAATTCGTCGTGATTGCCGCAGGCGGCGGCAAACGCGGCGCACCATCGGGCGGTTCGTATGTCGCATTTGCATTGCCGCAGAATAGGTAGCGCAGCGCATTCTTCACTCTTCATTCTTACTTTTTCATTGTTTGAAGAGAGTGGAAGAAGGCTTTTGCTTCGAAAAGAAGGAAGAATTAAAAGTGAAGAAATAAGAATGTTGCGATTCGATTCACTTCCAAAACACTCGGCCATCGTGGCGCTGCTCGCCATCGGAATTGCCACGACGTTCGCGCAAGCTTTGCCAAACCTGCCGCCGATTGATGTCGCCAACTTCAGCCCTGAAATCCGCGAGTCGGTGCGCAAAGCCTACGCCGCCGCGCAAGCCCAACCGCGCGATGCCGAGATCGTTGGGCGCTTGGGAATGACGCTACACACTTATGAACAGCACGAAGCCGCTGCGCAATGTTACGAACGCGCGCGACAACTTGCGCCGCAGGAATTTCGTTGGCGCTACTACCTCGGCATCGTGCAGGCGTTGCTCGGCCAACACGCCGAAGCCGTCGCTACATTCAAAGCTGCGCTGCAATTGCAAAGCGACGATTCGTTCACACAATTGCGTCTGGCCGATTCGCTGTTGGCGCTCGGACAGTTCGCCGAAAGTCAACCGCTGTACGAAACGTTGCGGAAGAAAGATGCCAAAGTCGCGCAAGTGCATTACGGCTTGGGGCGCATCGCCGTCGCGCAGAAAAACTCGTCCGCCGCCATCGCGTCGTTCCAACAAGCGTTGTTGCTTTTTCCCAACTACGGCGCGGCGCATTACGCGCTTGGACTGGCGCTGCGCGATGCCGGGCAAGCGTCGGAAGCCAACGTGCATCTGGCCTTGTCACAGCAATTCAAATATGTGCGCCCAATGTTGGACGACCCGTGGCTGGCAGCGGTGGCAGAGTTGAATGCGAGCGCGATGGCACATCTCAAACGCGGCGCGGCGCTCGGCGAGGATGGCAAGCTGTCGGAAGCCATTGCCGAACACGAACGGGCGCTCGCCCTCAACCCCAAACTCACGCAAGCGAACATCAATTTGATTCAGTTGTACGGGCGCGCGGGACAAGCGGACAAAGCCGAACAGCAATATCGCACGCTCGTCGCCGTCAATCCGAACCTGGCCGAAAGCCACTACAATTACGGTGTGCTGTTGACGGGGCTGGGGCGGCTTGCTGAAGCGACGCAGGCCTTTCAGCGCAGCCTGACACTCAATCCGCATCACGCCGAATCGCATCACAACTACGGCGTGCTGATCGAACGTGAAGGCAAGCTGGACGAAGCCGCCGCGCATTATCGTCAGGCCATCGCCAACAAACCTGATCATCGCGCCGCGCATTTTCATCTCGGCAGAATTCTAGTCAATCAGGACAAGCTCGCCGAAGCCATCGAGCAGTTTCAATTGACGTTGACGGCTGAAGATGAAGATACGCCGCGTTATTTGTATGCGCTCGGCGCGACGTTTGCCCGCGCGGGCGACCCACAAAAAGCCATCGCCCATTTGCGCGCGGCACTCAACAAAGCGAAAGCGTTGGGGCAAACCCAATTGGCCGCAAGCCTGGAGCGCGATCTGCGCCGCCTCGAAACCAACGGAGGACAAAAGCCGTGAACCGTCGCGCCATTTTTTTGTTCGTTTTGCTCATCGCTTGCGTTACGCACCTGACAGAGGCACAGAACAAGCCGCAAACGCCGTCTGCCGACCAATTGAATTATGACGAGCCATACAACTTGATCGAACTGCTGCGACTCCCGGCCAAAACGATCATCACCTGGAACCCCGGCGCGTTGCGTTCCCAACCGACATATAAACTGTTTCTCGGCTCGCGCATGGATTTTACGTTTGAGAAAGAGGTCAAAACCTGGGCGCAGAAGTGGAATGACAAGCACGGCAGGAAATACGGCGAGGTCAGTATCGTGGCGGACATCGCGCAGGCAGACATCATTCTGGCACGCTATCAAAACCTGCGAGAACTGGTGGAAGAAACCGTTGTCACGGAGCCAACCAAATCACGTTCGGGAACCCCGAACATGATCGTGGACACAATGAAAACCACCCTCATGGCTCGCCCGCAATATTCCTACCTGTTGCTGCCGAAAGCGGAGGGGTTGGAAATCATCTGGCGGAAACGCAATTTGATCCGGCAAGGAGAAAAGCCCTCGCAAAACGCGGCCTCTGACCTGCTGGCAGCCCTGACGAAACGGCTGAAAACCAAATAGGGGATTATTCCGGCTTCCCTTTGATCAACGGCTCGCAATCCAACGTCTGCGGGCCGTTTTCGGTGCAAACCGCGTACTTCGCTTCGTACATCGAAACGCCTGCATACTCGCCCTTTGCGTTCAGAATGTAAAAGTTGACCCCGAAGCTCGGATTGCCCGATTTGGTGAGCAAACGTTTCTCAATCGTGTTGGCCTTGATGCGTTTGAGAGCTTCCAGCCCGGCGTCTTTCGGGTGCAGTCCGCGTCGCATGTTTTCGACGATGAGGAACGAACAGAGGTTGAAGAGATTCGCTTCGCCGCGCCCGGTCGAACCTGCTGCACCGACTTCACCGTCCACATACAAGCCCGCGCCGAGAATCGGCGAATCACCGACGCGACCAGGAATCTTGAACGCAAGGCCGCTCGTCGTCGTCACGCCGCACACTTCGCCCTTCGCATTCACGCCGTTGCAATTGATTGTGCCGAAGACATGCTCGCGGTCAATCTTGCCTTCCGCCACCATTTTCATCGTCGTGCGCAGCCCGATTTCATTGCGCTTTTTGGGATCGAGATAATGACCGGGATCGGTGCGGCGCTTCCACTCTAACCAGGCTTGGCGCGAACGTTCGGTGTTGAGATCGGCTTCAATCTTGAATCCGAAATTGCGCGCGAACGTTTGCGCATCTTTGCCGACGAGCAAATGATGATCGGTATTTTCGAGCACTGCTTTGGCTACGAGCGACGGCGTGCGTACGCCCTCGATGCAAGCCACTGCGCCAGCGCGTTTTTTCGGGCCGTGCATACACGACGCATCCAATTGCACAACACCCTCGGCATTCGGTAAACCGCCGTAGCCGACGCTCGTGTCTTCGGGATCGAGTTCGACGATGTTGACACCTGCGATCAGCGCGTCCAACACATCTGTGCCTTGCGTCATCAGCTTGAAGGCTTTTTCGACGCAGACGACATCGCCGCCATTTTTGAACCGATTGCCGTTGGCGGAAGAAACGACGACAGGTTTGACGCTACGTTGAGTCCAAATCATAGGTGTATGGGCAGAAGCATTGGCCGCAAGCAAGCCGGAAGCGGCGCTGCTCACGACAAAGTCACGACGGGTGAACTTTTGAGTCATAGTTGGGTTCCTACCTTTCGAGAGGAAAAGTAAATATCTTTCAGCAAATCGAAGCACAGCTATTGTCCCCCGCGCGGCAAATTATGCAAGCAATTGCGCGCCATTGTCAGGAAAAACAAACACGCGCCGCGCCAAATCCGATTGCAAAGTTTCGGCGCGATAGTAAGTTTTGAGAATGCTGGATTCCCACGTCAACAGATCAGGATTCGCAGCGGCAAACGCCTCCCAATCCTGCCCCGGCACGCGCGCCATTCGTTCGTGCATCAGCAACAAGTAGCCCCACGTAATCGTCTCGTGATACAGATTCGGCTGCCCGTTCACTGCTGCAAAATGTTGCAAGTCCGTCGTGAAGTTGGCGATGGCTTCGAGCACGGGCGCGCGTTGCAAATACAACCACGCCATCCGGACGTGATCCTGATGATGAAACGGTTCGAGCGTTCCGGCTTGAAATTGGGCGATAAATTGTTCGTCGGTCATACATCTCCTTTGGCAAAAAGAAAAACCGCCCACGCGATGCGCTTCGCGTGAGCGGTTGTTGTTTGGAGCCGAGATCGTACTATAAACCGCAAGAAAATGAAACCACCATGAACACGCAGATGAAGGACATTACAAATCCTGTTTTTCTACATCAATATAGAAGTTGCGGTTAACTTCAAATGCTTTGATTTCTTCACTGAAGTCAAAAGTTTGTACTCCTTCGTGAGGGGTTAGTACAATTTCTCTGCCGTTAATTAGTACGCGAAGCGGCATGGCGAACCCTTTCACGACTTTTTCATATTTGAAAGACAAAGTCTTTCCACTTACTTTATATTTTAATAACGGGATTTTGGTCGTCCGTAAGTATTGGTCAAATATCTTACTCAGGTCAACACCAGCTTTCTTCGTAAGATAGGATTCAATCTGTTCCGTCGTTACAGTCTTATGCCAGAACTCCGCATTAAGTCCACGCAAGATAGAAAGCCATTTTGTGTCATCATTGATCAGGTGGCGAATGGTGTGCAGCATGTTTCCGCCTTTGGGATACATGTCGCCGGACCCTTCTCGATTCGCCCCATAAATGCTAATGATCGGGATGTCATTTCTGATTGCCTGACGAGTGCCGATCACGTAATCTTCCGCGTCTTTTTTCCCGAAATGATATTCGACAAACAGGTTTTCAGCATAATTGGCAAAGCCCTCGTGAATCCACATGTCCGCTGAGTCTTTCATGGAGATATTATTGCCGAACCATTCATGCGCGGATTCGTGAACGATAATGAAATCGAATTTAAAGCCCACGCCCATCCCGCTGGGGTCTCGTTGCCGATAGCCATTTCTGAACCAGTTGCCATAAGTAACCGAACTTTGGTGCTCCATACCAGGATAAGAAACTGTTACGAGCTTGTAACTATCTTCATAAAAGGGATACTTCCCAAACCAATGCTCAAAGGCTTCCAGTGTGCGGGGGACTTCTTTAAAATGCCGGAGGGCGGCATCTTTCTGATGAGGTAATACCCAATAAGTAATATCCAACACACCGCCTTTCCCCTGATACTTGTCAGCCCAAGTTACATAGTTACCAATATTCACATTAACCCCATAGTTATTGATGGGGTTTAAGACTTCCCAATGAAAGGTTTTGGTTTTCCCCGCGATATTATGCTCGGTTTTTTTGAGCCGCCCGTTAGCAACTGCTACGAGTTGTTCTGGTACTGTTACGCTGATTCGCATCCCACGATCCGGTTCGTCAGAACCGTGATCTTTATTCGGCCACCATATACTCGCGCCAATCCCCTGACAAGTCGTCACAATAAAATGCTCACCAAGATCATCTCTTCCCCAGGTTATCCCGCCCACCCAGGGTGGATTCTTACTTACAACGGGAACTCCTTCGTAATATATTTCAATCTTATCCTCTACTCCGGTGGGAAACTCTTTCTCGAAAGTTATCCAATAGACATTTTCTTCTCGCTCAAATCTTAGTTGCGCTGCACCATGCATGACTTTTGTAATGGAGAGTGGCCGCTGCAAATCAATTTGCATTTTACTTCCCGGCTTCAAAGTCTTGAAGGTTACGACATTAGACCCTTTCAAGCTTTTGGTATCCGGTAAAAACTCCACCTGCAAGTGGTAATGCAAGACGTCCCACCATTCCCGTTCAGGTGTTACCGCGCCGCGCAGCATTTCCTGACGAGTGACATTACCTGTTTGGGCAAAAAGATAACTAATACCCATTTGCATCTGGAATACGACTGCGACGGCAATTATTGTGAGTCTAAGCATAATCATCAAATATCCCATCAGCGCCGCAGCGTCTCTGGCAAAACTGCTGAACCCGACATTGTGAATGTACACTGCGTCTGTTTGAGAGGCTTTCATGAGTTGGGCGCGCGGGCGGCGGCAGAAGGGGCTTAGCAACTGATCCGTTGCAAGGATGAGGCCAGCTCCTGAACGCAAATCTGCCCGCCGCGCCGCGCATAATCTCGTGTGTGCTCGTTTACATGTAGGAACCGCCCGTCACCAACAGAACGTGCCCCGTGACATAATCTGCGAGCGGTGAAGCTAAAAATAACACCGGCCCGGCGGCTTCTTCCGGTGTTCCGCCGCGCCCGAGCGGGATGAAGCGAAAAGCGTTTTGGCGCATCTGTTCGGGGATGCCGAGTTGGATTTCATTTTCCCCGACGTGGACAGGTTGTTGCTCTTCCTTCGCAGCAGTCAACCGCGTCTCGATGAAGCCATACGCGACCGCATTCACGTTGATGTTGAAGCGTCCCCACTCTTTCGCCATCGTCTTGGTCACGCCGACTATGCCCATCTTGCCTGCCGAGTAATTCACCTGCCCCGGATTGCCCGCGACGCCCGATGTCGAAGAGACGTTGATGATCTTGCGATGCACGCGATTGCCTGCCGCGATTTCTTCTTTGGCCGCTTCACGCATATACGGCACGGCAGCGCGAATGAGGCGGAACGGCGCTTTCAAATGCACATCAATCATTGCGTCCCACATTTCGTCCGTCACGTTTTGAATCACGCCGTCCCACGTGTAGCCCGCGTTGTTGACGATGATGTCGAGCTTGCCGTAGGCCTGCACGGCAGTTTGCACGAGCTGTTCGGGAAAGTCCGGCGCAGTCACGCTGCCGACGCAAGCCGTTGCCACGCCGCCCGCCGCGTTGATCGCATTCACCACGCTTTCGGTCACTTCGCCGTCCAAATCATTGACGACGACGTGCGCGCCGTGTTCGGCAAACAAGGTCGCAATCGCACGCCCAATGCCGCGCCCGGAACCCGTGACGATGGCCGATTTTCCTTCGAGCAATTTCATCGTTTACTCCCCTGCTTCCTGCCTTCTGCGTTTGTACAAAACCTTCGCCGTGTAGCTTACAACGATCTGTTCGTGTTGGTTGATGACTTCGCTGAGCGCGGTGATGACGCCGCTGATGGCATCGCGTTCGGTTTTCTCCACGATGGTTTGTTTGACGTGAATCGTGTCGCCGATGAAGGTCGGTTTGACGAAGCGCAGCTTGTCCAATCCGTAAAATGCCATCAGGCCATCCGACGGCGGATCAACTCTCAACGCCAGCCCCGTCGCAATCGAAAAGATCAACGCGCCGTGCGCGATGCGTTGCCCGAACGGCCCCTTCGCCGCCCATTCTTTGTTCGTGTGGAGTTCGTACCAATCGCCCGTCAGCCCGGCGAAATTGACGATGTCGGCTTCGGTAATCGTGCGTCCGGCACTGATGCTTGCTTCGCCGACGACGAAATCCTCGAAGTATTTGCCTCTGCTCATTGCGTGGTTCCTTTTGCCGTTGAATAGTTAGGACGAAAGCCCGTGCGAAGCGGGGACAAAAAATACCACCAACGCTTGGCGCATCTCAAGACTGACCGGTCGGTCAGCCATCTTTTTTTGCCGTCTTTTTCGCGTCTATAACGGCGCGGGCAAGCCGAAATCGTTGACGTGCAGCGCCAGCATGCCGAGCCATGCCACACCGCACAATATATCCAACGACTGGAGCGAGATTCATCGGCGGTTTCCTCTGTGCGACCGGGCTTCGGTGTAACAGAGCCAGGCGAGGCTGCCGAGCGTGACCAGCAGCAGCCCAACGAAGACGATATTCAATAGCCAGGTAAGGAGCCTGAGTATTTCCAGGACTTCGGAAAAGGTATTGCTGAACATAGTGTTTCCCAAATGCCTCCGTTTATTGGGTGGCTGGCCGTCAGAGTGCGGTTCGACGGCCACAAAAACGCGCTCAAACCTAAAAAGAACGCGCCCGTCAAAGCGACAGTGATTTTCTTTCTCATCGGTAAGCCTCTCTCTCAAGGTTGTATCCGGCTTGCAGCGACAACTGCCGTCTCAGAAGAGGTCTGTGTGGAACGGCGCAACTTGCTGTGACGGCGGCCATAGACGAAATAAATTCCCAAGCCGACCGCCAACCAGACGGCCAGCCGCAGCCAGTTTTCCGGCGGCAGTGAAAACATCAACAGCAAACACGCCGCGATGCCCAGCAGCGGCACGAGCGGAACCAACGGCGCGCGAAACGGACGCTCCGCCTGCGGATGCGTGTAGCGCATAATCAGCACCGCCGCGCACACGATCAAAAACGCCGCCAGCGTGCCGATCACCCCCAGCATTAGCAGCACATCAATGGGCAAAAATGCAGCCAGCACGGCGATCCCCGCTCCGGTGAGTAGCGTGGATTTCCAGGGCGTGCGGAACCGCGCATGCACTGCGCCGAAAAAGCTTTGTGGCAGCAATCCGTCGCGCGCAATCGCCAGCAGCACACGCGGCAAACTGAGCATCAGCACCAGCAGTACGGACGTGATGCCCGCAACGCCTCCGGCGGCGACTAACAACTCCACCCACTTCAGTCCGTGTTGCTTGAAGGCTCCGACCACTGGCGCATCGGCATCAAGTTGGTCATAAGGAAGCATGCCGGTTAGCACGGCTACGACGCACACGTAGAGCAAAGTGCAAATGGCGAGCGATGCGAGGATGCCGCGCGGCACGTCTCGTTGTGGCGTGCGCGCTTCTTCGGCGTGCGTGGAAACGGAGTCGAAGCCCAGATAGGCGAAGAAAGCCAGCGCCGACCCGGCAAGCATGCCCAACGGTCGCCCGCCTGCGTCCTGATTACCGAAGACCGTGCCAAAAACGCTCAATCCGGCGTAGCCGTAAGGCGCAAATGGCTGCCAGTTTTGCGGGTTGACATAAAACGCACCGACCAGAATCACGAACAGCACGCAGGCCATCTTTACCATCACCATCGCCGCGTTGAAGCGGGCGCTCTGCCGGATGCCGATGACCAAGACAAACGTCAGAACAGCCACGATGAGCAGCGCGGGCAAATTGACGAGCGAGCCGGTGGTGACCAGTCGTCCGAGGTTCGGGTCGTAATCCACAACTGGCCCAGCGAGGACTTTCGGCACAGTGAAGCCAAAGCTCGCCAGCACCGATTGAAAATATCCCGACCAGCCGGCGGCGACGGTTGCCGCTCCGACCGCGTATTCCAACACCAAGTCCCAGCCGATGATCCAGGCGAACAACTCGCCGAGCGAGGCATAAGCGTAGGTGTACGCCGAGCCAGCCACTGGAGCCATCGCAGCGAATTCGGCGTAACAGAGCGCGGCGAAGATGCAGACTACGCCCGCCACGACATACGAAAGCATCAAGGCGGGGCCAGCGGTTTGACGCGCAATCACGCCCGTCGTGACGAAAATGCCTGCGCCGATGATCGCGCCCACGCCCAAACTCGTGAGCGACACCGGCCCCAGCACGCGGCGCAGCCCTCCGTCTCCCGCCGCTTCCGTGCGCAATTGTTCCAGCGTTTTTTTAGCGAAAAGTTGATTCAGCATTTTGATCTCCTTAGTTGTCTTGCCGATTCGATCAGCATCATCATTGCCAATCCCGTGAGCGCGCCGCCGACTGCGCCCATGTACAAAAACACGCAGGTGTGCCCCGCCAGTCCACCACCCAAAGCGTTCAGCCGTGAAGCCGATGCCATTCGCCAACACCCAGCGCCGCATCACTGCTTCTTCAGCGTGCCCGTCGCCACCACGCCGGGCACGTTGACCAGGAACGTGACTTCCTTGCCGCCATCGGAAAGCACGATGGGGCAGGGTTGGGTCGGGCCGTTCTCGTCGAAGTAGGTCATCGTCCCAATGCCATCAGCATTGATCTGATACGTGCCTCGGTATTGCTTGCGCACGATCTCGCCGTTGAAGCTGTGGGTTTCGCTGTCGGTGAAATTCCCGTCCCCATCGAAGGCCACGAGGCCGACACAAGCGTCGTAGGTTGTTTTGTCCTCACCCGGAGTGATCGTCGTAGACAGGCTGGCGTAGCGACCGTGCAAACTGGCGTTGTTGAAGTGTCGGGAAGGGGCGCGGCCAACGGTTTCTACAACCTGGCCGACATCTTCCGGCATCATCAGGCTAAACGCATTGATGCCGCGCGCGAACACGCCGCCCACAGACAGCAGCACCAGCAGGATCAAAGTGGTTTTGGCGAGTAACGATTGATGCATGATGTATTTTTTCAAGCGAAAATCTCCTTCAAAATTGAGCATGGGTCGTTGGCGCAGCCGGTCGTGGCATGGCCTTCCGAATGTGGTGTTCGAGCCTCGGCTTGAGCTTGGGATCAAGCGCGAGGCAGGTGGCGAAATCCTGCTCGGCCTCGGCGGTCTTGCCTTCTTTCAGCCGTGCGAGGCCGCGATTGGCATAGGCGGGGGCGTGACGTGGGTTGAGGCGGATCGCTTCGTCGAAATCGGCCAACGCGCCGTCCCCATCGTCGAGGACAAACCGGACAGCGCCGCGATTCGTGTAAGCAACGACGGATTGGGGATGGAGGGCGATGGCCTGGTTGTAATCGTTCAGCGCGCCGTCGAGATCGCGTTGCGATTGCCGCACGTTGCCGCGATTGAGGTAGGCTTCGGACAGACGCGGGTCGAGTTGAATCGCCTGGTTGCAATCGGCGAGAGCCGCTTCGAGATCGCCACGTTCGCGCAGCGCATTGCAGCGGTTGCAGTAGGCATCGGCTTGGCGGGGGTCAAGTTGGATGGCGCGCGTGTAATCGGTAATCGCCCTCTCCCAATCGCTTTGGGCGCGATGGACGTTGCCACGATTGTTGTACGCATCGGCACTGCGTGGGTCGAGCCGGAGGGCTTGGTCAAGATCGGCTCGCGCCTGCGCCAGGTTGCCGCGATTTTTGTGCGCGCTGCCGCGATTGCTGTACGCCCGCACGAGCTTCGGATCAAGCGCCAGAGCTTGATCGTAATCGGCGATGGCAGCGTCCAGTTCGCCCTGTTTCTGCCGCACAGTTCCGCGATTGAGCCAGGCTCGGGCCAAACGCGGATCAAGTTTGACGGCGGTATCGAGATCGCTCAGCGCGCCCGCCAGATCGCCTGTGTCACACCGAACCGTGCCCCGGTAGTACCAGGCCAGCGGCAAGCTCGGATCAGACGCGACAGCCAGATCGAAATCGGCGCGGGCACGTTCGTGGTCGCCTTTGTTCAGCCAGAACTGGCCGCGTTCGAGATATGACCTGGCGGTGGCCGTGCGCGATTGCGCGACGACGTGAGTCAGCGAAAGGGCGGCCAGCAGAAAGGCGACCGCAGAAAAACGGAGACCGGATTGGATGGCTTTGTGCATGTTCGATATTCACTCCTTGAAAAAATCGTGCTGGGCATTGGTCGTTTGACCGAATCCGCTGGCTCATACGTGCTGGCAGGGCGGTTTCAGATTGGCGAGACGGCTCCTTTTTGCTTCGCATTTGGTTCGCATTTTTCTCGCAACGACATCCGAGCGGCGGGCAAACTTCGTAGTGCCAAGTGAATGCAGCAGTTTTACGCTTTCGATGAGTTTCGAGTGGCAGTTGCCGAACGGCAGCTTTTTCGTGGGGGCGAACTGGTTCCCATCACGCCGAAGGTGTTTGAGTTGTTGCTGGCCTTGCTGGAAAACAACGGACGGACGAGGGGAAAAGAGGAACTCGCCGCGCGACTGTGGCCGGACACGCCCGTGGTGGATGAGGCCAATCTGGCGCGCAACGTGTTTTTGCTGCGCAAGGCGCTCGGCGAGGGCGAGCACGGGCGGCGCTGGATCGAAACCGTGCCCAAACGCGGTTATCGTTTTGTCGCGGTGCTGCAAGAGACCGCCGAAAGGCAGGAAGCTGGTTCACTACTGCCCGCTGACCTGTCCGATCAGCTTTCAATTCCGGCAATTCCGGTCACAGCAGTCGTCGAACAGAGCGCCCCCCCATCGCCTGGCACGAAATCTCTCCGCCTGCGACATCTCAGCGCCGCGCTCGGCCTCGCGTTGCTGCTGGCGTGTGGCCTGGCGACCTATCATTGGTGGTCGCGCTCTCTTGTGCCGCATCATCAGGTGAATAACACAGAAGCACATCAGCTTTACCTGCAAGGCCGTCACCTCTGGAACAAACGCACGCCGGAGAGCTTTCAAAAGGGTCTTGCGCTGTTTCGGCAGGCCATTGATCTCGCCCCGGCTTACGCGCCCGCCCATGCGGGATTGGCCGATTGCTATGCGATGCTGGGGGAATATCAATTGAGCGAAGCGCCGGACGCCTTCGCCAAAGCCAAAGCCGCCGCGCAACGGGCGCTGGAACTGGACGAAAGTCTGGCGGAAGCGCACATCACATTGGCGCACGTGCTGCATCTTCACGACTGGAATTTCGCCGCCGCCGAACGCGAGTTTCGGCGCGGGCTGGAACTCAATCCGAACTATGCCACCGCGCATCAGTGGTACAGCCACTTTTTGCTGGGACGGCAACGTTACGACGAAGCGCTGGCGGCCATTCGCCGTGCCCGCGCGCTCGATCCGCTTGCGCCCATCATCGCCACCACAGAAGGCATCGTGTTCTTTCACGCGCACCGCTATGACGAGGCGATTGCCTCGCTGCAAAAAACGCTGGAATGGGAACCGGGCTATCCGGCGGCGCTCACCTACCTGGCGATGGCCTTGACGGAGCAGGGCCGGTACGACGCGGCGTTACAGTGTTATCAGCAGGCGGCGGCAGGGCTGGGTCGGGAGTTGGTGCTGCCGGGGCTGGCATACGTGAACGCGCGCGCCGGAAGAAAGGAGGAGGCGTTACAAGCGATTGCGCGCATGAAAGCCGTTGCGACCAAAGTCCACTTCTCGCCGCTGTACTGGGCGCTGGTCTATACAGGTGTCGGCGAGACCAAGACAGCCACGAGATGGTTAGAAAAAAGCCAGGCCGAAAGAAATCCGTGGCTGGTATTTCTGCATTCCGACCCCAGGTTTGATCGCCTGCGCGCGGCCTCACAATTCCAGCACCTGCTCCAACGCATTGGGTAACAGAAAAAAATGGCGGTGAGCAAAGGCCTACCGCGCACGGTCATAATTTGAGGCTCGCTCCACCTGCCAGTCACTCCAGCCGCGACAAGGCGACGAGCAACGCATCCATATCATCGCGCGTATTGTAGAAATGCGGCGAGATGCGCAGCCGCCCCAAACGCGGCGTCACAATGATTCGCTGGGCTTCCAGATGCGCGTGCAAAAACTCGGCGGAATAGCGTTCGTGCGTGCAACACACAATCGCCGAAGCTTCGCCGTCGCGGCGCGAACTGACGATGTGATAGCCCAATGACTGCAAGCAGTCGCACAGGTAATCCGTCAAGTCCAGCAAGTACCGTTCAATCTCCGCCGTGCCGATTTGCAGCATCAATTCCATCGCAGCGCCCAGCCCGACGATGCCCGCCGTGTTGAGCGAGCCGGGTTCAAAGCGGCGCGCACCGTCCGCGAATTCTTTTTCGCTGCGCGTAAAGTCGAACGGATGCTTGACCGAAGTCCAGCCGACCACCGTTGGTTGCACACGCTCCAAAATGCGTTCGGATACAAACAACACCGCGACGCCATCCGGCCCCAGCAAAAACTTATGCGCATCCGCCGCGAGCGCATCAATGCAACACGCTTCGACATCGAGTTGCAACGCGCCCAAGCCCTGAATCGCATCCATCACGAACAACACATCGCGCGCGCGGCAGTAGTTCCCAATCGCCGCCAGATCGTTGCGAAAGCCCGAAGCGTATTCGACAAAACTCAGCGCCACGACGCGCGTGCGGTCATCTATCAAGTTGAGGATTTCTTCCGTGTCCAACCGCCCGTCGCGCTCGCGTGCCGATCTGATCTCGACGCCGAAGGCTTTTTGCAACCGCAACCAGGGCTGTTGATTCGACGGGAATTCGCAATCCGCCGTCACGATGTTGTCGCCCGCTTGCCATTCCAAGCCATTCGCCACGAAGCTCAAGCCCGTAGACGTGTTCGCCGCAAACGCAATTTCGGCAGGCTTGGCGTGGATGAGTTGCGCCGCGAGACCGCGCACGCGATCTACCGCCGCGCCCCACTTGCGCCAATGCACGAGGCCATTGTCGAGCAAATCTTGCGTGTACCGTTGCATCGCTTCGTACACCGGCAACGGCAAAGGCGCGACGGCGGCGTGATTGAGGTAGACGTAGTTGTTGGTGACAGGAAAGAGTTCGCGGATACTCGTGTTCATAAAGAGCAAGGAGTGTGTTTTGGGACTATCGGCTCGCTTGCCGCATCCAATCTTGCAGCCGTTTCATATCTTTCGTGATCGTGGTTGCGCCTGCAAATAACACGACGGCCAACAGCAATGAAACCAGCGGTACAACAAAAAACGCATCGTGCAAACCGATGGCGCGGAATTGTTCGGGAACAAGGCCGTTCACGAGCGATGCGCCTGCCGCCGTCATTGCGCTTTTCGCGTAATAATCGCTCAGCACGCCTAAGATTGAAGTCCCGAACGCGCCGCCCAGCACGTACATTGCAAAGAAATACAACGCCATCGCTGTGCCGCGTAACTGTGGTTCGACGATGTCTTGCACGGCGGAATAGACGGTTACGTAGTACACGTAAATCAACATCCAGCCCACGCTCATCAACGCGATGAAGCCATTGATCGCGCCTTTGGGTTGCGCCAGAGCGAAGTAGATGCAGGGCGTCGAAATCAAGATCGCGAGCGCAGCAACGAGCAATCGGCCATTCGGTCGCCACCGTCGCGCCCAATCGGCAACCACGCCGCCGCCCAGTAAGCCGAGGATGCCGACCAAGCCGAGCGTATACGCGCTCGTCGTGTTCGCTTCGATCAAATTCAAACCGTGATAGCGCCCCAAATAGGCAGGCGTGAACGCATTCACCGCGTACGCATTGAAATTGTGCAACGCGCCGGACAAGGCAATCCACCACATCGTCGGGATGCTCAGCACGCGCACGTACGGATACCAAAAAGAATGTTGTGTCTGAGTCGTTTCGATCTTGTGTTCTTCGGCAGCACCACGTTGCGGCTCGGTAATCCCCCACGCCAGCACAGCCAGAATCAAGCCGGGAATCGTGGCCACATAAAACGTCGCCTTCCAGCCCCAACGCTGCGCAATTTCGCCGCTCAACCGATTGCTCAGGAAAATGCCAATCGGCAAACCGAGCATAAAAATGCCTATCGCACGGGCGCGTTTGCTGACGGGAAACAAATCGCCGATCAAAGAATTCGCGGCGGGCGAACAACTCGCTTCGCCGACGCCCACGCCCATCCGCGCCCAGAACAACGACCAATAGCCCCACGCCGCGCCCGAAGCTGCCGTAAACAAACTCCACACGGTCACGCCAAAACTGAGAATCGTTCGGCGCGAGCCGCGATCCGCCCAACGTCCCAACGGCACACCGACTGCCGCGTAAATCAAGGTGAAGGCGGTGCCGAGCACGCCCATTTGCGTGTCCGTCAAACCCCATTCCTTGCGAATCGGTTCCGTCACCGAGGCCAGAATTTGGCGGTCAAAAAAGTTCATGGTGTTAATGAGGAACAGGATGATGAGCGCGTAGGTCGCTCGTTTTTGGAAGCTCATGAGTTGCTCGTTTCCTTCGCGTAAAGAGGTGTTGGTACTACGGAAAACTTTGACTTGGAATTTGCGCAGTAGTAGTAACTCTCTTTCGCCAATCGTGCAAGGTCTGCACAAAGTTTGTTGAGGAAGAATGCATGCAAACGGATGTCATCATTTTGGGCGGCGGCGCGGCGGGATTATTTTGTGCGAGCATCGCAGCCAACCGCGGGCGCAAAGTCGTGGTGCTCGAACGCGCAGAAAAAGTCGGCAAGAAAATTTTGATTAGCGGCGGCGGGCGCTGCAATTTCACGAACCTGCATACGAAGGCGGAAAACTTTCTCTCGCACAATCCGAACTTTGCCAAATCCGCGCTCGCACGCTTCACGCCGCAGGATTTCCTCGCGTTGGTCAAACGACACCGCATCGCATGGCACGAAAAGAAGCTGGGGCAATTATTTTGCGATGGCAGTTCGCAACAAATCGTCGAGCTGCTGCTCAACGAATGCGCAAGCGCGACCATCAAAACGCATTGCGAAGTCAAAAGCATTCAGAAACCCGCGTCGTTTGTGGTCGAAACGAATCTCGGCTCTTTCACGTCCGAAGCTTTAGTCGTGGCGACGGGCGGCGTCTCGATCCCGAAAATGGGCGCGACGGATTTCGGCTATCGCGTGGCCGAGCAATTCGGCCTCAAGCTCGTGCCACCGCAACCGGCGCTGGTTCCGCTCACGCTCGCACCTGCGGAGTTGCAAACGTTCGGAGCCTTGAGCGGCGTTTCCATAGACGCGCTCGTGTCGCTCGGCAAGCAGCGGTTCCGCGAAAATATTTTGTTCACGCATCGCGGCCTGAGCGGCCCCGCGATTTTGCAAATCTCTTCCTACTGGAAGCCGGGGCAAGCCGTGCGCATCAACCTCTTGCCCGATGAGAACGTGGATGAGCTTTTGCGGGCACAACAAACATCGCCGCAAACGTTCGCCACGTGGTTGGGAGCGCGCCTGCCACAACGGTTTGCGAAAGTGTGGGCGAGTTTGCAGCGCGCCGACAAACCGTTGCGGCAATACAGCCCCAAAGAGTTGCAACGCCTCGCCGAACGGCTGCAACATTGGCAACTCACGCCGAACGGCACAGAAGGTTTCGCCAAAGCTGAAGTGACCAGCGGTGGCGTTGACACCAACGAATTGTCATCCAAAACGATGGAAGCCAATCAAGTGTCTGGCCTGTATTTCATCGGCGAGGTCGTGGACGTGACTGGACATTTGGGCGGTTTCAATTTTCAATGGGCGTGGGCTTCGGCACACGCTGCCGGGCAATTTGTTTAGGGATAAATTATGCTTCGCAAAGCGTTCATCATGCGGCTCAAGCCGAACCAACAGGCAGAATATCAACGTCGCCACAACCCCATCTGGCCGGAGTTGCAAGCCCTGCTCAAACAACACGGCGTGCAGAACTATTCGATCTTTCTGGATCGCGACACCGGCAAGCTGTTTGCGTATGCGGAAGTTGAATCGGAAGAACGATGGGCGGCGATTGCGGAAACCGAAGTGTGTCAACGCTGGTGGGCTGCGATGAAAGATTTGATGGCGACGAATGAGGACAACAGCCCCGTAGCGATCAATCTGCTTGAGGTGTTCCACTTGGATTGAGCGGGACTTGATCGAAGAGGTCGCGCACCGCGCACGAGAAGCCCGGCAGCAGCGGCGATTGCAACGTGTCTTTTTGTGTGAGGGTTTCAATTAACCGAAGCTGCCGTCGTTTACGCCGATACACTTCGACGCGCCGCGAGAGCCAATCTACAATCCAGTATTCGTCCACGCCACGACGCGAATACAATTTGAGTTTCGCTTCGCGGTCACGGCGAATATTGGTGCTCCCGAAGGAAAGAACTTCGACAGCGATTTCGGGGGCGGCGTGCAATTTGCCATCATCACCCAACGCAGTCGCACGCCGTTCGTAGCTGATCCAAACCACGTCTGGTGCAACATCATCATCGTCGGCAAAGATAATGCCCGGAGCGAGATTGGCGTGGCCAAGTTCAGTTTGTAGGCTCCAAGTTTGCAACGCAGTAACGAGTCGAACGCAAGTGCGCTGGTGCTGCCAATGCGTTGGCTTTGACACGTAGAGTTCTCCTTCGATAATCTCGTACCGCTTGCCGTCATCGGGAAACATTTCCAAATCGGCGGATGTCCAATGCAACTTGGCTTGCATAACTATTCCTTTCGCAGAATTGTTTGTGAGAAGGACAAATCATAACATTGACACTTGCTCTAACGAACCCTGAAACCAGAGGCTCCATGATGAAACTCTTACTTCTCTTCTCTGCTCTCACAATGCTTTTCGCCGCCGTGATCGCACAACCCAAATCCTTTCCCGCCGTCTCCGCCTTGCCCGAACAAAAAGCTTTGCCTGACCCGCTCGTGATGTTCGATGGCAAGCCTGTCACGTCGAAAGCGCAATGGCACAAGCAACGTCGTCCCGAATTGAAAACGTTGTTTCAGCAATATATGTACGGCTATTTGCCCGCCGCGCCGAAAATCACCGCGACGGTTGGCAAAACCTTCAACGACGCGCTCAACGGCAAGGCTTCGATCAAGGAAGTGACGATTGATTTGGGGCAAGCCAGCGCACCGAAGATTCACGTCCTGGTCATCACGCCGAACCAGACCAAAGCGCCCGCGCCTGCGTTTCTGGGTCTGAACTTCTGCGGCAATCACACCGTGCTCAACGATGCGCGCGTCAGCTTGAATCCGAACTGGATTCCGACCTCGCAATATTGCCCTGGCGTCGTGAACAATCGTGCGACCGATGCGGCGCGCGGCAAAGGCATTGACAGCGAATGGGGCATCGCTGATGCCATTGCGCGCGGCTATGCGGTCGTGACGTTTTACAACGGCGATGTTGCGCCCGATACGCCCGATTTCACGCGCGGCGTCTTTCCGCATTTTCAAGCGGCGAACGCGACGAAAGAAACGTCGTGGGGCAATGTTGCCGCGTGGGCATGGGGCTTTCATCGCGTGTTGGATTATCTGGTTACGGACAAAGCGATTGACAAAAACCGCATCGCGCTTTTCGGTCATTCGCGGATGGGCAAAGCCGCGTTGTTTGCGGCGGCGATGGATGAGCGCGCGGCGATGGTCTTTCCGCATCAAGCCGGGATGGGCGGCACAGCGCCGAGTCGCGGCACGACGGGCGAATCGGTCAAAGCCATCAACGACCGCTTCCCGCATTGGTTCAACGACCTGTTTCCGCTTTTCAATGACAACCCGGCGCGCTTGCCGTTCGATCAACATGGCCTCGTCGCGTTGATGGCTCCGCGCCCGGTGATGTTCAGTTGCGCGGTCGAAGATACGTGGTCGAATCCGGCGGGACAGTTTGAAGTGCTGCAAGCGGCGAGCAAGGTCTATCAGTTTTTAGGCGTCGAAGGCTTGGGCGCAACGCAGACGCCGACAGCAGGCACGGCAGTCAACAGTCGGCTCGGCTACTTTTATCGCAGCGGCAAGCATTCGACGATTGCCGAAGATTGGAAGGCCTTCCTGGATTTCGCGGACAAGCATTTGCAGCGCGCAAAATAGCGGCGCAAAACTCTTCGCTCAGGATTGAGCTTTTTTGTTTCCAGTCCTACAATAACGGCACTGCGTTGTCATCGCGGCAACGCGCGCAAACTGAACTCTCAGAGTCCCACAATTGGTTAGGAGGTTGTTATGAACACGCTCCATTCCATCGTTCGCGGACGCCCGCTGTATTCCATCAATCAGCATTGGACGGTGCTGGAAGCCGCGCAGTATATGACCGAAAAAAGGATCGGCGCTGCGGCAGTCGTAGACGGCGACTATTGTGTCGGGGTGTTTTCCGAACGCGACCTGATGACGCGCGTCGTCGTGGCCGGGCTGGATGCGGCACACACGCGCGTGTCCGAAGTGATGACCCGCGAAGTCGTGGCCTGCACGCCGGAGGAAAGTTACGACGCGGGCTTGCGGCAAATGCAACAGGCCAAATGTCGTCATCTGCCGATTGTCGAAGAAGGACGCCTGCTCGGCTTCGTTTCACTGCGCGATCTGTTGCAAATCGAGATCGAAGAAAAAGACGAAGAACTGCGGCACATCAACGCTTACGTTAATTCAACGGGCTACTGATCGTCATTCCATCATCGCGCTCTTTCGTACAACCAGTCACCCGCCCATCGCTGCTGCAAGGTTCTGGCTGAAGGGTGGAGGTGCGACCAGCCGTCAACTCATAAACCCTAAATTCGGGCGCGCGAACCGTCCGATGTTGGGAAACACCGTCGGCAAATCGCCCGCGTTCAGGCCGAGCCAGGTTGCAAGCGTGGCGGCGTATTCTTCCGTCGCAATCGTGGGAATCCAGCGGCCATCGCTCGTGTCGTCCGGGCCGTTGACTTGCAGCACGGGGATTTTGCCGTACACATCGCCGCCTTTGACTGCGCCGCCGAGCACGAATTGATAACCGCCCCAGCCGTGATCCGAGCCTTTGCCATTGCTCTTGTACGTGCGACCAAAATCTGTCGCGGTGAACGCGGTAACGTTGTTCGCCACGCCTAATTCCACTGTCGTTTTGTAAAACGCATCAAGCGATTGACTGACTTGGCGCAGCAACGTGCTGTGCGCTGTCAATTGATCGCCGTGCGTGTCGAAGCCGTCCAGCGAGCAGAAAAAGACCTGTCGGCGCAAGCCTAACTCCGCGCGCACCGAAATCAATTTGGCGATCATTGCCAATTGTTTCGCCAGCCGGTTGTCGGGAAAGACCGTCGTTGTGCTGGGTGCTTTTTCGAGCGCGGCACTCAAGCGGCGTTCGTTTTCAATCGCGCTCTTGAATGTGCCTTGATACGCCTTCTCGAACACGTTGCTGTGCGTTTGTTGCAGAAATGCTTTGGTCAGGTTCGTGCCGGCGTAATCCGCTGCCTCGTTGTAGTACCACAACTTGACTGTGCCATCGCTGGAAATCAGTTGCGGGAACACCTGATTCGACGTCTGAAACATGTTCGTGCCGTTCAGCGAAATGGACATCGCAATTTGCGGGTTCGTGTTGAGCGCGTTGATGACATCGGCCAACCGTCCGCCCCAACCGGTTTTGGGAATTTCTTCGGGCCACGCGGTTTGCCAATGCGTTTGCTGATCGCTGTGCGAAAACAATTGCGGCGGCAACGGCACAGACTTTTGCTGATATTGCGTGCGCGTCGTCGGCGCGAGCAACGGCCCGACGTTCGCCACGATGGCGAGTTTTTTCTGCGCAAACCACGACTGCAATTCCGGCAGGCTCGGATGCAGGGCAAACGCACGCCCATCGCTCGTCATCGGCGTGATCGGCAACAAGTCCGTGCGCGGCAAAGCCAAAATCGTGCGCGCGGCGGCATAAGCGTTGTAATCGTTTTGGCTGTAGGGAATGATCGTGTTGTCGCCGTCGTTGCCGCCGAACAAAAAGACGCAGACGAGGGCTTTGAAATCGTTAGCCTGCATTGCCGGAGCGGCAGCGGCGGCGGACAACGTGAGATGCTGGAACAAACTGGCGGCGCTCGTCGCACCGAGACCGGCGCAGAGCGAATGTTTGAGAAAATTTCTGCGAGAGAATGACATTGTAGATTACTCCTCAGAAACGTAGCGCGATTTGGCAAATCGTGTTACCTGCATTATTTCTGAACCACATATTCCGGCGAAGTCACGATGCAATGCACCGCTTCCCGCACGCGAGCGACGGGATCGCTGCCCATCCTCGTGAGTTCGGTCACGAGGATGTTCTTGAGCGTCGCGGACATCTGCCCCGACATCAGCAGCAGATTCAAATGATCGGCCAGTTGCGACGGATTTCCGGCGAGCGGCGTCACGCTCGCCCAGTCTGTGGTTAACGGTTTGGTCTGATCCCACTTGAAGCCCGTGAAGATCACATAGCGCATGAAATTCGACATGCCCGTGATCGAAACTTCGCTCGTGATTTGGAACTCCGGCGCGACTAGACCCGACGAGGCAATCGTGCCCGGTTGTGTGTAGCCTGGCTCGAAGAAATTGAAGACCGTCGGCGCGCGATACGGATTTTGCCCAATCGCGTAGACCGGGCTGTCCATCCAGTACAGCGGAATCTTGCCGCACGGGCACGAGTAATTGAACGCGCGCAACAACTGCGCCAGTCGCACCACGGGTTCGCGCAATTTGCCGTAGCCCTGATTGGCGAACGCGGCGGTGCTGCGCGCTTCGTAATCGAGCAAGATCGCGCGGATGACGGCTTTCATATCGCCGCGCACGCCGCTACCATTGTCGTTGAATTTCTGCGCCACGCGATAGACATAGCCCGGACTCGGATTGCTCGTCACGAGGCGCTGAATCAATTGCCGCGCGATGAACGGGCCGACGTTCGGATGGTTGAAAATATTGTTCAGCGCGTCCTGCATATCTTTTTCGGCGGTTTGACTCGCCGTCAACGTTACGCCATTGAGTACCTGTTTGCTCAACGCCGAATGATGCGTCGGCCAAACTTCCATCGGCACGCGCCAGAACTGGCTGCCATTGTTCCAAATCGGCGGCCATTTCCAATTCTGCTCCGTTTTCGCAAACGATCCGTAACTCCAACCCGTGAAGACATGCGCGAAGCCTTTGACGACGTTTTGGTCGTAGGTTTCCAGCGGCAAGCCTTTGCTGTCGAGCATCAACGTGCCGTCGGGATGTAGCCGGTACAGCCCAATCGAAAACAACTGCAACACTTCGCGCGCATAGTTTTCATTGGGGTTGCGACCGGTCACCGGGTCTTCTTTGTCGTTCGTGATGTGATCGAGATAGCGCCCCATCGCCGGATGCAGCGTGACATCTTGGAGCAGTTGTCGGAAGTTGCCGAACGCATTTCGGTTGAGCATATCGGCGTAGCTGGCGACGGCGATGTATTCGCCCTGCAAATCAGAATTGAACGACACGACGAAGATTTGGCTGAGCGCGTACGACACTCGTTGCCGCAACTGATCGTTGCCGAGCACGGCTTGCCGCCAAAACGTTTCCATAAAGCCGTCGTCGAAAATCTCGCGCGTCGGCTCTGCGAGCTTCAACGCATCCACGTAAGCCAGATGCGATTCGGCGGGCAGCGCGAATTGTTCGTTGAGCCAGGTGTCAAAGCCTTTCGTTTGCAGTGCGGTGATGTCGGCCATTTTGGGGCCGAACGTCGCTTGCGTCAGAAACCGCGCCGCATCATTGGCGGTCGGGGAGCCGCCAGGCAATGCGGGCGGTGTTGGGGGAGGCGTAAAAGTTTGCGTACCGTTGACAATGCCGTAGTGGCCGCGAATTTCGCCCGACGGATAGCGCGACGAGTGAATGTTGATGTACAAGCGCCCGGTCTTGAGCGCCTGCACGATTTGCGCGGGCGTGGTTGTGCCCACCTGCGTGATCGTCCAGATCATTGAGCCATCCGGTTGTTTGGGCGCGTCGTCGAGATCGAACAACACGTTGCCGTTTTGCCCCGGGTCAGCGGGGCCGTGAATGTGCATGCTTGTCGTCGGCGTCGTGAGGTTGCCGTAATTGAACGTCACAATCGCGCTCTTTTCATCGGCGCTCAAGCGCAGCACGGACGAACCCGATCCCGGCGAAGTCACGCCGCTCTCCGGGCGCATCGTGGCCAGATACGTCGTGCTTTCGCCGCTGGCGACGGGCGTGATCGGAACTTTGATGGTGTTCGCCGTGACGCCGTCCACTCTCAGCACGATGTCGAGTTCCCCGCCCGGCAACGTGCGCGGCAACGTCAGGTTCACTTGATCCAACCCTTCGTAACCGTTTTGCGAACCGGCGTACAACACCGACACGGCCACGCCGCCAATCGTGGCGCTGACGTTGGTCAACGCACTGCGCTTGCGCAGGCCCGTGCCGTACATCTGCAAAAACATCTGATCGCTCGTATTCAAATTGATGGGCAGGCCGATGAATTTGTTTTGCGTGCTGTCGTAGCGCGCAATCGGTTCGACGCTGGAAGAATTGTCGCTGCGGATGCGCAACGCTTCGGCAGCACCGAATCCTCTGCCGGTCGCATCGGCACTGAACAGGCCGGGCGCAACGTTGCCGATGGTGATGTTGCCGGTAACCGTCGTGCTGCCCGTCGTGACGGTAATCGTCGCCGCGCCGAGCGCCGTGCCGGGCGGAATCTGAAAGTTGATTTGCGTGGGCGAGACATAAAACAGCGGAGCCAATCGTTCTGCGCCTGCGCTGTCACGAACTTTCACGGTCGTGCCGCCGAGCGTCGTGGGCAACGGCGTGCGCGTCGCACCAACGGTTGAAGTTGCGAGGTTCGTGCCGAAGCCGGAAACAATTTCTTCGGCAGCCGCAGAACCGCCGACATAACTGGCGGCAGAGACGACAGTCACTTGCGCCTGACTTGGCTGAGCGCCCAAGACAAGCAGCCACAAAAACATCCAAACGAAGGAACCGCGATGTAACGCGATTGGCCAAATCGCGCCACATTTTCTGCCTCGAGAAAGGCCCAGAAACAGTTGAACGAGCATGGAGAAATCCCTTTGCTTTTGCGGCTGCGCGAAACCGCGCACAGCGAGCGACGATAAATTTACCAAATAAACTGTGAGCGACCGTGAGGTAAGGGCTTGGGGGATGTATCAATCTTTGTTTGCGCGGCGGATTATAAACACAGGAACAAAACGGAGGCAACCGCAATTCGGCGCAGTGCGGCAAAAATGTTTCGGGCACAAGCTTTTTGTTGGTTTTCGCCCACGACTTTTGCGCTTTCGGTTGCAGAACAGTGGTCAGACCATCACGCTTGATGATAATTTATGCGGCGCAGACTGAGCGCACAACGCTTACAACCAATTCCAAGCAACGAGGAAACGCATGAAGAAAATCCATTGGCTCTTGATCGCCCTGTTTGTCAGCATTGTTTTTTCCCGCTTGTTAATGGCTCAACACGGCCCCGGCAAAAATCCGCTCGAAGGCAAACCCGAAGCCATCGAAGCCGGCAAACGCATTTACGATGCGATGTGCGCGGGCTGTCACGGCTCGAAAGGCGATGGCGGACGCGGCCCCGCCGTCAACAAAGGCACGTTCAAGCGCGGCAACGAAGACGCGCAATTGTTTGAAGTCATCAAGAACGGCATCAGCGGCACAGCGATGCCGGGCATGGGTTTGAAGGACGACGAGACGTGGCAGGTCGTCAGCTTCCTGCGCGCGATGGGCGGCGGCAGCGCAGAAAAAGTCACGGGCAATATCGCGGCAGGCGAAGCTGTTTTCAAAGCGAACTGCGTGGGCTGTCACATGGTCAACGGCGCGGGGAGCCGCTATGCGCCTGATCTTTCGACGATTGGCAATTTGAGCGTGAACGACCTCAAGAAGCGCATTCTGAAACCCGGTTCCGACGAAGGTTACGCTCCGAACTTTGTCGAAGTGAAAACCAAAGACGGCAAGACGATTCGCGGTTTGCGCCGCTACGAAGATTCGTTCGCGCTCGCGCTCTTCAGCCGCGACGAGGAGTTTCATCTGCTCAAGAAAAAAGATTTGACCGAGATCAAATACGCCGAGAAATCCATTATGCCCGCGAACTACGGGCAAAAGCTCAACGCCGAGCAGATGGACAATTTGATTGCCTATTTGAAGTCGCTCAAGACGCCGGACTTGAGCAAAGCCGCGTTGATGCTGATGAAGGGCGGTTTGGCCTTTGAGCGCATCGTCAACTCGCGTCAGGAGCCGCACAACTGGCTCACGTACTTCGGCGATTACGAAGGCCGTCATTATTCGTTGCTGAAGCAAATCAATTTGACGAATGTGGCGCAACTGCAAACCGCGTGGGTCTTTCAACCGCAAGGCAATGGCGGACTGCAAGCCTCGCCATTGGTCGTGGACGGGATTATGTACACGACTGCCGCGTCGAATTTTGCTTATGCGCTCGACGCCGCGACGGGCAAAGCGCTGTGGACATACAAGTACAATCCAGCCGACCCGAAAACGTACACGCCCGGTCAGCCCAATCGCGGCTTTGCGATGCTGGGCGGGCGGTTATTTTTGACGACAGCGGATGCCTACGTGGTCGCGCTGGACGCGAAAACCGGGCGCGAACTCTGGAAAGTCGAAATGGCGAAAGCGTCCGAGGGCCATTTTTCCTACATGGCTCCGCTTGCGCTGAAAGACAAAATCATCACGGGCATTGGCGGCGGCGAATTCGGCGTGCGCGGGTTTATTGATGCGTACGATCCGGCGACCGGCAAACGCTTGTGGCGCTTCTGGACGATTCCGGGGCCGGGCGAATTCGGCCATGACACGTGGGCGGGCGACAGTTGGAAGCAAGGCGCAGGCACAACGTGGACAACGGGCACATACGATCCGGCAACGGACACGTTGTATTGGCAAGTCGGCAATCCCGGCCCCGATTTGAACGGCGATGTGCGCACAGGCGACAACTTGTTTACCTGTTCGGTCGTCGCGCTTGATCCCAACACCGGCAAACGCAAATGGCATTTCCAATTCGTGCCCCACGACGTGTTCGATTGGGACGCGAACCAAACGCCGATGCTCGTGGATATGAACTGGAAAGGCCAGCCGCGCAAGCTGTTGATTACCGCCCAGCGCAATGCGTTCTTTTATGTGTTGGATCGCACGACAGGTGAGTTTTTATTTGGCACACCGTTCGTGCGACAGAATTGGGCAACGGGGTTGGATGCCAAAGGTCGTCCGATGCTGGCGGGCAAAGAACCTTCGGCAGAAGGCGTGCTGGTCTATCCGAGCTTAACAGGCGGGACGAATTGGCAATCTCCCTCGTTCGATCCGGAATCGGGCTACTTTCTTTTCACCTATCGAGAACAAGGCAACATCTTCATCAAAGAAGACCAGAAGTATGAAGTCGGGAAATCCTATTGGGGCGGGCGGTTCTTTCCGCCGGGCGAAAAAGATTGGGGCGGCGTGATGGCGATGGATCCGACGACGGGCCAGAAGATGTGGGATTACAAACTGAACGCGGGCGGCTTGGGCAATGGATTGCTGGCGACGGCAGGCGGCGTGACGTTTGCGACCACGACGGACGGGTTCGTGCTGGGCTTCAACACCAAGACCGGCAAATTGCTTTGGAAGACGCAAACCGGCGGCGATCCGCATGCTTCCCCGATCAGCTACGCGGTGAACGGACGGCAGTTCGTCGCCTGTTCGATTGGCGGGATGTTGTTTAGTTGGGCATTGCCGGAGATGGAGTAGGAATAGTTTCACGATGGTTCGATCAGCACAGGATTTGATTGCGGCTCCTGAATTGACCTTGCGCCGTTTCAATTCCACGATGGTTCGATCAGCACAACACGAACACGTCGCGAACAAACGACCGTCGTACAGTTTCAATTCCACGATGGTTCGATCAGCACGAAGCGGTCGATTGGTCAGAATCGTATGCCGATTATGTTTCAATTCCACGATGGTTCGATCAGCACCCTGCGGTTTTGGGGCCGATGGGCCCCAGCCGCGAAGGTTTCAATTCCACGATGGTTCGATCAGCACCGATCAAGGTTGAGGCAATCAAGAAAGCGATTGCAGGTTTCAATTCCACGATGGTTCGATCAGCACGCTGAGCGATCTTTCCTTATTGACGTTGCAAGTGGTGTTTCAATTCCACGATGGTTCGATCAGCACTCGCGGCGTTGGGAGTTTCCTTCTTGAATCAATTTCGTTTCAATTCCACGATGGTTCGATCAGCACCTGCAACGCGACCGCAGGCAGACCGCCCACGTCCATGTTTCAATTCCACGATGGTTCGATCAGCACTTTGACGAAGCGCGAAACATCCACTTGATACGGGCGGTTTCAATTCCACGATGGTTCGATCAGCACACATTTGCGCTGCCACCGCCGAGGCGATTTGGTTAAGTTTCAATTCCACGATGGTTCGATCAGCACAAATCCAGGTGACGGGGACGACGATCAAAGTCTATGGTTTCAATTCCACGATGGTTCGATCAGCACGGTGGTTGGCAGCAGCAGCCGCATTTGGTTTTCGCGTTTCAATTCCACGATGGTTCGATCAGCACCGCGAAGGACCCTTCGTCCACAAAACGCCGCACAATGTTTCAATTCCACGATGGTTCGATCAGCACGGGCGGCGACGACACGACCACCTCCACGTGATCGGGGTTTCAATTCCACGATGGTTCGATCAGCACCCCAGGTTGAAATCATAAAAATTCCTTTCGTGAAAGGTTTCAATTCCACGATGGTTCGATCAGCACAATCTCCTAAATTGAAACATCTAACTTGGTCTTGATGTTTCAATTCCACGATGGTTCGATCAGCACTGGGTTTGGCTGACCAGCTCCGCGATCTCGTGTCCGTGTTTCAATTCCACGATGGTTCGATCAGCACGCGCGGCAGTGGCCCGGAATGCGCGGAGAAACTGGCGGTTTCAATTCCACGATGGTTCGATCAGCACTCGCATTTGCCGTGCGCGCGGCCAAAGCGAATGTTGGTTTCAATTCCACGATGGTTCGATCAGCACGCCGCCCGAACCGGAGTTTCGGCATCGCTCGAAAGTCGTTTCAATTCCACGATGGTTCGATCAGCACGCCATTTTTCTGCCTCGAATTCGGCACCGGCCATTTCGTTTCAATTCCACGATGGTTCGATCAGCACATGATGATCTCCTTTCCGCCGCGCGGGTGAGGCACGGTTTCAATTCCACGATGGTTCGATCAGCACCCGACGCCACGACGATCACACTCGCCGACAGCCACAGTTTCAATTCCACGATGGTTCGATCAGCACCGCAAATTCTTGTTGATCTAACTGAATGCCGCGTTTGTTTCAATTCCACGATGGTTCGATCAGCACGAAAAAGTCAGGCGATGGCGCAGAAGCCCCTTTTCTAGTTTCAATTCCACGATGGTTCGATCAGCACTTGAGAATCGTTGTTTCAAGTGCCGCGATTGTGGCGGTTTCAATTCCACGATGGTTCGATCAGCACCAAGTTTCGGAATCTTGTAGCCGAATAGGTCAATGTGTTTCAATTCCACGATGGTTCGATCAGCACCGTGCAGGTGCGCGAGTGCATTTTTCACCCAAAACGGGTTTCAATTCCACGATGGTTCGATCAGCACGGGCAGACTGATGCGCGTCAAGGTTAGAGGGCGTACTGTTTCAATTCCACGATGGTTCGATCAGCACTTGATCCGGTCTGTAAAGTCGCCTTCAATAAGACGGGTTTCAATTCCACGATGGTTCGATCAGCACGGGATACATTAGCTTCAAGGTTGGGCAAAATCGCTTTGGTTTCAATTCCACGATGGTTCGATCAGCACGGAAAATGAAAACCTATAGCTGGCGACACAATCAAAGTTTCAATTCCACGATGGTTCGATCAGCACCAGTTGGCGATGCTGCGATCAAAGCAGGCGTGGCAATGTTTCAATTCCACGATGGTTCGATCAGCACCGCTTCGCCGACAACGAAATTCGATTTGTTAATCGAAGTTTCAATTCCACGATGGTTCGATCAGCACACAGCCACTTCGCCTTTTGCGAGCCGTGCGCGCTGCGGTTTCAATTCCACGATGGTTCGATCAGCACCAATTGCGCGCACGCCGTAAATTCGCGGCGATGGCGAGTTTCAATTCCACGATGGTTCGATCAGCACTGGTGGGGCAATCTCTTGCAGCAGGGAATCTACGCGAGTTTCAATTCCACGATGGTTCGATCAGCACTTGCTGACACCAATACGATAAATTACAAGATGACGTGTTTCAATTCCACGATGGTTCGATCAGCACAGCCCGCGCAGCTTAACCTCTCGGCTGAAATCGTCGGTTTCAATTCCACGATGGTTCGATCAGCACCCCGAATTTATCACCGAGCCTGAAGACAATCCATTTGGTTTCAATTCCACGATGGTTCGATCAGCACGTGATCATGGGCGATAAGTTCAAGTGCTTTTCACTTGGTTTCAATTCCACGATGGTTCGATCAGCACCCAGGCGATGGTCAAGATCATGGCCGGGCAAGAGCTGTTTCAATTCCACGATGGTTCGATCAGCACGGATGTGCAGGCCATCGAAAGACGCATCAAGTCTTACGGTTTCAATTCCACGATGGTTCGATCAGCACTAAGCGGGCAGATTACTCTTGCCCTGCTCAAGCGGCGTTTCAATTCCACGATGGTTCGATCAGCACGTCGAAAACGAGGACAAGCCGAAGCGTGGGCGTCGTTTCAATTCCACGATGGTTCGATCAGCACCCGCTAAGACCGCCGCGATAGTGCCAAGTATTAACATCGTTTCAATTCCACGATGGTTCGATCAGCACTCGTGACCATGCGTGGAATTCGTGGCGAAAAATCAGAGTTTCAATTCCACGATGGTTCGATCAGCACGAGACCTCAGACCTGAGACCCAAAGTCTGAAGTCTGGTTTCAATTCCACGATGGTTCGATCAGCACCGTTCAACGTCGAGGGCGGAATCAAGCTCGAGACGGAGTTTCAATTCCACGATGGTTCGATCAGCACGCCCGGCGCGAGAGAACTATCACCCAGGTACAGCTTGTTTCAATTCCACGATGGTTCGATCAGCACCCGCGCCGGCGTCGGCCAGGCGTGTGGCGAACGTGTGCGTTTCAATTCCACGATGGTTCGATCAGCACGCGACGTTCAGAAACGCGGGCAACGTGGCGGGGTCAGTTTCAATTCCACGATGGTTCGATCAGCACAAAGCGTCAAAGATTTCGCTCTGACAGTCGTTGCGCGTTTCAATTCCACGATGGTTCGATCAGCACTGAAGAGTACGAGGCTTTAGTTGCCAAGCAGGAAAATGTTTCAATTCCACGATGGTTCGATCAGCACCGACGGACGCGCGAGAGGCGCAAACCGAGCATCGCGGTTTCAATTCCACGATGGTTCGATCAGCACATGTCAACGACCAATATTGGCGGCGCGCTCATCAACGTTTCAATTCCACGATGGTTCGATCAGCACGGATGCGTGGCGCGAGCGCGTCTACCAGGCCTGGGATGTTTCAATTCCACGATGGTTCGATCAGCACTGGAAAGCCGGACGCGCCGGATCACCGTGACGGTGTTTCAATTCCACGATGGTTCGATCAGCACATGGCATCTATCTCGTGCAGACGGCGGGGCTGACCGTTTCAATTCCACGATGGTTCGATCAGCACGATCCGATTTTAGATGATTAGTTAGGCAGCTTGTTGAGTTTCAATTCCACGATGGTTCGATCAGCACTCCCGTGCCCGTGTAATTTCCTGTCGTTCTTCCGCCGTTTCAATTCCACGATGGTTCGATCAGCACGAGGTTCGGCGTTGAAATGGCCATGTTCGCTTGTTTCAATTCCACGATGGTTCGATCAGCACCGGGCCAATGGGGCAAAGACCAAAAACCCAAACTCCGTTTCAATTCCACGATGGTTCGATCAGCACAATAGCGTAGGACCTCAGCATAATCCACGAACTCGAGTTTCAATTCCACGATGGTTCGATCAGCACCGCTCCTCAAATCTCGATGAGTTCGACGCTGGAAAGCGTTTCAATTCCACGATGGTTCGATCAGCACACGAGAACTAAGTGATACTGAAGCGAAAAAACACAAGTTTCAATTCCACGATGGTTCGATCAGCACGCTATATGATTCGAGATTCACAACGAAGCAAAGATGCGTTTCAATTCCACGATGGTTCGATCAGCACGCTCAACCACGACACCTTGTCGGATTCGCTTCGCCAGGTTTCAATTCCACGATGGTTCGATCAGCACTTGCAGCCCGCCCATTCCAACCACTTGCAACGTCAATAGTTTCAATTCCACGATGGTTCGATCAGCACAATCGGCAATTCATACTCAGCTTCATCAAGGTCGTCGTTTCAATTCCACGATGGTTCGATCAGCACCTGTCTCGCCTATTTCTTGTCTGGCCTTCTGCTCAGTGTTTCAATTCCACGATGGTTCGATCAGCACCGCACGCCGAACGGCTGGGAAGGCGAGTTGATTATTTGTTTCAATTCCACGATGGTTCGATCAGCACCACTCGCAAAAAAAGAGCCAACCCTTGCCGAGATTGGTTTCAATTCCACGATGGTTCGATCAGCACTGCAAGGTCGGTGATTGGCTCAGCCGCGCGTTCATTGGGTTTCAATTCCACGATGGTTCGATCAGCACAATGCCGTAACCATTAACAAGGTTTTCTTTATTGGTTTCAATTCCACGATGGTTCGATCAGCACCCCTCGGCGAGGACGAGATGACATGGGTGGAGTTGGGTTTCAATTCCACGATGGTTCGATCAGCACCTATGGCAAACACCAAAATAGACAACATCAGCAAAGGTTTCAATTCCACGATGGTTCGATCAGCACGAATATGTAAAATGGCAGCACGAAATCCTGCGGCTTGTTTCAATTCCACGATGGTTCGATCAGCACACCGGAATTTTGATCTTTCTGTGGAAAACTTTTCTCTGTTTCAATTCCACGATGGTTCGATCAGCACGTCACAATTGACTGTAAGTGGATAGTAACATTGTTAGTTTCAATTCCACGATGGTTCGATCAGCACGGCTCGTGCGCCAATTCACCCTTCACCAGCTCCTCAGTTTCAATTCCACGATGGTTCGATCAGCACTAAATGGTAGCTCGATCCACGCCTCGCCGATCTGCAGTTTCAATTCCACGATGGTTCGATCAGCACAGACACTTGCGAGTCCAACCATCACAGGCACGGTCACGTTTCAATTCCACGATGGTTCGATCAGCACGAGTTGGGCAGCTGGCTATATTATTGTGAAATATATTTGTTTCAATTCCACGATGGTTCGATCAGCACTGAACACCAGGCTACAGCCCGCAATCCCTTCCACGTTTCAATTCCACGATGGTTCGATCAGCACTCTGGGCCGCAGCCGACGAAGCCGAGCGTCAGGAGTGTTTCAATTCCACGATGGTTCGATCAGCACAAGGGCTGATCGATGGCAGCCGACCGGAAATTCACCGTTTCAATTCCACGATGGTTCGATCAGCACACTTATCCCAGGGACTACCCAACGACGGCAACGGGTGTTTCAATTCCACGATGGTTCGATCAGCACGATGTATTCCCTTTTCGTCGTACTGGTGACGATGTTGGTTTCAATTCCACGATGGTTCGATCAGCACAGTTCAGCAGCGGCGGGATTGGGATTGATTGATTGATGTTTCAATTCCACGATGGTTCGATCAGCACATCCGTCGGCGCAACCGTCGTTTTTCAAAACTCTGAGTTTCAATTCCACGATGGTTCGATCAGCACGCACACTAGCCTACGACCCCGACAACCCGAATACGTCAGTTTCAATTCCACGATGGTTCGATCAGCACCGCCCGATCAAGCCGCGCTCCCGACCGACTACCTGTGTTTCAATTCCACGATGGTTCGATCAGCACCAGCCTGCTCAGCGACAAGTTCACGGCGCATCCAGAGTTTCAATTCCACGATGGTTCGATCAGCACGACCACTTCGTATTTGCAATCGTACGCCGCCGGGATGTTTCAATTCCACGATGGTTCGATCAGCACGGTCAAGAACGTTGGGAATGGCCGCTGAAAAACGTGGTTTCAATTCCACGATGGTTCGATCAGCACTTCGTGCGTTACCCAGCGCCGAAACGCCTTCGCTTGTTTCAATTCCACGATGGTTCGATCAGCACGCTTTGGTGCTCCGTCGTGCAATCGCAACGTGTCGCGTTTCAATTCCACGATGGTTCGATCAGCACGTGTGTTGCCCCAATCGTGCCCCGTGTATTTCGTCCAGGTTTCAATTCCACGATGGTTCGATCAGCACACAGCCAAATTGATTTGGACAAGGCGATTGATGATCGTTTCAATTCCACGATGGTTCGATCAGCACACCCGGAACGCGAGCAGCGTGCCGCGCAACGCATTGGTTTCAATTCCACGATGGTTCGATCAGCACAACGCGAAGCCGAGAAAGACGCGAAGCTCAAAGCGCGTTTCAATTCCACGATGGTTCGATCAGCACCTGATCGAAATGGCGAATGCTTGGGATAATGCCCAGCGTTTCAATTCCACGATGGTTCGATCAGCACAGGGTTTCAATTTCTGCCTGCGTTTCAGGTTTGTTCGTTTCAATTCCACGATGGTTCGATCAGCACCCGTGCCGCCGCTGGTGAATTGAACAAGGGATGCACGTTTCAATTCCACGATGGTTCGATCAGCACCTCGTGTCCCAGCCGATGGGACTATCGGCTATGAGCGTTTCAATTCCACGATGGTTCGATCAGCACTGCCAAATTCGCCACGTTCGAGGTGCGGTACAGCAGTTTCAATTCCACGATGGTTCGATCAGCACTCCTCGCTGGTGGGCGTGGGAAGCCTGAAGTTTGTTGTTTCAATTCCACGATGGTTCGATCAGCACACCAGGTCGCGCAGATGGAAGATCAACTCTCGGCGGGTTTCAATTCCACGATGGTTCGATCAGCACAGGGCGCAAAAAAATCATCATAGTCGCTCAGGTTCCGTTTCAATTCCACGATGGTTCGATCAGCACCACCCTGATTCCAGAACTCACCGAAGCCTATAAACAGTTTCAATTCCACGATGGTTCGATCAGCACCAGCGGTGGCGGGTCAATGAGTAGCTCTTCGTGCGCGGTTTCAATTCCACGATGGTTCGATCAGCACGATCATTCGACAGATTCTCAACCATCACTGGCATCGGTTTCAATTCCACGATGGTTCGATCAGCACTGCGCAGAAATATGAAGAAGTATTGCAGACTAGATTTGGTTTCAATTCCACGATGGTTCGATCAGCACTCAGAGCAGTCCTTTCATGCACGAGGACATGAACGAGTTTCAATTCCACGATGGTTCGATCAGCACCGTCCTCAATCGGCAGCGTGCGAAACTCTTCTTCAAGTTTCAATTCCACGATGGTTCGATCAGCACTACTCGTTTCTGATAAGAAACATCCTTGAATAAGCTGTTTCAATTCCACGATGGTTCGATCAGCACGCTTCGCTTCAGAGCAAAGAAAGCGTATGACAATCACGTTTCAATTCCACGATGGTTCGATCAGCACACGCACTGCGGCGTCAAGACGGATTGGCAGCAATGCTGTTTCAATTCCACGATGGTTCGATCAGCACAGCGAATTTGCACCCGATGCTGCTGCGGAACTGTTTGGTTTCAATTCCACGATGGTTCGATCAGCACCCCCGTAAAATACCTGATGTGAAGATGAAAAACAAAGGACTTAATGGCGGGACGGCGGCTTTTTTGGGGTAAGGTTGTCGTCGTGTGGCAATGATGCCAAAAAGCCGGGGGGGCGACGACGAGTCGGATGTGGTTGTAGCTTCGGCTATTGCTGGTCTGGTGGCGGCCATTACTGCCCCCGGACGATGCGGCGGATGGCCTTTGTGCGTGGCGGGTGACGACTCGCTTATAGCAGATTCCCGGTTTCCCCACGCTCCTTTCCGATCACTTCCTTGCTCAGCCAACGCTGGTCGCGCGCACTATACACCAACACCGAATCATGGGCAGCGTCCAAAATCGCCCGCAATCCCACTTTGATTTTTTCCAGTTGCGCGTCCGTCACTTCCCCTTCAAAGACCGAATTCTGCACCCAATGCAGATGGCGCTTGAGGAATTTATGCGCTTTCGCCACGCGCTTTTCTTCGACATCGTAAACGATCAGTACATACATAGTGTTTTGAGGTAGTCGGTGGTCGGTGGTCGGTGCTGACGGTTGATGGTTGGGCAAAGGGATGGCGCAGCGGTTTTGCCGACCACCGACCACCAGCCACCGACCACCAATCATCACCACCACGCTTTGAAGCCTTGATAGGGTTCGTCGTTCGCCAGATGCTTGACCAGTTTGTAGCATTCCAGCCGGATCAGGCGTTCATAGCTGACTTTGCGTTTCAAGCGCCGATGCTCAATCGTCGTTTGCAAGCGCGCGTCCCATTCCTGCAAGACCGTTTTGCGCCCGGATTCTTTCAAATAGCAATAATTCAAATCCTGCGCGAAGTCGCGTTCGCTCAGCATTCGATTGTTCAGCACTTTGAAAATCAACCGATCCGCCAGCAACGGCTTGAAGACTTCGGCCAGATCGAGCGCCAACGAAAAGCGCCGCACGCCGGGTTCGTGCAAAAAGCTGATCGTCGGATCAAGTTGCGACCGATACAACTGGCTCAAACACGCGGCGTAGACCAGACCATTGCAGTACGAAATCAGCGCATTGACGGAGTTGTTGGGCGGGCGTTTGATGCGTTTGGTGAAATCGAATTTCTCGCGCAGAATCTTGCTGAAGCCCTGATAATAGGCCGCGCGCGCCCGTCCTTCGCAGCCCATCAATTCGGCCACATCTTTGACCGTTTCCACCCGCAGCATTTCGGCCTGCACGGTTTCGGTTTCGGTCTGCAATTCGATGCCGCGCGTGCCGTAATACCGCAAATTGCGCAGTATGTTGTGCAGTGCGGCGGCAATGAATTCACGCGCAATCTGCAAACGCAATTTGCGATTCGTGTAATGCCGCACCTGGCGCACGGTCAAGTAGCCCGCCTGCAAGAATTCGCGCGGATAAAACGACCCGGCATAAAAGCCATAGTAGTTGAAGAAATGCGCGGGGACTTTTTTCTGCGCCAGAAAGTTTAGCACTCGTGCGTTGAGGTCTAATTCGCGGAAGACCCAAAGCGCATCCACGTCTTCAATCGGAATGACGCGGCGTTCGGCGACTTTGACAGGCGCATCGTTCTCTTCGTCGAGGGATGAAGGAGGAGGAATGAGAGATGAATCAGGTTCGTCGAGTGCCTCCAGAGTGTTGGGTTCCGCCGCCAGATCGCCCATTTCAAAATCGGCAATCGAGCCAACGGCGGTTACGGCTTTTGTCGCTTCGTCCTGCAGCGCCAGGTCTGTTTCCGTTTTTTCGTCCGCCGCCGGAATAAAGCTGAGCGTATGATCCTTGCGGCGTAAGGTTCCTGAGCGTGTTAAGTAATAATGTCGAGCCATTCCTTTACCCCCAACAGAGTTCGGCGTAGCTGCAACTCCGACAGAGTTTCATAAATTCCACTGCCGGAGCTTTCCCCGCCTGAACGATGGTTTGCATGTTCTGTAGGGCCGCTTCGATTTGGGCTTCTTTGTCGGGCGTGAGTTCGATGGTTTTGGTGGTCCGCAATTTGGGATAATCAATTTGCCCGGTCAACCCTGCGACGCCCTTTTGCTTGAGGTAGTAGAGGTAATAGAGCAACTGCATTTCGTGCGCCGCTTCCATCGCGTCGGTGAGCTTGACTTCGTGAATGACGCCGTCCTCGCGCCAATCCAGCACAATCTTGTCATCAATGTTGAGTTCGCGTTTCTTACGGGCGTAGCTTTCTTCATGCACCAGCTTCCCCATTTTGACGCGGTCGGATTCGTGTTCCATTTGTAAGCCATGCGCAAACCACCAGAGCTTTTTGTGACAGATGAAGTAATAACTGACCTCAAGTCCAGTAAAAGTAGGAAGGATTGGCAGATCATTTGGTTGCATATTAGCCCAATATCCTTTTATAAGATGTTAGAGAAACTTTTGACTTCCGTTATCGCCAGCCTTTTTTCGGTAAAAATTAGCGCGAGTTTCAAAATCTCATCTAGAAGAAGGTGTCTAGCAGTTTGCCTGAAAGCATCTCCACCTCTGTATTCCTCAGCAATTTGGCAGACTCGCTTCTTGAATTCCTGCTTCAGATTGAATTTTTCTGTCTGGTGGAGATAAAGAGTGCCTTCGCTCAGCTTGTAAATGGGCATTGATTCGATGTAGTACTGAAGATCATTTTTACCATCTGAAAATCCTGAGACGAGTAGGCAATTCTCACCATTGATTTCTTCCATTCCAATAATTTCACGGTTCCTCAAAATCCACTCCAACGAGTACCAAACCAATTGTCCATTCTTGAAATCTAGGTCTCGTACTAAAGCGTCTGGCTTCAAGGCGCGAAAATATTTGAATGTGCCAGTGAAAATCTTCCACCACTCATTCCAGTGGTTGAAATCGGATTTATATCCCCAACCACAACTCTTATTTGCTTGCCAAAGATCTCTCAGGATGCCTCGCTCAATGCTATACATAAGACCGTGCATAAACTTGGCTTGCCCTTCCAGTTTCAGGTTTGAGTTGAAAAGTGTGCG
The DNA here is from genome assembly GCA_964631865.1 of uncultured Heliobacteriaceae bacterium. Lineage (GTDB taxonomy): Bacteria > Acidobacteriota > Blastocatellia > RBC074 > RBC074 > JAFDVL01. The sequence continues at coordinate 11,265 of CAZWAK010000014.1, read as the reverse complement.
AGTCGCATAGTCTTTGAGGCTGCGAGAAATAATATAAAAAAAAGCTCCGAGATATTGAGGAACTTTATCCGAGTAGAATTTTCGCTCCGATAGCAATTCGATGTCCCGGCATCGCTCGATGAAATCGTAATATGAAATTGTCTCAACGCCCGCGAATTTTCTCTCAATTTCTTTGATCTTGTTTTCAAGAAAAACAACCACCTTGCCATTTGCTCCTTGACGAGCGACGCGCCCGAATCGTTGGACGAAATTAGCGAAGCGCCTTCCTGTCTGCATCAAGCAAATACTGACATTAAGATTGACTCCAACTTCGACTTTATTTGTCGCCAAAATCAGCTTGGCATTTGTTGTGTCTTCCTTGATTTTTGATTTGGTTAGATAACCTGACTCTTCAGCAATAGCAACATCGTCAAACTCCTGCTCAACCAAAGGTCTGGCTTTTCGGAGATCAACCAAACGCTCAAAGATTACGAGGATTTTTTCGCCAGCCCTGATCCACTGACGGATCAGGTTTGAATTGTCGAGAATATAGTCACGAAGCGATATGCTTTTAGTGAAAGTCACATCAATTTTGCCGTGAATTGGTCTAGCCGTAGACGTTTGCTGGTCAGTTATCTCTTCAATGATCTCCACCGGTACAAAACCTTGCTGCCTTAAAACGTCTACCAGCCCTTTCTCGGCTGTCGCAGAAGCGAAAAGGAATTTGCAAGTTTTGCCTTGAATGGTGGCTTTTGAGAAAACAATCCATGAAATGATGTTTGCGATTTGTTCCTCGTCATACAAGTGGTATTCGTCAAAGACGAAGTAATCAACTCGGGCGAAAAGCTGTGTTATTTCGTGTTGCCCTTTGTGCCGTGCATATCCGCCAAACAAGGCGAAGTTGAGTAGGTCAGGGTTGGTAATGATTACTTCGTTGTTAGTTATTACTTGAAACAGTGCATCCCACCGAGCCGGGCCTTTGGCATTGAGTTCATCAAGCTTGTCTCGGTTAAGTTTGGTAATTTTCAAGTCAGCAAACTTCTCTTTGTACTCCCGCTCCATGTCTTCAATGAGCGCATTTGTCGGAGAGACAATCACACAACGCCGCTTGCTGAAGCTGTTATTTTGTTTGTGTTGGATGATTGGCAATGGAAACGCAAAGCTTTTCCCTGTTCCGGTAGGGGCAGTGATAATGGCAAATTCTGGAAGCTGGTCGTATTGCAGGAACTCTTTCTGGATTGCATGCAGACGACGACCATTAAAGACAGTGTCAGTGGTTTCGACGAACTGTGGAAGTAAGCTAACAGATACCGAATCAGTCATCGAAGATTCCTCCGAAAATTGCTTTCACTTGCTCAGTCGTTATGCGTTTCATCACGATATAGTTTTCAAGCTTGTACTCGAAAAACAGATTTTTGTCTTTCGTCAGTTCGGCAACCGCCGATGACAAATTTCCGAAAACCCATTTGAGGGTATAGGCGTTCAGCCAAATTTCACCTGTTTTTTCGTCAAACCCCTTATCCTTCTCAAGCAAAGCCAGACATTCTCTTCCTGTTCCAAGCCGAATAGTGAATGGCAGTTGCAGATGAAATGAATCGTGACAGATCAAACAAGCTGAAAATTCTGCTTCCGGTCGAATTCCCTGAACGCGAAAGTAATTCTTGAAGAGATTTTTTCCTGCGGCTTCGATAGCCGCCAAGTCAGGATACCCATCAGTTGAAAACAATGTGTTGCGAACGTATAGCCCTGTCATTTCAAAATGAAGAGGCTTGGCAAGGGTGAAGTAATAATTGAGTTCACGCAGTTCTGAGTAATTGGGAGCACGCGCTGATCTTTGGAAAAAGTTCTCGGTGAATCCCCCATTGTCTTTTCGCACGCGATTGAGTGCGTAAGTTAAAGCAAGGTCGCCTATGAAATCACTGGTGATTGCTCCTCCATTTGTCACCCTGCTGTAATTGAAAAGTGGCGACAAAAGCCTAATTTTTATTGGCAGAATCTTCATCGCTCTTCTCCGGGATTGGGAACAGTGACGGATCAGTTGGCGGTGCTTCTTGAGGCTTATTTGTTTCGCCTTTTTTGCCTCTGCCTTTTGGCTTACCAGTCGTAGGCGAATCACTCACCATTTTGATTTCTTTGAGATAGGCATCAACGCTTGATTTTGCCGTTTCATAAATCTGGAACAAGGGGTCAGCGATTCTCTTTTCCTTATCTTCTCTCGCCGATTCATAATTTCCCCAAAGGTCAGTAACCCACTTCACCAATTCGCTTACGTCCTTTCTGTTTGGAGCACCCAGCCGATTCGCGCCGTAATGTGCTTCCATCTGCTTTTGCACGAACGTTCTTATCGATTCCAACGTCGGGATTTCTTTTTTGGATTCTGAATTATTCCAAGCCTTTGAAATCGTGTAGCTGTTGATGGGCTTCTCAAAATCAGAGAGTCCAACAGCAACAAGATGATTGGTAATGTTGTTTGCGTTTGTTGTCGTTTGCGCTCCATAACGTTGCTGATTAAGCACACAAGAGAGTAGGTGAACAAACAGTTCGGGAGTAATGTTGTCAACTGTGATGAAGTGAGGGAAAAACGTGTTTGGAAGCACGTACTCAGTCGCGTAGAGGCTTTGTCGCATTTCGCCTGTTGTTTCATCAATCATTGTTCCTGCTTCACTCAACGCATTGTGTTGTAGCTTGTCAGTAATATCTTTGACATCACGAAGTGAGTAAGCCCAATCGTAGATTGCTCGACTTACGAGACCAGCAGTGTCACCTGATTTGGTTGAGGTATCCCCAAAAAGGACTGAGTTAGGATTGTTCAGGTATTCAGCACCATCGAAGACGTTATATCGAACTTTCTCGTCAACAACGCCAAATTCCCGGCAGATCATCAAACCAAGTAGTTTCTCGCGGCTCTTGAGTTTACGCGGGGGAATTTCGACCAATTCGCGCTGGTCAATCGTAATAATGCTGATCGTCGCCTCTGGTTCAGTGCTACGGATGATTAGGGGGTTAATGGTCTCACGCACAAAAGCAAGTTTGATTTGACCAATGCGATTTTCCTTCAGACTTTTGACGAAATATCTTTCAGGAATAAACTCAAAAAGTTTGCTGGCGGTTGTCATTTTGCTTCCTCCTTAATTGATTGATGAGGTGCTTTCGCTGGAAACCTTTTTGTAAGCTTCACGAAAATCCTCAGCGTATTTTTCCAGACCTTTTTTCTCGGTAATCAGGCGCTCGATAACAGCATCTTCACTTACTTCAATCTGTTCCTTCTCTAGCGCCTGAATTGTGCTGCGGATTTTGGCTTTTCGATATTCGACCCAACCTTTTTCCGAATAGAGAAAGGCGAATTGATTCACCCAATTGCGCAGGCGATTCGGTTGCGGGAAATGCCTTTTCCATTCCTGGTCAAACAACTGTTCGTAAATAGCAGTAGCAAACGGCTCACACATTGCTAGATTTGCGTATTCACGAGCCTTCAACGTTTTCCTTAGATCACCTGCAATCTGCTCAATGGTTGTTTCCTTGTCGCGCCCTTCCTTGTGGCAGTCCTTCAAAACCTTGAGCGCATCACGGATGATCCAGCTTTCCTGAGATGTGCTGCCTGATTTGGGACGCACCATCTCGATTGCGATTTGTGCAAGGTTGTTCATTACACTCATCAATTTCTCCTTTTCTTCACTAGCGAGAGAGTCAACATAATCAATTAGTAATCCTTTTGCTTTGGGTTTGTCCTCATCCTTTAGTTGGGCGTAAGCCGTAAATAGGAACCGCTTATCTTCAGCATAGCTCAACACATTACTTACAAGTTTTTTAGCGTTCAGAGTCAGAAGTAGATTCATCTCTCTCAAACGCTCGTCAATCTGGTCAATGCGAGTCTTGTCCCACCCAAGTGCTTTCACGAATGGCAGGCAATTTTCAAAAACGAAAAGCTCGTTATGAGAGTGGTAAGGCGTCAGAACGCTCGTCGTAAAAATGCGGAACCCTGTCTTCCGAATCAGCTTGAGCATTTGATGAATGAAATAGAAATTCGACTCAACATCATTGCCGATACGTCCGAAATTTAAGCCGTACAAATTGTAATCGTAAGCGCGATCATCAAGCACAAAAGCTAGATTACCAACATCAACGCAATCATAAGTAAATGCCTTACCCAAAATGTTCAGCATTGGCTGAGTTAAAACATCAATGAAATATTCACCAAAATTGTAATAGATCACCGAATTAGCTTCTGTCGAATCAAGAAACGTCTGGCGGTTTAGCTGAACCTTATCATCCTTACTCAATTTTTTGGTGAAGAAACCCCGTGGCAACTCTTTTTGACGTAAATCGTTCTCTGCTAGAAACAAGGATGAAATCTGATTGTCCTTGCTCTTCAGCGTGTTCAGCGAACGGTTGCTGAAGTTTAGAGCAGAAATGCCAAATGCTCTTTCCGAACCATATTTGATCTTTCCGCTTCTTCCGGTAAAAAGGCACATTTCGTCTTTTGGAGGAACTTGCTCAACAAGCCCTAAAACCAATTCGACATCTCGCTTAAAATTTCCCGCCAGATAAAACTCGACGAAATCATCAAGCTCTTTTCGATTTACGGTTTTTGCATTGCGTGCAAATTTTCGTGAAATTTCCCTGAATTTTCTTTGGATGTGCTTTGAAAGCTCAGCCCCTTTCTTTTCCACGTATAGTTTAGTTTCAGCCGCTGAGATCAACGCTGCAATAGTGCTGGCGGTAGCTGATGAAAATCTTGGAAGCAAGGTTTTGACCGTTGCTGTGGCATCATCTATCAGCCACTCTTCGCAGGCGAGCTTACGCTCAGACTCTGATAGGGCTTTCCGCCACCTTTGCCAATCGGGAAAATCTTTACTAGAAAACCATTTGATTTTTTCCAAAGCGAGAAGCTTCAAGAAGTCATGCTCTGATTCCAAGTCATCCCATTCTTTCCCATTAAACGCCAAAAAGTAGTTTTCGATCTTCTCTTGCTTGTTTTTCTTCTCTATCACTTTGAGCGGCAGTTCATATTCATCAAGAAGCCGTTCGAGAATAACAATTTCTTCGGGCTTTGATTGGCTGACCTTCAAGACTTCCTTATAGTTGCTGATCGCCAGAGTTTTCACCTTTCCGCTACCCATTCCACTGTTTGCGTAACCTGCTTTGATAATTTTCTCCATAGCATTGCTTATTTGTGCCACATAACGATTTTCCTCTGGTGGTTCTTCGCTCAGACTTTCTAAAAACCCGAACTTGCAGGTCTGGAAATCAACCTGTGAGGAGGCAACTACATCAGACAGGTCTCCTTTGAACTCGTCCTTTACCTTTTCCACTTCCTCTTTCGTAAGTGGCTCGCCGATGTATACAAATCCATTCCTCAGCCTAAAGAGAATGGTTTGTTTGCGCTCGTTCTGGATAATTGAGCGGGCTGCGAAAAGCAGTTTCTGTGAAAGAAGAATGTAAATGTTTTCCTGAACTTCAACGTATGACAGCGGACACAAATTCGACAGCTTCTGACCATCAAGCCGTGAATTGCAAAGCTGTTCGTAAAATTCCGCAACGTCGCTGAAGCCTCCCATTGACGCAATTGAATCGGCGAGATGGCAGTATTCAGCCAGCACCGTATTAAAAAACTCGAATTCACGGATTGGCTTCTGAAGCGAGTGAATTCGTGTGCGGTATTCTGTGCCGAGAGCAAGAAATTTAATCGCTTCGATCCAATCCTGCCATTCACTGAAAAATGATCCGACATCCAGCTTCTGACAAAGCAGATTGATGCGGTGTTCGACTGCTATATCAAGCTCTTGTATTCCCGTTAGCTTATTTACATCGTGGAAAGTGAAACCCACCATGAAGCAACGAACAATACTTGAAGCCTCCTTGTAATCTAGCCATCCTTCTGCTGTGAATTTCTCTTCCAGCAATTTGAGCGCAGGCAGTAAGCCATTCAGTATGTGGATGTGATAGGGCATATCGGCTGACCGATAAATGGCCTCAGCCAACTTGCCTTCAAAGCCTCGCCCTGTTCCTCCTTTCGCGCTGACCAGACAATACTCTTTTAAAAGGCTTGGCATTAAAGTATCCAGATAGCTATGAAGAGCTTCGTTGAATAATCGTGATCTGAAAAAACCTCTTTGCTCGAAACTAATCATTTCTGCACTCCAAATTATGGATTCGCTTCAACCATCCCAAACCCCATCGAATTCCGACTCCCAAATCCCGCTTCATACCCCAGTGCAATCAATTCCTGACTCCCTTCCACCCGAAATGGAGCCAGCCAACCGCGTATCTTGATGCCGTTGATGTCTACGAGCGCCGACGCACGGCGGCCTTGTGCTTTCAGGCGTTGCAGGTAGGCTTGATCCCATTCCCAGCGTAAGGCAGTGTCTACTGGCTCCGCGCCATACAGCGCGCGATATTTGCGTGTGAGATTGCGTTGCATCACGCCTGACCAGTCTTCGTCTACGCCTAAAAAGCGCACGCGGCCTTCTTCATCACGCACGGATTCAGTGATGGGCGAGAGGGCGTGAAACGCTTTGGTTTGCGTGAAGTCGGGCAGCGCGATTGTTTCGGCAGCGGTCAGGACAAAACTTGTCCGCGCGATCTGAAACGATTCGCTGGCGAAGAGACCACTGATGAAGCATTCGACAAACTCTGACAACGGTGAACTCACCAGCAATCGTACGCCCGGATCGTCGAGGACTATCGCGTCTCCGGCACGATGCGAACGGCGAAAGTTCAGCCGTGAGTAGGTGAACAATTTGAATTTACGGCCTTCGCTGTCATAGCCTTCGTTGTGCAGGCGCGTGGCAAACTCTTCTGATGCCGAGCCTAAGACACAGTAAATCAGCGCCGCTACCGCGTAGTTTGTGTTCAGCGGCAAATGAGCGTTGGGAGCAATGGCATTGAGGGTGAGTTGCACTCGCATGAGATTCTGAATTCCTTTTGTGCTGCGTGCGGCGCTGCGGCTGGCAAGCGGCACGCGCATTTTCAACTGCTCGGCTTCTCCGCCGACAATGCAGGGCTGACTTCATTGCGGCGGAGGAGGTTTGTTTTGCGGATGCCAAGAGCGGGATCATACGCCCGCCCTGTTGGCGTGACAAGCAAAATTCTGAACAGTCGTTTTCCCTGCCCCAGTCAGCCTGGCACAACTTCTTTTTGGGCTTGTCTGTAGTACAATGCACAACTCGGAGGCGACAGAGAAAAGCTCGCCATCCGAAGGGAACGATTCACTTCCTGAAAAAAGAGACGCCGATGATCGTCCCGTTTGTGACTGAACGGGAATTGGTTGAGAAATATGAAGGCAACACTCACGCCATTAGAACTTTATCTCCAAGACGCGCGTCGTCAGTTTCGCGCGCTGAAAAAACTGGCGGATCGGGCGCTGGCCCAAGTTTCCGACGCCGATTGGTTTGTGACGCTCGACGCCGAAGCAAACAGCCTCGCCGTCCTCGTCAAGCACGTCGCAGGCAATTTGCGTTCGCGCTGGACAGACATTTTCACCACCGACGGCGAGAAGCCGGATCGCCACCGTGACACCGAATTCGAGTTGACCGAAAGCGATACGAAAGAAGCGTTGCAAGCCGATTGGGAGCGGTGTTGGGGCATTTTGTTTGCGACGTTGGGTTCGCTCGAAGCCGAAGATTTGGGGCGCACGATTTTGATTCGCAACGAACCGCACGCCGTGATCGAAGCCATCAATCGGCAGCTTTTGCATTACTCGCTGCACGTCGGACAAATCGTGTTTCTGGCCAAGCATCTCGCGTCCGAGCATTGGCAATCGTTGAGCATCCCGCGCGGAATGTCTGCCACCTTCAATGCCAGCGCAGAGCCAAAACGCGGCGAAGTTTGGGAAGCGGCCAAGCAAGAATTGACGGAAACAAAATCCTGATTCCTGACCAGAAGATGTTTGCTATGAGACGATTCATCAAATGGACAGCCTGCGGCATCGGAATCGTCCTTGCCTTCCAAGCCGTCGCACAGACCAAGCATTGGGCTTTCATCGCGCCCGTTCGTCCCGCATTACCCGCCATCAAAAACAAAGCGTGGGCGCGTAATCCGATTGACCATTTCATCCTCGCGCGGCTCGAACAAGAGGGTCTTGCGCCTTCACCCGCAGCCGACAAAACCACACTGCTGCGTCGCGTCAGCCTTGATTTGACGGGCTTGCCGCCGACGATTGCAGAGATTGATGCGTTCCTGGCGGACAAGTCGTCGCGCGCGTATGAAACGGTCGTCGAACGCTTGCTCGCCTCGCCGCATTATGGCGAACGTTGGGGGCGTTGGTGGCTGGATGCGGCGCGCTATGCCGACACGAACGGCTTTGAGAAAGACTTGCCGCGCTCGATCTGGCCGTACCGCGATTGGGTCATCAACGCTTTCAATGCCGACCTGCCGTTCGATCAGTTCACGATTGAGCAATTGGCTGGCGACTTGCTCCCAAACGCAACATTACAACAGCGCATCGCAACAGGCTTCCTGCGCAATTCGATGCGCAACGAAGAAGGCGGCGTCGAGCCGGAGCAGTTTCGCACCGAAGAAATCCTGGATCGCGTGGACACGGTCGGCAAAGCGTGGCTCGGCCTGACGATCAATTGCGCGCAATGCCACACGCACAAATACGACCCGATCAAACACGACGAGTATTACAAATTCTTCGCCTTTCTGAACAACGACGACGAACCGCTGACCGAAGTGCCGAGCGAGGAAGTGACACAGAAGCGCACGCAAATCACTGACAAAATCGCGGCGATTGAAGACGCCTGGATTGCACAAGACAACGGCTTCCAGACGCGCTTCGCCGCTTGGGAACGCGAAGCGAAACGATATGCCGACAAGTGGACACCGCTCGACATTGCGACGTTTTATTCTGACCGCGCGAAGCTCGATGAACGCTACGACGATCATTCCGTGCGCGTCGAATCCTATCGCTACCCGGAAGCCTATTTCACCGTCACGGCCAACACGAAACTGACGAACATCACGGGCTTGAAATTGGAGCTTTTGACCGATCACAAATTGCCCAGGAACGGCCCCGGCGTTTCCGACGATGGCACGTTGGTGTTGTCCGAACTCACGCTCGAAGCCAGTCCGCTCGACCGTCCCGAACCAACGCAGAAAATCGTGTTCCGCCAATGTTCATCGGACTTCGAGCGCGCTGACGCTCCAGCGAAACTCGCCATTGATGGCGATAGAAAAACCGGTTGGAGCAGCGATGCCGGGCCGGGGCGGCGCAATCAAAATCGTCATCTGGTCTTTGCGGCACAAGCGCCGTTCGGTTTTGCCAACGGCACAACGCTGAAGCTGAAGCTCTACAACGAAGCAGGCAAAGTGCAAATCATCGGGCGCTTTCGTTTGTTCGTGACCGATGCCTTGCAGCCGCAAGCCGATTCGCTGCCGCCGCGCATTCGTCAAATCATTTCCTTGCCTGCGGCTCAGCGCACTCCGACGCAACAACGCGAATTGCTGACCCATCACTTTTCGGTTGATCCGGCGTGTGCTGTGGCGGCGCAAGAGATCGCACAAGCCTTCGATGGTTGGCCCGATGCGACGACCACGTTGACATTGACCTCGCGCTTCAAGCCACGAACTACGCGCGTGTTTCGACGCGGCGATTGGCAGCGCCCCGAAGCGGTTGTCCAACCAGACACGCCCGCCGCCTTGCATCCGTTTCCTGCTGCTGCGCCGCGCAATCGGCTCGGCTTGGCGCAGTGGATCGTGGACAAAAACAATCCGCTCACTGCGCGTGTCATCGTCAATCGCATCTGGCAACAATATTTCGGACAAGGCCTGGTCACGACGCCCGAAGATTTCGGCACGCGCTGCGAGAAGCCGTCGCATCCTGAATTGTTGGATTGGCTGGCGGTGGAGTTTATGAATGCGGATTTCGGAATGCGGAATGCGGATTCCAATCCAAACTCTAAAATCCAAAATCCAAAATGGTCAATGAAAGCCATTCACCGCTTGATTGTCACGTCCGCCACCTATCGCCAATCATCGGCCTTCAATCCAAACTCCAAACTCCAAACTCCAAACTCTGATGACCCCAACAATCGCTGGCTCGCCCGCGCGCCGCGTTTGCGCGTCGAGGCGGAAATCGTGCGCGACATTTCACTCGCAGCAGCAGGCGTGCTGAGTCGTAAAATTGGCGGGCCGAGCGTGTTTCCGTTGTTGCCCGAAGGCGTGCTGGGCTTGAGCTATGCGAACTTTGGCAAGTGGGAATTCAGCACGGGCGAAAATCATTTTCGACGCGGAATGTACACGTTCTGGAAACGCAGCGTGCCGTATCCAAGTTTGTCCGTCTTCGATCAACCGAGCGCCGATTTCGCCTGCACGCGGCGCGTACGCTCAAACACGCCACTGCAAGCGTTGACGACGCTGAACGATCAAACCTTTGTCGAAGCCGCACAACTGCTGGCGCTGCGCGTGTGGAAGGAAGGCGGCGCAACGGAGTCGGCGAAGATGATCTATGCCTTTCGCCTTTGCACGGGGCGGCGACCGGATGCGTTTGAGTTGCAGAAATTGCTGACGCTGTTGCGCGAACAACAAGCGTATTTCAAAGGCCGCACGGCAGCGGCGGTCTATGTGTCCGCGCCGGATTTGAAGAACCTGGCGGAAGGCGTTGATCTGGAGAAAATTGCGCCGTGGACAATCGTGGCGCGCGTGCTGCTGAATCTGGACGAGACGATTACGAAAGAATAAACTGCAAACTGTTATGGCCTACAGCGATGTCACATTGGAAGAAATCAGGGAGCGATTCGGCGTGAATAACCGCGTGATTCGCCTCTTCGATGCCATTGCCACTATCGCACCGGGCGAACTGCTACAGCAGTATTTTTCGCTTACGCGCGGCTTACCCGTGCGCCGCGAAAAATACAAAGCGGAAGCCATTGTGCTTCCCCTCTTGCTTGACCTATATCGGCGGAATGACAGGTACTTTACGATTTACTCCGGCGAGTCTCTCAACGTTGACGACCGGCTTAACGGGTCATGCGATTTTCTCCTTGCCAAAGACGTTGGCAGCTTTGATTTGCAATGCCCGATTCTGCCAATTGTTCAAGCGGCGAAAAATGATCTTGATCTCGGTGTTGAGCCTTGTGCCGCGCAAATGATCGGCGTCAAATTCTTCCACGAGAAAACGAATGTCCGGCTGGAAAAAATCTATGGTTGTGTCACGACGGGCAATCATTGGCTGTTCATGAAACTGGAAGTCAACTTGTACATTGATAGCCGCGTTTACTATCTTAACGAATTGGCAGAATTACTCGCCGTTTTTCAAAGCATTATTGATTACTACAAAGCAGTCTT
>CAZWAK010000013.1:65287-76801 GCA_964631865.1 uncultured Heliobacteriaceae bacterium | reverse complement strand
TGTTGGAGAAAGAAGCCGACCTCGACGCCGTGTATGTGGCGACGCCCGATCATTGGCACGCGCCGATTTCGCTGGCCGCGATGCGCAAGGGCAAGCACGTGTTGTGTCAGAAGCCGATGGCGCATTCGATTGGCGAAGCGCGTCGGATGGCAGCGGTCGCACGCGAGATGAAAGTCGTCACGTCGCTGCCCGTGAACAATCCTTCGAGCGCGGCGACAAACACCATCTCCGAATGGATTGCCGATGGAGCCATCGGTCGCGTGCGCGAAGTTCACAATTGGTCGAGCCGTCCCTATTGGCCGCAAGCCGTAGAGCGCCCGAAAGAGATGATGCCTGTGCCGCAAAATCTGAATTGGGATATGTGGGTCGGCCCCGCGCCGCAGCGGCCATACAACAAAGCCTATCAGCCGTTCGTCTGGCGCGGCTGGTACGACTTTGGCTGCGGTTCGTTCGGCGATATGGGCTGCTACAGCTTTGCGGGGGTTTTCAAAATTCTCGGCTTGACGCCGCCGACGTCTGTCGAAGCTTGTTCGGGCGAATCGTATGAAGAAACGTTCCCGCAAGCTTCCATCGTGCATCTGGACTTTCCGGCGCGTGGAGCGAATCCGGCGGTGCACTTGTCGTGGTACGACGGCGGCTTACATCCGCCGCGTCCCGCTGGTCTCAACGAACAGGACGAGCAGCAGTTTCGGCATCGGCAGGAAGGCGTGATGTATGTCGGCGACAAGGGATTCTTGCTCGCGGGCTTCAATGGCGACAACCCGCGCGTCTATCCGCCCTCGCCGAAGTATGTATTGCCGCCGCGACCGGAACCGCAAGCCAGCGCGCAAAGCACAACGCAAACTCCAAGACCGGAAGGGCAAGCCGCTGCGCCATCAGCGCCGACCCAAGCCAGCCAGCGCCGCGACGGTGCGATTGATGCATGGATTGCGGCGTGCAAAGGCGGCGCGCCATCGCTGGTCAACTTCGAGGCCCAAGCACCCGTCACGGAAGCGTTGTTGCTTGGCTGTCTGGCGCAACGGCTGCCGGGCGAAAAGCTCGTGTGGGACACAACGCAGATGAAAGTGACCAACCACGAGAAGGCCAACAGCTTCGTAGACCCGCCGTACCGCGAGGGCTACACGATGTGATGCGACAGCGCAAACTGCATCCTGATTGAAGTGGTGCAGGCGATTTTGACGAAGCAGAAATGAATGCGCGATTTCAAAACAAGCTGGAAGTTTTATGAGCCAGTGACGGCGTAATGGAAATGGCTTTGATAGAACACGGATGAATCAGATGATACGGATCGAAGCGGATTTTCTTAGTTGGATCTGTGATATTCCGTTTCATCTGTTTGATCCGCGTTCTATTGGCATTGAGTTCACAAATCCAACCGACAGGCGTATAATGCCGCGCATCGGTTCTCCTTTTCCGATTCCATCACAACAAAAAATCGTTGTCGCCTCTTTGCAACGTCCGCGTCAAAGGAGCCGTGTATGCGTGATTATTCCGTTCGTCCTATCGTTTCCTTGTTGCTCATCGTAGCCATTTCTCTCGTCAGCTTCCCGCAATCCGGGCGCAAAGTGCAGCGCGTCGTTACACCACCTGAAACCAAGCCTGCGCCTGCCTCAGAAGCCAAACCGTTGCCTGCGCCGGTCGCTGAACCTTCTGCCGACAACACGATCAAGGTCAACACGACGTTGATTCCTGTGCCCGTGACGGTGACGGATCGCAGCGGGCGTTATGTGCCGTTTTTGAAGCAGAAAGATTTTGTTGTGTACGAAGACGGCATTCGGCAGGACATCGCGCATTTCTCTGACGATTGGGTTCCGTTTCATATCGTGTTGATGCTGGACACCTCGGACAGCGACAAGCACAAGAAACAAGCGATTCTGTATGCCGCGACAGAGTTCATCGAAAGCTTGCGCCCCGCTGATCGCGTGATGGTGACGACGTTCGACGGCAACAACAAAACGCTCTGCGAATTCACGAATGATCGCGCCGTGTTGCGCGAGGCGATTCAGCAAGCCGCGAAGGACAAGTTCATCCGTTTGAATACCAGTTTGAATACGCGGCTGCATAACATCCTCACGCAAACCCTCGCGCCGATGGAAGGCCGCAAAGCGGTCGTGTTATTTACCGACGGCATGGATCGGGAAGCGTTCACGTGCGCGCCGAGCCGCGAAGAAATGATGCGCGAGCCGACGGAAGTTCGCTTGCCGCAACGCACGTTCAATCTGGTCGAGGAAAACGATGTCCTGATTTATCCAATCATTCACAACGAAAGCGTGCCGTTGCAACGTGCGATACGCGGCGGCTGGTCGGGAACCGGAACCACTTTTCCCAGCGCCAGCGGAGTTCCTCATCGTTCGATTTTTCTCGGTACAGAAAGCCGCAACGATTTGCGACGGCTCGCAGATTTCAGCGCCGGGCGCTATTTCAATGCCGACACCGTGCGCGAAGTCACACAAGCTTTCAAAGACATCGCCGAAGATTTAGGCCATCAGTACACGCTCGGCTATTACCCCGCCAAGCCTTTGCAGCCCGGTCAATTTCATCATCTGTCCGTCCGCGTGAATGGCGAAGATGTGCGCGTGCGGGCGCGGCAAAGTTATCGCGTGCCGAAGAAGGTCTGAAAACGCGAGGCGTCGCAGCAGCAAGATCAGATGCAGACAAAATTCTTGAAGTAGTTTCCTCTCCTGCCGAAATGGTTGGTGAGCGGGCGGACAGGGTCTGTCTATTGGCAGCGGATTGCAAAGAAGCGTCTTGAGCGCCCTCAGCCCTTTTGCTTTCGGCTTCGCACACGATACAATCCCGCCTCTCAATTCGCATTATTCCAAAAGCAAAAATTACTAACTCTTTCACAAAGGACATCACAACCGATATGGCTGAAGCGTTTCCCAAGATCAAAGCGATCCAATACGAAGGCGCAGATTCGCGCAATCCGTTTGCCTTCAAACATTACAACCCCGATGAACTCGTCGAAGGCAAACCGATGCGCGAGCATTTGCGCTTTGCGTCCTGTTTCTGGCACACGATGCGCGGACGTGGCTGGGAAATTTTCGGGATGCCGACTGCCGTGCGTCCGTGGGATGATTTCGCGGAATCGGTAGACAACGCAATCAAACGCATTGACGTGTTTTTTGAATTGCTCGAAAAACTCCAGATTGATTATTACTGCTTTCACGACCGCGACGTTTCGCCCGAAGGCAAGAACCTGAAAGAGACGAACAAAATCTTTGACAAGATCACGAAGATGCTCGCCAAAGCGCAAAAGAATTCGGGCAAGAAACTGCTCTGGGGCACGGCGTGTTTGTTCCAACATCCACGCTTTATGCACGGCGCAGCGACATCGCCGAATCTTGATGCGTTCGTGTACGCGGCGGCGCAGGTGAAGAAAGCTCTCGAAGTCACGCACGAACTCGGTGGCGCAGGCTATGTGTTCTGGGGCGGGCGCGAAGGCTACTTCACGCTGCTCAATACGGATATGAAACGCGAACTGGATCACCTCGGCGCGTTTATGCACATGGCGGTCGAACACAAAAAGAAGATCGGGTTCACGGGGCCGTTTTACATTGAACCCAAACCCAAAGAGCCGACCAAACATCAGTACGACACGGACGCCGCGACGTGTCTGAACTTCCTGCGGCAATACGGCTTGCTGAAAGACTTCAAACTCAACATTGAAACCAATCACGCGCAAATTGCACAGCACACGATGCAGCACGATTTGGAAACAGCGATTGCGGCGAACGCGCTCGGTTCGATTGACGCGAACATGGGCGATTGGCAATTGGGCTGGGACACCGATCAATTCCCGACCGATTTATACATCGGCGCGCACGTGATGTTGTGCGTGTTGAAGATGGGCGGCTTCACGACGGGCGGTTTGAACTTCGATGCCAAAGTGCGGCGCGAAAGTTTTGAGCCGGATGATTTGTTCCTTGCGCACATCGCCGGAATGGACACGTTCGCGCGCGGCTTGAAGATTGCGGCGAAGATTCGGCAAGACGGGCGCATCGCCGATTTTGTCAAACAACGCTATTCGTCGTGGGACAGCGAACTGGGCAAAAAGATTGAGAAGGGCAAAGCGAGTTTTGAGGAATTGGAACCGCTTGCTTTGAAGATGGGCGAAGTCAAAACGAATCGCAGCGGTCGCCAGGAATATCTGGAAAATCTCTTCAACGAATTCATTTAGAGTGATAGAACACGGATGGAACGGATAGTACGGATGAGAACAGATCAGTTCAAATCAGTAATATCCGTGAAATCCGTATTCCATAAAACCATAGAACATAGATCGAACGGATGAGACGGATAACGACAGATCGGTTCGTATCTGCCGCATCCGTTGCATCCGTATTCCATTCTCTCGGAGGTTCATCATGTCACGCCAAGCCCTGTCTTTATTGGTCGCAATCACCTTCATCACAATTTCAGCCTTCGCCCAAAACGGCACAGTGGACACCAAAGTCTTCGACCGCCTCGAATGGCGCAGCATCGGCCCGGCGAATATGGGCGGACGCACCGCCGATGTCGAAGGCGTGCCCGGCAATCCGAACATCGTCTACGTCGGCACAGCGTCGGGCGGCGTCTGGAAGACGACGAACGGCGGCGTCAAATGGCAACCCATCTTCGAGCGGCAAGGTACGCTTTCGGTCGGCGACATCGCGCTGCAACCTGGCAATCCGGATGTCGTGTGGGTCGGCACAGGCGAAGCAAATCCGCGCAACAGCGTGTCGTTCGGCGATGGCGTGTACAAATCTACGGACGGCGGCAAGACGTGGAATCACGTCGGATTGAAAGACACGCGGCATATCGCGCGTATCCTGATTCATCCGACCAATCCTGACATTGCGTATGTCGGCGCGCTCGGTCACGCCTTTGGGCCGAACGACGAACGCGGCGTGTTTATGACGACCGATGGCGGCAAGACGTGGACGAAGACGCTGTTCATTGACAACGAACACGGCATCTCGGATATGGAGATTGACGCAAGCAATCCGAACATTCTGTACGCCGCCGTGTGGCGCTTTGAGCGCAAGCCCTGGACGTTCGTGAGCGGCAGCGAAAAGGGCGGCGTGTACAAATCCATTGATGGCGGCAAGACGTGGAATAAATTAACGAACGGCTTACCAAAGCTGATGGGACGCATCGGCGTGAAAGCTGCGCCGAGCAATCCGAATGTCGTGTACGTGATCGCGGAGACGAAAGAAGGCACGATGTTCCGCTCGGATGACAAAGGCGAAACGTTCCGCAATGTTTCCAAACAGGCCAGCATCGTGTCGCGCGGGTTTTATTACACTGACGTGCGCATTGATCCACAAAACGAGAACCGCGTCTATGCCGTCGCTTCGACGTTGTTCGTTTCGATTGATGGCGGCAGAACCTATCGCGCCATCGCGCCAAACATCCACATTGACTATCACGCGATGTGGATTGATCCCGTAAATCCAAAGCGAATGTGGACGGGGCAGGACGGCGGCGTCGCGGTGTCGCACGATCACGGCGAGAGTTGGGAATATGTGAACAACATGCCGCTCGGACAGTTCTATCACGTCTTCGCCGACAATCGGCAGCCGTTTTACAACGTGATGGGCGGCTTACAGGACAACGGCAGTTGGAGCGGCCCGTCGCGCAACCGCGAACCTGCCGGAATCCTGAACGACGATTGGCGGATGGTGAGTTTTGGCGATGGCTTCAAAGTCATCAATCACGCGGACAATCCCGATTTGTATTTGTCGCTGTCGCAAGGCGGCAATGTGGTGCGGACGGATATGACGACGCGCGAACAACAGATGGTGAAGCCATATCTGGCGGGCGCAGGCGGTGCAGCAAGCAACGAAAAGTTTCGCTTCAACTGGAATGCGCCGTTGATTCCTTCGCCGCACGACAAGAACACGGTCTATCTCGCAGGCAATGCTGTTTTCAAATCCACCGACTTCGGCAAATCGTGGACGCGCATCAGCGATGATTTGACGACGAACGATCCCGCCAAACTCAAAGACGCAGGCGGCCCCATCGCGCCCGAAAATACGACGGCGGAATATCACTGCACAATCATCAGCCTCGAAGAATCACCCATAAAATCAGGCGTTCTGTGGGCCGGCAGCGATGACGGCAATGTGCAAGTCACAACCGATGGCGGCAAGAAATGGGAGAACGTCACGAAGAACGTCAAAGGCATCGCGGCGAATTCTCCTGTCTCACACGTCGAGCCTTCGCGCGCGAACGCGAACACGGCTTACGTCGCATTTGATCGGCACATGTTCGACGATGTGAAGCCGTATGTTTTCAAAACGACAGACGGCGGCAAATCGTTTACGAACATCACGGGCAATTTACCTGAAAGCGGATACGTTCACGTCGTGCGTGAAGACCCGAAGAATCCGAATTTGTTGTATGCCGGAACGGAACTCGGCTTGTGGGCGTCGTACAATTCTGGCAATAGCTGGGTCGAATTGAATCTGAAAAACCTGCCGAAAGTTGCGGTTCACGACATTGTCATCCATCCGCGCGAAAACGATTTGATTCTCGGCACACACGGGCGCAGCGTGTGGATTTTCGATGACGCGACGCCGCTTCAGAAAACGAATTCGGAGCTTGCCAGCAAAGACGCGCATCTGTTTGAAGTGCGTCCGGCGCTTCGCTTCACGACACGCTTCACGCGCTACGGCATCGGCGACAAAGTCTTCGCCGGGCCGAATCCGCCGAGCGGCGCGCTTGTGTATTATCATCTGAAAGACAAGCCCGACGACAAAACCAAAGTCAAACTCGAAATCCTCGACGCGGGTGGCAAAGTCATCGCTGAGGTGATGAACCCGCCGAAAGAAAAGGGGATAAATCGTGCGGTGTGGAATCTGGCTTTGACCGGCCCGAAACAACGGCGTCCGCCGCCGCCTGAAGCCGCTGCCTTTGGCTTTGCCCCGCGTGGCCCGTTGGCGTTGCCCGGCGTTTACACGGTGCGTTTGAGCGTCGGCGACAAAACGCAGGAGCAAAAAGTCGAAGTCAGACTTGATCCGACGGTCAACACGCCGCTCGCGGATTTACAGCAGGCGCATGAACACTCATCCAAAGTGATGGAGATGATTTCCAACTTGAATCAAGCCTTGCTGAAGCTCGACGCGCTCAAAGCGCAGTTAGAGCAAACCGAACGAACGCTCAAAGCCAATCAACCCGATGCGCCGAAAGATTTGATGACAGCGATTAGCGACGGGATCAAGCAGATGACAGAGCTTTCCAACAAAGTCTCGAATGCGCCGAGTGATGGCCTGGGCTTTCGAGAAAGCTCGAAGCTGTCCGAAAAGCTGAGCCGTTTGTTTTCACTGATTGAAGGTGCTAATGCTGCACCAACGCCTGCAATGAAAGAGTTCTTCGCCGAATTGCAGCCTGAATATCAAAGCGCGCTCAATGAACTCAATCAATTTCTCACGAACGCTGTGCCGAAGCTGAATGACAAATTGAAAGCGGGCGGCGCACCGACGTTAATTTTGAGTGCGGCGAAGTGAGTTTTTTCACCGCAGAGGCGCAGAGTTTGCGCAGAGGTGCGCAGAGTTTTTTTGAGATTACGAAACACACGGAAATAACGAAACAGGCGAAAAAGAAAAGCTCTCTGCGAATCTTTGCGAGTCCTCCGCGTCTCTGCGGTGAACGTTTCCATGCTGTGACACCATACAAACTGCCCTAATGCTAAAAATGCAAATCGCACTGCCATCGTAAAGTCCGCCCGTTCTGACGACGCTGCAAATCGTCAACGCAACACTTTCACGCAAGGATAAAATCAATGTCCGAATCAATCACTGCTACCGCTCAGCCGCCCGTCACCAAAAAAGAAATTCTCGGCTGGTGTATGTACGACGTTGCTGATTCGGCCTTCACGACCGTCATCGTCACCGCGTTGTTTGCGCCGTATTACAGCAAGATCGTCGTGCAAGACCCGGGGCGGGCGGATTTTTTGTGGGGCTTGGCGGCTTCGATTTCGGAAGTCTTTGTGGCGCTCTTAGCCCCGATTTTAGGCGCGATTGCGGACTTTTCGGGCAGTCGAAAGAAGTTTCTCGGCATCTGTGCGGCGACGATCATTTTGTTCACGGCTTCGTTGTGGTTCGTCGGGCCGGGCGCAGTGACGTTGGGACTGACGCTGTACATCATTGCCAACATCGGCTTCGCGGGCGGCGGCGTGTTTATTGACAGCTTTCTGCCGGGCATCTCGAACGAAAACAATGTCGGCAAGATTTCGGGGATGAAATGGGCGTTCGGCTACACGAGCGGGTTGGTGTGCATGGTGCTGATTTCGATTGTGTTTGGTTTGGCGGACAACATTGTCTCGAATCCGTCGGCGGAACAACTGTCGAAAGCGCGGTTGATTCCCGTTGTCGTCGCGGTCTACTACGCGATTGCGGTGATTCCAACCTTTCTGTTTTTGCGCGAACGCAGCGTGCCGCAAACCTTACCAAAGGGCGAAACGTATTTGACTGTTGGCTTCAAGCAGTTGCTGCACACACTGAAAAACATCGGGCGTTACCGCGAATTAGTGAAATTGCTGATTGCGTTTTTGGTCTACAACGACGGCGTCGTGACGGTGATTTATTTCGCCGCGTTGTTTGCGACGACGACGATTGGCTTCACGGGCGATGACATTGCGATGCTGTTTATTCTGATGAATGTGGTCGCCGCGATTGGCGCATTTTCCTTCGGTTGGATTGCAGATCGCATCGGGCAGAAGACGACGATCACGATTTCGCTGGTGATTTGGATTATCGCGGTCGTGATCGCGTATTACTCGTACACGAAAACTACGTTTTATGTCGCGGCGGTGTTTGTGGCGATGGGCATGGGCGCAACGCAATCGGTGACGCGGAGTTTGTTGGCAATGTTCACGCCGAAAGAAAATGCGGCGGAATTCTTCGGGTTTTTAGGGATCGCGGGCAAAGCGTTGGCCTTCTTGGGCCCGCTCGTCTTCGGTGCAATTTCCAACGCGACGGGCAGCCAGCGACCGGCGATTCTTTCGATTGGCGTGTTCTTTGTGGTGGGAATTATCTTGTTGTCGTTTGTGAATGAGAAGGCGGGCAAAGAGGCGGCGAAGGTTCCAGTCATCAATGTCTGATGCCTGCTTTGGCGAGCAAGCATCAGACCGCCATTTACCTTTACGCTCCGTCCGACGCGGCTTTCTTTTCTTTCCCGAAGCCCTCTTTCAGCGAGGCCTTGAAGTAATCGCGGTTCATTCGTGCGATGAAATCCTGGCCGATCTCTTTCGGACAGGCGGCGGAACACGAACCCGTATTCGTACACGCGCCAAAGCCTTCTTCGTCCATTTGCGCGACCATCTTCAGCACGCGGCGATGACGTTCGGGTTGGCCTTGTGGTAACAAGCCGAGATGCCCGACTTTCGCGGCGACGAAGAGCATCGCCGAGCCGTTTTTACAAGCGGCGACGCACGCGCCGCAACCGATGCACTGCGCGGCATCCATCGCTTTGTCGGCGTCTACTTTCGGAACCAGAATCGCGTTGGCGTCGGGCGCAGCGCCGGTCGGCACAGAGATGAAGCCACCAGCTTGAATGATGCGGTCGAAGGCGCTGCGATCCGTCACCAAATCTTTGATGACCGGGAAGGCCGCCGCACGCCAGGGTTCAATCGTGATCGTCTCGCCGTCGCGGAACATGCGCATGTGTAATTGGCACGTCGTACAAGCGTCTACAGGGCCGTGCGGCTTGCCGTTGATGACCAACGAACACATTCCACAAATGCCTTCGCGGCAATCGTGATCGAACGCAATCGGCTCCTGGCCGTTCGCTTGCAACTCTTCATTCACGACATCCAGCATTTCCAGAAACGACATATCGGGGCTGATGTCTTTGGCCTGATAGGTGACAAATTTTCCTTCGTAGGTGGCGTTCTTTTGTCGCCAAACTTTGAGTGTTAAGTTCATGGTTTATTTATGGGAGAGATGGGACTTATAGGAGTTATGGGAGCTATAGGAATCATTGGTCGCCCTAATTCCCATCTGTCCTATAGCTCCTATGACTCCCATAATTCTCCGTACTTATTTATAACTCCTCGTCATCATCTTCACTTCTTCATAGACGAGCGGTTCTTTGTGCAATTCGGGATAGCTGTCCACGCCCGTGTACTCCCACGCGGCGACGTAGGAGAACTTGTCGTCTTGGCGCAACGCTTCGCCGTCTTCGGTTTGATATTCCTCGCGGAAATGACCGCCGCAGGATTCTTCGCGGTGCAGTGCGTCGTAGCAGAGCAGTTCGCCGAACTCTAAGAAATCGGCGACGCGCCCAGCTTGTTCGAGAGCTTGATTCAATTCCTCTTTGTCACCCAGCACGTTGACGTTTTCCCAGAACTCCTGCCGCAGCGCGGGGATTTCCTGCAAGGCTTCTTTTAAGCCTTTCTCGTTGCGCGCCATCCCGCATTTGCCCCACATGATCTGGCCGAGCGAACGATGAAAGTCGCGCACCGTGCGCTTGCCGCGAATGGACAACAGCTTGTCCACACGCGCGTTGATGACGTCTTCGGTCTGCTTGAATTCAGGATGGTCTTCGGACGGGCGATTCTTCGGATTTGACGCAAAGAAGTTGCCAATCGTGTATGGAATCACGAAATAGCCATCGGCCAAACCTTGCATCAAGGCCGACGCGCCCAA
This sequence comes from uncultured Heliobacteriaceae bacterium, assembly GCA_964631865.1. GTDB lineage: Bacteria > Acidobacteriota > Blastocatellia > RBC074 > RBC074 > JAFDVL01. Next base: position 66,170 of record CAZWAK010000013.1, on the reverse strand, counting down.
GCGATTCGCGCCGTGATCCGAAAAGTTCGCTTCGCCGAGCACGAACAAGCCGGGAATGTTGCTCATCAAATTGTAATCCACCCACAGGCCGCCCATCGTGTAATGCACCGCCGGGTAAATCCGCATCGGCACTTGATACGCATTCTCGCCCGTGATGCGCTCGTACATATCGAAGAGGTTGCCGTAGCGTTCCCGAATCTTGTCTTCGCCCAAACGTTTGATGGAAGCCGAAAAATCCAGGTAGACGCCCAAGCCCGATGAACCCACGCCGCGCCCGTCGTCACAGGCTTCTTTCGCCGCGCGCGACGCAATGTCACGCGGGGCGAGGTTGCCGTAGCTCGGATATTTGCGTTCGAGGTAATAATCGCGCTCGTCTTCGGGAATCTCGTGCGGCGCGCGCAGATCACCTTTTTTCTTCGAGACCCACACGCGCCCGTCGTTGCGCAACGATTCGGACATCAACGTCAATTTCGATTGATGGTCGCCAGTCACGGGAATGCAGGTCGGATGAATTTGCGTGTAGCAGGGATTGGCAAACGCCGCGCCTTTTTTGTACGCGCGATAGGTTGCCGTCACGTTGCAGCCTTGCGCGTTGGTCGAAAGGAAAAACACGTTGCCGTAACCACCCGTCGCCAAAATCACAGCGTCCGCCGCGTGCGAAGAAATCTTGCCCGTCACCAAATCGCGCACGACGATGCCTTTCGCGTAGCCGTCTACGATCACGACATCCAACATCTCGGTGCGCGGAAACATCTTCACGCCGCCTGCCGCGATTTGCTTGCACAACGCTTGATACGCGCCGAGCAACAATTGCTGACCAGTTTGCCCGCGCGCATAAAACGTGCGCGACACTTGCGCGCCGCCGAACGAACGATTCGATAAC
>CAZWAK010000013.1:30710-65277 GCA_964631865.1 uncultured Heliobacteriaceae bacterium | reverse complement strand
CGTGGTCTCGACGGTCAAGTCCAATCCGCCCATGGCGTCCGATGAATTGCGCGCGAACGGCACGCCTTGCGCCGCGCATTGGTCAATGATGTTGACCGAAACTTCGGCGAGGCGATGCACGTTGGCTTCGCGCGCGCGAAAGTCGCCGCCTTTGATCGTGTCGTAGAACAAACGGTACACGCTGTCGCCGTCGTTTTGATAGTTCTTCGCCGCGTTGATGCCGCCTTGTGCCGCAATGCTGTGCGCGCGGCGCGGACTATCTTGATAACAAAACGCCTTCACCGCGTAGCCAAGTTCCGAGAGCGTTGCTGCTGCCGAAGCGCCGGCCAAGCCTGTGCCGACGATGATGACTTCGTACTTGCGTTTGTTCGCCGGATTGACGAGCTTGGATTCCTGTTTGTACTTGCCCCATTTGTAGCCGACCGGGCCGGACGGGATGTTGGAATTTAACGAAAGAGCCATAAGAATTAGAACTTCTCATTCTTCATTCTTCATTTTTCATTCTTCATTCTTCATTGTTTTGCCGGGGAAAAGCACTGGGCGAATTCCCCTGTCAAAGAATGAAGAATTGAGAATGAAGAGTGAAGAATTCATTTGATGATGCCTGCCAGCACGGCAATGACAATTGCGCAATTGCCGAGAAAAATTGCTCCGGCGGATACTTTTGCCAAGCGATCAATAATCATGTCGTACGCGCCGCTTTTCAATCCCAGCGATTGAAACATCGAACTGACGCCGTGCGCGAGGTGCATACAGAGCAGCGCCATCGCCAGTAAATAAAAGCCTGCGATCACCGGATGGCTGAAGCCTTGCACCATCATCCCGAACACATCGTGGCGGCCTGCGGCATCGCGCAATTGCAACAACGCGGGATTGATGCCGCCAATCGTGTAATGCAGCAGGTGAAAGACGATGAACGCGAGAATGATCGTGCCGCTGACGGCGGCGGTGCGCGACGAGAACGATGCGGCGACCGGCGCTTTGCCTGTGCCGTATTTCACCGGACGCGCGGCACGATTGCGCAACACCAATTGAATCGCGGTGACGATATGCAAAATTGTAATCGTCAATAAACCTAGCCGCGCGCCCCACAACAACGCCGCCTTCGATTTCAACAGTTCGGCATATTCATTGATCGCGTTCGCGCCGAGAAAGATTTGCAAATTACCGAGCATGTGAACGATCACGAAGCCGAACAGCAAAAAGCCCGTGATCGCCATAATGTATTTCTTGCCCAGTGTCGAATTGAAAAACCGCGTGATTAAAGTCATAAGTTACTGTCCGCCCGCTCAAAACGGTACGCGACAATTGTGTCTATAAGTTTGAGAAACGCTCGAAAATAAATTGCGTATTGTTCTGGCTCAGGCGCGCGCTGTCAAACGTTTCAGGTAATCTGGCAGATTCTTTGTGCCGACGCGCGGCGCGACGAAGTCGGTGTGATTGACCAAAATCGCAAAGTCCATCAGGTCAAACAACCGTTGATCGAAGAGCTTGAGCGGCTTTATGAACAGGCGCATCAGGCCAATCGGGTACTTGATGAAACGTGGTTTTTTGCCGAGCGATTGAAAGCACAATTCATTGATCTCGCGGCGCGTGAACACGTCTGGCCCGCCGATGTCGAAAACAGTTTGTGTCGAACTGATTGCCTCCACGCAAACGCGCGCCACATCGCGTTCGTCAATCGGATTCGTATGCGCGCTGCCATCGCCAATCAACGGCACGATGCCTTTCCGCGCCAGATTCACGAACTCCTCGAAGATGTAATAAACGCCGGTCGGACGCACGAGCGCGTATTCAAGACCGGAGCGTTTCAGTTCCTCTTCAAATGCGCTGTGCGCTTCAAAATAGGCACTGCCTTTAACCTCTTGCGCTTGGAAGACGGGGACGTAAATGAATTTGCGCACGCCTGCGCGCTTGGCTTCGGCGAGCAGATTTTTGTTGGCTTGAAAATCCACGTCCCAATACGTCGCGTTGCGTTCGGTGCGACCGAGTTGCAGACTGCCGCCGAGCGCGGAGATCACGACGTCAATGCCATCGCACGCGCCTTGCAGCCTGGCCGGATCGCGTGCGTCGGCGAGAAACACGTCGTTGACCGTTGCGTTGCCGAGCTTGGCTTGATTGCGAACGAGCGCGCGAACGGGATGATGATGTTGGTTGAGTTCGTGGATGACCGCTTTGCCGACGCCGCCACTTGCGCCCGCAACGAGTACGCTTGCCATAATGTCCTCAAGATTTTCGTGGTAGAAAGTAACAAGCTTGCGCCCAGTTGTAAATAATCCCCGCGTCACGTTTGACGAGTCGTAGGAACAATCGTAGACTACGCCGCATCACAAGCTTAACAGGAAGCTTTTCTGCTTCTGGCAAATGGTATCCGCTGGAAGCTTCAATCGTTCCGTAATACGACAACCAAAGCGAGAAGAAACATGGACATCTCATTCCACGATGTTCTCTTAGTTGGTGGCGGCGGCGCAGGCCTTCGTGCAGCCATCGCGGTGGCGGAGGTCAATGCCCAACTCAACGTCGCTGTCGTCTCGAAAGTCTACCCAATGCGCAGCCACACCGTCTCAGCCGAAGGTGGCGCGGCGGGCGTCATCAAGGCCAACGACACGCTTGACGAACATTGCTACGACACCATCTCCGGCGGCGATTGGATGTGCGATCAGGACGCCGTCGAACTCTTCGTCAATCAGGCCCCGAAAGAATTGTTGCAACTTGAACATTGGGGCTGCCCCTGGAGCCGCGAGCCGGACGGGCGAGTCGCGGTGCGGCCTTTCGGCGGGATGAAAAACGAACGCACGTGGTTTGCAGCAGACAAGACCGGCTTCCACATGCTGCACACGCTCTTTCAGACTTCGCTCAAATATCCCAGCGTGCAACGCTACGACGAATGGTTCGTGACGAAGCTGCTGGTGGACGATGGCCAAGTGCGGGGCGTCGTAGCGATTGAATTGATGACGGGCAGAATTCAAGCCATCCTCGCCAAAGCCGTGATTATTTGCACGGGCGGCTGCGGTAAAGTCTTTCGCTTCACGACCAATGCCAACATCAAATGCGGCGACGGCATGTCGCTGGCGTGGCGCGCGGGCGTGCCGCTCAAGGACATGGAATTTGTCCAATATCATCCGACCGGTTTGCCCTTCACCGGCATTCTGATTACCGAAGCCGCGCGGGCGGAAGGCGGTTACTTAATTAACAAAGACGGCTATCGTTACTTGCAGGATTACAACCTCGGCAAGCCGGAACCCACGCCCGTGCTGCGTTCGATGGAACTGGGGCCGCGGGATCGCTTGTCGCAAGCGTTCGTCAAAGAATTCGAGCGTGGGCGCACGATTGAAACGCCGTATGGCCACGTCGTGCATCTCGATGTGCGGCATCTCGGCGAAAAGAAGATCAATGCCAAGATACCGTTCGTGCGCGAGCTTTGCCTCAAGTATGAAAACATTGATCCGGTCACGCAGTTGATTCCCGTGCGCCCGGTTGTGCATTACATGATGGGCGGCGTGCATACCGACATCAACGCCGCGACGCCGATCAAAGGCTTGTTTGCGGCGGGCGAAGCCGCGTGCGTGAGCATTAACGGCGCAAACCGGCTCGGCTCGAATTCGCTGACCGAACTGCTCGTGTTCGGTGCGCGTGCAGGGCAAGGCGCAGCCGAGTTCGTGTTAGAGCAGAAAGAAGAGAAAACCTCACCCGTCATCGCGCAGGCATTGGACGAAAAGCGCCGCGTGGAAGAGCAGTTCCTGCACAAAACCGGAGGCCGCGAACGCATCTCGACCATCCGCGAAGAGATGCAAAAAGCGATGGAGCAAGGCGCGGGCATTTACCGCACACAAGCCAGTCTGGTCGAAGCGTCAGAAACGATTGGCAAGCTGCAAGAACGCTTCGCCGACGTGATGATTTCCGATCACAGCCACACGTTCAATACCGAATTGGTCGCCGCGTTCGAGTTGTCGTATATGCTCGACGTGGCCGAAGCGGTCATCGCCTGCGCGCTGAATCGGCAGGAATCGCGCGGCTCGCATCAACGCACCGATTTCCCGAAACGCGACGACGAAAAGTTCCTCGCGCATTCGCTGGTGTATCGCAACGACGACGGCTCGACGCGCGTGGAGTATCTGCCGGTTGTGATTACTCGTTGGCCGCCCGCCGAACGGGTTTATGGCAAGTGAGGCTATAATGTGGCCGAGGAGGTGATAACAATGCCTTATGCGAATTACACGACGGAAGAAGTTGCCGCGCGCGGCGAAGCCATTTATGCGAAGCAAATTCGTGCGCAGGTCGAAGCTGGCAACCAAGGAAAGTTTCTGGTACTCGACATTGAAACCGGCGATTACGAAATAGATGCGGAAGACTTGCAGGCGACCCTGCGTATGTTGGCTAAACGGCCTGCGGCTGTTTTGTATGGTTTGCGGATTGGTTATCCCACGGCTTACCGGTTAGGCGGGCGGTTCAAGGTGAATGTGTGATGATTCACGGCAAGGTCACAACCATGCTCGAAGCCACGATTGACATTGAGGTCAGCGGCCCAAATCTGACTTCGGAACAAACGCAGGCTGTGATTGATACTGGCTTCAACGGCTATCTCACCTTGCCGAGCCATCTGGTGAGTTTGCTCAACCTGCCATTGGCAGGGAGTCGCTATGCCACACTCGGCGATGGTAGCGTTGTTACCCTGGAGGCTTATTACGCTACGATTTCCTGGCACGGGCAAAGTCGCAAGGTGCTGGTACTGCAAGGCGACGGGGCGGCGCTGGTGGGAATGTCATTGTTGCGTGGCAGTCGGGTTTCCATGGATGTCGTTGCTGACGGCGATGTGGTGATAGAGGAATTACCACTGGCGATGCGCCCCTGATTGATAAATGGATAATTGCGATTTTTGTCGAGGCGAATTAGCGGCTGGCCAGACTACTCTAGAGTTTTGGCGCGGCGAAGAATTGCTGGTGATCCGCGATGTGCCAGCGGATGTTTGTCAGCAATGTCACGAAGCGTATCTCTCGGCGGCAATCTCGGAACGATTGGATCATTTTGTGCGTGAATATCAACGGCGACCAGATTGAGCAACCGGTGGTGCGGTTGCCGGCGATTGAACAGCCCAATGTCCAAAAAGATTCTTCAGCGAATGCAACGCGCGGTGCGGGCGGGGCGAGTTCAGTTCACTCGGCACGCGTTGAGCGAGTTGGCAATGGATGATCTTTCGCCGAAGGACGCTGGCAACTGTATTCTGACGGGGGAGATCATCGAAGATCAGTACGACGAGCTTTACGGGGAAGAAAAGTACGTGATATACGGAGATACGTTGGCGGGCGATGAAATGGCGGTGGTCGCCCGTTGGGACGACGCTCAGTCGGTCGTGGTGATCACGGTCTACCGCTTGCGAATTACCGACTATGACTAAACAACGGAACCAGAAAAAGACCCTGTGCGGACGCTGTCAAGCAGTCGAGAAAATTGCCGTGCGGCGCACACAGTTTTACAAAGGGGTGTTGATTGAAAACCTCCCCGCCACCTATTGCCTCAACTGCGGCGAAGAGCTTTACAGCTTGCAGACGGCAGAGTTGATGGAGGAGATCGCCGCTCAGCCGAAACGGTACGCGAAGATGGTTGAGATGCCCGTGGCGCGCGTGGCTTAACTTAGAAACCTTTGATGATGGCGATCTCCCTGACTAACCTGAATGTAATGGCAAGTAGCGTGATTGAAAGCGAGGATAAATGGCTGAAACGATAACTCTGGAAGTGGCGCGCTATCGCCCGGAAGCAGAAACCGAACCCACCTTCGAATCTTTTGACGTGCCACTGAACAAAGACTGGGTGGTGCTGGATGCGTTGAATCATATCAAGGACAAGCTGGACGGCTCGCTCTCGTTTCGTTGGAGTTGCCGCATGGGCGTTTGCGGCAGTTGCGGGATGATGGTCAATGGCGATCCGAAATTGACCTGCGCGGCGTTCCTCACGGATTACGCGCCGGGGCCGATTCGCGTCGAGCCGTTGCGCTACTTTCCGGTCGTGCGCGATCTGGTGGTCGAGATCACCGACTTCATGGAGAAGCTGAAAAGCGTTCAGCCCTGGATCGTGCGCGACGAGGAAAAGCCGATTGCCGAAGGCGAATACTTGCAGACGCCGGAACAATTGGATTCGTACAAGCAATTCAGCATGTGCATCAACTGTCTGTGTTGTTACGCCGCGTGTCCGGTTGTCGGCTTGGATCATCACTTCATCGGGCCGGCGGCCATTGCGCTCGCGCAGCGGTACAACGGCGATTCGCGCGATCAGGGCGCGGAAGCGCGGCTCGATATTCTTTCGCAACACGAAGGCATCTGGGGCTGCACCTTCAACGGCGAATGCACGCGCGTTTGCCCGAAGCACGTTGACCCGGCAGGCGCGATTCAGCAGTACAAGATCAAAGCCGTGACTGAATGGTACAAATCGCTGTTGATGCCCTGGGGCAAGAAGAAGTGAAGCATTTTCCATTTTCCAATTGTCATTTTTCATTTTTCATTTGTTAGTGCAGCCAGCGGCTTGCCGGACAATGACAAATGACAAATCTAAAATGGAAAATGGAAAATGACTCGGAGAACTCCAATATGAAAGAAGCATCCATCTACACGCTCTATCATCCCAAGTGGTATCGCAAGCGCGTCTCGACGTGGTGGTGGACAGAGCAGTGGCGTTCGTTCAAATTCATCCTGCGCGAGTTGAGCAGCTTGGCCGTAATTTATTTTGTCGCGCTGCTGTTGTGGTTGTTGTGGAGTTTGGGGCGAGGCGAGGCGAGTTATGTCAACTTTCTGCTGTGGATGGAAACGCCGCTGCTGATCGTCAGCAACATTATCGCGTTTCTGTTTGTGCTCTATCACACGATCACGTGGTACAACCTCGCGCCGAAAGCGATGGCTGTGCGCGTGGGCGGCAAGCGGCTGCCCGATTGGATGATCGCCGCGCCCAACTATGTCGCGTGGGTGGTGATTTCAGCCATCGTTGCTTGGTTCATCTTGCGGAGGAATTAGCAATGGCGAAAAGATCGAATGAACCGTTTTTGTGGTCGCTCTTCAGTTCAGGCGGAATGATCGCCGCGTTGATGTTGCCGGTGCTGATGGTGCTGTTTGGCTTGGCGTTTCCGCTGGGCTGGTTGGAAGCGCCGAGCTATGCAAGTTTGAGCGCGCTGGTGCGACATCCGTTGACGCGGTTGGTGCTGTTTGGATTATGTTCGCTGCCGCTCTTTCACGGCGCGCATCGCTTTCGCTTCACGCTCTACGACGGCTTGCAGATCAAACATCTGAACGAATTGATCGCCGTTGTTTGTTATGGCAGCGCGATTTTGGGCACGCTCATCGCGGGCTACATTTTGTGGAATCTTTCATAAGTCAGGAGCCGCTATGTTTGAACTGAAACCTCTTTCTCCTGAAGGCGTCAAGCAGGCGCTGGAAAAAGCCGAGCGGTATCGCTTGCTCAACGAACCCGCCGAAGCCGAAAGCATTTGTCACGACGTGCTGATGATTGAGCCGAACAATCAGGAAGCGTTGGTGAACTTGTTGCTGGCGCTGACGGATCGCTTCAGCAAAGGTTATGCGCTCGGCGCGACACAAGCGCAGGAAGTCGCGGCGCGGCTGACGGACGAATATCAGCGGCACTATTATTCCGGCATCATCAACGAGCGGCGTGGCAAAGCGTTGCTCAATCGTGGCGTGCCGGGCAGTGGCTACGATGCCTACGAGTGGCTGCGCGAAGCGATGCACGATTACGACCGCGCCGAAGCTCTGCGACCGCCGGGCAATGAAGATGCGATTTTGCGCTGGAATGCTTGCGCCCGGATCATCATGCACAACAACCTCATCGCGCGCCCAAAAGATACAGAGCCATGGTTAGGGGATTAGACCGCCGACCACAGGGAGGCCACCACTGGAGAATATTCCCAATCGCTATCTGCAACCGAAGGCAAATGCCTAATTGACGGATACCGAGGTCGCCGATGCTAGTTCAAGCATGAAAATAATTTACCCGCCGTATATTTTGAAACGTATGATTGAGCGGAACATCACGGTCGCTGACGTGCGCGAGGTGTTGGAAAATGGCGAGTTGATCGAAGAGTACAAGGCCGATTCGCCGCCGCGTTATCTCCTGCTAGGCTGGAGCGGAAATAGACCGATTCATGTGGTTGGAGAAGATGACCCGGTAGCGGGCGAGACAACTGTCGTAACAGCTTACGAGCCGGATGCTAAACGCTGGAAAGCGGGCACACGTTGAGCGTAGAAGGTGACAAAATGAAATGCTTGGTTTGCAAACATAATCGTTTTAAGAAGGGCACAACTGTGCTGCCGATTGAGCGCGGCAAGGCGATTTTGCTCATCACCGAGATACCGGCGCGCGTGTGTACGAATTGTGGCGAGCCGTACTTGGATGAAGGGACGGCGCAGGATGTTCAAGCGTTAGCCAATGAGCGGTTGAGCGGCGAAGTTCGCTATCCGAAAGCGCGTGGCGAACGGACGGTCTTAGTCACAGCCTTTAGCTAAATCCTTACCGAAGCGCGAGACGCCGAACACCTTCGCTTGGTCCGCGCCAAGAGGGAAGGCACGCCACGCTTGCCGAGTATTGGTTGGAACTGGCAGATCGGATCAAAGACCCGTATCACGAAGCAAGCGCCTATAAAATTTTGCTCGGCGGCCTCCCCAGAGGCATAACGCGCTCAAAGAATTTTGGCGACCGGTACTTAGGTTCAACTCCCGATCACAGGAGGGAAAACATGGCCAAGAAGGCAAATAGCAGGCACACATTTTCACGTCGGGAGATGCTGAGGCAAGTGGGGATTCTAGGCGCAACGGCTGGTGTTCCCGTGAAGATGATGGCTCAGACCACGACAACTGCCGTTCCAGCGGAGACGCTGGCGCAGACGGCAGCACCACTACGGGAGCCGCTTGAAACGCTCACCGCCGCAGAAGCCAACATTCTTGAAGCAATCGCTGCACGACTGATCCCTACCGACGAGAACGGCCCGGGTGCTACCGAGGCGCGCGCGGCGCACTATATTGACCGCGCACTCGGCGGCGCACTTGCGTCATCACGAGAAGCGTACCGCACAGGACTCGCCGCCGTTGACACCTACGCGCAGGCCTCGAAAGGCGCTCCCTTTGCTAAACTCTCGACGAAGGATCAGGACGCTGTCTTGAGCGACATGGAGAAGAGCATCGCCACGGGCTTCACACCGAACTCCTCCTCGTTCTTCAACCTGATCCGGGCGCATACGATTCAGGGCACGTTTTGCGACCCGTATTATGGCGGGAATGCGAACTTCGTCGGGTGGGATTTGATCGAATACCCCGGCCTTCGACTCGCGGTCACGGCGGACGAGCAACGCCTGGAGGCAAAACCGAAGCCAACCCGTAAGTCGGCATACGACCACGCGATGTTCTCGAAGAAGAAACCGGCGAGGGCGCGCGTGGAGAGGAGTCATAAGCACTATGGCGATTAGCTTGAAGAAGACCGATGTTGTTATCATCGGTCTCGGAGCTGTCGGCGGAGTGGCAGCGCTTCCGCTCGTGCAGGCAGGCCTCGAGGTGATTGGTCTCGAGGCCGGAAGCTGGCTCACCCCAGAAGACTTCGCTCCGGACGAACTGCGAAACAACTATCGCGGCTGGCCACAAGCGGTGCAGAAGGCGAACAAGGAGGTTCCGACGCATCGGCCAAACGCTTCGGCGCAGTACTCGCCCCGGCCCTCGCTTCATCCGATGATGAATGCCGTCGGCGGCACATCGCTCCATTACTGGGCGCAGAGCTGGCGCCTCAATCCCTGGGACTTCAAGGTTGTGAGCGAGACGACCCGGCGTTATGGGGCCGCGCGCATCCCGAAAGGCTCGACCGTGGAAGATTGGCCATTTGGCCTGGAAGAACTCGAACCCTATTACGACAAGGTGGAGTACGAACTCGGCGTGTCGGGCCAGGCGGGAAACATCAACGGGAAGATTGACCCGCGTGGCAACATCTTCGAGGGGCCGCGTAGGCGCGAGTATCCGATGCCTCCGCTCCGGGGTACAGGTTTCACCGAAATGATGGCGGCGGCAGCACGCAAGTTGGGTTGGCACGCATTTCCTGGGCCAGCCGCCATCAATTCCCAGCCGTACCAGAACCGGACGGGCTGCGTGTACCACGGATTCTGCCTTCGAGGCGGTTGTCACGTTGAAGCAAAGGGTTCAACGGCTGTCACCACAATCCCCAAAGCGCAGGAAACGGGTCGGCTGAAGGTTGTCACGCTGGCTACGGTCACCACCATCGAAGTCAACAAAGACGGTCGCGTGAGTGGCGTAAATTACCTCAAGGACGGCAAAGAGTACTTTCAGCCAGCGGACGTGGTGCTCCTCGCGAGCTATACCTACGAGAACGTCCGGATGCTCCTTCTGTCGAAGTCGAAGGCCTATCCGAACGGTCTCTCGAACAACCACGGGCAGGTCGGCAAACATTACTTCAGCCACAATCAGGGCGCGCGCGTGCTCGCCCTCTTCCCGCGAAACCTGAATAACTGGTACGGCCTGCCCGCACAGGGCGTCGCGGTTGATAATTGGGCGGACGACAACTTCGATCACTCCGGCCTCGACTTCATCGGCGGCGGGAATCTCTGGGTCTACTCCGACAGGCGGCCTATCAACGCCGCGAGCATGAACACGTTTGGCAAGGCCCCGACCTGGGGTTCCGCCTGGAAGTCATTTATCAAGCAGAACGCTGACCGCTGGAACAGCGCATATATTCAGAAAACAACGCTTCCGTACGAGGACAACTACCTCGACCTCGATCCAACGGTGAAGGATCCATTTGGTTTCCCGGTGTGCCGCATCACAGCGGAATTCAAGAACAACGAGAATAAGGTGGCCGCCTTCATGCAGGATAAGATGGTGGAATGGTTCAGGGCCGCTGGTGCTATTGAGACGGTAAAAGTCGGAATCGGCACGATGGATGTGGCGACGCATGCGTACGGTGGCACACGCATGGGTGACAACCCGGAGACGAACGTCGTCACTCGGTGGGGCTTCTCATACGAGGCACCGAACCTCGGCATTCTCGGAGCGTCGGTCATGGGAACGAGCGGCGCGCGCAACCCGACACTCACGGCGCAGGCGCTTGCCTGGCGGACGGCTGAGCACTTGGCAAAGAACTGGAAAGCCATCGCAAGATAATCTTGCCCTTGCAGCAGGGCGAATGAGTGATCCATCCGCCAACGGCGAGATGTCCGAGAAGAAGATTCGACTCGTCCTCGCAACCAATTGCTGCTGCGGTCATTCGGCAAAGCTGAAATCCCCGCTGGGCGGGCTTACTGGCAAACTCCCCGACGCGGTGATTGCCGACTTCGCATCGCGCCCCCGTTCACGATGGCAACTGAAGTTTGTCCTTTGCAGTCTGACTTGACGAATCGTACTTCAGTCGCTATAGTCTCCGCTTTCCGTCGGACGGAATGATCTTTTCAGTTTGCGACCCGTTCGTCTAGCCCGGTCCAGGACATCGCCCTTTCACGGCGGTAACACGGGTTCAAATCCCGTACGGGTCGCCATTTAGAATCAAGAGGTTACAGGCTCCTCGCTTGTAGCCTCTTTTTCGTTGGTGACGCTATGGTGACGATCTTCCCCTAAAAGCGCCCTGGTCGGCTCGCCAAACACCGCATCCAACTTGCCGACCGCATCCGCTAAAAAAGCCGGGCTGAGGTGCTGATACCGCGCGGCCATACGCAAATCTTTGTGACCGAGAAGCTGCGCAACCGTATGAATGTCGGCTCCTGACATTCGCAACCACGATGCCGCTGTGTGTCGCAAATCGTGAAATCGAAAATCTGAAATCCCTACGCTGTCACAGGCACGCTTGAACGCGACGCTCGCTTTTTCAGGCGAAGTGTCGGGGAATAATTTATCCAGCGGCTTTGGCTGTGTTGTTCCCGCCAATGAGCGCAAAACATCCTGCGCAAGCTGATTCAAATACACGATCCGACCTTCGCCGTTTTTGGTTTGCGGCAACATAATGCGCGCGTGAACAAGATCAATGTCCAGCCATCGCAAGCCCAACACTTCGCCGCGTCGCATTCCCGTGCAGACCGCGAGCATTGCGAAATGACGCAGCCATTCCGGGCAGGCTTCGAGCAGCACGCGCAATTCTGTTGGTTGTAGGTAGCGAATCCGTCCCGCTGGCACGCGCGGCGATTTGACGCCTTGTGCGGGATTGATGGGAACGATTTCCCACTCCACACAAAGCCGTAGCAGATGCTTCAGGATGTTCAATTCCTTCTGAATCGAATATGGCGAAACCTTCCCGCTGCGGAGTGTGACATACCGCTGAATGTCCTGCCGCCGAATGCTTGCCACTTTGACAGGGAAGGCAGGTATCAGATGGTTTTCGACAATGCCTTGCTCACGCTCAAAGGCTTTCGCTGTAATGCGTGCCTTCTGGTATTGCAGATAGCGTGCGGCAATTTCGGCAAAGGTTTCTTCGCCGGGCGGACTGAAGCCCAATGCTTTGGCCTGTTCAGCCTTCAGCATTTCAGCGTTCCTGAATTGCTTGGCCTGCGTGATGTTCTGTGCATCCGTCTTGCGTCGGCGACGTCGGCCCTGTGCATCTATCCAACTAATCCAAAAGCCGTCACGATCAGTCGGCGTGTAGACACCATCCCGTGTCTGTGAGGATTTGCGAGGCATACTATTTTCCTTTCCGTTTTTTGGCAGGTTTCTTACTTAATGCGAGCCTGGCAGCGGCTTCCTTCTCTTCTGCTTTTTTGATGCGTCGTTGCTTAATGTCTTCGGGATACTTGGCCCGATATTCGCGGTTGCGCAGAGCGTGACTACAAGCAGGGGAACAAGCCCGCTGGTCAGTTCGCCCACGCCAGAAGATTTTGCTACAGATCGGGCAGTCCCCAATGCGCCGGGCTTCAACTCCCTGAAGAGAGTCAATTAGGAATTGCAAAGTTGGCGTTGGACGAAACTCTAACTTTCCATTGCTGTCAGAATGAAGTGATAACGGCGTCAATGCTTCTTTATGAAGCGGTTCCGGAATAGAAATGCGAAGCGGCTCTGACTTTTCAGAAGATGCGGCGATTTGGCTTAACATCTCTCTTGCCTTAAATAGAAAATCGTAGCGATTGACCACCGCGCTGTAAAAATCATCCGGTATCGGCTTTTCAATCTCTAAAAATGACGAAAGCACGGTGCTATTATCGAAATTCCCGATAAAGTCAATCACCTCCAATGAACATTCTACCGGGATTCGAGAGCAGAAAAGGTTTACCTCTATTTCCATAGCTCTCATGCCTTTGCTTTTTTCTTTCTCTTCAATTTTTTTGCCTTGCCAGATCAGGCGATACGGTTCTGAGTGGCCAATAAGCTTGGGCATATACTCCTCAAATAAGAAGAACGGATCATTTCCCATTTTCTCACTGACCCTCCTTATCTTTTCCATTGACCAATCCAACGGAATTTCATTAACCAGTTTCAGAAGTCGCTTGAACTGGTCAGGCACTGGAACAAGTTTGCGTGATGTTTGTTTCTGGTTTACCTTCATAACTTGCGGGATTTAGCTTGTTGAAAAATTAGGTGAAAAAAAGCTAAATTTCACTTAGAAAGCCTAGCACGAGCTAGGAAGCACAAGCAATAGTTTTTTTGCACAAAAGGAGCGACCGAAGATGACAAACATCACGCAAGTATCTAATTCCGAATCGCTCACGAGCATCGAATCGTGCGCGATTCGGTTGTCAATTTCACCTTGGACTGTTCGGCGGTGGATTCAGGACGGGAAAATCAAATCGAATAAATTAGGGGCGCGCCGGTTGATCCCGACAACCGAAATTGAGCGATTGATTCGGGAGAGTGCAGTGCCTGCGGTTGCCGCAATCACAAAATAAAAAGCCGCGAAACGTTGGCTGGCAACAGAGTAGCGGCTTATGAACTTTGTGACGAAGTAATTTTGCCACAGCCTCAATTATTTGTCATCCGCGTTTCGCTCTCCCAAAAGGAGCGAACGATGCAGCCTCCAACACCTGCAAAACCAATCGAAGAGGTACTTGTTGCTCATCTACGAGAGGCCGATGATTTTGCTGCGGCATTGACTGACTTAGCGTTGATGTATCAGCAATCAATTGATGACGGCTCGCTACCAGATGACGATTTGTACGCCATCGGTGATGCCATCCGCTCGGACGGCGAGCGGCGTGGCCTATCGCGCGGCGAAGCGAACAAACAATGGAAAAGAGCCGTTGAGGCTGTGCGCGTTGCTCGGTACAACACAGCCGACCCGCCCGCTGTCTTACAACCGAAGCCTAAGGCTTGCGCGTCGGCTGCTTCGGAGCCAAACGCTACACTGGCAGCCGACGTCTGGGATGCCCCTGCATACTTCAATGAATACAACCTACCCGCCTTCCCTGTTGGCGCTTTGCCGGGTTGGTTGACTGCCTTCGTAACAAGCTTGGCGAGTGAAACACAAACACCTGTTGATTTGGCTGCCATGCTCTCACTGTCGGTATGCGCGGCGGCGGTGGCTGGTAATGTGCGCATTCAGGCGCGGCAGGGCTGGCAAGAGCCTTTGAATCTCTACACTGCGACCGCTTTGCCCTCCGGCAACCGGAAATCCGCAGTGTTCGCTGAATGCTTGAAGCCACTGGAAGAAGTCGAGGCCGCGTTGATCGAAACCAAGCGCGATAACATTGCCGAGGCCGCGAGTGAATACCGCATCCTGGAACAGCGGCGCGATAAAGCAGAGCGCGAGGCGGCTAAGGCTGATAATGCAAATGACCGAATGAAGCTGGAGCGGGAAGCCATTGATTTGGCCCAAAAGCTGGCAGCCAAAACCATCCCGGCAATGCCGAAACTCTTAGCCGACGACGCAACGCCTGAAACAATTGCCACGATGTTGTATGAGCAAAAAGGACGGCTGGCGGTGTTATCACCCGAAGGCGATTTGTTCGACATTATGGCCGGACGCTACAGCAGCGGCGCGCCGAATTTTGCCGTATTGCTCAAAGGACACGCGGGCGATGATTTACGTGTGGATCGGCGCAATCGTGCGGAGTTCGTCAAAAAACCAGCTTTGACAATTGGACTTGCTGTTCAACCGGATGTCATTCGCGGGCTGGTAGACAAGCCCAGCTTTCGCGGACGTGGATTGATTGGGCGTTTCCTATTCAGCCTGCCTGCCAGCCGCCTGGGAACCCGCAAGGCGCGCGCGAATCCAATGCAAGAGTCGGTGCGGCGCGAGTATTGCCAACGCATCAAAACCTTAGCCGCCATCGAATCTGCTCTTGATTCAGAAGGAAAACCAACCGAGCGCATCTTGCAACTGACAGTGGATGCTGACGATTGCCTCTGCGCCTTTCAGGAGGCCATCGAGCCGAAATTAGCCGAGGCGGGCGATCTGGCGATGATGACGGATTGGGCAGGCAAACTACCGGGCGCTATTTTGCGAATTGCGGGAATTCTGAGCTTGGCGGAAAGCGAAAAGAGTACATCCGTGAGTGCGGACATCATCAGGCGAGCCATTCAGATTGGTGAATATCTGATTCCGCACGCCAAGGCTGCCTATGCCGAAATGGGAGCGGACGAACAAATCGGACAGGCGAAATATGTATTGCGTTGGATCGAAAAAGCAGCCGCGCGTACCTTCACTAAACGCGATGCTCACCAAGCCAATAAAGGGCGGTTCAAAAAAGTCTCTGACCTTGAGCCTGCACTCAATTTACTCGAAGAACACAATTTCATCAGACCACAAAAAGGTAGTGACGATGGAAAACGCGGACGCAAACCAAGTCAGGTGTATGAAGTAAATCCATCGCTCAATGATCCTTCTCAGAATTCTCACAATTCTCAGAATTCATCACAGCAGGCTATTTCTGAGAATTGTGAGAATTCTGAGAACGGTACGATGGAGAACGAATTTCGGATTATCGCATTCCCCGTACAAGTGCAACCACGAAGGGAGGTCTTTGAGGTATGAGCGCATCAGCATTGATGGAGATGCTCTCAGCTTCCGACATCCGATTGTCGGTCACAGGTGAGAGATTAAAAGTAGATGCACCGGTTGATGTGCTAACCGAACAGCATCGGGCATTGCTTCGCCAGCACAAGGCTGAATTGCTTCGCCTGCTCACTCCGAAGCCTTGCGCGCAATGCGGCGCGCCAATGGAGCACGTCGAAGCCGGTTACTTTTCCTGCCCGGCCTGTCATTCTCAAGTCGTGGAAGCCCGCAGCGGCTTCTTTTACCGGGGGGCGCAATGACGCTCTCCGACTTCAACACCTGGCTTTTCGCCGCCTGCGCGATTCTCTGGCTCTTTCTCGCATCGAGAAGGCCAAAACCATAACCCGGCCTCTTTCGTGAGGCCACAACGACCAGGAGGTCAAATGTCAACAAATACGACACAGGCAGACGCGGCAACCCTAAAAGGATTGCTCGACGTAAAATCAGACCGACGCGAGCAGGTCGAGTCCGAACTCAACCCGCTACGCGACACGCTCGCCAAGCTTCGCACGGCGGCACAATTCAAACGCGGCAACTCAGCCGAACTCAACCGCGTGAAAGGCCGCGTGTGGGAGTTGGAAGGAGAACTAGCCGTCCTGAACAAACAAATTGAGGACTTGGCCAGTCAATGGAAGGCGCGCCGTCGCTGGGAGTCCGGTCAAGTCCATGAAGAGATTCGTCGGCAAATCAAGAATTTTTTCTAGAAAAGGAGGTCACATTGAGCATCAAGGATCGTATTTCACGACTTGAACGGGCAGCAGGGCAGACATCGAACGTCTGCCTTTGCCCCAGCGGCCCGGATTGGCCAGACGACATCAGCGCGCTTGCGCGTGAGTCGCTGGAAGGCTGTCCGCAATGCAGGTTGCCGATAATTCCCTTTGACCAGCAACCCGAATTTCTGCGCAAAGTCGAGGCAGCTTATGGCGGTCTGACCAACGAGGCCGTATGAACGAAACCGAACGGAATCTTACGCTTTCGCTCAAGCAGCAAAGGGCGCTTGCTTGCCTGCTGTCTGAGCCGACTGTTGAAGGCGCGGCAAAAGCGGCGAAGGTGAGCAAGGTGACGCTCTATGAATGGCTCAAAGAGCCAGGCTTCAAAGCGGCGCTTGATGAAGCGCGGCATCTTTTGTTTGGCGACGGGCTGAGCACTTTGAAATCGGCAATGCTGGAAGGCGTTGAAACATTGCGCAAATGTCTGACCGACAAAGAGGCCACCATTGCCAACAAAATCGCTGCGGCAACCAAGCTGATTGAGCTTGCCTTGCGGTCGCACGAAACACTTGAAATCGAAACGCGCTTGAGCGCATTGGAGGCAAGGAATAAATGAGCACTCGACAACGTTTGACCCGGCTTGAGAAACATTTCAAGCCTCACGACGTGCCTGATTGGGGCGATCTCTCGGAAGTGCCCGACAGGGAGTTGGAAGACTTCTTGCGCGCAACGCTCACGCCTGCACAACGCGCAAGGTTGGATCAGCGGGTTGAGACGCTAACGGATGAACAACTGGCATCCGTCATACGCGGAGACGACCCATGTCTCTTGCGAGAATTGGAGGCTTTACTATGAGCAAGAAATTACGCATCGCAAGGCTTGAGGATCGAATGAAGCACGATCCGAACGCCCACACGCCAACGCGCGTCATCCTGCCATCGGATGATCCCGAATTCGTCGGTGTCATTCTCACAGAGACCGGGCGTCAATATTTGACGCAGGCCGAATACGACGCCTTGCCGAAGGGACGTGTCATTGTTCCGCCCGATGATGACGGCACTGGTCTCCCAGTAGACCAGTAGACCGGCGCGTTGTTCACAAATCTATTTTTCGAGATTTTGCAGAAAGACGGAAAATGCGACTTTCTGCAACCGGAAGCCCGACAAAATAAAAGCCCGCGAATCCTCTCGCGGGCCGTGCTTTTTCAATAAGGTTGTAGAAATGGCTGTTCATTCGAGGTGCGAATGAGACTGCTCAGCCAATTCCTCAAGCAAGGCGTAACCATTCAGCGCCAGCCCTTGTGTTACGGCGGCGATCCGATGGAGCGCGAAAGGGTAGCCGTCCCTAATAACCTGCTCAATGTCAACTCTGGCAACGACCGCCGAAATGTCCGCAACCGCCATCAGGCACTCTTCCAGCCGTGCGCGAATTTCTTCTTGCGTCATCGCCTTGTCGAGATGGCCAAAGTGCCAATGAGCAAGGTCACGCCAATTGCGGCGCACGGCTTCGGCTCTTTCGGCTTCGACTTTTCCAGCTTCGGCCAATGTATTTGCCAGGTCGGCTGCTGCTGCGTTGGTTTTTTGTTTGGATTCCGTCATAATTTCCTCCGATGAAAATGCCCGTCCGGGCGTTTGTTGTTGACGGGCTTGGAAAGTGCCTCTAACACTCGCCAAGCCCTTTGCCTTATGCGGCTCGCTTGAGCCGTTGCAGTCCAATGTTGACGGCAGCACAGGCTGCCACGTGATAGCAAACCATCCCTTGCCGACCCGCCGGACAAGTGCAGCTTGCCAGTTTCCTCGTGCCGTTCACAAAGAAACGAATCTGATAGGTTTCCAGCGTGGATTTGCTTTCGATTGCGAATTGCCGGTCGCCGAGAACCATCACGAAGGGATGAATCTTCCTGGCTTTGGCAATCGCGTTTTGCATATTGTTCTTGTTGATTTCGACCATAATTGCCTCCGGTGAAGTGTTATCCAGTGACAAGGGAGATAATAATAAAACCTGTGTAGTAAGTCAACATATTATTTCAATATTTGTCTAGCACGAATAGGCTGCGAAATATGCAAAAAATATAGATAGGCGCGTGCCTATCGAAATAAAGCATTGACTTGCTACACAGGTTGATTGAGAATAGTTACCCTATGGCCAAAGTAGAAGCGAACGATTTAATCACGCCAGCGCAGGCAGCAAGACTGCGCGAAGTTAGCGTGCAGGCAATAATGAATTTGATTAGTCGAGGAAAGCTGACGTCCGTAGAGATCGCCGGGCAAAAGTTTCTACGCACATCTGACGTATTGAATTACCAGCCAGGTAAGGGTGGCAGGCCGCTATTACAATCGAAGCCGACGAAGAAAGGTACGAAGAAAGGAACGGTAAAGTAATAATGGATTTTGATGAAGTTTGGTATGCCTTAGAACAGCCTTGGATCGAGGATGAAATTAGGGCTGTTATTTGCCGCACGATCCTCCGCCTTCCCGCCGATGTGCAACAGCACGCATTACGCGGGATCGCCTACATTACTTTTGGGAGTGATTTATATGGGCAGGCATATCCCGCGTCTATACTCGAACGCTTCGGAACGGTGAAAGATCGCTGGCTTGTAACTCTCAACAGCAACATTGGGAAACGTCCTGATGCGGAATACCTTGTGGCGCATGAGATCGCGCATACTTGGGAGACGGCGCAAATTGCGCCACACATGTACGATCCATTGGAAGAAGAGCGCGCAGATAAGCTGGCTGCTACGTGGGGCTTTCGCATTCCAAAGCGCCGACATATCATACATCAAGAATTTCGTGAACGTGCCGGACTGCCTTTACTGAGCGCGCCAATCGGGAAGCAGACGAAGAAGGGGAAGAAGTGAGGGGCGGGGCGTTGATTGCACTGTTCAATTTGACAATTTTATTCCTGAAACTGGAAACGTTCCCGACGCTCGCCCATTGCTATAGGTCATATTTCCTTGAATGGTGTTTTGAATGACAGCGCCTTTAATTTGGGCAGTAAGCGTCTGCTTGCCCTGTATCTCTGAAATGCTAAACGAAAATTCGTCGCCACTTTTTATGATCTGAGTTTCATTAGTATTCCCAAAAGGCGAGCGTAACGTTGCAAAGTACGAGTCTCCTTTACGAATGACGGTCATATCAAAGTCTGCTCGTTGTCCATTGTTCTCGACACTTAATTTCCAGGCTCCTACAAGGCCATCTTCCGCGCGCGCCGAAGCATCAGCGGTATTGGCCATTTGCGATTGGATGTTATTGGCTATTTCAAATTGATTTCGCGCCTGCCTCCAAATGGCTGTAAGGAAGTCAGTGCGCCATACGACTTTTAGCCAGCCTCTCTTGGGAACGCCATATCTATTGATAGCAATATCTCTAAGTCGGCCATCAACAAAATCATTTCGCCAAGTTGCTTGCCAAACGGTAGCCGCAAATGAAAATTCATCGAGAGATGATTGAAGGGCAGTTTTTAATCCTCCACTCTCCATTTTAGACAAAGCATCTTCAACCTCTGTTTTCACATCCGCGACGAGAGGGGTGTAGTTAACGTAACTAATTCCAACCTCGGTAGAGCTAACCAGTCGTCTCAGGGCCTTAATTGCGGATCGGGCTGCATCCTGCTGAGATTCTAATTTGGCAGAAGATGCGACTTTATTCCGCCCGCCCGCTTCAACCATAAGTACAAGTATGCTTTCAGGCACGCCATTTTGTTTCAGTTCTATTAGCGCAGATGGAGAAGTGTCAAATTGAGTTTTTGAAGATTTTATTTTTGCCCCAACGAGTTCGGCGGAAAACCCAAGTTTGACCATTTGCAAAACATCCTTATTAGCTAATACTGCCTGCTCGTTTTGCGGCAAGTCTTGCGCGCGCCCAAGTAAGGGAAGTGTGAAAGCTAAAGACGTGAAAACTATCAGATGTGAGAAGCGTATAACTGATTTTTTCTGAAGCATAATCAACTCTCTGTAGGCTAATTACCTGCATCGGTTCAGGTGTACTATGAGGAGTAATGCTTTTCGGCAGATATGGCCAAAGTCTCTGCTAAGGCGCTGATTGGGGGATCGGCTGTTGTCTCTGAGAAAGCGCAGTGTACGCCCGTTGATTTTCGCTGGCAAGGGTGATTGTAACAACAGGATGTAGGAAAATGTTTACTTGCTTTTTATCGGTGACGCTACGGTGACGAAATGTACTACAAATAGGTACAAAACCATCCCAAAGGATACCAATTATAGCGGCAAAGTGAGCGATCTAAATAACTGATTTATACTAACTTATACGTGCAGATACAAATACATCCAAAATGGCTGGTTGGCACTTTCACGGCGGTAACACGGGTTCAAATCCCGTACGGGTCGCCATTCATCGCAAAAGGCTTATCGGTGTTGCATCGGTAAGCCTTTTGCGATGGTCGCGTCGGGGGCACGAGGTTGCTATGCTTTCCCCGACCTGGCAGACGCTTGATTGTATTTTTGATTGTATTCTTCGACTTCCGCCGGGTGGCGTTTTTTGTATTCGGGCCAGAGCATGGAGATTTGAATGCGATAGATTACGAGCGGACGGCTGACGCCGAAATGCTTGGCGATTTGATAGGTGGTTTTGCCCATCGAGATGAAGCGATGCAAGGCGGCGTACGGAACCAATGCGGCTGCGCCGACAGCGTAGGCTTCTTCTTCGTCTTCGTCGTGATAATCGCGCGCGACGATTTGGCCTTGTTCGTTGGTTTTGGTGATTTCGAGTTTGTTCGCTTTATGGCCGAGAAAAACGTGACAGACTTCTTCCATCAACGTGGCTTGATGCCGCTGCAAACCGTGTTTGGGATTCAGAATCACCAGTTGTCTGCCGTTGGGCAACAGTCGCGTGAACGTGCCGCCTGACCAATCGTTCGCGCCTTCGCCAAGCAAATGATTACGCGCCTGTTCGGAGAGTCCTTCGATTTGATTGAAGTCTACGACCAACAACCCGGCATACGGTGCGAGCGCGAACGGGTCGAGCGGTTCGTCATCGCGTTTGAGTCCCGCGAACGAACGAATGCGGCGCGCTTCCTGTTCGTGCTTGCGGCCTTTGGTCGTAGGCGGCAATAGGGCTTTGTTCATAGATTCATTTCATTGGATCTGCGTGCTTCCACACCATTTCCCATTTCCCACTTGTCATTTTTCATTTGTCATTGTCGCAGAGGCCACAGTTACCAGCAATGAGAATCGAATAGGGAGAGATCAATTATGGAAAATGAAACTACGCCGAAAACTACCCAATCGAAAGCGGATGAACTTGAAGAACGCCTGATTGATTTTGCGGTTCGCATCATCTGGCTTTCTGCCGCTTTGCCAAAAACACCCGCCGGAAAACATATTGCCGGGCAAATTCTCCGCTCCGGCACGTCACCTGCTCCCAATTATGGAGAAGCACGCGGCGCAGAAAGTCACGCCGATTTTGTGCATAAATTGGGCGTGGTGCTGAAAGAATTAAACGAGACTTCCATCTGGTTGCGTGTCATTGATCGCAGTCAGTTATAACCCAAGAACTGCTGCATGACATCGCCACAGAATGCAAAGAACTCTGCCGCATTTTTACCGCGTCAAAGAAAACTGCACGCGTCGGCAAGCAATGAAAAATGAAAAATGACAAGTGGAAACTGGGAAATGAAATCAATCGCGCACGATGGCGAACATCACCACATCAATTGTTTGCCGGTCTTTCGTCGCGGCCTTGCGTAAAATCCCTTCGCGCACAAAGCCCGCCTTTTCCAGCACGCGCATCGAACTGGGGTTCCACTCAAACACGCAAGCCCAAATCCGCGCCAGATCGAAATGTTGAAAAGCGTAGGCCGTCAAGCCGCGCACAGCTTCGGTCGTGATCCCGCGTCCCCAATAGTCTTCGCTCAGCCAATACCCGATTTCCGCCGAGCGCCGATCAATGTCGTGCCCGAAGATCAAGCCGATGCCGCCGACCGCTTCGCCGTTGACTGCAATCGCCAGCGCCGGTTCATACGGATTGTTGTTGGCGAGACTGACCCAGAGTTCAGCGTCTTCTTGCGTGTAGGGATGGGGGAAGCGGTCGCGCACGTTGCGCCAGATGTTGCGATTATTGGCGTGTCGCACGAGGGCTGCGACATCATCGGGATGCCAGGGGCGCAGCGTACAATGCGGAAGTTCAAGTCGCATTTAATAAAACAGATATTTACGCCACGCCTCATCGCTGCGACCGAGGTAGCGCATGATCTGGCGATTGACGTGCAGGCTGAAGGCTTGCGGGCGTTTGATGAGCCGCATCCCAGCTTCTTCCGGTGTTGCGTTGCCTTTGCGATTGTTGCAGCGTTTGCAACACGCGACCAAATTGTCCCAATTGGAATGCCCGCCGCGCGAACGCGGAAAGACGTGATCCAGCGTCAACTCCGCCGGATTGAAGACTTGTCCGCAATACTGACAGGTGTTGTGATCGCGCAGCAGAATGTTTTTGCGCGAGAGGCTTTTGCGCTCGAACGGAATGTGAACATATTCGAGCAACCGAATGACGGACGGCGCAGGATAGGCCCGCCGCGACGTGCGGAGGTCATGGGCTGTGCGTTCTTCCGTCCGCGCAAGACCTTTCAAGACCAGGACAATCGCGCGTCGTTGTGTACAAACATTGATGGGTTCATACGTTGAATTCAAAACCAAAACCCGACCATTCATAGGCAATCCTTTCCGCGTGCGTGAGGCGAACGCGCGGCAGTCCACGAACCTGCCCACGCGCGCACACGAGTTGATTGGTTAATGATGATTGCTAAGGGATCAAATGATTGAAGGGGGAAAGACGAGGAAGGCAAGCTCAGGCGCAATATTGTCACGCGCCGTTTCGGAACTAGCGCGCTAACCTGAGCTTCGGAATGGTTAACCGCGAGAAATCGTATTGGGAAAGCTGCACCTCAAACAAACAAAAAATCTACAATTCAAAAGGGAAGCCGCATTGTAGCATTGCCGCAGGCGCAGAAAAAAGCAGTTTCTCTAAATCTGGGGATATTTAATTTCGCTCATACATTCTGTTGAGGTGGATGAGTGCGCTGCAAAACAGTGTAGCGCGATTTGCCAAATCGCGGGGCCGCACTAAAGACTGCCCGCGATTTAGCAAATCGCGCTACATCACTGGGAATTTATTTGATAATCGCGCGGCGCAGCAACGCTTGATTCTCGAACAGCACGCCAAGTCCGCGCACGACCGCCCGCGCCGGGCTTTCGGCCAATTGCACCGACAATTCACTTTCTTTCGACAACCGCTCATCGAAGCCCGACAACAACGCGCCGCCGCCGGCCAGCACCAGGCCGCGATCATAAATGTCGCCGGAGGCTTCAGGCGGCAAGGCTTCGAGCGAGTCTTCAATGGATTTGATGATGCGCGCAACGATGGGTTCAATCGCTTCGTAAATCTCGACGCTGTTGATGACAGCCATTTCCGGGCTGCCTGTGACTGTGCTGCGGCCTTTGACGTTGGTGGTTTGTTCGGTTTCGAGTTGCACCGCACAACCGAGTTCAATCTTGACGCGCTCCGCCGTGCGCGGGCCGACGAGCAGGCTGTGGTTGTACTTGATCATGTTGGCGATGGCGACGTCGAGATCATTGCCGCCGACACGAATCGTGCGCGAGAAAATGACGTGATTGTGAATCACGGCGGCGACCGTCGTCGTGCCTGCGCCCACATCCACGACGAGCGACGCGCGTTGATCTTCTGCGTCGAAGCCTGCGCCGAGCGTCACGGCCAAACCTTTGTTGACGAAGTTGATGTTGTTGACACCTGCTTCGCGCGCGGCGTATTGCAACGCATAATGTTCGATGTCGGAAGCATCGGCTTGCACGGCCAGAATCACGCGGCGCGAAAAATGCGAGCGTCCGTCGCGCGCCTTTCGAATGTAGCTTTCGAGCAATTTGCCCGCGAGGTACGAATCCGCGACCACGCCATCGTGCAGCGGGCTGACGATTTGCGTATCTTCCGAAGCGCGGCCTTCCAGTTCCAACGCTTCGAGTCCAACGGCTACGACTTCACGACTGGGTTTGTCGTAGGCCAGCAAAGAGGGTTCATTAACGACGATGCCGCGTCCGCGCGCAAAAACACGAGTACGAGATGTGCCGAGGTCTATGCCTAAATCATCGGTCACCAAACTGCGCCAGGAAAGTTTCATTGTGGTTCCTTATAAAGATCGTTGATAGATAATCCTGTGTGTTGTCGGGGCTACAAAACGTGTGCTCATTGGTTTCGTTACGAATCAGTCGTTTTCAAATCAGGGTGCGCGGGCAACTTCGATTTGCTAAAGGC
The DNA here is from genome assembly GCA_964631865.1 of uncultured Heliobacteriaceae bacterium. Lineage (GTDB taxonomy): Bacteria > Acidobacteriota > Blastocatellia > RBC074 > RBC074 > JAFDVL01. The sequence continues at coordinate 40,325 of CAZWAK010000013.1, read as the reverse complement.
GCAGTCATGTTAAGCAGCGAAGCGGGCAGATGGCAAGTGGTTTTCCGCAAAATCTTCCGCCCGAAAATGCGCGCTGTGCGCCGACCGGAAAAAACGCTTGTGGGCGGCGGGCTTAGAGGGTCGAACGATTGGCTCTGGCGAGTGTGAGGACGCTGATTTCCTGTGCGCCGCTCGCCTGTAACGTTCGCGCAATTTCGTGTGCGGTCGCGCCTGTCGTCATCACATCATCCACCAGCAGGAGAGCGCGTCGTTCCAGCAAGCGGGGCGCGCGTACAGCGAACGCCCCCTGTAACGATTGCTGCCGCGCTTGTGCATCCAGGCCGCCGCGATGAAGTTCCGTCGCTTTGGTGCGGATGAGCGCCGAACGCAGAACCGGTAAGGCGGTCATGCGAGACAACGCGCGCGCCAGAATTTCCGCTTGATTGAATTGTCGTTCCTGCTCGCGCGTGGGATGCAACGGCACAGGCAGGATGGCTTCGATGGCTTGCGCATTCGGCAGCAGCCAAAAGGTCTCGCGGAGCAAGCGGCGCAGATGCGCAGGCAGTTCCGGCTGCACTTTGAGCCGCAACACGCTTTCCCGAAACGCGCCGCGATAGAGGCCACACGCCCGCGCGGCGGTAAACGCGAGTTCGTCGCACCAACCGCAGCGCCGCCCCTGGGCTTGTAATTGCAAACGTGGCAACGACGCGTCGCATTTCACACAATAATCAAAATCCAGCCGCGCGGTTTCTGCTGCGTGCCAACAATGCCGACACGCTACACCATCGTCCAGCGCGTCAATCATCGCGCTGCAAACACGACAGCGCGTGGGATAGAGCAGCGCGACGGCGCTATCACGACAGGATTGGGCGAGTGATTGAAATGGAGCGGCTGAAAATATCACCTTCGTTTTTATTCGCGCGGCGGTACATTGTCAAGAATGAACTTGATGATGTCTTCGGTCGAAGCGCCCGGCAAAAAGACTTCCGATACGCCTTTTTCTTTGAGCTTCGGAATATCGTCGTCAGGAATGATGCCGCCGCCAAAGAGCAGCACATCGTCCAGCCCGCGTTCTTTCATCAATTCCGCGACACGCGGAAAGATCGTCATGTGTGCGCCGGAGAGAATCGAAAGCCCAACGATTTGCACATCTTCCTGCACCGCTGCGCTGACGATCATTTCGGGCGTTTGCCGCAAGCCCGTGTAGATGACTTCCATCCCGGCATCGCGCAACGCACGGGCAATCACTTTGACGCCGCGATCATGGCCATCGAGACCGGGCTTGGCGAGTAAGACTCTGATTTTGGGTTCTGCCATAAAGTTGTTGTGGCGATGCTTAGTTGACGGGGGAGCGCAGAGCTTTGAGTTTTCGGCGCAAGGTTTTCGCATCGGGAATTTCGGATAAGTCCAATGCAAGTTCTTTGAGTTGCTCTATATCTTCCACTGCTTCAATTTCACTATTGAGTTTTAAGTTAGGGAAGCGTCGCGCTACTAACTTTCGGAAGAAGTTAACGATTGTTTGCCGTCGTCCTTCCCTGCGCCCTTCTTCACGTCCTTCCTCGCGTCCTTCTTCCAAAATAAATTGGTAAAAACTGGAGTGTTGTTTTAACTGTTCTAGCGGAATCATACCTTTCCTCCCAATCAAGTCCAGCAATGCTTCGCGATTGTAACGCGGCGTGCCGAGCATCACAAAAGGAAGAGCGCAAGTTGTCTGGCCTGCGCTCTTGATCGGGTTATCGGCTCGCACTATTTGCCTGCGCCGCTTTGCGCGGTCGCGACAACTTTGGGTTTGCCTTCGGTATCGAAAATCTCGACCTGCCCGAACTGTTTCAGGATAGGCGCGATCTTCGCCGCATCGCCGACTGCGACAATTTGCAGCTTGTCGAGGTCGAGATATTTGCGCGCCACTCGTTGGGCATCTTCCGCTGTAATCGCGCTGATTTTTTGCGGATACGTGTCCCAATAATCAGCGGGCAAGCCATAGAGCTTCGACGTGATCGCGTTTTGCAACGACGAGGCGGGCGATTCCAGTTGCAAGGCCCAGCCGCCGACAATCGTGCGTTTGGCGCGCTCGAATTCTTCAGCAGGAACCTTCTCTTCGCGGATGCGCTTGAACTCAGAGAGCAGTTCTTTCATCGAGCCTTCCGTCACGTCGGTGCGGACTTCGGTGTTGGCCTGAAAGCGACCGCGATATTTGAACGACGAAACGCCGCTGTATGCGCCGTAGGTGTAGCCTTTGTCTTCGCGCAGATTCATAAACAACCGCGCGCTGGGGCCGCCGCCGACCACTTGGTTCATCATTTCCAGCGCGAAGTAATCTGGGTCGGTGCGCGTGATCGTGAGCGTTCCGGCCAGCAAATTGGTTTGCACCGAACCGGGGCGATCAATCAAGTAAATCTTCGCTCCTCCCGTGTCAGCGACTTGTGGGATCGTCGTTTTCGGCACATCGCCGGGCTTCCACGCGGCAAAGGTTTTTTCCAGTTTGGCGACGATGTCGGCGGGTTTGACATCGCCCACGATAGCGAAAATCGCGTTGTTCGGTCTGAAGTGTGTAGCGTGATAGGTTTGCAAGACTTCCGGCGTGAGGCGTTGAATTTGTTCCGCGGTCAAACTCACGCGCGCTGCCGGATGCGCACCATACATTACTTTCGCGAACATCTCGTTGGCCAGGAACCCCGCTTGCGCGCGCTGAAAGCGAAGCTGTGCGATGTTGCGCGTTTTCAGTTTGTTGAATTCATCGGCGGGAAAGCTCGGATTCAGCACCACGTCCGCAAACAATTCCATGATCGCGTCGAAGTTGTCGGTCAGCCCCGATGCCGAGACGTTCGTGGAAATCGAAGACAGCCCGGAATTAGCAAAAATGGACGCGCCGAGTTGATCTAGTTGCTCGGCGATTTGTTTGCTGTTGCGTGTTTTTGTACCTTCGCGCAGTAAGGTCGAAGTGTATTGCGCGGCTCCGGGCAACTCTGCCGGGTCAGCCAAGCCGCCGCTCAGAATGACCATTTGCATATTGAACTGCGGCAGTTTGTGGTCTTCCAACACCAACACCTGCAAGCCGTTGCTCAGCTTGGTTTCGTAGGGCTTCGGCAATTTGACTTTGAGGACTTCTTTGTTGACGGGCGCTTTGCCTTTTACCACCGCGCCTTTGGTGGAAGGCTGCGCGGGCGCTTGTCCGGGCGCTTGGGCGAACGTTGCGCTGACCAGCATGGTCAAGGCCGCGACCCAAAGTCCAGCAATGCTTGCGACACGATTCAAAATAGTTTGTTGCATAAGGTCTCCTTTCCGTTAGCGTCCTGCCGTGGGAGCTGCGCCCATGGTTTTGGGTTTCGGGATGGCGATGCCGACGGTGCGATAATTGGCTTGCAGATATTTCTTCGCCACTCGTTGCACGTCTTCTTTCGTGACCGCCAGCACTTTGTCGAGTTGCGTATTGATGAGGTTCGGATCGTTGTACGAAACCGTATACTCCGTCAGGTTGATGGCCAGACCGAGCGAACTGCTGCGCGAACCGATGGCGCTCCGTTTGGCGAACTGTTTGGCTTTGGCCAGTTCCCAATCGGCGATGGGTTCCTGCTGCAATTTGGCGATCTCTTCGTAAATGACCGCTTCGACGTCCTCAATCTTTTTGCCCGGCGCGATGTTGGCGGAAATCTGGAACGAGCCGGGACCGCGTCGCGTGCTGGCGAAGCTGTTGGCGGAAAGCGTCAACTGTTTTTCTTTGACGAGCTTTTGATAGAGCCGGGAGCTTTGCCCGCCGCCCAGCACTGTGCCGAGGACTTGCATCGCAAAGGCATCCGGCGTGTTGCCGCGAATGCCTTTGTAGCCGATGCGCAACAACGGCAATTGCGCCAGCGCATCGTCTAGGCTGAAGCGCCGCTCGGCAGTTTGTTCCGGCTCATTCGTGTCAACGGGAGATGGCGTGGGCTGGGCGGGAATCGCCTCAAAATTCTTCTTGATCTTGGCTAACGCTTCGTTCGAGTTGAAATCGCCGACCAGCGTCAACACCGCGTTGTTGGGCGCGTAGTAAATGCGGAAGAACTCTTTCACATCCTCCACGCTCGCCGCATTCAGGTCGGCCATCGAGCCGATGACCGAATGTTTGTAGTTGGGGTTGTCGTACATCGTCTCGCCGAATTGCTCGAACAACTTGCCGTACGGTTGATTGTCCACGCCGAGCCGCCGTTCTTCCTGCACAGCATTGCGTTGGTTGTCGAGATTTTCTTTTGAGATGTCGAGACCGCGCATACGGTCAGCTTCCAGAAAGAGCATCATGTCGAGTTGATTGGCAGGCAACGTCTCGAAATAAAGCGTGCGCTCTTCGTTGGTCGTGCCGTTGAGCTGACCGCCGTTATTGAAGATGAGCATCATAAACTCACCTTTGCCGACTTGCGCGGAGCCTTGAAACATCATGTGCTCGAAGAGATGCGCAAAGCCGGTGCGGCCTTGTTTTTCGTTGCGCGAGCCGACGTCATAAATCAGCGCCAGCGAGATGACCGGCGCGCTGTGATCTTCGACGAGGAAGACGCGCAGACCGTTTTTCAATTTGGCTTCTTTGTATTTCACCTGCGGCACGGCAGATGGTTGGCTGGTGCTTTTCTTCTGCGCTGGCACATTCACGAGACACAGCGCGCCGAGGAGCAGCACGAGCATGATCCGACGAATTGCTCTTGGCATAGTGGACTCCTTGTAAAGGGCTGACAGCGGCTGCCTGTCAGTCGGGTTATACAACAGGGACGGGGCGGATGTGGTGCGCCATCCTGCTGGCCATCGTCTCAAAAACAATGCCAGCAGGATGCTGGCGCACCAATTAAAAACCAGGTTCTTGGTATTCGCCAAAGATTGGGCGCAACGCATCGCACATTTCGCCGAGCGTGCAATCGGCGCGCGCGCAATCAATCAGCAGCGGCATCGTGTTGACGCTCGCATCTTCTGCGCCGCGTTGCAGCGCCTCAATTGTGCGTTGTGCCGCGACATTATCACGTTCGGCGCGCAACTTTTGCAATCGTTCTTGCTGCAATTGCGCGACTGTTTCATCAATCTGCAAAATATTCGGTTCGCCGAGTTCGTTGCCTTCCATCAAATAATCGTTCACGCCGACGATGACCTTTTCGCCGCGTTCGACGGCGCGTTGATATTGATAGGCCGATTCGTGAATTTCTTTTTGCGGGAAGCCGGCGTCAATCGCTTCGACCATTCCGCCGAGCGCGTCAATTTTGCGGAAGTATTCCCACGTTTCTTCTTCGAGTTCGTTGGTTAATTTTTCGACGAAGTACGAACCGCCAAGCGGGTCAACCGTATTCGTGACGCCGGTTTCGTGCGCGATGATTTGTTGCGTGCGCAGTGCGATCAATGCTGCACGTTCAGTCGGCAACGCCAATGCTTCATCATAGCCGTCGCAGTGCAGTGATTGCGCGCCGCCCAGGACTGCCGCCAACGCCTGCACCGCGACGCGCGAGATGTTGTTGATGGGTTGCTGGACTGTCAGCGAAACGCCTGCGGTTTGCGCGTGAAACCGCAATTGCCACGAACGCGGATTCTTTGCGCCGAAACGTTCCGTCATCACGCGATGCCAGATTCTCCGTGCGGCGCGGTACTTCGCAATCTCTTCAAAGAAATCGTTGTGCGCGTTGAAAAAGAACGACAGACGCGGCGCAAACTCATCTACGTCCAAGCCCGCGCGCATGCCGTATTCAACGTACTCGATGCCATCGCGCAACGTGAACGCTAACTCCTGCGCGGCGGTCGAACCGGCTTCGCGGATGTGATAGCCGCTGATCGAAATCGAATTCCACTTGGGCATTTGTTCAGCGCAAAACTTGAATGTGTCGGTCACGAGTCGCATTGATGGTCGCGGCGGATAAATCCATTCCTTTTGTGCGATGTATTCTTTCAGGATGTCGTTTTGCAGCGTGCCGCCGATCTTGTGCCAAGCGATGCCGCGTCGTTCTGCGGCGGCGAGGAAAAACGCAAAGATCATCGAAGCCGGGCAATTGATCGTCATTGAAGTTGTCACTTGATCGAGCGGGATGCCATCAAACAGCACTTCCATATCCTGCCGCGACGAAATCGCGACGCCGCATTTGCCGACTTCGCCTTCGCTCATCGGATGATCGGAGTCATAGCCCATCAGCGTCGGCAAATCGAACGCGGTCGAAAGCCCCGTCTGTCCGTGTTCGAGCAAATATTTGAACCGTTGATTCGTATCGAAGGCCGAGCCGAAGCCCGCGAATTGCCGCATCGTCCAGACCTTCGCGCGATAGCCCGTCGGGTGAATGCCGCGCGTGTACGGCGGTTGACCAGGGAAGCCGATGTCGTCAAATTTCGTGTTGGCCAAATCGCGCGGCGTGTAGAGGCGTTCGATGGGTTTGAGCGAAGTCGTGGTGAATTCTTTTTGCGACTCCGGCAATTTTTTGAGCGTGGGTTGGAGCGTATTTTCTTCCCACTGTTGTTGCTGTGCTTCGATTGCGTTGGCTTCGTTGAGAACTTCCATTCTGACTTCCTTTGCGTAATTGATGGGCCGCTTGCGACCATCAACATTCTCAACTCTCCATTCTCAATTCTCAACTCTTTGGCAGGAGATTTTGCTTTTTACTTCTGTCAGAGAATGAAGAGTGGAGAGTGAAGAGTGGAGAGTGCTACATCATTGCTGTAACGTGCGTGCGCACGGTTTCGCCGAGCGTGCGCAAATTGTAACCGCCTTCCAAACACGACACCATTCGTCCCTGACACGCGGCGTCTGCCCATTCTTTCAAGCGGTTCGTCATCGCCGCATATTCTTTGTCCGTCAACAACAAATGTCCGAGCGGGTCGGCGATGTGGCCGTCGAAGCCTGCCGAAATCATAATGAGATCGGGCGTGAACGTTTGCGCGATGCTTTCCAAACCTTGCTCGAAGTGGCGCAAATATTCGCCTGCTGGCGTCTTCGCGGGCAACGGCACATTCAGCGTCGTGCCTTCGCCCGCGTCCGTGCCGCGTTCATTCGCTGCGCCCGTGCCCGGATACCAGGGATATTGATGCAGGCTGAAATAAAACACCGAATCGTCGGCATAAAAAATATCCTGCGTGCCGTTGCCGTGATGCACGTCGAAATCCACGATCAGGACGTTTTTGATTTCCGCGTAATTGGCTTGGGCATAGCGTGCGGCGATGGCGACGTTGTTGAATAAGCAAAAGCCCATCGCGCGCTCCAGCGTCGCGTGATGGCCGGGCGGACGACAAGCGACGAACGCGCGTTTGCGATGGGTCATCACTTCGTCAACGGCCAGACACGCGCCGCCTGCCGCCAATCGTGCGACGTACTCGGAATCGCGCGAGACGACCGTGTCGGGATCGAGCTTCATTCGTCCGTCGCCGCTCGCCGCGCTCGCCTGTGCGACAATCGCAACGGTATGTTCCTGATGACAGCGCAGGATTTCTTCGTCCGTCGCGGCGCACGGTTGCAGTTGCGGCAAGGCGTCCCACCAAGCACGGTCACTCATCAATCCATTCATCACGGCGGCATAGCGTTCGCGGCGTTCCGGGTGCTCGCCCGTGTTGTGGCGCAAATATTCTTCGGTGCAAATGATTGCGGTTGTCATCGTGTGTGTATGTTATGCGGCAGCGGTGTGAGAAGCAAAGTGGAGCGGCAAAAACAGGGCGCGGCGAAGAAATCTGCAAAAGTCATTTGTCCCTGGTACAATCTTTGCCAGCAGAATTTCCTGGCAAGATGCGATGACCAAACAAGCAACGACCATTTTGATTGGTTTGGTGCTGCTGACATTGGGCGGCTTGGTCTTGGTCTCGAATTTTATCAGCGAGCCGAAGACCAGTGGCGAAGTCGTCGGGCAGGCGCTGTTGAGCGCGAATTCGCCGAAGCCGCTGCCCACGCCTTCCTCGCGCCCGATTTCCAACGCCGCAGAGATCACGCAGGATTTGAAGCGCGCGCAGGAGCAGTTGAAAACGCTCGCAGACACGCTCAAAAACGAAGATTGGGGCATCGCCGAAAGTCTGTTCACGACGTTTGAATTGAAAGACCGACGCTTGCCCACGCCGCAGTTGAAGCACCCGGACATTTCCCCGATTTTGCAGGATTTCTTTGATCTCTACGTCGTGCAACTCGACCGCGCGATCAGTGAACGGCAAGGGAAAGCGGCGCAAATTGCCGTCAATCAAATGATCGGAATAGTGGGCGAGGCACAGGCGCGGTTTGTGCAGCGCACGGCCCCGGTCGAAGTGCAACGGTTGCATCATCTGGGGCGCGAGTTGGCGTTGTGGAAAGAGGTCGGCGATGAGCGGATGCTGCGCGCGCGCCTCGCGGCATTGGGCGAGGCCTGGAACGACGTCAGCCCTTTGATTCGCGCGCGCAAACAAGGCGAAGCGGTGGCAGAGCAATTTGAAACCCTGCTGATTCGCGTGCGCAGTGCCGAGAGCGCGGGCGCTTTGATGCCGTTGCTGCCGGAGTTGAATTCGTCGCTCAATCAGATTGATGCGTTGTTTCAGACGAACGCGCCGCGCGACGGCAGCAATCCTGACAAAGATGAATAGTCAGACCAGGCGCGCGTGCCCCCTGTGCGCCTTTGAAACTATGGTGCTGGCACTGTGTCAATTTGGTAGCTGCCTGACCAATTCGGCACGCCATTTTGGTCAGGTGCCTGGGCCGGACGGGCCGCTTTCTTTACTTAAACAAGGTAAATTACTCTTTTTCCCTACAATTTTCGTTCGCTCCCCGCTGGCACAACGGTTGCACTACGCAACGACGGATCAGCCGAACGGCACGAGCCGTGATCTCGGCATCATCAACTAACCCAGATTTGCTCCGCTGGCTGATGACCGCGGAAGACATCAAGGAGAAATCAACAGTTATGAAAAAGAATTTTGTGAGTGTTTCATTGTCCGCAGGTGTGTTGGCCGCAGCGCTGCTCGTCGGGGCTTGTGAAAGCGGCCCGACCAACACGGCTACCACCACGCCGAGCGCGGCTCCTTCGGTGGCCGCTGCGACGACGCCGACGCCGGCTCCGACGCCGGCTCCGGTTGATGCGAAAGCTTCGATGGCGACCATCACGACTGAATTAGGCAAAGCGGCGACCGCCGCGAAGGCTAAGCCGGCAGACATGGCCGCTGCCACGACCGCTTTGACGGCGGCGGGCGCAGAAGCGATGAAGTTGTCGGGCTTGGGCGATGCCCAGAAAGCCGCGGTGGCTCCGCTGAGTGCCGCGATTGACAAAGCGAAAGCGGCGAAAGATGCGGCAGGTCTGTCCTCCGCCGTGGCTGCCGCATCCAAAGCTGCTACCGCGATTGACGTTGCCAAATGGCCGTCGGCGGGTGGTGTGATGGGTGCGGTGAAAGATGCGGCCAGTGCTGCTGGTGGTGCGGTGAAAGATGCTGCCGGTGCTGCTGCTGATAAAACCAAAGCAGCGGCTGGTGCGGCTGGCGCGATGGTGAAAGAAGGCGCAGCCAAAGCTGGCGAAGCGGCCAAGGGCGCGGCGGACAAAGCCAAAGAAGCGACTGGCACGAAGAAGTAGTTTGAAAATTCGTTACTCGATAACGACGGCAAAAAGAGCCTGCGAGGAACTGTTCTTCGCAGGCTTTTTTTGGCGGGATAGGGCCGTAGCGCGATTTGCTAAAAAGCGGGGAACGTGAAAACCCCGCTATAGCAAA
>CAZWAK010000013.1:0-30700 GCA_964631865.1 uncultured Heliobacteriaceae bacterium | reverse complement strand
CCTAAGCGCGATTTCCAAAATCGCGGGTACGTTCATCCCCGCGATTTAGCAAATCGCGCTACATCCTATTTTTCCGGTTCCAGTTTAATGCCGAATCGTTCGGCCATCCGATACAGCCTGCGGCGATCAATCTTCAGTACCTCCGCAGCGCGCGTGCGCTTGCCGTTGACCGCTTCCAACACATACAGCAAATACCGCCGCTCTATTTCGTCTAGCGAAGGCAAATCCGCAAACAGCATGGATTCTGAACTTGTAACGGGCGGTTGCCTTTCAGTGCGAACGGCACGAATGCGCGCGGGCAAATCGTCTTCCGTGATGACCGAACCGCGCGTGTGCAAAACCGCATGCTCAATCGTATTTTCCAACTCGCGGACATTGCCGCTCCATTCGTATTCGCGCAACGTGCGCAGCGCCGCCTCCGAGAGCGTCACGCGCTTGCCGGTTTCCTGACAGGCGCGTTGCAGAAAGTGCAACGCCAGCAGCGGAATGTCTTCGCGGCGTTCGCGCAACGGCGGCACGCGCAACGTAATCACGCTCAAGCGATAATATAAATCTTCGCGGAAACGCCCGGCTTTGACCTCTTCTTCCAGATTGCGATTCGTCGCCGCAATCACGCGGACGTCTACTTTCGTAGATTTGCTTGAACCAACGCGCCGCACTTCGCCTTCCTGCAACACGCGCAGCAATTTGACCTGCAACGCCGGACTCGTTTCGCCGATTTCGTCGAGGAACAACGTGCCGCCTTCGGCCTCTTCAAACAAGCCTTTTTTATCTGCGACAGCGCCTGTGAAGCTGCCGCGCGTGTGACCGAAGAGTTCGGCTTCGAGCAGTGTTTCCGTGAGCGCGCCGCAGTTCACGGCGATGAACGGCAGCTTTGTGCGCGGGCTGTTGTTGTGGATCGCGCGCGCGACCAATTCTTTGCCCGTGCCGGATTCGCCGTAAATCAAAATGGTCGAGCGATAGGCCGCGACACGCGCGATTTCCATGTACAACTCAATCATCTGCCGACTGTGCCCGACGAGGCCGGAAACCAGGCCTGCATTGGTTGGATCGGCTTTGTCGCTCGCGCTTTCCTGCTCGTTGGTTTCGAGCGCGCGGCGCGATGTGGCGATGATTTCCTGCACATTGAACGGCTTGCTGATGAAATCGAACGCGCCTTCTTTGACGGCTTCAATGGCGGTTTCGAGCGTGCCGAAGCCGGAGATCAATATGACTTGCGAGGCGGGCGCGAACTGACGGAAATGTTTGAGCAGCGCGATGCCGTTGAGCGCATCGTTGAGGTTAATGTCACTGACGATCAGGTCGAAGGTTTGGTCTTGGACGGCGACCAACGCGGCTTCGGCGGTTTGCGCCGTGCGCACGCGCCAGTCCTGCTCTTCAAAAATTTCGCGCAGGAAATGGCACGTGTCGAGATCGTCGTCAATGACTAAAATAGTTTTCATAAAGGGTGGTCGGTGGTCGGTGGCTGGTGGTCGGTGATGGGTGGCTGGTGGTCGGTGGTCGGTGATTGGTATTCTGAAACCACTGCCGAGTGATGATTAGTTTCCGGCAACTGGCCACCGACCACCGACCACCGATCACCGACCACCGACAACTCTGCTAACGGCAAGCTGATTTGAAATTCCGCGCCTTGCCCGGCGTCGCTTTTGAGCGTGATTTGACCGCGATGTTCCTGAATGATTTTCTGCACGACGGTTAAGCCGAGGCCGCTGCCGTGCCCATTCAGCTTGGTCGTAAACAACGGATCAAAGATGCGCTCGCGCGCGTCTTCGCTGATGCCTGTGCCGGTGTCGCGGCAGGTGATCAGCGCAAACTCGCCCACCGTCGCTGTCGCAAAATACAGCCTGCCGCCGCTCGGCATCGCGTCCAGACTGTTGTTGATGAGATTGATGAAGACCTGTTGCAATTGTTCGCTATCGGCGCACACGTGCGGATTCGTTTCGTCGAACTCGGCGACCAGTTCCACTTCGCGCGCGGCGAGCGTCGGCGCAGTGATTTCAAAGATGCGTTGCAACAGCGCGTTCAAGTCTGTTGCCGCGAGGGTCGGGCGCGGGCGGCGCGTGGCATCCATCATGCCGCGCACGATTTTTTCGATACGCGCAATTTGCGACGCGATCAGGTTCAAGCGTTCCTGCGTCTTTTCGTCCTGCGTGCGCAGCGTCAGCAGTTGCACGTGCCCCGAAATCAAATTGAGCGGCGTGCCGACTTCGTGCGCGAATTGCGCGGCCAATTGTCCCGCCGCCGCGAGTCGTTCGTACTTCGTGAGTTCGCGCTGAATTTCAAACAACTCGGCGCTGGCTTCTTCCAACTGGGCATTGCGTTCGGCCAATTCGGCAGTCTTTTCCGTGACAGTGGCTTCGAGATGTTTTTGATATTTGGCGCGTTCGTCGGTCATCGCGCGCAAGCGCGTGAGCATATTATTGAAGCCCATCGCCAGTTGTCCGATTTCATCGTTCGCGTGAACGGGCACGGCGACTTCCAGGTTGCCGGTTTCCGCTTTCGCCATCGTTTTCACCAATTCATCCAACGGGCGATAGATGACCTGGCTGAAGAGGAAATACAGCACCGACGTGATCGAAACAATGGCCACCGCGAGCAAGGCGACCGTCAGCCAGATCAAACGTTGCGAGAGGTCGGAGAGCGGCTCGCGCTGGATCGTGAGGCTCACGGCTCCGGCCATTTTGCCGCTGTTGTCCAAGAGTGGCGCGGCGGCATAGTTCATCAATTGTGTGCTTTGCCCCACTTTGACTTCGCGCAGACTGGCGACCGCATCTTTTTGATTCACTAAGCGAGCCAGTTCTTTTTGTGGAATATCTTCTGGTTCGGCAGTCGGCGATTGCAGAATTTCGTTCAGGCTTTTGTTGTAGACGCGAATGACTTGAATGTTGGCGGTTGTGTTCAATTTGCGAAAGGCCGTGAGGTTCTTGCGAATTTCAGAGAGTTCCAAATCCGCTGATAATTCGGGCAGGGAAATGGCCAGCCGCAGCGCCAGAATCCGCGCATTTTTCAATTGCTCCTGCGCTTCGATTTCGCGCGCTTTCGTGACGAAAAAATACACTACCGCCAGCAACACCGAAATTAAAATCAGCGAAACCAGAATCGTTGTGCGGGTGTAGAGTTTCAGCGGCTTCATCTTTTCTGTTTCGCGTTGCGCGTTAGGAGTTTCGCGTTTCAGGGCATTGAATCTCAAATGACAAATCTCAAATGACAAATCTTAAATCTCGCCACTCAAAACTCAAAACCCGAAACGCGAAACGATCTCCCGGCTTGTTTTTTGTCCGGTGGGGTATGGTATACTCCCGCCTTCTTTCGTGGTGTTGTGGTTTGGGTTACGTCCAATGAAGATCCACACAAAACGTTCCTGGCTCGTCCGTTTCCTCCGCTTGCCTGCCTCTGCGGAACAGAAGCTTTCTAACCTGTATCATAGTATTCCGCCGCGCGTGCGTTTTTGGCTCTATTTCGGCTTGCTCGTGCTGGTCACGGCGTTCCTGATTGCCAACGAAAAATTCACCGCGCTGGAGTCGCTCTCTCGCCTGACAGGCATGACAGCGGCGGTCGCCGTGATTTTCTTTGCGCTCTACAAAGCTTCGACACGCAGTCGTTCGTTGCGCTTGCCCGCCGACACGACGTTTTGGGTAACAGGCACAGCCATTCTGCTGCAAACGCTGTTGGTGCGCGCGGGCGAATTTGTGGCCGACATGTTCGGCCAAAGCCCGGAGATGGGGCGCTACAGCGGCGTCCGAGGCTTTGAGTTGGCGATTCCGTTTGCCACCGCCGCGTTGGGCTTGTCGTTGCTGGTCGGGTCACAAATTGCGCTCGTCGCAGCCTTGATTAGCGCGTTGTTTGTCGCGCTGATTTCGCAAGGCGGGATGGCGATTGCGATGTATTCGTTGGTCGGTTCGATTGCCGCCATTGCCAGCGCCGAACGCTATCGCACACGCAATGCCGTCGCGGTGGCGATCCCCGTGATTGGCGGGGCGAACGCCGCCATGAGCATCGTCGTCGCGTTGTTGACCGAACAGCCTTTGTCGGGGCGCATTTTGCTCGACAGCATAGTCATCGGCTTCATCAGCGCGGCGCAATGTGCCGGGATTGCCAGTTTGGTGACGCCGCTGTACGAATCGTTTTTTGGCATTATGACGGACTTGAAGCTGCTGGAGCTTTCCAACGCGGACAATCCGTTGTTGCGCGATTTGGCCTTGAAGACGCCGGGCACAAATCATCATTCGTTCATCGTCGCCACGCTGGCCGAAGCCGCTGCCAAAGCCATCGGCGCGAATGCGTTGCTGACGCGCACGGCTTGTTTGTACCACGACATCGGCAAGATGGCCGCGCCGAAGATGTACATTGAAAATCAAAACGGCATGGACAACCCGCACAACCAAGTGGATCCGCGCGACAGCGTGCGCATCATCACCGGGCACGTACGGCGCGGCATCAAGATGGCCGAAGAAGCAGGTTTGCCGGAACAGATCATTGACTTCATCCCGCAACATCACGGCACGCGCATCCTGGCGTATTTCTATCACAAGGCGAAATCGCAGGCGGCGGCGCGCGGTGAAACCGTCAATCCCGACGATTTCCGCTATCCGGGGCCGAAGCCGCAAACCAAAGAAGCTGTGATCGTGATGTTGTCCGATGGCGCAGAAGCCGCCGCCCGTTCGTTGCAAGACCCTTCGCCGGAAAACATTCGCCTCATCATCAAACGCATCGTGGATCACATCGTCGCCGATGGTCAATTTGATGAAAGCGATGTGACGTTGCAGGAACTCAACACAATCCGCGAGAGCCTCATCAATACGCTCATCAGCATTCATCATCAGCGCGTCAGCTACCCCGGCTTCAATCCCACGTCCGGCGACGAGCAGCAGCGACGCCGCGAGCAGGAAGAAAATGCCCGCCGCGCCGAACCACCCGTTCCGCCCGCACTGGAAAGCAAAGCCGCGACCCAGACGGAGTAAGATTTTCGCCACGAATTTCACGAATTTTCACGAATTATTCTGCGTTTGGATTGTATAGCTTTCAAGAAAAGAAAATTCACCACGAAGATCATCAAGAACACGAAGGAAGGGAAAAAACTCCAATGGTTTCAAGCCTGAGACAAAATAATTATCTTCGTGTTCTTCGTTTCTTCGTGGTGAATTTTCTTGATGTCTATAGATTTTGGATTTTGGTCTTGCTCTCTCAACCCAAAATGAATTCGTGAAAATTCGTGAAATTCGTGGCGAAAAAAACGCCTACCAACGTCGCCGTTGCTGTCCGATATTGTCCGTCCCGAACGTGCCAATCCCTTTCAGCGTGAACGAAAACACGAAACGGTTTTCATCGCGTAAGCCAACATTGAAGGTGTAGTTTTGAAATTGCACGCTGCAACAATCCCACGCCCAGCCGCCGGTCGTGATGAAGTTGATGTAACGCGGGTCGCGCGGTGTGCCATCGAAGAAGCGGTTGCGAAAATCGTAGGCAATCGTGACGCCGCCGTACGGGCCTTTCGCCGGTTTGCCCGCAAAAAACGACGTGTCCATTTGATTGCCCGGCGAAGTCGTCGCGTCGAATTGTCCGTTGCCGATGGCGAGGCGGCGCGTGTAGTACCACGATTGGCTGAGCGAAAAGAGTTGGCGAAATTGCAGCAGCCCGCCGGACACCGATAGATTGCGCAGTTCGCCGTTCGTCGTGTCTAAATCCATCCGCACATCGGCAAACGTCAAATCATTCGGGCGCACGCGCGCATTGACGTGCAGCGGCGAAAAATCGCGGCGGCCACTGAAGAACGCGAATCCAGTGAGCGCCGTCGTCGGAATAAATTGATTGCGCCGCCCGGTTTTGATGACGCCGCCCAAATCGGCATCGAAGAAATGCTGCTGCGCGATGGTCAGCGACATCCATTCGTGCGCTTGCGTCGCTTGGCCATCGGGCGTCGCGCGTTTGACGAAAAAGCGATTCGTGAGGCCGTACTCGATTTGGTTCGTCTCAGCGATCATATCGCGCTCGTCGTAGTGAATCGTGCGGTCGAAATTGTCTGCGCCGAGGATGCGCCGATACGCGGCATACGGTTCGATGATGTGCTTGAACCAGGGCGAGCCATCTTTTTTGCGGAAGATACGCGCGAAGCTGGGCGCGCGCACGTCGAGGTTGATGTCGGCGTAGTTGCGATACAGATTTTGCCCCGTCACTTCCTGCGTGACCGGATTCAAACTGTCGCTGTAAAACGTCGAGCGAAAACTCAGGCTCGGCGTGAACGTGAAGCCGCCAATCGGTTTGAGCGGCAAGGTGATCGTCGGGAAAAAATCAAATCGTTGCGACACATTTGGCGTGCGAAACGTAGAGGTGTTGCCACGCGCGACGGTGCGTTTCATGCCCTCGGCGGACGATTCAAACGAAAAGTAAATCGGGATTGCTTCGGAAACTCGTTCGCTGCGTTTGTTCAATTCAAAGCTCGGCAAGGTGCGGGTTTTGATCGTCTCGTTGCGCAAGGAAATGCTTTGCTCATAGATCGAAACGTTGAAGCTGTAGGCATGCCAGTTTTTGTTGACGTACAACTGCGAGCGTTCTTCGGGCGAGATCGCTTGCTGCGCGTTTTCGGCGAAGACTTGTCGAAAGGCAATGTTCGATGTGATGTTGACATCGGCGACAGCGACGAAGCCGTTCTTGAAATTTTGCACGGCATCGGCATAAAAACTGCTGCCGCCCTGATCCGGTAAATTGTTACCGAAGGCGTCGCGCTTGGGGCCGAGCAAACGGTCTTTGACCAAAAACGTACCGAACGCCAGATACGAAGTTTCGTTGGGGCGCGCGCGAAAATCGAAGCCGAAGCCGAGACCGCGTTTCGAGAAAATATCGCCGCGAAACAAAATGTCGGCGCTACGTCCGAGCGTTTGATAATACGCCACGTGCAGCGTGCGGCCTTTGATGTTGGATGAGCCGGACGACGGCAACAGGAAGCCCGACGCGCGGTCTCTCTTGCTGATCGAAAGCGAAAGGTACGGCAGGTATAAGACGGGGAAATTCTTGATGCGAAAGATCGGGTTGTACATCACGGCGCGATCATCCAATTTGACGCGCGCGCGCCGGGCCGTGAAGCTCCATTTCGGCACGGTTTCCTGACACGCGGTGAGCGTCGCATTTTCCAACGTATAACTTTCTTCGCCAGTTTTGTCCGTGCGCCACGCATCTACCAACAACGTCGTGCCATCGGGCGTGCGATCCGTGTAGGTCGCCGATTTGTGGAGCGTGCCGCGTTTGGTTTCCAGGTTGAACTCGGCGCGTTCGCATACGACCGTTTGGCCTTGCTGCTCAAAAAACACATTGCCTTCGGCCACGACATCGTTCGTCGCTTTATTGAACGTGACGCGGTCGCAGATGATCGTGATGTCGGAGTAGGTCAAATGCACATCGCCGATGTAAATGAACACATTGCCTTGCGCTTCGTCTCGTTGCGAAGTGATATTCAGTTCCTCTTCCGGTTTGATGGGGACGCGCGCGCTGACGCTGAGTTGCGCGCCCGGCGCATTGCGCCGCAACGCACGCCGCTCGGCTTCGGCTTCACCAATCGGGTTCTGCACTTTTTGTTCGGTCTGCGTTGGTTGTTGGGCTAGGGATGGCAGCGGGCACAAGAGCAAGACCGCAAAGACACAAAGGAAATAAAGGCCGGTACAATTCAGGTTCAGGTCACAACACATTTACAGCGAATCTCGGTAATAATGAAATCGTCAATGATGATCGAGGATGAAACGAAATCCTATCACGGCAGCGAGCAGATGTGTATGGGGTAGTCTTATGATCGCAGAAGCGAGAGGGACAAGATAGTAGCATTCGATAGGATGAATAGGCTTGAGTGCGCGAAGCGTTTGGAGTGCTGCGGCTTGACGTAGCTTTTGTCTTCGTCGCAATTCCAAAGCGACGTCGAGACCGTCGCACTCCAAACGCTTCGCGCGCTCAAACCCACTTGTTTATATGAGCGCCATTTCAACTGGGCAACTGATAGTTCTCAAACTGTACGCGCATCACCTTTTTGTCGAATTTGCCGACGCTGGTTTTCGGAATCGCATCCACAAACACGACGTCGTCTGGCAACCACCATTTGGCGACTTTGTCCGAGAGAAACGCGAGCACGCTTTCTTTCGTGATGTCAGCATCGGGTTTCTTGACGACACAGGCGAGCGGGCGTTCCTGCCAGCGCGGATGATGGACGCCGATGACGGCGGCTTCGGCGACGCCCGGCATCGCCATCAGAATGTTTTCCATATCTACGGACGAAATCCATTCGCCGCCGCTTTTGATGACGTCTTTCGCGCGGTCGGCGATGGCCAGATAGCCTTCCGCATCTATCGTCGCGATGTCGCCCGTGTCGAACCATCCGTCAGGAAAACGGTCAGGCGCATCGGCGCGATAATATTCGCTGGCGATCCAGGGCCCGCGCACCAACAGTTTGCCCATCGCGACGCCATCGTGTTCGACTTCGTTGCCGTTGTCGTCTACGACGCGCGCTTCGAGGCCGGGCGCGATGATGCCGCAACGTTGTTTGACGTCGAGAATCTTCGCGCGCTCCCACGCCTTCATCTTCGGTTTGAGCCGCGCGACCGAGCCGAGCGGCGAGGTTTCGGTCATGCCCCACGCCTGCACGAATTCGATGTTCAGAGTAGTTTCCAACCAATCAATCAGCGCGCGCGGCGGCGCGGAGCCACCGCAAGTCATTGAGCGCAGATGCGAGAAATCATACTTGCCAGGATTCGCTTCGATCTCGGCTTTGACGCCCATCCAAATCGTCGGCACGCCTGCGGTGATGGTGACTTTTTCGTCCTGCAACAACTGACAAATCGAAGCGCCGTCCATCGTCGGCCCTGGAAACACCTGCTTGAAACCGAGCATACAACCGGCGTATGGCAAGCCCCACGCATTCGCGTGAAACATCGGCACGACCGCCATCACTGTGTCGCCGCTCGTGACGCCCATGCCGTCGGCCATAGCCTGCGACATCGTGTGCAAATAATTCGAGCGATGCGTGTACATCGCGCCTTTCGGATTGCCCGTCGTGCCGCTCGTGTAGCACAACCCCATCGGCGAATTTTCGTCAAACTCCGGCCACGTAAAATGCGAGCTTTCGCCGCCGATCAACTGTTCGTAATCGTGTGCGGGCGCGAGCTTGGTTGTGTATTCGCTGGTGTTGCTCATCACGATGAAATGCTTGACGCCCGTGATTTGATCGGCGATGCGATCCAACAGCGGCAGCAAATCCGCATCCACGCAAATCACTGCATCTTCCGCGTGATTGATGATGTAGCTCAAATGTTCCGCCGACAGCCGCAGATTCAGCGTGTGCAGCACCGCGCCCATACACGGCACGGCGTAATAAATTTCGAGATGCCGATAACTGTTCCAGGCAAGTGTCGCCACGCGGTCGCCTTTGCGCACGCCGAGCTTGGTCAGCGCATTGGCCAGTTGCTTCGCGCGCCGCCCCATATCGGCGTAGGTGTAGCGATGAATTTGATCGCGCATTTTCGAGACGATTTCGGCGTCCGGATAAAACTTCGGCCCGCGTTCCATCAGCGTTTTCATCAGTAATGGGGTTTGCATCATGGTCATAAAGAGGTTCTCCGAAAGCTGTCGCGCAAACGGTTGGTTTGCGGTGGTCTAGTGGATGATAGCGATGTCTTAGAAACCGGAATGAGTAGTCCATCGCAAATCGGATGATTGGCGAATCGCGGACGTTTCGTAACTTATCACTGCCCGCCAACCGCGACAAGTCACTGCGACGGGAAAATCAAAAAAGCTGAACGGCGCACAACGTGATAGAGTGAGCGCGGATGCGGCGGGCACGCGGCTTTTGCTTTTTGCCTCTCGCTCGGTACAATTTGTCGCGTAGGAGAAGTGGTTCATGCAGAAAAAGCCGTATCTTGGCATCATTTTCACGATTCTGACTTTCATGTTTTGTGCGCCGTCGGCGCGCGCCGTGGACGAAGTGTTGCTGGCCTTGCCGTTCGACAATGCGTCGGGGCGTTCGGACTATCAATGGGTGAGCGACAGCTTTGCGCTTTTGCTGGCCGAATTGCTGGACGCGCCGGGCTTGGCGGTGTTGTCGCCGGAAGAACGCGCCATCGCGTGCGAACGCGCCGGGCTGCGACCGTGCGATTCGTTGACCTTAGCTTCAAAGTTGCGGCTGGCCGAAGCAGCACAAGCGAATTTTGTGCTGGTTGGCAGCTACGAAGTGAGCGGCGAGAAAGATGCGGTCACGATTGCGTTCGCCGCCAAATTGATTGAGCCGCGCGAAGGTCGTGTCGTCGGGAAGCCGTTCAATATCGGTGGCCCGCTGTCCGATTTACAAGCCATGCAAGGTTTGTTGGCCTGGAGCATTTTGTACGAACGCGATCCGGCCTTGCCCTATTCGCAGGATCAGTTCAAGCGCCGCGCCAAACGGATTCCACCGCGCGCGTTTGAGTTTTTTGTCAAAGGCGTGCAGTCGCCGGAAGCGAAATCGCGCGAGATTTTTCTCAAACGCGCGATCAAGGAATATAACGATGCGGAAAGCGTCGGACATTTCGCGCAAGCCATTTATGAATTGGGGCTGGTGCAGTTTCGGCAACAAAATTTTACTGAGGCCGCACAGCAGTTTCACGAGTTGGTGAAAGATGATCCGCGCTATTGGGAAAGCCAGTTTTATGGCGGGTTGACGGCACATTTGCTGGGGCAACGCCGCGAAGCCGCCGATGCCTTCGAGCGTTTGGCCGCCGCGTTGCCGCTCGTCGAAGTACTGAACAACGCGGGCGCGGCGCAAATCAACAACGGCGATTTGAACCGCGCATACTCTCATCTCCAACGCGCTGCCACCTCGGCGCAGCAAGATACGATGGTGCGCTTCAATTACGGCTATGCGTTGTGGCGCGACAAAAAATTCGAGCAGGCCGCGAATGAATTGCAAGCCGTCGTGAAGCTGAACCCGAAAGATGGCGAGGCGCATTATTTATTGGCGGAATGTCTGTGGGCTGTTGGGAAAAAGGTGGAAAGCGAAATCGCCGATCAGGAAGCGCGGCGACTGCTGAGCAATAACAACACCTACGCGCAGTGGAAGACGAAGCCCGATAAAATCCCGGTGCTGATTCGTCTCAAAATGGATTTCAACCGCGCCAATTTTTATTGGCTCAATCGGCAGCGCTCGTCGAACACGAATTTGCCTCCGGCACAAACGCGCCTCGCGCTGCAAAGCCTCGAACGGGCGCGGCAATTGCTCACGGAAAAAAATGACACGGGCGCGTTGTCCGAATTGCAAACTGTGCTGAATAACGACCCGACGCTGGCCGAGGCGCATTTTTTGCGCGCTCAGATTTTGGAGCGGCGCGCTGACCTCGAAGCGGCGTTGACGTCGTATGCCAACGCGGTGTATTGGAATCCGCGCTTGCTCGGTGCGCACGTCGCGTTGAGCCGCTTGTATTTGGCGCGTGGAGATCGCGCGCGCGCACTGACGCACAGCAAAACGGCGCTGGAACTGGACGCACAAAATGCAGAAGCGCTGACTGTCAAAAAGCAGATCGAAGGCGAGAAGTGAGGGGCGATTGGAAATTGGAGATTAGAAATTTGAGATGTACATCCAATTGTGCAACCCAATCTCCAATCTCCAATTTCCAATTTCAACAGCAAGCGTGAAGCGAACAAGCTGCATCTAAGACGCGCGTTGCACAAGCGCAACAGCGGTTTAAATACTACAGATGAAGCACGATACGACCAACGATCTCAATTTGCTGACCGAAACTTCGTGGCTCACGCCGACGCGCAAACGGGTGCTGACGGGTGTGTTGTGTTCCTTCATTGTCCACGCGATTGGCTACGGCGTTTTTCGCTTTGCCCCCATTGCGCAATTTGCGCTGGGGTTGCGGCAATTTGAATTCGTAGACGAATCGTATGATCGCGGCATTTTGCTGAAACTCGATAAGCCGCTGCGCTATCCAGGCGATTATGCGGGCTTTGCTGCACCCACGAAAACGCTCGATTTAGCGAAGCTGAAAGAAGAAGAAAAGAAACGGCAGAAAGCCCTCGCCGAAGCCAAACGCCGCGCCGAAGAAGCCGAACGAAAACGCGCGGAGCAAGCACAAAAACAAGATCAGTCCGCGCTCGCCAAAACGAACGAACCGGAACCCGCGCCGACGCCTTCGCCCAAACCCACGCCGAGCGGCTTCAAGCCCATCAACACGCGCCCGATTCGTGAGCAAATGCAGCGGCTCTATGACCTCAAGCAGGAAGGCAAGCTGGTTTTCAATGAGTCGAATTTGCGCGTTGGCGTGTCCGGCGAAATCAAGCCCGACGGCAGCATCACGAACGCCAAAGTCTTCATTCCGTCCGGCAATCCGCAAATTGATCGCGCGGCGCTCTCCATCATCGAAGCCGTCAGCGAAGCCAAAGCCTTGGGGCCGCTTTCCGATCTGACCTCGCTTTCGATGGTGCTGACGATTGACGAAGAGCGCGCGCAACTCGTGACCGTCGGGTTCGCGCCCAATCCTGAAAAAGCCGGGACGTTGCAATTTGCCGCGCTCGGAGCCGTCGCGCTAGGCAAGCGCCTCAAAGCGGCTGATCCGGCTTCGATGATTTTCCTCAACAACATCAAAATCACGCAAAACAGCAATCGCCTGACCGCCACGATTGCTGTCCCGCGCCAGGTCGCCAAAGATACGCTGGCCAAAGCGATGGCCAAGAAAACCGAACAATAATTGCCAGAACGTTGATCTCGTAGTAATACTACCGGCGGCGAAATTCCTTCGCCGTTCAGAGACAACGGGATCAACACGAATGGCAGAAAATCTTTCCTCAATCGGTTTGCTGATGGCGGGCGCAACTTCCATCAGCAACGTCATCAAAGACGTCGGCGCAAAGAAAGTTTTGGAGCGCAACGAAGTCATCGCCTCGACCTTTTGGATTCGCTTGTTTGCCGCGCTCACGTTCGGCGTCGTGCTGGCGTTTCGCGCGTTGAATGGCTTGTTGCCGACGATCAAACCGAGCGGCGGCACGTTGTTTGGCGTGGCGGGCTGGGAAGCTTCTGCGTTCGTCGAATGGCTGACTTATCTGACGATTGAAGTGATCCTTGTTGCCTGCAACACGATCATCATGTTTCGCGCGATTCAAATTACGCCGCTTTCGGTTTGCATTCCGTACATGTCCTTCACGCCTGTGTTCTTGATTGCGACCGATTACGTCATCAACGGCGTGATTCCCGCGCCGCAATATTGGATCGGCGTGGTTTTGATTTTTGTAGGTTCGATTGTGATGCACCGCGAACTGTTTGTGGTCGGTTGGTTGGAGCCTGTGAAAGCGATTTATCGCGAGCGCGGCTGCTTGTACATGCTGATCGTCGGCTTCGTCAATTCGCTCACAAACCCGATTGACGCAAAGCTCGTGAAGATGACCGATGCCTTTGCGCAAGCGTTCGCGTTCGGTTGCGGGATGGTGTTGTTCTTTACGATTTTGTCGCTCGCACGACGCGCGGAACTCGGCACAGTGATTCGGTCTGTGCCGTGGTGGGCAATGCTCGCGGGCGCGCTCGAAGCCATCGCGCTGACGTTTCAATTGGCCTCGCACAACTACCTGCCCGTAGCGATCACGATCAGCATCAAGCGCGCTGGCGTGATTTTGACGGTGCTGCTCGGCTGGTTGATTTTCAAGGAGCGTGACATCGGCGACAAGTTGATTGCGGCGGCAGTGATGTTGGCGGGCGCGCTGATTTTCTACGCCAAACTTTCAATGACGCAAGGCATCATCGTTGCGATTGTGACAATGATTGCGATGAGCATTGCCTTGTTCCTCACGCGCAAACAGACCGCTGCTGCTGCGCCTGAAACCGCCTGAAGATTTATGGAAGCTGTCGAAAAACTTTACGAATGGGACAACGACGTGCCCGACCACGCGCCGGATTTGTACGATTACAGCAGCATTGCCGAATGTCTTGACGGCCTTGATTCCATTGACGACGCAGCCCTCGCGCGCTATCACGAGCAAGGCTTTCTCGCCGTCAACAACGCCTTCACGCCCGCTGAAGTTGCCGACGGCATCAACGGCCTGATTGACTTGATCGCCGAACGCAATCCCGATTTCAGCATCATCCAATTTCACACCTCGGTGCGAGATCGGTTGGCGTCGCTGACGCTCGAAGAACGGCTGAACAACGTGCGTAAAATCGGGCAATTCACCGACTACGATCAACGACTGAAAGACATCGCCTTTCATCCCAAATTGATGCGCGTGGTCGAAGCGATTCTCGGCGCGAAAGCCGAGCTGTATCAAAGTATGGCGCTCATCAAACCGCCGCGCGGACGCGAAAAGCCCTGGCATCAGGATCACGCCTACTTCGATTTGACGCTCGACACGAAAGTCGTCGGCGTGTGGATCGCGCTCGACGAAGCGACGATGGAAAACGGCTGTATGCGCGTCGTACCGGGACGCAAAATGCGCGGCGTGCATCCGCATTTTATGATCCGCGATTGGCAGCTTTGCGACGATCAATCGCAAAGCTTCAAGTCCCAAACGCTTGCCGTGCCGCTCAAGCCCGGTGGCTGTTTGATCTTCGATAGCTTTCTGCCGCACGGCACGCCGAGCAATCACACGCCACTGCGCCGCAAGGCATTACAATATCACTACCTGCCCGCAGGCACGTCACGCACGCCGAAAGAAGCGCGTCTGGAGATTTGGGGCAGCGAAGGCAAAGACGTGAGTTGTTAGGAACACGTGATGAAACTGAAACTGGTCAAAAGCTTCTGGGGGATGGAAGGTGCTTTGTCCGACAAAATGCAGCGCATCGCGGAAGCTGGATTCGCTGCGGTCGAAGGCCGTCCTGTCACGATTGGCGACCGCGATGAATTCCTGTCATTACGCCGAGAATACAAGCTGGATTACATCGCGATGGTGCTGACCGAAGGCGCAACGCTGGACGATCATCGCGCCGACTTTCGCGCGAAAGTAGACGAAGCCTTGCGGTACGAACCCATCGCCATCACGGCGCATTCGGGCAAAGACAGTTGGTCGTTCGCGCAGCAAAAAATCTTCTTCACTGAAGCGTTGGAAATCGAACGACGCATCAGCCTTCCGATCAATCACGAAACGCACCGCAGTCGCGCGATGTTTACGCCCTGGACGACAGCGGCGTTGCTGCACGAATTTCCCGACCTCCACATCAACGCCGATTTCAGTCATTGGCTGAACGTCTGCGAAAGCCGCTTGGAAGATCAGGCGGAAAACCTCGCGCTCTGCATCGCGCGCACACGTCACGTTCACGGGCGCGTCGGCCATGAACAAGGCGCGCAGGTCAACGATCCGCGCGCACCGGAATGGGCCGAATACGTGACGCTACACGAAACGTGGTGGGATGCAATGATTCGCGCACGCTTGCAAGCTGGCGCGGCAATCTTCACGTTCAATCCCGAATTCGGCCCCCCGAATTACATGCCAACATTGCCGTTCACGCAGGAGCCGGTCGCAGATTTGTGGGACGTGTGCGTGTGGATGGCGAATCGCTTTGCCGCCCGATTTTCGCCAGTGACCGCGATGCCGTAGAATGACCGTGACCAACAACCAACTGTGAGGTGTTCCTGATGTCACAAGCATTGCCGCTCAAAAAGATTGATCTCACCACAATCGTCAAGAACCTTGTCACGGAGGATGATGAGCCGGTGGACATCTTTTCAGGTAAGCAGCAACGGCTGTTAACCGAGCCGCTCTATAGCTCGTGGACACCGCAACCCGATGAGGATCACCCCGAAACGCCACGCCCGTTTTTAGCGGCAGCAAATGTCGGCGTCTTTTTCTCAGTGCATCAGCCGCCGCTCGTGCCGGACATGTTTTTGAGTCTGGATATTGAAATGGGCAAAGACTGGAAGGCCGACGAAGATCGCTCGTACTTTGTTTGGGATTTAGGAAAAGTGCCGGAAGCGGTCGTGGAAGTCGTCTCCAACAAAGAAGGCAATGAATTGGGCAGCAAGTTGAAACGCTATGCCGAATGGGGTATCACGTACTATGTCGTTTTTGATCCCTTCCGCGAATTGAGCGAGGCGGTGTTATGCGTGTATGAATTGGGCTTTGGCAAACGACTGCGCCCTCGCAAAGACTATGCGCTGCCCACGCTCGGCCTGAGTGTGACCTTGTGGGAAGGCACGTACGAAGGCATCACGGACACGTGGTTGCGCTGGTGCGAGCAAGACGGACAACTGATTCCCACCGGCAAGGAAGGGCGCGAACAAGAGGCCGCGCGGGCAGCACAAGAGGCCGCGCGGGCCGAGAGCGCCGAAGCCGAAGTGGCGCGGTTGCGCGCTGAACTGGCACAACTCACGGCGCGCCGTCGCACAAGAAAGTGATGGGGACACATGAAATATTTTACGAGTCACATCTTGCCGCTAGTCGGCTTGTTTATTGCCGTCGCTGCGCAAGCGCCGCCTTCGATTCAATTTTTTATGCCCGGCGGTGCGTTGCCGGAGCGTGAAGTTCGCTTCACGCTCGAACGCGATGACGGGCGCATTGAGATTCTCTTCACCGACACGAAAGGCAAGTTTCAATTGACGGGCGGCTTGACTGCGGAAGGACAATACACGATCACCGTGAATGGCGATGGACGCATCTTTGATACGACCGTGCATCGGTTTCAAATCGTGCGCACGATCAGTTACGTGCCGGTGTTTCTGCGTCCGCTGAAAGGTGCTGCGCCGCCGCCGAAAGATGTGCTTGATGCGGCGGAAGCGACTGTGCCAATCGAAGCGCGGCAGGCCTACGAAGCGGGTTTGAAAGCCATGGGTGAAGGGAAGTCGGAAGCGGCGCTCGCCGAGTTCGAGCGCGCCTTGAAGCTGCATCCGACATACTTGCGCGCGCTGAACGATCAAGGCGTGATGCTGTATCAACTCGGTCGCTATGAAGACGCGGCGACTTCATTTCGGCAGGCGGCGACAGTCAACCAGCGGTTTTACGCGGCGCGATTGAATCTGGGGCGCGCGCTGAATAAGCAAGGTAACTTCAAAGACGCGGCGGAAACGCTGCATCAATTGGCGAAGGACAATGCCTCGTTAAGCGGTTTGCACGCGGCGCAAGCCGAGGCGCTGACGGGCTTGGGCGAATTGAGCGAGGCGCGCAAGCATTTGGTCGAAGCACTGAAGCAAACGGATTTGAGCTTGCCTGCGCGCGGCGAACTGCATTTCAAATTGGGCGTGCTGCTGAATCGGGAAGAGAAATTTGCGGAAGCCGCCAAGGAGTTGGAGCAGGCGATTGCGCTCGATCCGACCGCGGCGAATGCGCATCTGCAATTGGGCGGCGCGTATTTGCAGGGGAAGAAATTGGCGGAGGCGGAGCGCGTGTTGCTGAAGGCCTACGAACTGGGCGGGAATGGCGTGGGTGCGGCACAGTTGCTACTCGGTCAGATTTACTATATGCAGCAGAAATATGAACCGTCGCAGCGCGCGTTTGAGCAATATTTGCGGGATGTCCCGACTGCGCCGAATGCGGCACAAATCCGCGAGGTTGTCGAAAAGCTGAAAGCTGCGGTGAAACCCAAATAAAAATAGAACACGGATTGAACGGATACAACAGATCAATGCGGATCAAATCTGTATCTGCTCTGTCGCATCCGTCCTATCTGTGTTCTATTTTGCCTCCTCAATCAGGCCTTAGAAAACCAGCCGCAACTGAAATTCAATCAATCGTCCACCCGGATCATTCGTGCCGGACACGGTGATGTCGCGGAACGCTGTGCGGGTTTGTCCGAACGTCGCCGCGATGCCTTGACTCGAAGCATCGGCCAGACCAGAGATGAAGAAGTCCGTGATATTGAACGCATTCAGGAACTGCGCGCGGAATTCCACGCTCAACTTCTCGCCGACCTTTGTGCGCTTCAGGATGTTCAAGTCAATGCGCTGTTGCCACGGGCCGTTGAGGAAGAGCCGTTCGCCGAATTCGCCGGGCGTCGTCGCCGGAGCCAGATGCGGTTCGTTCGGTTTCAAATCGGTCAACGCTTTGCCGCCCGCTTCAAACGCCGCCAGCGTGTTGTCAATGAACGACTGCGGCAACCAATACACAATGCGGTTCGGCGCTTTGCGAATATCCACCATCTTCTGCAATTCGCGGCGCGTGATGTTTTTCAGCACAAAGCCGCTGTCCTGTGTATTCAGCGTGGCACGTCCGCTCGTGATGAGGTTCGACGTGCCCGATTGAATGCGCGCGACACCGCTGATTTGCCAGCCTTCCAGCACCTTGTTCAGCCCCGGCGTGCCCGCCAAATAACGACGGCCTTTGCCGATGGGCAATTCATAAATGCCGTTGATTTTGAAGGCGTGGCGCAGATCCCACGGCGACAACCCTTTGTCGTATTCGGGGAAGCGCAAAGAACGCGGTTGACTGAACACCGACGAGCTGGACGCGAACATGTTCGTGATGGATTTGGCCCACGTGTAGCTGCCGTCAATCAACAAGCCTTTCGACATCCGCCGCCGCAATTCGACCTGCAAAGCGTTGTAGGTCGTGTGACCGCCGTTGGTGACGAGGAACGAGCCGCCCGCCCCGGCAATCGGGTTGAGGAAGAAATGATTCGACACGCGCGTGCCGTTCGACAGGGTCGTGAACGAGACCAACCCCGCGTTCATCAACCGCGTCATCGAAGCGTTATTCGTCGCAATCGTGTTGGCCAGACTCCCGGCGAGTCCGCGTGTGACAGTGGCCGCAAACGCTGCGTCATTGGTGGTGTTGAGTCCCGCCGCAATCACCGGAATCGGGCGCGTGCCTGCGACCGCAGCTTGTGGCCCAAAGTTATTGCTGGCCGGATTCGCCACACGCGCGAGCCGCAGGTTTTCCTGTGCGATCTTGAATTCATTGAGGAAGCCATTCTCGAAAATGTTCACCTCGTTGAGATTCACCTGCCGCCACAAACTCGTGCCGTGATTGCCGACATAGCGCACTTCCATCGCCATGTCGCGCGTCAATTCACGTTGCCAGCCAAATGTCCACGATTGCGTGTAGCCCATCCGCAGATTCGGGTCCCATTCGTTGTAGCTCGTGCCGAAAGGCGACGCCAACGGGAATTGCGCTTGCGGCAACGGGACGGACGGCAAGGTTGCATCGCGGAACAACACGCTGCCCGGCCCACGGAAGTTGTTCGGCCCGACGAACGCCGCCGTGTTCAGTTGATTCGGATTCACTGACAAGGTCACGGTCGGCCCTTGGTTCAAGCCCCACATGCTGTGAAACGCATTGAAGCCTTCGCGGATGTAGGCAATCGAATAGCCGCCGCGCAACACCGTCTGCCCGCCCTCGCCAAACAACCGCTTGAGCCACGGGTTGTTGCCCGGATTCGGCGTCCAGGCCAGCCCCAGTGACGGCGCGACGTTGGTAAAATTCGTGCGATAGGGTTTGCGCCCGATGTCGGTCAATTCAAATTGCGGCAACCGATTGTTGGTGTAGGTTCCCGGTTTGAAAAGATTGCCTTCGCCCGATGGCCCGAACACTGTGTCGTAGCCCGATGTTGTGTAAATGCCGTTGGTGTTGCGCGGCGCAAAGTCCAACTCCCAGCGCACGCCGTAGTTGATCGTCAAGGTTTGTCGCGCGCGCCACGCATCCGACAAAAACAAGCCCAATTCTTTTTGCGAATTCAACTCCGTGAACGGTGCGTTAGCGAACTGTTTGTTTTCAGGCCGCAACGAAGCCGACCGCGTGACTTGCGATACGCGCCCGGTCAATTGCGCGTAGAGATTCCACGCTTCGGTGCGTTGCGCAGGCGTGCTGTTTGGGAAGTTCCCGGTTGTGAAGATGGAGGTCGCACCCGTGTTGATCGGATCAGTCGCCGCAATGCCGAACGTGACGGTCGGGATCAATTGCGAGCCGTAGGATTCCTGATAGCTCTTGATGTAGGTGTACGCGCCGCCGAATGACCAGGCGTGCGCGCCTTTCGTCCACGTCACCGTATCGTAGAACGTCCAAACGGGCGTGTGCCGCCGCGATTGCGTTTGGCGCGTTTGCGGATTGCTGGTGAACGGGAAGGACAGCGCATTGCCGCGCCATTCGGAAAACAGCCCTGGACTCATTTCGCCCGAAAACAACACGTTGCCGCCTTGCCCAATCGTACCGCGCACTTCGTTGACCAGATTCGGCGTCAAGGTCGAACGCATCGCCAGCGCCGCCGAAAACACATTGCGTTTGATGCTGCCCGTCGGCGATTGTCCGGCCAGCACGACGCCCGCGCCCGGCACAACCGGCAATTGCCCGTTCACGCCGTCGGGATCGGAAAAGTAATACTGATAGTTGTAGACGCCTTCGATTTTATGCTTTTCGGTCAGGTTCCAATCATAGCGCAATGTCGGGAAGCGGCGCACGTTGGTGCCCGGCGCTTGGAAATTCAAATCCATGCGGTTGTAATCGTTGTTCGTGCTGACGCGCTCACGGATTTGACCGCCTTTGGCTGCGCCCGCTGTGAAGGCATTCATAATCGAAGCCACCGTCGGATCAACCGTCGTGGCATACGGTCGCACCGTAGCGGGCAACGTCGCGTTGGCATTGCCTGCAATCGTCAGCAAGTTGATGTCGCGGATTGTCCCGGTCGAATCGCGGTAGGTGTAAATGCCCGACTTGGCTTTGTCGGTCAGGAACGTGCGCGCCGCGTTGTAGGTTTGTGGCAATTGAAATTCTTCGTAGTTGACGAAGAAAAACATCTTGTCCTTGATGATCGGGCCGCCGATGTTGCCGCCCGCCTGATTCAAGATCAGCCGGTCGCGCGGCAGTCCGTCGAGGTTATTAAAAAAGTAGTTGGAATTGAGCGCCGTGTTGCGATGTTGCCAGAAGCCGCCGCCGTGCCATTCGTTCGTGCCGCTCTTGGTGACAAAGCGGACTTGCGCCGAACCTTGTCCCGCGCTTTCGGCACCGGGCGTCGCGGTAGACAAACTGACTTCGCCGACCGCATCGGCTTTGGCTTGCGTCGCGGTGAAGAAGCCGTCGGAAGATTTCAGGAGATTGTCCTGCACGTTGATGCCGTCAATCGTGATGTTGAGCGAACCTTTCGGCAAGCCGTTGATCGAAGACGAACGCGGTGTGCCAGGCGTTTGCGTGCCGGGCAGCACCAGCACCAATTGCATCGCATCGCGCGTCGAGAAGGGCAGCTCGCTGATCTGTCGTCCGGTGATGGTCGAGCTGATGGTCGCGCTCTGGGTTTGCAACACTTCGCCGCCGCCCGTGACGACGACTTGATCGCCGACGCCGCCGACTTCGAGCGAGGCATTGACGGTTGTCGGTTGGCCGACATCTACGTTGATGTCTTTGACAACCGTCGTCTTGAAGCCTTGCGCCGTCAGCGTGATCGTGTACGTCCCGGTCGAAACCGAAGGCATCGTCCAACCGCCTTCATTGTTGGTCGTGACGACGATGCTTTGTTGCGTCTGATCGTTTTTCGCGGTGACGGTAACGTTGGGGACGACGGCTCCGGTGGAGTCCGTGACCGTCCCGGTCATGCGCCCGGCAGTCGAAACTTGCGCGAGTGCAGCGGACGCAAGGACGAGCAACGTGGTGCAGAATCCAAGCAGGTGGGCCCGGCTTGTCGTGAATCTGTAATTCATACAATCCTCCTGAAGGGGTAGTTTGTGATGTTGTAGGGCTGGGTTATGATTGCGGCGTAACCCAGGGTAAAAACAGTTCGTGTATTGCCAGCAAGCTTGATTCGTGCTTAGGTCGTTCCGTTTCGTTGTACGAAATCTGGAAGAATGAACGCGGCAATTATCGCGCCGCTGGTCAAGGATGTCTAGGCGAGGATTCGGAAAATTGGCTTTTTTACAATCTTTTACACGGAAATTGATTTCCGGTTGAGCGGAGATTCAGAATTCTGGAGGAAATCGTGAGAGTTGTAATTTTCCTGCTGACTGTCGGGTTGTTGCTGAGCCTTGAGGCGGAAGCTTTGGCGCAGGCTCGGCGACCGCCGAATCTTATTTTCATCCTCGCCGACGATCTCGGTTACGGCGATGTCGGCGCGTACGGGCAAACAAAAATCCGCACGCCGAACATTGATCGCCTCGCGGCGGAAGGCCTGAAGTTCACGGACTTTTATGCTGGCTCGCCCGTTTGTGCGCCGTCGCGTTGCGTACTGATGACAGGCAAACACGGCGGCCACGCCTACATCCGCGACAACAAAGAATTCAAACCCGAAGGACAGGAACCGATTCCGGCTTCGGAAGTCACGATTGCCGAACTGCTGAAAGCACAAGGCTACGCAACGGGCGCTTTCGGCAAATGGGGCTTGGGCTATCCGGGCAGCGAAGGCGACCCGAACCGACAAGGCTTCGATTATTTTTACGGCTACAACTGCCAACGCGAGGCGCACAACTTTTATCCCGATCATCTCTGGCGCAATGAGCAAAAGGTGATGCTCGCAGGCAATGCGCGTGGTTTGACGGGCAAACAGTATTCGCACGATCTGATCGAAGCCGAAGCCTTGCAATTCATCCGCGCCAACAAAGACAAGCCGTTTTTCTTGTATGCGCCGTTCACGATTCCGCATCTCGCCTTGCAAGTGCCCGACGATTCGCTCGCGGAATATCTAGGCAAATGGGACGACCCGGCGTATGACGGCAAGAACGGCTATCTGCCACACCCAACGCCGCGCGCCGCGTATGCCGCAATGGTCACGCGCATGGATCGCAGCGTCGGGCGAATGATGGCGCTCGTCAAAGAACTCGGCTTGGACAACAACACCATCGTGATGTTTTCGAGCGACAACGGCGGCGCGTTTGGCGAAGTCACCCGCGGCGAATTTGAATTCAAGCCCGGTCGAATGGGCGGCACGGATTATGTTTTCTTCGGCTCGACGGGCAAATTTCGCGCGTTCAAAGGCAGCATTTACGAAGGCGGCCTTCGTGTTCCGTTCATCGCGCGTTGGCCGGGCAAGATCAAAGCCGGAAGCGTCAGCCAACTGCCCGCTGCGTTTTATGATGTGTTGCCGACGTTGTGCGAACTGGCAAAATTGGAACCGCCGAAAAATACTGACGGCATCAGCCTTGTGCCCACATTGCTTGGCAAAGGCAAACAGCGCCGACACGAATTCCTGTTCTGGGATTTCAACGGCTACGGCGGCCAACAAGCGGTGCGCATAGGCAATTGGAAAGGCTTGCGCCGCAATCTGCATCGCGGCAACACGACGCTGGAACTGTACAATCTGGCGAACGACATCGGCGAACAGAACGACGTCGCCGCGCAGCATCCGGCCATCGTGAAACGCATCGAAACGATTTTGCGCGAACAACATCAACCATCGGCGTTGTTTCCGATCAAGGTGTTGGATGCGCAACACTGAATCGAACACGGATGAAACGGATGAGACAGATACAAGCAGATCAATCTGTCTTGATTCGTTCTATCTGTTTCATCCGTGTTCGCTCTTTCCTTCAGATTAAATTCCTCACAAAACCCAATTCTGACTTTCCCTCGCGCGCAAAAATTGCGACAATGTCGCAGCGGCAAATTCGAGTGTCCCCCAGGCAATCCCGGATTCAATCAAGAGGTAGTTATGACCGACAACAATCAAGTTTCCAGCATTATTCAATCCGTTCGTCGTCGCCGTTGGTTGGTGACGGTTTTCAAAGGCGCGGCGATCACGATTGCCGCTGCCGCCGCATTTTTATTGGCGATCAGCTATCTTGCCTACAAATTCCGCTACAGTCCCGGGACGTTGAATTCATTACGCCTCATTGCATTGCTGGGAGTCGGCGCAGCAGTCTACGTTTTCCTGATTCGTCCGTTGCGGAAGAAAGTGTCCGATTCGCAAGTCGCGCATTTGATTCAGGAGAAGCACGCGGGACTCGAAGATCGGTTGACGACTGCCGTGGAATTTGAAGAGCAAAAGGACAAGCCAGTCATCGCGCGGTTGTGGGACGACGCGAATCAGAAGGCGAGCGAAATCGCCACGCACGAAGTCGTGCCACGCAAACGGCTGTTCGGCTACGGCGGCATCGTCGCAGCAACCGTCGCGCTGTTCATTGGCACGATTCTCTTTGGCCCGACAGAATTGACGAGCGGGATTAAAAACCTCATTGATACTGGGATTGCAAAAGATTTGATTTCGCCGAACGCCATGCGCATCACGGTCAAGCCGGGAACCGCGCGTGTGCCGAAAGGATCGGATCAACAGTTCATCGCGTCGCTCGTGAATTTCAAGCCGGAAGACCTCGGCACGGTCACGATGTATTATCGCAAGGCCGGCACGGACGATCAGTGGGTTGGGCAAGTGATGGAACCGGCGAAGAACAAAAACGACTACCAATATTTCATCTTCAACATTCAGGAGCCGATTGAATATTTCGTCGAATCAAAAGACGTCAAATCCGATGTCTTCAAACTTGATGTCGCCGATTTGCCGTTCGTCAAACGTGTTGACACGACGCTCGATTTTCCCGCGTACACTGGAATGCCGAGCAAGACACAGGAAGACAGCGGCAACGTTGCGGCGCTCAAGGGCACGGTCGTCACGATCAAAGCCGTCTTGTCGGCCAAAGCCAAGTCTGCGTTCATCGTGCTGAAAAATGGCACGAAGATTGAAATGAAGCCGAGCGAACAACGTTTGGAAAGCGGCGAGGTCGAACCGTTTTTCAGCGGCTCGCTGACGCTCACAGAAAACACCAGCTACCACATCGAACTCATCAGCGTCGAAGGCGACAAATACAATGGCTCGAATGAATACGATTTGACGATTCTCGAAGACGAACCGCCGACCGTAACGTTCGACAAGCCGGGCCGCGATGTGAAAGCCACGAACATCGAAGAAATCTTCACGCAAGCCAAAGCCGAAGACGATTACGGCGTGGCTTCGATTGAGTTGATTTATTCGGTCAACGGCGGCGAAGAAAAGAAAATCCAACTGCAAAACCTGAGCCGTCCCGAAGCGCGCACGTTGACCGGCTCGCACACGTTCTTCCTCGAAGAATACGGCCTGAAGCCCGGCGATTTCGTGTCGTATTACGCCAAAGCGCGCGACGCGCAGAACGAAACGACGAGCGACATTTACTTCATCGAAGTCAAACCGTTCGAGAAAGAATTCCGGCAAGGCCAGCAGCAACAAGGCGGCGGGCAGGGACAAGGTGGCGAACAGGAGCAAGCGTTGCCGCGTCGGCAAAAAGACATCATCGCCGCGACCTTCCGCATCAACCGCGAAGAGTCGAAATATTCGGCGGCGGACAAAGCGGAAAACTACAACACCGTTTCGCTCGCGCAGGAAAAACTGCGCGAAGACACGAACGCGCTGATTGATCGCATTCGACGTCGGCTCGGCGGAGGTGCGCCGGGTGGCGGCGGCAGCTTGCAACAGTTCCAGCAACTCGTCGAAAACCTGAATCAGGCGCAAAAAGAGATGGAAGGCGCGACGAACGAACTCAAGGGGCAAAAGGGTGTTCCCGCGTTGCCGTTCGAGCAACGTGCCTTGCAACAACTGCTGCGTGCCGATGCGATCTTCAAGGAAATTCAGGTGCAGATGGGGCAGCAGCAAGGACAAGGACAAGGCCAAAGTCGGCAGGCCGAAGAACTCGCGGATTTGTTCGAGTTGGAACTCGACAAGATGAAGAATCAGTACGAGACGCTCAACCGCGAGAAGCAGCAACAAGGCCAGCAACAAGACGACGAACAAAAACGCAAGCTCGAAGAATTGGCGCGTCGTGCGCAGCAACAGCTTGAGCAACAACAACGCCGCCAGCAGCAACAGCGTAATCAAGGCGGCGGTGGCGGCGGCTCGCAGCAGCAACAACAAGAGATGATCGAAGAGGCCAAGAAGCAGGCGCGCGAATTAGAACGACTCTCGCGCGAACGCCGCGATCCGCAATTGCAGCGGCAAGCCGATCAGCTCAAGAAAGCTGCCGAAGAGATGCAGAAAGCGCAAAACGCGAACGCCAACAACAACTCGCAAGAAGCCCAATCCGCGATGCAACGCGCGATGGAATCTTTGCGGCAAGCGCAGCAAATGCAGTCGCAGAATCAGCGCGGGCAAAGCGGCAACGCGGTTTCGGATTTGAAGAATCGCGCGGCAGGCGCAGCGCAAAAGCAACAGGAGATTCAAAAGCAACTCGATGATTTGATTCGCAAGCAAAACGATCCGTCGGCTGGCGAAGCCAAGCAACGCTTGATGGAAAAGAAGAGTGAGTTGGCGAACGAAGTCAACAACCTCGAACGCGAGATGGATCAAACCGCGCGCGGCATGAGCGGCGAGCAACAAAAGGCTGCCGATCAACTGCGCTCCGCAGCGGCAAACCTGCGCGGCAATCAAGTCGCCAATCGCATTCGCCGCAACAACCAAAACATCGCGGGCAATCAAATGGAACCGGCGCGGCAAGGCGAACAAGTGATTCAGCAAAACCTGAACGACCTGGTGAGTCAATTGAACGTCGCCGATCAAGCGAACAAGCAAAGCGCGAAGAACAACAAAGGCCCCGGCGGCGACACCGAAGAAGCATTGGAGAAAACGCGCGAGATTGCCGACAGCCTGGAGTCGCTGAAGAAGCGGCTTGAAAACGGCAATGGACGTCAACGCAATCAGCAAAATCAACAAGGGCAACAGGGGCAGCAAGGCAATCAACAAGCTCGCAATCAGCAAGGCCAACAAGGGCAACAAGGCCAACAAGGCAATCAACAAAATCAGCAAGGCCAGCCAGGGCAACAGGGCAATCAACAAGCTCGCAACAACGAACAAGGCAATCAACAAGGCCAACGCAATCAGCAAGGCCAGCAGCAAGGCCAACAGGGACAACAAGGCCAACAATCCGCGCGCAACAATCAGCAAGGCCAACAAGGGCAACAACAGGGACAACAGGGACAACAAGGCCAGCAGGGTCAGCAAGGTCAGCAGGGACAACAAGGCCAGCAAGGTCAGCAGGGACAGCAAGGTCAACAACAAGCGCAGGGCGGTCAACAAGGCGGGCAGCGGCAGAGCGGCAGTCCTTACAGCGGCATACCGCAAAACGGCATGGCTGGCGGCGGCCCGTTGATGGGTGGTGATCGCCAACTCGGTTCCGAGATGCGCGAACGGATGCGCGAACTGCAAGACCTGCGCCAACAACTCGCGCGGCAAGGCAAAGGCGGCGAACTGACGAAAGAATTGGACAAAGCGATTCAGGAAATGGCGCGGATGATGAATCAATCGTTTGGCGATGACAACGCCACCGCGCAACGTCTGAAAGCCGAAGTCATCGAACCGCTGCGCAACATCGAACTTGAACTCAGCAAACGTCTGCAAGCCAAATTGGGCAAAGGCAACTTGCGTCTGGCCGACGAAGGCGCTGCGCCCGAACGCTATCGCAAGTTGGTGGATGAGTATTACAAGAAACTCTCGCAGCGAAATTCGTTACTGCCGGAGAAATAAAGGGTGCGATGGGGCAACTGCTTCGTCGTCTCCGCGGTCGAATCGGCTGGAGCCTTTGTGGGGTGGAATGTCCAGCCAGAAGTTCGTTCGTCAATGGCGGCGCAAGTCGTGCCATTGCCTGTAAAAGTTGGAATGGCGCATGAGCATAGCGCCATTCTAGGGGGCAGACAAACCTCTCGCCATCAATAATAGGAAAATGCCTGTCCGTGCCGGGATCGGCTTTTACTTATTCACCATCACGATCAAAGAAACGTAATGCGATTGGCCAAATCGCGCTACCTTTTCGCAGGAGCCGCAAGCGATGACCTCGCAACGCTGGCAACAAGTCAATCAACTCTTTCAGGCGACGCTTGAGCAGAACCCGGAAGCGCGGCAAGCGTTTCTGGCCCAAGTCTGTGCGGGTGATTCGACTTTGATGGAGGAGATCAATGGACTCCTCACCGCGCACGAGGAATCCGGCGATCTGATGGATTATCCCGCCCATGAATTTGCCGCCCAAATCTTAGTCGAAGCCCCAGCCACATTGGCGACAGGCGAACAGTTGAACGTCCATCGGATTCTCTCGCCAATCGGCGTGGGTGGAATGGGCGAAGTATATCTGGCGTACGACATGCAATTGGAGCGGAACGTCGCGCTGAAAGTCTTGCCCACCATCTTTACGCACGATGCGAAACGGCTGGCGCAATTTCACCGCGAGGCGAAGGCCGCAGCGGCGCTCAATCATCCGAACATTGCCACAATTTACTCGATAGAAGAGGCCGCCGATTATCATTTCATCACGATGGAATACATTGACGGCCAACCGCTTTCTGCTCCGATTTACAAACAGTCCTGCGACCTCGACCTGTTTTATCAATGGTTCGTGCCGCTGACGGACGCGCTCGCACACGCGCACGAACACGGCGTAATTCATCGGGACATCAAGCCGGGAAATATCATGCTGACTGCGGCGGGGACGCCAAAATTACTGGATTTCGGTCTGGCTCGTATCAATCGTGAGGAAGTAGATGCGTCCGCTGTGGGGCCGTCGTGGAGTGTGGGCGCAGCCATGGGAACACCGACGTATATGTCTCCTGAGCAAGCCAAAGGAGAGCCAGTCGGCAGCGCCTCCGACCTCTTTTCGCTGGGCGTGATTTGTTATGAGTTTCTCTGCGGGCAACATCCGTTTGCGACCGATGCGCAAGTGAATCTGAAACAAGCCATCATGGCACAAACGCCGCTGGCACCTTCGCATCACAAACCCGACCTTCCCCGCGCCCTCGAAACGTTGATTCTGCAAATGTTGGAGAAAGAGCCGAGCCGACGCCCCGCTGCCGCAGAAGTGCGACAACGGCTGATGCCACTGACCGCACAGCAGCAACAGCCAGACGACCGCAGAAGCACAGTGCGAACTCGCTCGAAAACACGGTGGCGTATCGCGTTTCTTGTGCTTGGCCTTGCACTGCTGGTTGGCAGCGTGATGGCCTTCTTCTATTTTAACCGCCGCCCTATGCTGACGGACAAAGACACGATCCTGCTCACGGAATTTGTCAATCAAACCGGAGACGAAGTCTTTGACGACGCGCTCAAGAAATCGCTGGCGGCGCAGCTTGAGCAATCGCCGTTTCTGAATCTTTTCTCCGACGAACGTGTGCGCGAGAGCTTGCGGCTGATGAATCGCTCGCCGGATGAGCAGGTGACAACCAGCCTGGGCCGCGAAATCTGCCAGCGCCAGGGGCTGAAAGCCTTGCTGACCGGTTCGATTGTGCCGTTGGGGCGTAGCTATATGATTAGCCTCGAAGCGATCAATGCGCCGAGCGGCGATGTGCTGGCGCACGAGCAGGGCGAGGCGAACAGCAAAGAACAAGTGCTGCGGACGTTGGGGGAAATCGCAACGCGAATGCGCGAGAAGCTGGGCGAATCGCTGAGTTCGATTCAGAAGTTTGCCGCCCCGCCTGAACAGGTTACAACTTCGTCGCTGGAGGCATTCAAAGCGTTCTCCATGGGAGCGGAGCTGAACGCGAAGGGCAGGTACCTGGAGGCGATTTCGTCGCTCAAACACGCGCTCGAACTTGATCCTGATTTCGCGCGCGCCTACAGCACGCTGGCCTCAGCTTACACGGCCAGCGAACAGCATAGGCTGGCGGTAGAAGCGGCACAAAAAGCGTTTGCGTTGCGGGGGCGCGTTACTGAGCGCGAGCGGTTGCACATCACTTCGCAATACTACGAGTCCGTCACCGGAGAAATCCACAAGCAGATCGAAACCCTCGAATTACTCCGGCAGATTTATCCTAACGATGCGGTCGCGCGGCGTACTTTGGGCAATCGTTACAATGTGATTGGACAATACGAACAGGCGATTGAAGAACTCCGCGCCGCCATCCGCCTGAATCCCAACTATGGTTCGCCCTATCGCACCCTGGCGAATGTGTACCTGCGACTCAGTCGTTTTGACGAGGCCAGAGCGATGGGAGAACAGGTGATTGCGCGGGGGTTCGACTCGGTGTTTAGTCGCGGCAGATTCTTTGAAATCGCTCTTATCCAGGGGGACACGGCGGCCATGCAACAACAAATTGATTGGGCGAGTCGCAGGCCGGGGGAATACGAACATCTGATTTGGTTGAGTAGACAGGCCGTGTTTACCGGCCAATGGCAGAAAGCGCGAGAATTCCGCCAACAAGCGGTAGCGTTGGCGCGCCAACGCAAAATGCTGGAAACCGCGGGAGAGATTGAGAACTGGACGGCTGAACAAGCCGCCACCTTGGGGCTTTGTCGGCAGAGTCGCACCGCCCTCGCCCGTGCTGCCGCCTTTCCACGCGCCCCGAAGGTGTTTTTCGGCGCAGGCATCGCCCTGGCGTTATGTGGTGAACCGGCCCAGGCTCAGGCGCTCAACGATGAAGCCACCCGGCGCTATCCTAGTGATACACTCGTCAATGAGATTCAAGTGCCCTTGATTCGCGCGGCGCTTGAATTGCGGCGTGGCAAGCGCCGCCAGACCATCCAGATTTTGCAAGCCGTGCGCCGCTATGAAAATGTGAGTTACTTTTACCAAAACCATTTGCGCGGCCACGCCTGGTTGGGCGAAGGCAACGGCACAGAGGCGGCCCGCGAGTTTCAAACGATCCTGGCGAACCGGGGCTGGACCGCCCTCCAACCGTTGTATCCGCTCGCGCATCTGGGCTTGGCGCGAGCGGCGCTGTTGCAGGGCCACACAACGCAAGCACGCCAGCACTACCAGGATTTCTTCGCACTGTGGAAAGACGCCGATGCCGATCTTCCTGTGCTGATGGAAGCGAAGAAGGAATACGAGAAGCTGAAATGAATCCGTGTGAAGTGCGAGCAGCGCATTTCTCATTGGATGCTGAGTTGAAGGAGCGTGAAGCGTTTGGAGTGCTGCGG
>CAZWAK010000012.1:0-77695 GCA_964631865.1 uncultured Heliobacteriaceae bacterium | reverse complement strand
AGATTTTTTCCTTGTTTTCCAAATCACAAACTACTACAGATGAACCCACAAGTGCCTCACGAATCTTTTCATCTCCGCCGCCATACTTAAAAGTTTGCCCAAAAATATCAGAAAGTTTTTCCGATAGCTCAGCCCAAAGATGTTGTGGCACTGTCCGTACCTGTATCTCAATCAGCCTTTTTTGCACCCTCACAATCAGGTGAACTGCGCGATACCCATGGCTTGGTTTCTCGCGCCGATCAACGGTTGTAACATCTTCAAGGAGATTACGAAGCGAAGCCACAACTTCATCCTGATTTCTTATGTCTGTTGCGATCAAACGGCAGCCCGCAATATCCTGAATTTGCGTGAGACGTATGCTTTCGCGGCGCAGTTTCTCAACAATGGATGTAGTGGACTTGGCAGGCCTTCCCGTCGGTTCCAGCAACAACTGCCCCCGAATCGCTTTGACTACGACTTCGTAAGCAGGCGTATACAAACGACGGTATTGATCCAGCATTCGCAGGTCAGCTTCTTCAATCTTACCTTTCTTCAGACGTTCACCTAACCGATCAACTTGGGATTTTGAGAATTGATCTGCCATATATGCGCCTTATTACATCACAACTCAGCCAACATTGCTCACGGGCTGCTATCATCGCCCCTCAATTCGACGAGGCGGAGCGGCTGAAGTACAAGTACAGCATCGTCGTGCTCCAAATCACGAGCGCGAGCAATTTGCCATAGATCGGCGCGAATGCTCCTGTGACCAACAGCGTGAGCGTGACCAGGGCAGCGATGCGCCATTTCTGGGCGCGCGTCAAGCCGTGTTTGTCGCGGAAGGCAAGGACGTATGGGCTGAGCGTCGGATGCGTCAGCAACCAGCGATGCCAGCGCTCACTGCCGCGCGCGAAGCAGAACGCGGCGAGCAATAAAAACGGGGTCGTCGGCAGCAACGGCAGCGGAATGCCGGCGACGCCGAGGGCAACGCAAAGGAACCCGGATGCAATGTAAGCTCTCGATTTGACGGACATCGCGCCCACTCTACGCCAGAAATAAACGCGGCTCAATAGATCAGCTTTCTCCAAAGACG
This sequence comes from uncultured Heliobacteriaceae bacterium, assembly GCA_964631865.1. GTDB lineage: Bacteria > Acidobacteriota > Blastocatellia > RBC074 > RBC074 > JAFDVL01. Next base: position 76,623 of record CAZWAK010000012.1, on the reverse strand, counting down.
CGCTCGAACACGCGATCAATATTTCTGAGCCGCGTTTTCACATCAAATGCGCGCTCAATTTGTTCGGCAGTAAGCAGCTTGGAAATATCGGGATCGTTCGTCACCAGTTCGCGGAAATCCAACCCGTTGTCCCACGAATTCAGCGCATTGCGTTGCACCCAGTAATACGCTTCTTCGCGTTGTGCGCCTGCGGCGGCGAGTTCCAATAACAACTGTCCTGAAAACACGAGGCCGCGCGTCAGATGCAAATTCTTCAGCAACTGCGCTTCGTTGATGACCAGCTTGTCGAGCAAACTTGTCGTCTTCGCCAGCATGTAATCTACAGCGATGCAGGCGTCCGGCAGGATCACACGCTCCGCGCCCGAATGCGAAATGTCGCGTTCGTGCCAGAGCGCATTGTTTTCGAGCGCGGTCATCGCATAACCACGCACGACGCGCGCGAGGCCGCAGAGGCGTTCGGACAAAATCGGATTGCGTTTGTGCGGCATCGCGGACGAGCCTTTCTGGCCGGGCTTGAAGTATTCGTGTGCTTCGCGGACTTCGGTGCGCTGCCAATGGCGAATTTGCAGCGCGATTTTTTCGAGCGACGAAGCGATGATCGCCAACGTGCAAACGAATTCCGAATAACGGTCGCGCTGAATCACCTGTGTCGAAACGTTGGCCGGTTTCAGGCCGAGCAGGAAGCAGACGCGCTCTTCGATTTCAGGTTCGAGATGCGCGAACGTGCCGACCGCGCCGGACAGCTTGCCGTAGCTGATGCCTGCGCGCGCGCGCGTCATCCGATCCACGTTGCGGCGGTTCTCTTCAAACCACAACGCGAACGTCATCCCCATCGTCGTCGGCTCGGCGTGAATGCCGTGCGTGCGACCGATCATCGGCGTGTCTTTGTACTGAAATGCTTTGCGGCGCAACAGGTCGCTCAAGGTTTGCAACTTCGCAATAATCAAATCGCCCGCCTCGCGCAGCAACAAGCCATTCGCCGTGTCCACGACGTCCGATGACGTCAACCCGTAATGCACCCAGCGCGCTTCGTCGCCAATGTTTTCGGCCAGATTCGTCGTGAAGGCGATGACGTCGTGATCCGTCGTTTTTTCGAGTTCGTGAATGCGCTCGACCGTGAACGCGGCTTTTTGTCGGATGACTTCGACCGCTTCCAGCGGAATCGAACCGGCTTCGGCATTGGCCTGACACGCGGCGATTTCGACCTCGAGCCAGGTTTGATATTTGTTTTCTTCTGTCCAGATGGCGCCCATTTCGGGCAAGGTGTAGCGACCGATCATGGCTTACTTGATTCCTTTTGCGTTTGATTTTTAGGGAGGCGCTCAATCACTGCTGTATCGTCGTTGCCGCGCTTTGACCGTCATCCCGGAACGCGCGGCAATCACTTGCACGGCGCGAAAGCTGGTGTCCACGAATTCGCGCTCGGTCAAATAGGTTAGCGTGTATTGCGAACCGATGTCGCGGAGAATGTCGGCGGGTTGTTGCAGGAAAACTTTGAAGCGCGCAGGCAGATAAAATTCGCCGCCCGTCAGTTCGGCCAAGCTTTTCAACTCGGCTTCTTTGCCATCCAGTTTGCGGAGGAAGTCGGCCAATTCGGCCTGTCGTTTTTGTGTGCGCGAGCCTTGTTGTTCGTGCGCGCCATTCCACTGCATCGCTTTGATCACTTCGGAGCGCAGCAACTCTGTCCAACTCACGACAAAGATCGAAGCTTCGGTTTTCATCAGCGCGTCGAGTGCCTTGTTGCGTGTGGTTTTGCTCGCCGAATCAAAGCCGTCGCTCAACAACACCACAACGCGCCGTCCGGTTTCGCATTCGTTCAGTTTCTTCGCGGCCAACACCAGCGCATCGTGAAACGTGGATTTGATGCCGACGCGGAATTTAGAATCCAACGCTGTGCGCGCTTCTTCGTGATCGGTCGTCCAATCCTGCAACAACTGCACTTTATCGGAATATTGAATGATGGCGAGGCGGTCGGTTGCAGCTAAGTTTTTGACCACATTGTAAGCAAATTCGCGGGGCGCAGGTTGTTTGAGAATCGGCGTGGTTTTGCCCCAGATTTTGGCTTTTTCTTCTTCTGGGTTGTCGGCGTAAATATTGTGGCGATCACTCTCGCCGTTCTTGAACGTGCCGATTTCGTTGCTCACATCCAGCACGAGCAAAATGTTCGCAGGCTCCAATTTCACACTCGTTGTTGGTCGCGCTTCGCCGTTCTCGATGATGACGACATCTTTCGGCGCAAGGTCGGTCACGGGCTTGCCGACGTTGTTGTACGCACGAATCGGCAAGCGCACTTCGCGCGTTTCGATACGCAGGTCGGCTTTATTGTCCCCAGGCTTTTGCGGGTTCTGCGTCTTGCGCCCCGATTGCGCGAACGAAGATAACGAAAGCAGACAAACGAAGAACGCCGCGAGGACTTTCACTCCACATTCCGCATTCCGCATTCCGCATTCCGCATTCATAATTCAATCCAATCCGTCGGCGCAGCATAATTCGCAATCTTCACGCGCCGCGCCGCATCCGCCGAAAACAACGGCGAGCGGGTTTCCAACGCCTGCATCGCCGCCAGCCGCGCGACTTCGGGGTGATTCGAGTTTTGCGACAGATGCGCCAGTACGACGTGTTGGGCTTTGCCATCGAAATCATCGCGCAGGAAGCGTGCCAATTCATCATTCGACACGTGCCCATTGCGACTCATAATCCGCTGCTTCAGTGACCAGGGATAAAACGTGCAGGCGCGCAGCATGTCGGTTTCGTAATTCGACTCCAACACCAGCGCATCGCAACCGCGAAATCGCTCCGCCGCCAAGCCGTGATAATAGCCCAGGTCAACGGCCATCCCGGCCTTGATGCCTTGAAATTCCAGCGTGTAGGCAAACGGGTCGGCAGCGTCGTGCGGAATGGTGAAGGGATGAAACTTGATCTCACCCACCGCGAAATCCTGCGCGGAAGAAATCTCGTCGCCACGTTGGATGTTGTTGACTTTGTCGCCCAGCTTGCAGGCGTCTAATGTCGCTGAAGAAATAAAGACGGGTGCGCCGATGGTTTTGGCGACGACGTGCAAGCCGCTGGCGTGATCGCCGTGTTCGTGTGTGATAACGATGGCATTGATTTTATGCGGGTCTTCGCCGACTTCGCGCACGCGGCGCATCGTTTCTTTACCGCTCAAACCACAATCAATCAACACGCGGGTTTCGCCCGCGACGACTAAGGTCGCGTTACCGGAACTACCACTCCCCAAAATGCAAATGCGCATGAATTATTGCTCGATGAATTGATACCAACTGCGTTACGAAAACGATGCGGCATCGTAGCACGGCGGGGTATGGCTTTCAAATTTGAGGAAGGCGCGAAGAGTTTGTGATTGCGGCAAGGTTGGAAAGGCGAAGGTCGGCTCTCAAAGAAAGACTTCTACCGAAACACTGAAATATTCGGCTAAGGCTTTTGCTTGTGCCTTGCTGATGCTGCGCTTGCCGTTGATGACTTCCGAAGCCACCCCCTTGGAGTTGAAGATCGGCAGCAAATCACTTTGCTTCAACTCTCGTGCCGCCATCAATTCGCGCAAAGCTTCGTGCGGCGTTGCCATTTCGGGCTGATAGATTTTTTGTTCGTAGCTCTCAATCAGGTGCGCCAACAGCTTGAGCAACGCCGTTTCTTCCACTGTGCGCTCTGCCCCTTTGCCCATCAGCTTTTCCACGACCGCGAGCAGCCGTTGGTGTTGGGCGGGTGTTTCGATGACCGTCGGCAGGGCCATCGTCAGCAATTCGGCGTATCGCTGCGGATTCAACCTAACAATCTTTTTTCCACTTGTCTTTGTCGTATTCAGCATGCGTCATGATGTGTTTGATGAAAATGATCTGTGCTTCGTAGTCAATCTTCACGACTAACCGGTACTTGTTGCCCGAAATATTGAAAATCGTACAGTCCCCATACAAATCCGCGTGGGGATAAACGCTTTTCACTTCTGCTAAATTTTGCCACGTGGCTTTGCTTGCGATTTTATACCAGGAGTTCAGCCCTGCCTGACTATCGCTATGCTTACGGATGAACTGTTTGATCGTTTGATAAGAGATAACGTTCATGAGTATGCCTTATTTCTTTCTTCAACCTTTTTGCCTGCATTTAATCCTCCAATGGGTAAAGTGATCTCAATTCGGTTGCTCATTGATGAGGCTCTATTATCTTGTCGGATAGCCTGCGTTCTATGCCGACTATCGAGAGACCATCGCAAGATTCTCATTTTGAGAACCCAGTGTCAAGAGTGCTTTTTTCTTCCTACATTTGCGTTAGATGAAGCCCTAAATTCTTGATCGCCTTCCGATTCCGCAGCATTCGCCACACAAACCAAATCGGCAACGACGCCAGCAGATGCTTGATCGTATGCCCGCTGACGACGTTTCCGAACGCCAGCAGTTCGGCATCAAAATGCTCGCTCACTTTCGCCAGCGCGTACACGCCGATCATCCCGAATAAATATCCGCTGTGCGTGTAGTGGGCGCGAAAGAGCAGCAAAATCGCGGGGATCAGCAGCATGGGATAAAACTGCACAAAGCCGTACAGCCGCAAATCGCCTTGCCCGACTTGCTCCGTGAAATGCCAATACACAACGCTTCCGACGCCGAGCAGCAACAGCGGAAAGAGCAATAACAAACCGCCATTCGCGCTAATGCGTTCCGTGATAATCGCCGCCAACAACGACATAAACACGATTGTCATTGGCAACCGATCCCACACCAAACGTGTGTTATTCGGTGCGAGGTGGTAATACGCGGAACCGAGGCCGGTCAGCACCGCGCCCACAAAAAACATGCACCACGGCGCTTTGGCGAAGGGAATGTTTGAGGGTCGTGACAGAAATCTGAGTCCAACGATTCCGCCCCACACGAACGCAAGATTCGAGACGACGTTCAGCAGGTTCGGAATGCCCCACCCACTGCGTTGATCGGCGAAGTTGTGAAAATGTGCGGCTTGCGGGATCGCAGGCAGACACGCGACAGCGATGCCTGCGAGAATGGTTGCGATGATAAGTGCCCAAACGCGAACGCCTCTGCTTTCTACTGTGAATGACGGCTGACGAAGTTGTTCCATATTGCCTCCGCCTCACAACATAAATGTGGGGCGGTTGCGGCAAAGGGGCGTCTGTGACACTTCTGCGATTGCCACAGACGCGCGTTCACACCTTCGTCATTGGGGTTGTCGTTCTCGACTGAGACGTATAGGGCGTACTATTTTTTGTTTTCTGGATTCGCCTTTGTCTCTTCGCGTGGCACTTTCGAGAGCATGTCGCGCGCGCCCGCCGACATCATCGCCAGATCGCTCGACGCTTGAAAAAAGCGAAAGCCCTGCGCGATGCGTTTGTTGATTTCGGTCGGATTGCCGGACGGGAAGCCGACGGGGATGTTGCGCTTTTTCGCGGCGGCTAAAACTTTGGTCATCGCTTCTTCGACGACGGGCGCGTTGACGTTACCGCCGACGCCGAGTGAATACGACAAGTCATTCGCGCCGATGAACAGCACGTCAATGCCCGGCACAGCGGCGATTTCTTCGATGTTGTCAATTGCCTGCTTCTGTTCGATGATGACAATGACCATCACGTTTTCATTGGCGAATTTCACGTAATCGGCTCCGCTCATGCCCCAGCGCGAAGCCGCCATCGCGGGGCCAGCGCCGCGAATGCCGAGCGGCGGATATTTGCACGACTTGACCGCTTGTTCGGCCAATTCTTTGGTGCTGGTGAACGGAAAGATCACGCCGAGACTGCCGATGTCGAGCACTCGTTTGGCGAGCCAGGGTTCATTGACCGGCACGCGCGTGAACGGCATCGCACGCAAGCCGCGCGTGGCCAAGATCATCGAACGCGCGGTTTCCAGCGTGATGGGGCCGTGTTCCATCTCGATCCAGAGAAAGTCGAAGCCCACGCCAGCCAACGTCGCAGCGACATCGGGATTGGCGGCAGTCACGGTTGCGCCGATCACGACTTTGCCTTCCTTCAAGGCTTTCTTGACAGGGTTTTCGGTGACAAGCGGCGCAGTCGCAGGCGCGTTGGTTTGATATTGTGCGTGCGCTGTTGCAGAAAGCAGCAGCATCGCGCTCAGCAGTGCGAACAAAGTTTTGTGCAGCATTTTCAGATCCTCCTTTGGATTATCGTTCCAGCAAATATTCGCGCGTGATTTTCGCCAGCGAGGTCGTCCCGGCCTGGCGCATAACAATCTCCAATTCGCGGCGCAGGAGCGTGAGCACAGCTTCGACGCCGGGCTGTCCGAACGCCGCCAAGCCCCATAAATACGGGCGTCCGATGCACACGGCGTTAGCACCGAGCGCCAGAGCTTTGAAGATGTCGGTGCCCCGCCGAAAGCCGCCGTCAATCAGCACCGGAATTCGTCCTTGCACGCCCGCGACGACTTCGGGCAGGCATTCGATGGTTGAGCGATTGCTGTCCTCCGCGCGCCCGCCGTGATTGGAAACGATCAGGCCGTCCACACCGTGTTCGACCGCCAACTGCGCATCTTCGCGCGTGACGATGCCTTTGAGCACCAACTTCATGCCAGTCGTGTCGCGCAGCCGTTTGACAATGTCCCATGTCATGTCCAGCGGGTACTGCGTGACGACCTTCGACAAATCGAGACCTTGAAACATCGGGCGGCGACGGATGGTCAGGTTGTACGCAAAGCCGCCGACGTGACAGTCGGTACATTGCCGTGCATCCACGCGGCGGGACTTGAAGAAAGTCTCGCGGTTGTTGCCGCCCTGCAAATCCAACGTCAGCACGAGGACGGGACAGCCCGCGGCCTCGGCGCGTTTGGTCAGCGCGCGCGTCACGTTCCAATCGTTGGTCGGATAGAGTTGATACCAGACGGGCGTGCCGCGCGCCGTGTTGACGGCTTCGACGGGCACGGAAGTCATCGTGGATAAAATTTGGAGGTAGCCTTTGGCGCGCGCCGCTTTCGCCACTGCGATTTCGCCGTCAGGATGAAAGGCTTTCTGGCTGCCCACTGGCGCGAAGATGATCGGCGTGTCCCAAGTCGTGCCAAACAGCCGCACGGACAGATCAATGTTTTGCACATCGCGCAGCCGCCGCACGCGCAATTGAAACTTCTCGAAGCCCGTGCGATTGGCGCGCAGCGTGCCATCGTCATCCACGCCCGTTGCCATGTAACCGAAATGCGCAGGCGGCAGATTTTTGCGTGCGACCGCCTCGAATTCCAGCACGTTCAAGGCCTCTTCGGGCGCGGCGATCAAGTCTTGCGCGAAGTTATCGGTTGAGAACGCGCCTCCCGCATACGCGAGTAGCAGGCTGGCCGCGAGCAAGCGCAGAAAGCGGCGGCGAGATTTTGCTTCGTGCAGGACTTGTTTCATAGTCTTGCCTTTCGTCTGCTAAAGCGGATTTCAATTCTCAATCTGGAACTATAGCAGTGACATTCTTGATTATTCCTTCTTCCTTTTTCATTGTTTGGCGGGGAATCCCTCTGGAAATAATGAAGAAGGAAGAATCAAGAAGGAAAAATGCAGGCCGTTCCGGCGTGCGGCGCGGCCAGCTTTTTTCAAATTGAGAATTGCTAGCGGTACACGCATTTGCGCACTGATCTAAATGACAATTGCGGGTCGCCGCTTGCCGTGTTGCGTGGCCTGCTCAAACGCATACGCCAATTGCAACACGTCGAAGTCGCGCTGATACCGCCCGACAATTTGCAAGCCGACCGGCAAGCCCTCTTTCGTGAAACCGCACGGCACGGAAATCGCCGGCAAGCCCGTCAACGTAATCGCGTAACAGGTCGCCATCCAATCAATGTAGGTCTCCATCTTCGTGCCATTGATCGCGCGCACCCAATCGGTTTCGACGGGGAAGGGCACAACTTGCGAGACGGGCAGCACGAGGAATTCGTAGCGTTGCAAGAACGTGTGAACGCGCTGATACAGTTCGGTGCGTTTGACTTCAGCGCGCGCAATGTCCATGCCACTCAGCTTCAAGCCTTTCTCAACATTCCACACCACCGTGTCTTTGATTAACTCTCGATGCCGTCGCACATCTTCGGCGCGGCTTTGCGCAAATGACCACGCGCGCAAGGTCTGAAAAATTTCGTCGGCGTCCTTGAAATCCGGTTCGCCGTCTTCGACCTGACAGCCGATGGTTGCGAACACGGAACGCGCCTGGTCGCAAACTTCGTTCACGACGCTCTGCACCGGATAGCGTCCGAGGTTGCGGCTCCACGCCACGCGCACGCCTTTGAAATCGCGCGGCAACGGACGATGGAAACTCGCGCCGGGTTCGTTAATCGAAATCGGCACGCGCGAATCCGGCCCCGCCAGCACCGAAAGCAAGTACGCGACATCCCGCACCGAGCGCGCCATCGGCCCCAAGACAGAAAGCGTGTTCCAAGCCATCGCCGCCGGATAGGTCGGCACACGACCGGGCGACGGACGAAAGCCCACGATATTGCAAAAGCTCGCCGGATTGCGGAGCGACCCGCCCATATCGCTGCCATCCGCGAGCGGCAACATCCCGCACGCCAACGCGACCGCCGCGCCGCCGCTGCTGCCGCCGCACGATTTCGTCAGGTCGTACGGATTGCGCGTCGCGCCGAAGACGGGATTGAACGTGTGCGAACCGGCTCCGAATTCGGGCGTGTTGGTTTTGCCGATGAGGATGGCTCCGGCGGCTTTCAAGCGTTGCACAAACAGATCATCGCTCGTCGGCACGAAGTCTTGGTAAATGGGCGAACCCCAGGTGGTGCGAATGCCTGCCGTCGCCGCGAGGTCTTTGACGGCGTGCGGAAAACCGTGCAAGGCGAGCGGCGTCTGGCCTTTTGCCAAACGGTCATCGGCGTCCTTCGCCGCCCGCAGCGCAGCCTCTTCGCCAATGAACGTCGGGATGGCGTTGACCTGCGGATTGACGCGCTTGATCTGCGCGAGGAAGGCGGTCATCACTTCGACGGCGGAGACTTTTTTCGTGCGCATCATCTGCGCCAATTCGACGGCGTCTTTGAAGCAGAGTTCGGAACTGGATTGAGCCTGAGTTGTCATAGCGGTTGCGATGCTCGCTGCGCCTGTCTGCACGATGAATGCGCGGCGCGTAAGGTTGGAATCCATAAGCTAATTTATCCTACGCGCGGGCATTCACGCGCGATGCCAGTTGCAGCGAATCGCCCAGCAACATTTCATCTGTGCCGACTTGGGCCAGCAGCGGCGGCAAGCCCGTCAAAGCGGAAAATCAAGTTTCGTAACGAACTGTATGAAGGTGAGCGCATCATAAACCTGTCGCGCGTGGTCTGCAATCTCTGCACCGAAAGCCTTGTAATCAATTTCGCGCGAAACCATAATGCCGCCGTTAACGTCACAAGACACAGCGCTGTACCCATATCACTGATGCGCAGGCCAACACCTGCGATACGAAAAGGAGTCGTTCACCATGCGATCATTTCGCTTTGCCTCGTTTCTCGCTTTTTTACTGCTCATCTCTTCCCTTCCCCTGGCGCAAGGACGGCGCGGCGGCGGCGGCCCACCACAAGGCGGCGCTCCCGAAGGCGGCGGCGGCGGGGGAATGTTCGGCGGCCTGCGGCTGCGCAGCATCGGCCCCGCCGTCACGAGCGGGCGCGTCAACGACTTTGCCGTTGATCCGAATGATCGCGCCAAATATTTCGTGGCCGTCGCGTCGGGCGGCGTTTGGAAGACCGTGAATGCAGGGACGACGTGGACGCCCGTGTTTGATAACTACGGCGCATTCTCGATTGGCGACATCGCGCTTGATCCGAAAGACACGAACGTCTTGTGGGTTGGCACGGGCGAGTACAACAGCCAACGCAGCGTCGGCTACGGCGATGGCGTGTACAAATCCGAAGACGGCGGCAAGAGCTTTCGCAAAGTCGGTCTCGAAAAATCCGAACATATCGGACGCATCGTGATTGATCCGCGCGACACCAAAGTCGTCTACGTCGCCGCGCAGGGGCCGCTCTGGTCGGCGGGCGGGGATCGCGGGTTGTACAAAACCACCGATGGCGGCAAAACGTGGAAAGCGATTTTGACGATCAGCGAAAATACCGGCGTCACGGATGTCGTGCTTGATCCATCGAACCCGGACATCGTCTACGCCGCAACGTGGCAACGACGACGCCACTTCCACACGCTCATCAATGGCGGGCCGGAAAGCGGTTTGCAGAAATCTACCGACGGCGGCGCGACGTGGACACGCTTGCGCGGCGGCTTGCCGCAAGGCGATGTCGGACGCATCGGCATTGATGTTTCGCCCGTTGATCCGAACGTTGTGTACGCGACGGTCGAAGCCGCGGGCACGGGCAGCGGCATCTATCGTTCCAACGACAAAGGCGCAACGTGGGAACGCACGAGTCCGACGATTGCCCAGGCGATGTATTACGCGCAAATCATCTGTGACCCGAAAAACGTGGATCGCATTTACATTCCGAACGTCGTCTTTCAAGTCTCCGACGACGGCGGCAGAACCCAGCGCCCACTCGGCGAACGTCTGAAGCACGTAGACAATCACGCGATCTGGGTTGATCCGAAGAACACGAATTATATGCTCGTTGGTTGCGACGGTGGTGTGTATGAAAGTCACGACCGCGCCGCCAATTGGCACTTCAAAGCGAACCTGCCCATCGCGCAGTTTTACGACGTGACGGTGGACAATCAGTTTCCGTTTTATAACGTCTACGGCGGCACGCAGGACAACAATTCGCTCGGCGGCCCGGCCAAAACGCGCAGCACGTCGGGCGTCGCCAATGCCGAATGGTTCACGACCAACGGCGGCGACGGCTTCACGTCTCGTGTTGATCCCGAAGACCCGAACATCATTTATGCCGAATCACAGAACGGCGGCTTGGTGCGCTTCGACAAACGCACAGGCGAGCGCGTCAGCATCGTTCCCGTTCCCGGCAAAGGACAGGAATCCGAACGCTACAATTGGGACTCGCCATTGATTATCAGCCCGCATTCGCGCACGCGGCTGTACTTCGCCGGACATAAGCTGTATCGCAGCGACAATCGCGGCGACGATTGGAAGCTGATTAGCGGCGATCTGTCGCGCGGACTGGATCGCAACGCGATCCCGGTGATGGGCAAAATCTGGGGGCCGGAAGCCGTCGCCAAACATCAATCTACGGCGCTCTATGGCAACGGTTCTGCGCTCAGCGAATCGCCGAAAAAAGAAGGTTTGATTTACGTCGGCACAGACGATGGCTTAATCAACATCACGGAAGACGCGGGCAAAACATGGCGCAAGGTCGAAGAAGTTCCCGGCGTGCCGAAGAACTCGTATGTGCATCGCGTGTTGGCGTCGCAGCACGATGCGAACACGGTCTTCGCCGTGTACAACAATCATCAGAACGGTGATTTCAAACCGTATTTGATGAAGAGTACAGACGCCGGAAAGACGTGGACTTCGATCACAGCGAACTTGCCGGAGCGCGGTTCGACGTATGCGATTGCGGAAGATCACGTCAACCCGAACCTGCTGTTTTGCGGTACGGAATTCGGGTTGTTCTACACGACGGACGGCGGCGCGAAATGGACGCAACTGCGCGGCGGAATGCCGGTGATTGCGGTGCGCGATTTGGCGATTCACAAACGCGCGAACGATTTGGTCGTCGCGACGTTCGGACGCGGTTTTTATGTGCTCGACGATTACACGCCGCTGCGCAACATCAAGCCCGAAACGCTCGCGCAGGAATCGCACCTGTTCCCGGTCAGCGATGCGTTGATGTACATTCGCTCGAACACAGCGGTCGGCAGCCAGGGCGCGTCGCATTACCTCGCGCCGAATCCCACGTACGGCGCAACGATCACCTATTTCCTAAAAGACCCGGTGCGCACGAAACGGCAAAAACGACAGGAAGCCGAACGCGCCGCCGCGCAGAAAAACGAAACGCCGCCATATCCGAGCATTGCCCAATTGCGCGAAGAAGCCGAAGAAGAACCGCCCGCGTTGATCTTCACGATCACCGACGCCGACGGCAAGATCGTGCGGCGAATTTCTGCGCCTGCGCTGCCCGGCCTGCAACGGGTTGTGTGGGATTTCCGTTACGCGCCGCCTGTGATTCAGGCTGCACCGCAATTGCCACCCGGCTTTGAAGGCATTGATCTCGGCGGCTTCGGTGGTTTCGGCCCGCAAGGCATGCTGGCGATGCCCGGCAAATACACCGTCAAAATGGCGCGCAAAGTGGACGGCGTCATCACGGAATTACCGGGCGCGCAAACCTTCAATGTCGTCGCCGAAGGCACAGAAGCGATGACCGCTGCCGACCGCAACGCGCTGGCCGAATTCCAACGCAAAACCTGGAATTTGCAACGCGCCGTGACCGGAGCGACGGATGCCGCGAACAACGCCAACACGCGGCTCGGCCTCATCAAACGCGCCGCGCAGGAAGCGCCCGGCTCGACGCCCGCGCTGATGAACGAGATCAAAGCGATGGACGCGAAGCTTGACGACATTCTGCACGCGCTGCGTGGAGGCCGCGCCGACTCAGACATTCCGCCACCTTCGATCAATCAACGCATCAACACGATGGTGCAGCGCATTCGGATGTCCGCGCTGCGTCCGACGCAATCGCAAATCGAGAACTACAACATCGCCGCCGAGGAATTCAAACCCGTGCTGGCGCGGTTGAAGACGTTGCTTGACGTCGAGATGCCGAAGTTGGAAAAAGCTCTCGATGCGGCGGGTGCGCCTTGGACGCCGGGGCGGTTGCCGGATTGGACGGATAAATAGCTGTTAGATGTTTCAGAAGCTGTTTTGAAGGTTAGCGGACTGTTTATTGCTGGCTTTCAAAACAGCTTCTTGTGCGATCAAAACGAGTGAGGAGTTGTCCGATGAAAAAAATATGCCTCATAACGGTGCTGTTGCTTTGCAGTAGTATCGCGACCGTCAGTCAGCCACCAAGTGGTATCAAGAAGGAAGCATTAGAAAAGCTGCTGAAGCGGGCTGCCGAAACACACAGCGATGCCGTGATGATCTTCAAAGATTCTCAACTTGTCGGTGAGTATTTCAGCCAGGAACGCGGCAAAATCGAGTTGATGTCCTGCACGAAATCTATTGTCAGCCTCGCTATTGGCAAGCTGATTGATGCAGGCAAGATCAAATCACTGGATCAACCCGTGTATGAATTTTATCCCGAATGGAAACAGGGTCGAAAAAAACTCATCGCAATCCGGCATTTGCTTAATCATACCTCTGGCTTACAGAATGTTCCCAATACTGGTGTCGAGATTTATCCCAGTTCAGATTTCGTCAAGCTGGCTCTTGCTGCTGAGCTTTCAGATGAACCCGGCAGCAAATTCAGCTACAACAACAAAGCGGTCAATTTGCTTGCAGGGATTGTTCAGGTTGCTTCCGGCAAACGGATGGACATATATGTTCGTGATGAAATCCTTCAGCCGCTGGGCATTACAGATTTTGATTGGACATTGGATGCGGCAGGGAATCCGCACGCGATGGCAGGTTTACAACTCAAGGCCGCAGACTTTGCAAAATTCGGAATGCTGCTCCTGAACAAAGGTCAGTGGGAGAGCAAGCGGATTGTCAGCGAAAAATGGATTGAGGAATCGCTACAACAAGGGCAGCCTTATAATCCGACATGTGGGTTACTGTGGTGGCGGATACCGAGTTATGAACGCCCCATCATTGATGATGAAAAATTCAAGGAGCTTGAGGCGGCGGGCGTGAGCAAACCATTTCTAAGTAAATTGGAGCCACTTAGGAATAAACCATTTGATAGCATGCCGCTGTTTGTTAAGACTTTAGCTGAAATGCTCGGTCAGCAGTGGAATGAAATTCTCAATCAGGAACTAGGTAGCAAAGGACTGACACTTTCCAGGAAAAAATATGGTGACATTATTGGCTACAATGCCAATGGTTCCCTCGGTCAATTTCTGGTGATCTATCCGCAGCAAAAGCTAGTCGCTGTTCGACAAATTAGATGGAGTGAAAAGTATAGCCAGCAGACAGATACTTTCGATGATTTCTTCGATCTGGTGCGGTCGCTTGATAACTGACAACTGCTCGGAATGAAACTGCTCTCATCATGTCTGCTTCTCGGGTTGTTTCTTGGCACTCTTGCCTTGCACGACAACCTTTCTCAAACGCCGTCGCTACTCACCGCAAAAACCCAAATCGTTCTGCTCGGCACTGGCACGCCGAATGCTGACCCGGATCGCTTTGGCCCGTCCATCGCCATCGTCGTCAACGACACGCCGTACATCGTAGACTTCGGCCCCGGCGTCGTGCGGCGTGCTGCGGCAGCCGGGCGCAAAGGCGTCAAAGGCTTGGCGATGCCGAAACTCACGCGCGCGTTCGTCACGCATCTGCATTCGGATCACACGGTCGGCTACGCAGATTTGATCTTCACGCCCTGGGTGTTAGAGCGCACGGAACCGCTGGAAGTCTACGGCCCGAAAGGCTTGCGCGCGATGACGAACAACATTGTCAAAGCCTACCAGCAAGACCTCGATATGCGTTTGTTCGGCGGCGAGCCATCGAACAAAACCGGCCACAAAGTGGACGCGCACGAAATCACGCCCGGCGTGATTTACAAAGACGCGAACGTCACGGTCAACGCCTTCGCCGTCAAGCACGGTTCGTGGAAAGAAGCCTTCGGCTTTCGCTTTGCAACGCCGGACAAAACGATTGTGATTTCGGGCGATTGTGCGCCGAGTCAGAGCGTGATTGACGCTTGCAATGGCTGTGATGTGTTAATTCACGAAGTCTATTCGCAGGCAGGTTTTCAAAAGCGTCCGCCCGAATGGCAGCGGTATCATTCACAATTTCACACGTCCTCGCGCGAACTCGCCGAAATTGCGACGAAGGCCAAGCCGGGCTTGCTGATTCTGTATCATCAGCTATTCTGGGGCACGTCCGAAGACGAATTGCTCAACGAAATCCGACAAGGCTACCGCGGCAAAATCGTGTCGGGACGCGATCTGGATATTTATTAGCTGATTACTCATCCACGAAGGCGCACCAGGTTTTTGACAGGATTTACAAGATTGATTTCAAGATTTACAAGATTGGTTACTGGTTATATCTATCTTGTCAATCTTGCAAAAAATCTTGTCCATCATGTCTAATTTTCTTCGTCCTGCTGCGTGCGATTTCGCGGACGAATCCACACAAAATGTCAGTCCCCGAAATACAAGCCAAACTCCGCACGCTTGCCAGCGCCGAACATGCCCAAGCGGCACAATGGTTTTTCAAAACCGGGCCGGGCGAATATGGCGAAGGCGATCAATTCATCGGCGTGCGCGTGCCTGATCTGCGACGGCTTGCGAAAGAATTGCGAAGCACGCCGCTTGACGATTGCCTGGAGCTTTTGCAATCACCAATTCACGAAGCGCGCGCGTTGGCGTTGATGCTTTTGGTGCATGCGTTTACGAAAGGCGATGCGGCAATGAAGCAAAAGGTCTACGAAGAATATTTACGTCACACCGATTTCATCAACAATTGGGATTTGGTAGACACTTCTGCGCCGCACATTGTCGGCACGTATCTATTCGACAAAAGCCGCCAGCCGCTGTACAAGCTGGCGAAGTCCCAGAGCCTCTGGGAGCGCCGCATTGCGATCATTGCGACGCAGCATTTCATTCGACAAAACGATTTCGCCGACACGCTGCAAATCGCCAAGCTGCTGCGACACGACCGCCACGACCTGATTCAAAAAGCCGTCGGCTGGATGCTGCGCGAAGTTGGCAATCGTGATCTGGCAGCGGAAGAGTCGTTTCTGCAACCACACTACAAAACCCTGCCGCGCACGATGCTGCGCTACGCGATTGAAAAATTTCCCGAAGCCAAACGACAGGCATATTTGAAAGGCACAATTTGATGGCAGAAGAAAAATCCCAACTGATTCGCGGTCTGACGTTGACCGGCACAACTGCACTTGTGATCGGCACGGTCATCGGCACGGGCGTGTTTTTGAAAACGGCTCCGATGGCGCAGGACGTGCGCACGCCGACGATGGTCTTGCTGGCGTGGGTAGCCGCCGGGTTGCTCTCGCTCGCGGGCGCGTTGACGTATGCCGAACTCGGCGCGATGTTGCCGCACGCGGGCGGCGAATATGTCTTCCTGCGACATTCGTACGGCGAAGCGGCGGCGTTTCTGTTCGGCTGGCAACGCTTCATCATCGCGGGCAGTGCTTCGATTGCGAGCCTCGGCGCAGGCTCCGCAATTTTTCTCGCCGCCTTTTTACCGTTGAATGCTGTGTGGGCGCAGAAGACATTTACGCTGTTGGGACAAACCATCAATTGGCAATTCGGCGCGAAGCAGGTCGTGACGATGGCGATTATTTTGTTCTTGACCGCGATCAATTGCCTGACGGTCGCGTTCGGCGGCAAGGTGCAATCATTCCTGACGGTGCTGAAAATCGCAGGCATCGCGTTTGTCGTGGGCGGCGTGTTTTTCGCTTCGCAAACGGCGACGTGGTCACATCTGGCCACGCCTGCGAACACGCCGGAATGGAGCGGCTTCGCGCTGTTCGGCACGGCGATGCTGGCGGCGTTGTGGGGCTACGACGGCTGGAACAATATGCCAATGGCAGCGGGCGAAGTGCAGAATCCGGGGCGCAACATTCCGCGCGCGTTGATTGGCGGGATGGTGTTGGTGATGGTGATTTATCTGCTGGCGAATCTGGCCTATTTCTACGCGCTGCCGTTTGACGAAGTCGTGACCTCGAACTCGACCAAATACCGTGATGCGTTGCCAGCGGCGGGCAAAGCGGCGCAAACGTTTCTCGGCGAATACGGCGGCAAGTTGATTGCGATTGCGTTTGTGATTTCGGCGGTCGGCGCATTGAACGGCTCGATCCTGTCGAATGCGCGCGTGCCGTTTGCGATGGCGAAGGACGGCTTGTTCTTTCCGGCCATGGCGCGGCTGAGTGCCACGTCGCGCGTGCCAATCATTGCGTTGATCGTGCAGGCGCTGTGGTCGTGTGTGCTGGCGTTGTCGGGAACCTACGATCAATTGACGGATTGCTTGTTGTTCGCGTCGTGGATCTTTTATGGCTTGGTTACATCGGCAGTGTTTGTGCTGCGCCGCAAAATGCCCGCTGCGCCGCGCCCATACAAAACCTTTGGCTACCCGCTGATTCCGCTTGTGTTTGTGCTGGTCGCGGTGTGGTTGATCTTCAATACCTTATTCACAAAGCCGGTCGAATCGGTCTTTGGATTGGTGCTGATCGTGATTGGCTTGCCGTTGTATTTTTATTATCGAATGCGGAGGCGGGCGCGATGAAACAATTTTCTTTCACCAGAGAGACACAGAGGCGGCACAGAGATTCACAGAGAGGAGTACCGTGATTGCTAGTTATAAGTTGGCCAGCGAAAGGGCGAAGAGTGACGCCTGAACCTTAATTTCAAAGCCCTCATTAGTGCGCGCGTGCAAGCGTTGCAAGCCCATTTTCTCCCTTTGCGAATGGACCGTTTCCATCGCCTTGCGGTAGCGTTTGAGGTTCATTTCATCGTGCCATTCGTTGGGTTGCATATTCGTGCGGCGCGCGTCCCTGCGCGGCGTAATGTTGCCAGAAAAGTTCGACCTGGGCGCGCGGGCCAAAGATGACCGAAGTACGAAGCCCGGCGTCCGCGGCCAGACGGGCAAAATGCGGGAGGGCGGCGTCTGGCGCACAGAACATGATTTGATGACCGAGCAACGCCATCCCTTTGAGTTCGTCCTGCTCGAAGCAGCCATAGAAACGGCCCCGCAACGCAGGCGGCGTGAGACCGTGATCGGCAATGAGCGATTCCAGATGCACGCCTGCGAGCGGATGCCCAGCCAGCAACGTCAGGGCCAGCCGATAGTCGAGTTCGTCCAACTCCCGCACCATCATCAGGGCGAATTCTGCCTGCTTTTGGGCACACTCTGTTTGGAAAGCCATTTGTGATGTCATAACAACGATCCTTATCTTGTTGGGAGGTGCCTATTGCATCGTTGATTTCGCCGAGGATGTCGTGCTTGACGCGGTGTTGAGCGAGGAGCTGGAAGTCGAAGTTCCCGGTTGCATGCAATCGGTGTCATGGCCCAAAACAACAGAAGCCGGTTGCAACGACGTATCGGCGCGCGTCGTGCCGTCGCCCAAGACTGTGCCGTCGCCCAAGATCACGCCATCACCAAGCACCGCTGGCAAACGTCGTATTGACGCTGTCGCCGAGAATGTCGCCCGTGCCGTTGATCGTGAAGGCTCCGGATTTCAGGCTGATGCCGGTGGAGGTTTTGCCAGCCACGAGACTGAAGTTGCTGTTGGCATAGGTCGTCGCATCGCCCAGGATCGCACCCGTCGCATAAACGCTCTGCCAATATTGCATCAGCCCGCTGCCCGACAAGAAGCCATAATTCGTAATGACGCCTTGCCCCCAAAGGAAAGTGGTTCCGCTAATGGTGCTGGATTGCGTGGGTAACGCGGCGGTGAGCAGGGCGCTGCCGACCGTCGTGGGCAAGGTGGTCTTGACGAGTTTCGCCAGGCGCACCGCGCCCTCCACATTCAATTGCCCCGCGCCCTGTTCGAGCATATTGAAATTCTTGAGCGGTTGCGTTTGCGCAGTCGCCTGAAAAGTCATACTGGGCAGACCAAATAGGATTGCCAAGGTGAGGGAAATGACGTTCCTCATAATGAGAATCTCACAAACTCCTATGCACTTCGGGTGCTGACGGACGGCTTGAACTGCGCAAATGTGCAGGAAAAATGACGAGTGTCTGATGATTGCTGTGACAAGTGGAAACAGTGGGGAATTCAAATTGCGCGCGTGAGAAAGGAACCAACGGATCGCAACAAAATCCGCACAGACCAGCCGCAAGATGCTCCGCAGTGGGCAAGCTGGAAGGCCGTCCTCATTGCTACTATTAGTCTTTTGCTCCGCGTTTTACTGCGCTGTCAAAAGCCAGGCTGCCCGACTTGCCGCTTGCACCACGTGCAAAATTTTTAGGAGATTTCGTATGAACTGGCTACTGAAAAACAAATTACCAATTCTCGTTTCGTGGGCGGCTCTGCTCTGCGCGCTTGCTTGTCTGTCAGGGACGGCCCGCGCCGAATCGGTGACGCTGAATCCGGGCGCGAGTGCGACGTTGAATTACACTTCGACGTTTGGCGCAGCCGGGCAAGCGACCGCCACATTTGCCTTGAGCGGCGACGGCAAAACGTTGACCATTTCGTTTTTGAATACTTCGACGAGCGACACGTTTTTGTCCGCCATCGGCTTCAATACCTCGCCCAATTTAGCCACAACTTCCGCGATCTTTTCCCATCTGCCGTCAGGTGCGACCTGGAGCTATGCGACGAAGGGCGGCGGGGTCGGCAACTTTGAAGCGGGCGCATCCGGCAACGGCAACAACAATCGCCTGAAGCCCGGCGAAGGCGGTACGTTAACGCTGACGTTGAGTTCGCCGCTCACCAACGGCATTACGTTGGATGTGACGATGATTCACCTCACCAGCTTGCCCGATGGCTGTAGCGAAAAACCGATTGGCGTCGTAACGAAAGGCGGCACGCCTCCGCCTCCGGCGGAAGTCCCCGAACCTGCGACATTGTTGTTGGTGGGCAGCAGCTTATTCGGTCTTGTCCCGGCGTGGCGGCGGCGCAACAAAAAAGCCGCGTAACGTTGCGGTCAAGTCAAAAGCAAAGCCAGGTGGGAACGCGATGAGGTTCCCACCTGGCTTTCTGCTTTTTCTCTTCAAGATTGTAGTTTTGCGGGCAGGAAATCAGGGCGATCAAAAGCTGATCGCGGAACGTTATTTCTAATCTGACCGCTTGATCGCCTGCTTTCCGATCTGCACTTGGGCGTGGACGGGATTGAACTGCACGGCATTGCGTCCGAACCGCAGTTCCGTCGTGTCGCGTTGGAAACGGTCGGCGTCATATCAATCACCAAACCGACATCGCGGTACTGAAGGCTGTCGAACGCGCCGCCGCCGAGCAAACCACCAACGGCATTCTGCGCACGGCTCACGCCCGGCACTGGAGTGCTTTTGACGCTCTGCGAATCCAACCACCCAGCGGGCGGATGTTTATGCCGCCCCATTTTTTGTCGTAACTGCGTGCGCAGCTTGTCGTTAATGCGCTTCCAGAGGCCGCTCTTACGCCAGGGGTTGAAGTAGTGAAAGACTGTGCCTTTGGGCGGGAAGTCGTGTGGCAAGGCATCCTACTTGATGCCGTTGTCCTCCATAAAAGCTGGCATTGACGACCTGGCGCAAATCTGTGGTGCGTTTGCGCCCGCCCGGTTTTGCGGGCGGAAATTCATCTTTGAGACAATCCCAGGCCCGGTCGGTGACATTGGTGCGATAGGTTTTGTGCTTCATCCCCAAAAGCTACCTGACCCACCCCGACCGGCTCAACTTCTCAAATAACTTCTGATGCTTTGCCCGACAGCGCG
Source organism: uncultured Heliobacteriaceae bacterium (assembly GCA_964631865.1). Taxonomy (GTDB): domain Bacteria; phylum Acidobacteriota; class Blastocatellia; order RBC074; family RBC074; genus JAFDVL01. Next base: position 56,268 of record CAZWAK010000012.1, on the reverse strand, counting down.
GCGGTGCGCCATCGTCATGGCATCCTCTTGTGAAGCTGCGGGACTTGGTCTGTTCACAAGTAACACGCCCTGTAGGTTTTTCTGCGAACGGAGGCGGATTCGCGCTTTCCTGTGTCTGACTACTATTGCCTGTGAATAGGGGTTGAGTTGTTACCGCGATGAGATCAAGGCTGTTGGGCGTGACAACGGAATTGGCAGCAAGCGCGAACATCAGTTTGCGTCAGCAGGATTATCGCTATGACTGGACTTCATCCGATGCTCAGGAAATTCACCGCGCTCATTTTACTGGCGCTGTTATGCGTCCCCGCGACTTTCCTCCAGGCGCAGGCGCAATCCATCAGCTTCAGCACCACCGCGCGGAAAAAAATGGCGGCAGACCTTGATAAAGAAGTGGCGCGCGTACAAAAGGGCGGCACCGCCGCACAACAATTGCGTCGCATCCTGGTGCGTCCCAAAGCCGCCGCGCCGCGCACCGCCGTGCCGAACAAGCTGGCGATGCTGGGGGGAAAAGTGCGGCAGACATACAGGTCATTCAACCTGCTGAGCGCCGAATTATCACTGGGCAAAATGCGTGAACTGGAAGCCGACGCCAATGTCGAATACATCGCCCCGGATCGTGAAGTGCGCCCGACTGGCTTGCTGGAAGAGACGACCGGCGCGGCGCAAATTCGCAACCGCTTGAACCCCACGACCCTCGATGGGCGCGGCATCGGCATCGCCGTGATTGACAGCGGCATTTATTCCGCCCACAACCTGTTCGCGCGCAGCAAAACCACCAGCGTCGTCGCCAGTCGAGATTTTACCGGCGCGAATCTGCTCAATGAGGACATCTACGGACACGGCAGCCACGTGGCGACGTTAGCGGGCGGCGCGGAAGCCTTTGCGGAAGGCGCATACACGGGCATTGCCCCTAACGCGGACTTGCTGAATTTGCGCGTGCTGGATGCCAATGGACGCGGGAGGGCCAGCACCGTCATTGCCGCGCTGGATTGGTGCATTCAAAATAAATTGGCCTACAACATCCGCGTCATCAATTTGAGTTTGGGAACCGCGCCCGTAGACAGCTACAAAGACGACCCGCTCTGTCTGGCCGCCCGGCGTGCGTATAATGCTGGCATCGTAGTTGTAGCAGCGGCGGGCAATCTGGGGAAAGATGCGGCGGGTCATAAAATCTATGGCGGCATCAACTCGCCCGGCATTGATCCTTCGGTCATCACGGTGGGCGCAGCCAATACCTTCGGCACGATTCGACGGTCGGATGATGGTGTGACGACGTTCAGTTCGCGCGGGCCGACGCGCGGGTACTGGACAGATGCGCAAGGCGTCCGCCACTACGATAACCTCATCAAACCCGATCTCGTCGCGCCCGGCAATAAACTGATCGCGGCGCAATCGCTCGGCTCGACTTCCGGTTCTACCCCGAACACGCTGATTCAGCTTTACCCCGAACTGGACACTGAGGCGACTGCGGTCCGCGTCAACAAGACGATGTACCTGAGCGGCACTTCGATGTCCGCGCCCCTCGTCGCAGGCGCAGCCGCCCTGTTGTTACAAGCCAATCCGACGCTCACGCCCGGACTCGTCAAAGCGATTTTGATGTACACGGCGCAACCGCTCAGAGGCTTCAATACGCTGGAACAAGGCGCAGGCTTACTCAATGTTGACGGCGCGGTGCGCATGGCTCAGTTGATCAAACCGAATGCCTTTCTGCTGGTCAATGGAACCAGCCTGCTGAACGGCAACTTGCCTAGCCCACAAGCCAGCCAGATGGCGGGCGAAACCTGTGCTTGGGGCCAGGGCGTGATTACCAATTATTGTTTTCTCTACGGCAGCAGGCTGATGCAAAACTGGCACGGCATGTATTCCCCCGGTCTGGTCTTGGCGGATGCCACGATGCTGGTTAATGGAACGTTGCGCCAAACGGCGGGGCTGGTTGGGGGGGGCGTGTCAACCAGCCAGGGAGCCTTGCTCAACACAGGCATCGTGATGGCCGATGGCACGCTCGCGGTCAGCGGCATCGTGATGGCCGACGGGGTGTCCCTTGCCAGCGGGATTGTCATGGCCGATGGCATCGTCATGGCCGATGGCATCGTTATGGCCGATGGCACAGCTTCCCCCGATGGATGGCTCCGGGCAACCAACACCGTTTTGGGTGATAACACTGCCGCCATGCACCCCGTGTTACTCCCGTAAGCTTCGCCCCTGTCCTTAGCCTCAGTCAGTCAAACCAATAGCACGCTGCTCCATCAAAGCGCAGTAATTCTCAATTATTTTTCCTTCTTCCTATTTTGAAGTTTCAAGCAGTTCGGCCAAATGTTCTTTCCACAGTGCGGGCAGCGAATGTGTGCCGTGTCCGCGCGTGCGCTCACTAATCGGGATCAGCACAAACTTGCCGCGCTTCACGCGTTTGATTTCGCGTTCGAGAATGCCCTGCTCCGGCGGATTGACTTGATCGTCGGCGGAGTTGATGGCGATGAGCGGCGCTTGAATTTTCTCAAGCTGCGGCGCGGGGTCGTATTCGCGCGAGGAATCGAATTGATAGAGCATGTCGTTCGCGTCCGTTGTGGCCAAACGTTGTCGCACCATTTGATCGAACATCTTGTCGGCAGCTTCGCGCGTCGGCGCTTGTTTGTACCATTCGAGCGGCGTGCTGCTCATAAACAGCAACGTGTAAATCGCCGTCGTCAGCCCGCGCACAGGCTGGGTTTTGTATTCGCCACCCTGCCAATCGGGGTCGTTTTTGATCGGGTCAATCACCATCCGCCGCATGAACCGATTGCGCCCGGCGATCTGCACCGGCAGGCTCGCAAGCGGCATCAGCGCGTCCATAAAATCGGGAAACATCTCGCCCCACACCCACGTGTGCATCCCGCCCATCGAAGTGCCCATCACGAGGCGCAAATGATTTACGCCGAGTTTTTCGTTGAGCAGCCGATGTTGCAGCCTGACCATGTCGTTGTAGGTGTAATGCGGAAACTTCGCGCGTAAGCCATCGCTCGGCTTCGACGATTTCCCGTGCCCGACATTGTCCGGCAGGATGATGAAATATTTCGTCGCATCGAGCAGTTGCCCCGCGCCAAACAACACGCCCGCGAATTGCGCCGACAGGAAGTTTGAGCCGGAACCGCCTGTGCCGTGCAGAATCAAGACGGCGTTGCGCGCCCGCCCGGCAGCATCGCGTTCGAGCGTGCCAAGCGTGCGGTAATGCAATTTGACTTCGACCAACGCTTCGCCGCTCTCGAATTGAAAGCCGCGCACGAGGTGATCGCCTTCGATGGGCGCAGGATAATTCGTCGCGCGATTGCCTTGCGCGAAGGCGGGAACGGCGCAGAGAACCAATAGAAAAATGATGAGTCGTTGCTTCATAGAATCAAACAGGGGAGTTCAAGCGCGTACTCAAACTCCCCTGCCTCAAGTCAAGATGGGTGATCGGTTATTTTGTCGTGTCGGCTTCAATCGTGACTTTGGTCGTCAGTTCTTTGCCGTCCACAGTGAGCTTGACGAGGTACACGCCCGGCTCCAGTGGAGGCCTCACACCAAAGCCACCGCGCCCGCCGCCTTGACCACCGCCTTGACCACCGCCTTGCCCCGGTTGCGCTGCGCCTGCGGTTTGTCCAGCCGCTTGATTGCCGGAAGCGGGCTGCGCCGCGGCATTGCCACCTCCTCCAAAGCCTGCGGGACGTGGCGGCAGATCACCCCGCAAATTCCATTGCACGCGATTTAGCCCCACATCTTTCGTCGTCTCCAGCGTCAGCGTGCGCACGACTTTGCCGGTGATGTCGCTGATCGTGAGTTTGACCTCGCCGCTCGGCGCAGCTTTCAGGTGATAGCTGATCGCTGTGCCCTGCGGCGCGTTCGTGCCGCGATAGATTTTCTGCCCGCCGGAGAAGCGGCTGAGCGTGATGTCATTGAACCAATTCGTGCCAGGGCGCACATCGAACAAGTGTACGTCCGCCGCCATCGTTTTGTCGTTCATTTGCTGCAACGGCGAGATGTCGTCGCAGATGTAAATGCCGCGTCCGTGCGTGCCGACGATCACATCGTTGTCGCGCGGATGAATTATCAAATCGTCCACGCGCACCATCGGCAAGCCTGTCATAAACCGCTTCCATTCCTGGCCGCCGTTGAGCGAAACGTAGACGCCGAGTTCCGTGCCGACGAACAGCAGGTCTTTGTTCTTCGCGTCTTCGCGGATCACATTGACGTTGCCGAACGCGGGCAGATTGTTGGCGATAGAATTCCACGTTGCGCCGTAATCTTTCGTTACGAACACGTAGGGTTTCCAATCGTCGTTGCGATGGTTGTCAATCGTGACGTAGCACGTGCCTGCCTCGAAGTGCGACGGCTCGACACGCGAAACTTGCACGTAACCTTTCGGCGCACCGTTAATATTTGCAACCACGTTCGTCCAATTGACGCCGCCGTCTTTGCTGACGTGAACGTTGCCGTCGTCCGTGCCGACCCACAACACGCCGGGCAGCACGGGCGATTCGCCGATGACTGTGATGTTGCTGTTGTTGGCATAGCCGTCGTGCTTGCTGGCCATTGGTTTGTCGCCCGCGACGCCCATAATTGATTCTTTGCGGCGATCAATTTGCTTCGTCAAATCACCGCTCACCGCCGTCCACGTTTCACCGCGATCTAATGAACGAAACAGCTTGTTCGCGCCGAGGTACACGGTGCGCGGATTGTGCGGCGACAACATAATCGGCGTACTCCAATTGAAGCGATAGGCCTCGCCCGCAGGCGGCGCAGGCACGATGTTGCTTTGCAGCGGATTGCCGCCGCCAAAACCCATGCCCATCGCCTGCATCATCGCTATCATCTGCGCTTGCTGATCGCCCGCTTGCCCACCGCCTTGATCCAGACGCCGCGTCGCAGGCATTTGCTCTTGTCCGCCTTGCGTCGTGGTCGCGGGTTGTGGCGGCGTTGCAGCAGCGGCAGGTGCGCCGCCCATCGGGCCACCGCGTGGACGTTGTGCGGCACGCGGACGAATCGAACGAGTTTGCCCGGTTTTCAGATCAATGCGATTCGTCGCGCCGTTCTGCGATTCGGCGTAGACAATCGTGTGGTCGGTCGGGTCTTGCAATGTGTAGAAGCCGTCGCCACCGCCCACGCGATACCATTCCGCATTCGTGATGCCTGCGCCGCCGCCGCCACCACCGCCAAAGCCGCCGCTCGTGCGAATCGCGCTCGGCCCGCACCAACTGCCGTTGTCCTGCAAGCCGCCGCAAACGTAATAGGGTTTGCGCATATCGGCAGACACGGCATAAAACTGCGCCGCCGCAATCGTGTTGATGAAGTCGAACGTCTCGCCTTGATCGTAGCTCACGTCCAGGCCGCCGTCGTTGCCGACCATCACGTGTTTGTTGTCTTTCGGATCAATCCAGATGGCGTGATGATCGGGGTGCGCGACGCCGGACAAGTTCTTGAACGTCTTGCCGCCATCGGTCGAACGGCTAAAGTTCAAGCCGCCCGTGTAGACGATGTCAGGATTCGTCGGATCAACGCGCACCTGGCTGTAATACATCGGGCGATTGTTTTCATTGCTCTTGAAAACCCACGTCTTGCCCTTGTCGTCCGAGCGCCAGAGACCGCTGCGTTTCGGGTCGGGAGGCCGATTTTGTTGTCCGCCAAAACCGCCGCCACCGCCACCAAAGCCGCCACCGCCGCCTTGCCCACCACCCGGAGCATTGGCGCTCTCCGCAGGCACGCCCGTGCCCATTTCAGTTCCGACTTCAATTTGCGCGTACAGGATATTCGGGTTCGAGCGCGCGACATCAATGCCGATGCGCCCCAGCATAATTTCCGGCAAGCCGTTGCCTTCGATCTTCGTCCAGGTTTTGCCCGCGTCCGTCGTTTTCCAGAGTCCCGTCCCAGGCCCGCCGCCGTTGAAGCCGAACGCCGTGCGACGACGCTGATACGAAGCCGCGTACAAGGTTTTGCTGTCTACTGGATCAATCACAATGTCGGTGAAGCCCGTGTCTTCGTTGATGAATTTGATGTTCGTCCAGTTCTTGCCGCCATCAGTGGTTTTGTAAATCCCGCGCTCTTTGTTCGGGCCGAAGAGATGGCCGAGCGCCGCGACATACACCGTGTTCGCATCCTTCGGATCAATCACGACGCGCGCGATGGTTTGTGTTTCCCTCAGCCCCATGTGCGTGAACGTCTTGCCTGCGTCGGTGGATTTGTAGATGCCGTCGCCGAACGTGGAGCTTTGCCGATTGTTCGGCTCGCCCGTGCCGACCCAGACGATGTTCGGATCGCTCTGGCACACCGCGACATCGCCGACCGAAGCCGTCGTGTAGGTGTCAAAGACCGGCTCGAACGTCGTGCCGTTGTTGACGGTTTTCCAAAGCCCCGCCGTCGCAAAGGCAATGTAATAGGTCGAAGGATTGCTTTCGACGACCGCGAAGTCATCAATGCGCCCACCCATGCTTGCGGGGCCGATGCCGCGAAAGACGAAGCGTTTGAGCAAGGGGTCATCCGATTGATTGATGGGAGGTGGGGGCGGGGTTTGCGCTGCGCCCGGAACTTGCGCCAGCAAATTCAAGGGGGCCGAAACCACCAGACAGAAAACTAACAAAAACTGCAAAGGCTGCCATTTTCTCTGCATAATGAGGGGTCCTTTCCTGATTCTGAAATGTAAGCGGCTCAGCAAAAATTTCGCGGTTCGTTCATTTCCCAGTTCCCATTTTTCATTTGTCAGTTGTCATTGCGCGAGCGACGGTGACAACAATGAAAAATGAAAGATGAAAAATGATATATGGGAAATGAAACGAGCGATTACCTTCCAACCTTTTGCTTACCTGCTTAAAACGATTGTGAGCGCCAGATAGTACAGCATAGGCATTGTAAATTGCATAGACGGGCGCACGCTACGCCGCGTTTCGGAAAACAGTGCGGCAGCATTACCGCTGCTGTGTCGTCTCACCAGCTTTGAAAAAAGGATGATAGGTGTACGGCTGCACGAACGACGCCGCTAAGTTGAAATGTCGCGCAATCACGGCAGCGGGATCAAAAAACCATTCGCCGCGCGGTCGGTCGGTTTCGGTCAGGTCGTACCAACTCCAGGGCGGACGCGCTTTGTTTTGGAAGCCCACCACGCCGCGAAAGGCTGTGCCGAGTTTGCCGATCTGCCAATCCATCGTCGCCGCTTTGCCGTCCAATTGCTGCAACGTCACTTTGACCGTTTGATAATCAACCGCTTCAGCAAAGGTTTCATTCTCGCCCGTTTGGGCGCGCGTCCAGAACGTCTCTTGCAGCGCGACCAGATCATAGCCGACGGCGTCGCCGCGCCGTTTGTCGGGGTCTTGCGCTTCGCCCGCATAGCGATAGACCAACGTTCCGCGCGGCGCTTTTTTCAACTGCTCGCGCGCTCCCGTGTAATTCGATACCCCGTGCCCTTTCGCCTCGGCGAAGAGCAACGCTTGCTGACCTTGCACTTCGATCAGTTCGCCGACGCTGCCTTGCACCTCGTGTGGACGATATTTCAGATAGCGATTGTGCGCCATCGTTTCGACATACTGCACAACGGCGTGGCGCAACTCATCGCCACGTTTTTCCGCCACAATCAAACAGCCTTCCAAATCGTTTTCGTGCGAGAGCGCCACATCATCCGCCAAACCCGTCGGGTCTTTGCCTGCGCGCCGCACGCCTTCTTTAATCAGCACATCGAGCAACGTGGACTTCCCTACCCCGCCCTTGTAATCGCGCGGATGAAAGAACGCATAATGCACGAAGTAATGCGTGGCCGTTTCGATGACCGAGTAGTACACGAACGCTCGCAACGGATAGGTTTTGCCCCCCGCGTTCACCCAATTGTTATCGCCTTTCCAATCGCCATCGAAATCAAAGTTGGTGATGTAGTCAAAGCGTGGCTGCTCGCCCAAGCCTTGATAGATCACGGGCGCGAACTGCGCCGCGATTTGCTTGCCCCGCACTTGAGGCTTGCTTTCGCCCGGCAAGCGGAATTGCGCCGTAGCCATCGCAGACCCTAGCGTCAGGATGACCGCAAGCGCGCTGACGTTTCGAGCGACTCCCCGCCTGTTCGCCTTCACGGTTTGTTCTCCCATCTTGATAACGATTCGACTTGGGCGGGAAGCTTATCAAATCTTTGATTCCGTCGCCAAACGCTGGCTCACACGACCATCCGCTGGCCTAAAAAAAAGGGGATGCAGTGAAAGTCACTGCATCCCCAGCCAGTGATGAATTGCTGCTACGGTTAGGCCATCTTTTGAAGTGCGACTAAGGCGTGCGCGAGTTCGAGCCGTGTCAGTGTGGCTTGGGGGCGAAAGGCATTGTTGTTGGCTGTCAACAGACCTCGCGCCAGCGCCACTGCTACATATCCACGCCATTGCGCCGGAATACTTGCCGCATCGGTGAGCGACAAGGCGGCACTGGTTTGTGCTTCAGCTTCGGCGCGCAAACCAGCGGCGCGCACCAGGACAATCGCCGCCATCAGCCGATTAGCCAACGCCTGCGGACGAAAACTGTGGCCCAGCGCATCCGGGAAAAGCGCGCCCGCCGCTTGCGCACTTTCGACAAAGTTGCGCGTCGTCAGATCACGAACATCGGTGAATTGCGGTTGCGCGGCGATGTATTGTGGCACGTGCGCGCCCTGCACGACGGCTGCCGCGAGCGCGGCGCGCGTCACGCCAAAGCCGGGACGAAACGATTGCCCCAGCGGCGTCATCACGAAGCTGCGCAACACTTGATAAACATCCGCACGCTCATTCGCGTTCAGTGCGGCAAGGTCATTGAGCGGCGCATATTCCACGCGCGTTATTTCCAATGCTCCGTTGAAGGCTTGCGAAGTTAAGGCGAGGCCAAGTGTGTGGTTGACTTTGGCACGCCACGCTCCAGCTACGGGCGCACGGAGCGCAATGCGTTCCCGTCGCCCGGTGAGTCCTGGCACATTGAGATTGTTCGATGAAGCGCGCTGTGTGCCCGCCGGATCAAAAACCGTCAAGGCCAAATCATTGCCCGTCAACAATGGCCCCCAAGCGATTTGCACGGAAGCCAGCAGCGCATTTTGCGGGATTGTGAGATTCGTGTTGGCCGAAGTATTCAGCCCGGCTGACACCGTGCCGGAAAAAGTTTGCGCGGGATCGTTGATGAAGCGCACTTGCCCACGATCCAACGCCGCGCGCCACAGCCCCATGCGGCGTTGTGGGAACGCGGCTTCGAGGACAGCCGCGTGCGTGTTGAGCATCCCTGCGCCAACTTCGTGCAGATAATATTTGGGCATTGGTGTCGCCGTGCGTTGCAGGATGTCGCGCACCTGGGCGGGCGTGAGGTTCGGGTTCGCTTCCAACATCAGCGCGATGGTGGCGGCGACTTGCGGCGCGGAAAAGCTTGTGCCGCTGGCCGTTGTATAAAAAGGCAGTTCAGTCAGGGAAAGCCTACTCGTGTCAGCGCCCGCGACGCCAAGTGTGCCGGTCACATTCACTCCCGTCGCACGCAGGCTGATGAGGCTGACGCCCGGCGCAACCAACGTGGGACGAAAGAGGCTGCTGCCGAACGTGCCCCGCGCCGAGAACGATGCCAACTGACCTTTGGCATCGGTTGCGCCGACGCTGATGACCCAGGGCGCGATGGCGTAAGGATTCAGCGTGTGCAAGCCCGGCCCCGTATTGCCTGCGGAGAACACGACATTGATGCCGCGTTCCGTCAACAGCTTCGTTGCGACGTTGACCGGATCATTGAGATCAAACACCGTGTTCGCCGAAAAGCTGCAATTGACGACGCGAACATTGAGCGCCGCGCCGCGACTGAGCAGATAATCAAAGCCCGACAAAATGAACGACAACGTCAAATCACCCGCGCTCAAGCCCACTATGCCCGCGCCCCGCGCTACGCCATTGTATTTGCCATTGGACAGCGCGCCTGTCCCGGCAATCACGCCGGCCACGAATGTGCCGTGTCCATACACCTGATCGGTCGAAGGCAGATGTTCAATTTGCGTCGGCGCAACAAAGCCCAGGCTCAGGCTTTGCTGGTCAATGAGCTTGACGTTTTGGACGACGCGACCGGCCAGATCGCCGTGCGTGCCGTCAACGCCCGTGTCGAGCACGGCCACCTTCACATTCCGGCCTGAAATCGGCGTGGTCAGATTGTGCGCGGTCAAGTCCGCATCGGTCGTCACCCGTTCCGCGCCGTTGAGTTTCATATACGGATCGGCGCTCAGTTGTAAGGTGCGATTGCCGTAAATTGAGCGTACCGCAGGCAGCCGCGAAAGGTTGATGATCTGCTGTTTCGTCGCCGTCAACACGACCATCGGCAAAGCCCGATACCGCGTGCCGCCCAGAACGCCGAGCCGTTGCAAATCGGCAATGTCTGCATCGGTCGGCAAGCGATGATAGACGACGACGGCATTGACATTGCTGTCATCGGTTACTTGATTGAGCTTGAGGGCGAATTCAGCATCCACGCTTTGCAAGCCAATACCATTGTTGAGCGGAAGCTGGGTATCCGCGCCCGTCACCGCGATGCCATCGGCTCCGGTCACGGCAATCCCGTCTGCGCCTGTGACCGCGATGCCATCCGCCCCTGTCACGGCGATGCCCTGCGGAGCAATCGTGTAAACCGTGCCATCTGCGCCTGTCACTGCGATGCCGTCCGCGCCCGTCACCGCGATGCCGCTGGGCGTGTGCGCCGTGAGGCCGTCCGCACGAATCGCTCGCACGGCATCCGCGCCCGTCACCGCAATGCCATCGGCTCCGGTCACGGCAATGCCGTCTGCGCCTGTCACGGCGATGCCGTTGGGTTTGGTCAGGTAAAGAGAATTGGCTTGGAAAGTTTGTCCGTCTGCGCCCGTCACCGCGATGCCATCCGCGCCTGTCACCGCGATGCCATCCGCGCCTGTCACCGCAATGCCATCTGCACCTGTGACCGCGATGCCATTCGTGCCTGTATGGGTGACGCCATCGGCTCCGGTGACCGCGATGCCGTCTGCGCCCGTCACCGCGATGCCATTCGGGGCAAAGGAGAGGAAGCCATCTGCGCCCGTCGCGGCAATGCCCGCCGCATTGATGAAGCTAATGCCGTCCGCGCCCGTCACCGCGATGCCGTTGGATTGAATGATGGCCAGACCGGCCAGCGCTGGCTCCGTAACGAGAAGAACGATCAGCAGGATGGTCAGCAGTTTATTTGTGAGGTGGTCGTGTCTGCTCGTCATCGGCTTTTCCCTTCTTTGTGCCTGGGTCTTATTTACCTGGAACAATGTAATTTTTGCTCACCGAGATGTCCTAAACTTTATCAGCTTTCAGGGAGGCGTTGCCGGAATTGCCTGCAAAAGCTGATGATTTTGCGGTTCCCTAAGAACTGCGCAGCGGAATAGAGCAAGCGCCATTCCACAGGTTCGGGGGTGTCAATGCGGCAGGAGTTCGCGATAGGTTTTTTGTGTTTCGGCGGAAGGGGCCACGCCGAGTTCTGCTTTGAGCAGCCGTTGGAGCATTTGATATTGCTCGCGGACAGCTTCTTTTTTCCCTAACGCCGCCTGCGCGCACATCACCAGACAATGAATGTCTTCGCGGTACGGATCGTCCTTCAGAATTTTTCTGGCCCATTGAATGCAGCGCAACCCGTCTTCCGCTTTCTGCGCGAGCACGGCGAGCGTTTCCAACAAGCGAAAATATTGTTCGCGGTAATAGGCGCGCAATTCTTCCGTCCACTCCTCATAGACGTTTTGCATAAAGTCGCCGCGATACAACGCGACGGCTTCCTCAAAGGCCTGGCGCTGCTCATCTGGTTTTCCAGCCCGGCGCGCGGCTTCGCCGGCTTCGAGCAAGCGATCAAATTCGACGGTATCTATGCGGTAATGGAACTCGGAATTCAACAAGTAGTCGCCATCTCGATAGAGCAAAAAATTCTGCTTGATGAGTTGATTGCTATTGAGCGCCTTGCGAATGTGCGAAATGGTGGGATGGAAGTTTTTTTCGGTCGCCTCCCAATCCGACGCACCCCAGAACGTGTCCATAATCGTGTCTTTGGCCGCACGACGATGGGGACGGGTGGCGATAAAACACAGGATGTCGCGGGCACGCCGGGTCGTCCAGGCGTCGGCGGCAAAGGGACGCTGCGGATCACGGAAAATTTCGACCGCTCCTAACAAGTTAATCGTTAAATCGGTAACGGAGGGAGAACCCAGCAGAGGACTTTCAACCCGCGCGGTTCGCGGTGGCAGCGGAGCCGCCTGCCTGACCAATTCCTGCAACTCTGTCGGCAAAAGTTCCGCCGCCTCTGGCAGCGCGAAGAGTTCCGTTTGGCGACGCACTTCGCGCTGGAGCCAATATTCATAATCATAGCGAATCGCCAACTCGACGGCGCGGCGCAGATATTCGATTTGCGCGACTTCCTGTTGCATCGCAAAGGCGCAAGCGGCCAATGCCAGCGCAGCCTGGGCTTCATAGTAATGCAGCCGTTGCTCGCGGAAATGCGCCCACGCCGCTTGCAACTCTTCTTGCGCCGTCGCGGCATCGCCTTGCGCTAATAAAATACGCCCGCGCGCCAGCGAAGCGGTGAACACGCCGGGTGTATTGCCGACGGCTGCCCGCGCGCTGATGAGCTTGTCTATGCGCGCCCGCGCCGTCGCCAGATCACCGCTTTGCCAACACAGGATCGCTTGTTCTTCCAACAATTCGTGTTGGGTGAGGTCAATCGCGGCCTCGGTATACGCGCGAGCCGCGCGTTCATAAAACTCCACCGCGCGCGCCGCCTCCCCTGCTTCGCGTTGCAGATTCCCGTAGGCTTCCAAAATCTCTCCGCGCAGCGCGCTCAAATTGAACCGCTGGCAACAGTCCAGCGCCTGCTGCAAATGCTGTTCGCACTCTTCCAGGCGGCCTTGATAAAAATAACAGCGCGCCATATTCAAATGCGCGGTCGCATCCCGCGGCACGGGGGCAGCGCCCTCGCCCTCGCGCAACATCCGGCGCAACCAACGCAAGGCTCCGCCGAAATCTCCCCGCAGCATCGCGGGCAAGCCCAGGTTATGCGCGATCAAGCGCGTGTGATGTTCATCGCCGTGTTCTTCGGCCAATTGCAACGCCACACGAAATTCCCGTTCGGCTCCGGCCAAATCGCCCGCCGCCAGGAAACACAGCCCGCGCGTGTTGCCACAACGAATCCGCACCGGGGAATCGGCTTCCGTCAAAGCGACCGCGCGATCCAAATACGTGTCGGCCCGCTCCCGGTCGCCCTGGCGGCGGGCAATCGTCGCTAACGAATGGAGGGCTTCGGCTTCGCCGGTCGAGTCTTGATGCGCGTGCAACAACGTGGCGGCGCGACGCAGTAGTTGCTGCGCCGCGCCATAATCGCCACGTAGGCGCGCTACCTCACCGCGTAGTCGCATCACACGCGGATGAGAGTCAAGCGTAGAAGTGGGCAGCGCCTCCAACAAAGAGGTCAGCGTCCCTAACGCGCCTGCCTCAATCAGAGCTAAGCCCCTTTCAGCTATGATGGCGGCGGCGCGTTCGTACTTCTCGGCGTGAAGGAGGTAGCGCACGCCCGGTACCCACGTAGACCGGGCGAGGCAAAACTCGGCAATCTTTTCATATTCCGCCGCGATTCCGGCCCGACCGATTTCGGCTCCCAAGCGACGCCGTAAAAATTCCTGAAAGAGCGGATGCAAGCGATATTCCTCGCCCTTCTCATCACTTGCCACCGTGAGAAAAACATTGCGCCGTTCCAGCTTTGGCAACCCGCGCTGAAAGTCCAGCGTCGGCCAAAGCTGCATACAAACGCTCGGTTCCACTTGCTCCAACAAAGCGCTGCGCAGGAGCAGCGTTTGCATCTCCTCGGTTTCGGTCGCAAACACCTCTTCGGCAAAGTAGTCGAAAATATCGCGTTCGGACTGGCGCAAAATCTCCGACAGGTCGGTGGCGGCACGCCCCGTCACGGCCTGCCGCTGGGCAACTTGCCGCACCAATTGCAACGCCGTAATCCAACCGTTGGTGCGGGCGCGATATTCGCGTAATTGGTCAGGCGTCAAGGCCAGAGCAAAGATGCGGCGAAACAATTCCTGCGTCTCGTCGTCCGTAAATAACATCTCGTCGCGGTCAATGACGGTGAGCGTCCCTTGCGAGCGCAGCCGCGTCAAATTCAAGGGCGGCAGTTCGCGCGAGATGATGATGATATGCAAAACTTCCGGGGCGTAGGCCAGCAACCGATCCATCACCTGATGCACCGCCGAGTCCGTTCCCAAGTGGTGATAATCGTCCAGCACCAGCGTCAACGGCTGTTCGACCTGCTCCAGGATTTCGTTCAGCAGCACGTCCGCCACCCGCTCTGGATGGCGCACAATCTCGTCGGCAGCTTGCTGAAGATACGACAAGGTGCTTGCGCCAAACCCCGCGACAATCTGCCGGATGCCCTGCGCAATGTACGCCGGGAACACTGTCGGGTCTGTATCCGTGTGATCCAGTTGATACCAAACAAAGCGCGATGAATGCTGGCGCACAAATTCGGCTACCAACGTGGTTTTGCCGGAACCGGCGTTGGCCGTGACGAGGGTCACGGGCTGCCGCAGATTGGCCTGCAAACGATCCCACAAACGGGGACGCGGCAACAGATCAGGGATTGGGCGTGGCGGCAGCAGCTTAGTCCGCAACAGATAAGACCTGGTCTCGCTGTTCGTGATCAGGGTTGGCTTCGTCGCAATCTGCGGAGCGCGCACCTCTGGATTCATGGCCGGTAACTCCTCCTGGAAAAAAACTTGACCGACCTAGTATAGCAGGACTAAAAACCATGCCGGGATGAGGGCGCACCAGCGTGATAGCGGGTGTGATTAGAAGTGAGACTCGCCATAAAAGCGCTGTCGCGTGAGTCTTTTGATCCCTACCCCATCGCTCACCCGACAAAGCCACCGCACAGGACGATTTTGTGCCCTCTCTCCTCGCCCCGACGTCGTTGAGTCTCACTGGTAATCACATTTGCTCCTCCTCCTGCTGGCGCGTTATGCGGCTAATAATTGTTGCCCCTGTGACAGGGGATAAATTTCGGTGTCGAGAGAGAATTCTTGCTGGCTCATTTGCCGGGCCAAGCCCTCCACGAGCGCGGCGCGGCCCCGGGAAAGTTGCAGCGCTTCCACAGCCTGGTGCTCGCCCAAGCCGCGCCGGGCAAACAGCCAGGAGGTTTCCTCCAATGTAAACGCCAACCAGCCTTCATCAATGGTCAGGAGATTTTGCTTGGAGCGCATCCGCCATAAGGGAACGGGAATGACGCTCCGCGCCAAAATCAGCAAATGAATCTCGGACGGCAGCAACGGAATGAAGCGCCGGAAAAACGGCAGCACCCAGGCTTCATCGTAAAGTACATGCAAATCGTCCAGGACAATCAGCAAGGGTTCCTGGGTCTCCGTTTCCTGCAATTCATAAATGATCGCTTCGGCCAGTTGTTCCAGTTCGTCTTCTCGATATGCTTCCATCCGCGCCGCGAGCGCCGGGAACCGTAAGCCGGGCCGCACTTGCCGCAGACTGGCCAGCAAGTACGCAAAGAAAAAATGCGGGTCTTTGTCCGTCGCATCAACGCTGTACCACGCGACGCGACGCCCGCAATACCGCGCGAAATCCACTGCCAAAAGGGTTTTGCCCGTGCCACTGCGTCCGCTGATGATCGTCGCGGCATACATTTCCGTGCTGCGGCTCAGCAACTCGATGAGCCGGGCGCGGGACAGAGCGGGTTGTTCTTGCGGGATCGAAATTTTTTCGGTAATCAGTTGCATAAGATGCCTTTCTTTCCGGGATCAAAATGCACACGGGCACAGGCAACTCATCAACGGTCGGAGTTGGCCGAAGTTCGACTGTTGCCGGTGATTGCCAACACGAACTCGGTTCCTTTTTCCAGCTTCACCTCTTTGCCCGCGCGCCGAAAGGCGGTTGCACCAGAGACAGTGCTGGTGGCGGTCAGGCCATTTTCGAGACTGAACAACACGCGCCCAGGTTCATTAAGTAGCCCGCTATTCACACCGCCGGTTGCTGCCAGCGTGCCGTTCGTCGTATTCGCCAGCGTCCCGTTGACTCCTGTGGTACTGCCGCCGATATTGCCAACGGTCTGGGTCGTGGCACCGAGCGTGCCATTGACCGCGCCCGTCGCTCCGCCGACCAATCCCCCCCCGCCCAGTAACCCGCCGCCGCCAGAACTGCGTGCCGGCGCAGGTCTGGTCGGAGTACTCAAATCGGAGTCAACTCCGGTTTGCAGTGTTGGCTGAATCATCCCGACAAAGATGGCTTGGAGCGGAATCACCTGCTCGCCTTGCTGTACGCCAGTAATCATCAGCGTCAGGCCCGCTTGTCCCTGTCCCTCCGCTTTGCTTTGGGCCGTCACGACCTGTCCGACCAGCGTCGCGCCTTTTTTGATGACGCGCCGCCCGCCCGCCTTCACATCCTTTGTAGTTTTCAGCAGGAATGGTTGCCCGGCTTCTGCTTGTTTGCTGTCCAATGTGCTTTTCAGGACGGCCTGAAGCTGCGTTCCGGCGTCGAGGTTCAAGCTGGAATTTCCCGTCTGAACATTCGCGTTGCTCTGCGCTTGAGAATCGGCGTTGGTTTCTATCGTTCTGCCTTTGCGCTGCCCGCGAACATCGGCTTCCTGTTTGGCGTCCGCTGAAACCTTTGCCTGGCCGACTTGAACCTCGTCGCGCGATTGCACGCGGGTTGAACTGGCAGCCGTTTGTGCTATGACGGTGGCCGCCATCACGCAGGAGCAGGCCAATCCGGTTGCGAAAGAAAATCGTTTCATAAATTCCTCCAAAGTTACGATCTGCCGCTTCGCCGGAGCAGCCTGTCAAAGGGGAGGACAACGACAGAATCTCAGTTAGCACATCTGGTATTGATGTGACGCGGAGTATGCCAAATCCCCCTTGAGGAATTCTTGAGGCGGAGGTTTTGGGGAGCCAAAAAGCTTTCGCCCACCCGCCGGGCTACGCGCTAAAGCCTTGTTCCGTAAACGCTACAAGATTTTTTGCCGCGCCCGGCAAATTTTTTTAATGCAGTCGCTGGACAGGTTGAGGCGAGCATGTTTCACTGAGGCGTCGCATCCACCCTGACCATTCCTACGCTGCAAACCGACAACGTGAGGTAGAGCCATGTGCAAACGCCCTTTCTTCCGCCTTCTCCTTGCCGTCCTCGTCATTGCTTTGCTGTTTGCTTGCCGACGCCCCACTCCGAGTACGACCTCCGACCTGCCTGCCCAGCGCGAACGTGTCGCCGGAATCCGAGGCGGAGAAATCAGTGTGCGCTTGACAGCATTGCCGAAAACATTCAATCCGCTACTCGTCGCCGATGAGCCTTCCTTGCTGGTGAATTTGTATTTGCTGCACGCGCGGCTGGTGGAGTTCAATCACGACACGCAAAGCTGGACGCCTGCGTTGGCCCAACGCTGGCAAGCCGAATCGGACGGGAAAACGTTTTCGCTACAGTTGCGTGAAGCCTTGCGGTTTTCCGATGGTCAGGCCTTGACGGCGGAAGATGTCGTGTTCACGTTGCGCGCGCTGTATGACCCGCGAACCGCCGCGCCGTTGCTGCGCGATGCGCTGCTGGTGAATGGAAAACCGATTGTCGCTGCCGCGCTCGATGCACGAACGCTGCGGCTGACTTTCCCGGAAACAGTTGCCACGCCGGAAAGCTACTGGATGAATTTGCCGGTGCTGCCGCGCCACCTTCTTGTCGAAGCTTTCCAGCAAGGCACGCTGGCAAAGGCTTGGAGCTTGAGCGAGTCGCCAGATCGTATCGTGACCGCCGGGCCGTTCGTGCCGGAGACCTTGCAGCCGGGCACAGCCCTCAAGCTCAAACGCAATCCGCATTTTTGGAAAAAAGATCAAACCGGAACGCCGCTGCCTTACTTGAATGGAATCACGCTCGAAGCCATCAGTGATGCGAATAACACGCTGTTGCGCTTGACCCAGGGAACGCTCGATCTGGCCGACCGCATCCGCGCCAGCGATTTCGCCACGTTGCAAACTGCGCCCGGAGTTGTCCGCGCTTATGATGTCGGCCCGGGGTTAAGCACCGATTATTTTTGGTTCAATCTGAATCGCGGCAAAGGCCAGGCGGGCAAACAAGCCTGGTTCCACGAGCCGCGCTTTCGGCGGGCGGTAGCGCACGCGGTAGATCGTGACACCATCGCTCGCACGGCTCTGCGCGGTTTGGCCACGCCGCTTTATGGCTTCGTGTCGCCGGGCAATCGCGCGTGGATCGCCAATGACCTGCCGCGCGCTGACTATGACCTCAAGCGCGCCCGCGCCTTGTTGCAGGAAGCAGGCTTTGTGGTGCAAGGTTCCGCCGCTGCGCCGGAGTTGTACGACTCGCAAGGGCAGCGCGTGGAGTTCACGTTGTTGGTGCAGGCGGAAAACGATCTGCGCAAACAAATGGCCACCGTCATTCAACAAGACCTGACCAAGCTCGGTATCAACCTGCAAGTGGCACCGCTCGAAACCCAGGCATTGATGGAGCGTTGGGAAAAGACGTTGGACTATGACGCGATTTTGATGGGGTTGACCGTGACCGACACCGAGCCGTCTTCGTACAGCGGCTTTTTGCGCAGCGAGTCGGCTTCGCATCAATGGGCTCCGAAGCAAACCACGCCTGCGACGGCGTGGGAGCAGCGCATCAATGAATTAGTGGCCGCGCAAGCCCGCGCCACCAATTTGTCGCAACGCCAGGCGCAGTTCCGGGAAATCCAGCAACTGATAGCCGAGCAGATGCCCGTCATTCCGATTGTTGCCCGGCACATCGTTTCCGCCGCCCACCAACGGCTCGGCAATTATCGTCCGAGCAATATCTTCCCCTTTTCATGCTGGAATAGCGACGAACTATTCCTTCGCCCGTGAGGGGGGGCGCGGGCTTCCTCACGATTTGTTTCCCAAATACCGGTCGAACCACTCGACGTTGGTTTGCATAATCTTCAGCATCATTTTCGGCTCCGTCGGGCCGTGCGCTTGACGCGGCATCACGAGCATGCGCACCGGCACGTTTTGCTGCTTCAAGGCGTTGTAGATTTCGTAGCCTTGCGAAATCGGCACGCGCAAATCGCCTTCGCAATGCTGAATCAAGGACGGCGTCGAGACCCCTTTGATATTGAACATCGCCGAATGCTGCCGATAGATTTCCAGGTTGTCCCAGAACTGCGCGCCGAAGTAATCCGGCACGAAATCGGGGATGTCCGCCGTGCCGTTGAAGCTCATCAGATTTGTCACCGCAGCGCCGATTGACGCGGCTTTGAAGCGTTTTGTCTGTGTGATCGTCCACGACGTCATGAAGCCCCCATAGCTCCAGCCCATCACACCCAACCGCTCAGGATCAGCGACCCCCATCCCAATGACGTGATCTACGCCGGTCATCAAATCCTTGAAATCGCCGCCGCCCCAATCCTTGTAATTCGCATAGCGAAACTTCTTGCCATAACCCGACGAGCCGCGCGGATTGGCGCGCAGCACGGCGTAGCCATGCGCATTGAACGTCGCCGTCGGATACAGCCCCGGCCCGGCGGCGTAGTTCTGTGTGAATACACCCGTCGGCCCGCCGTGAATCACGAGCAGTAACGGCACGCGCGTTCCGGCCTGATAATTCGTCGGGTAATTCAAAATGCCTTCGACGTCCAGGCCGTCGCTGCTTTTCCAGCGCACGACTTCCATTTTGCCGAGCGGCAGTTGCGGCAGCGCGCCATTCGCATTGCTGATTTTTGTCGGCGCAAAGTTGTCGGCGCGTGTGACGTGCGCTTCGACTGCCGCGTCATTGCTTTGCTTCGACATCCCGAACATCGTGCGCGAGTGGTTGAGATTGAGGCCGCCGTACAAGCCTTTGCCTTTGTCAATTTCGGTGACAGCATTCGTCTCGACGTTGAGCGCAGCCAATGCGGACAGGGTTCCGCGCGTTTCGCTGAAGTAGAGACGCTTGCCATCCGCCGCCCAACCGATCAGGTTTGGTTGCTCGTCGAACGTCGCTGCCAGTGGCTTCGGCGTGCCACCGCTCGCAGCCACAACGTGAACGCGATTCTGCTGTGCCCACGTTGCCGGAATGTCGCTGACATTCAGCGCAATCCATTTGCCATCGGGCGAAAAGAGCGGCTGCGATTCGGAAGCTTTCGTCGCGGCGAGAGCTTTAATTTCACTGCTTGTCACATCCACGACCGAGACATCCATCGTTGGCCAATCGTTGGCTTTTGGCGTGCGCTGATGCGCAAAGGCGATGGCTTTGCTGTCGGGCGACCAGTCAAAGCTTGTCACCGTGAAATCGCCTTTCGTCACTTGGCGCGGCTCGCGTTTGCCGTCAGCGGTCTTTGCCACCGGCACAACATAGATGTGGCTCATCTTGACGTTCTCGTCAATCCAGCGCGAATCGTCTTTGCCCTTGTTGTTTTTCTCTTCGTCCGCCGTCAACGGATCGCTCATCGTGAAGGCAATCGTGCGGCCATCGGGCGACCACGCAAAGCCGCCGACGCCGCTTTTCACATCCGTAATCATCTCCGCCTCGCCGCCCGTCGCGCGCAGCAAATACAAATTGTTTTTGCCCGACCGCGACGACGTGAACGCAATCCATTTGCCGTCCGGCGACCAGTCAGGATTGCTCGAAGACTTCTCGCCAAAGGTCAATTGATAGGCGTCGCTGCCATCGGCATTCGCGGCCCAAATCTGCGTCAGGTATTCGCTCTTGTCCGCCGTCATCACCGCTTCGTTGACGGTGTAGACCACGCGCTTGCCATCGGGCGAGACGCGCACCGCACCGACGCCTTTGACCTTCATCGAAAGCTCCGGCGTCCATGCGGTCGCGGTGTTGGGCGTGTCTGACTTCAACGTCGCCACCGGAATCAATAATGACAAGCTCAATAGCGCGGGCAGCGCCACGCTGAGACGTAAATTTCGCTGGGTCATAAAACCTCCATTTGGTGAAAACTGAACTGATTTCGACACTCAACATTTTTCATTCTTCATTTTTCATTCTTCATTCTTTTGCAGAGGAAATAGCTTCGTCACCAATCCCTCGACCGAAAATGAAGAAGGAATAAGGAAAAATGAAGAATGAGTCGTCCGTTATCGAACGCCAATATAATTCGTAATCACAAGCTGGTAATAATCTTTGTATTTGCCTTCGTCGTAATCCTTCACAAACACGCCGATGCGTTGCAGCAGCATCGTGAACAGATGACCGGAAGCGTGCGTCGGATGATCGTAGCGATCCAGCACGGAACGAATAAACAAGCTCTGTTCATTGATCGGCAGCTTTTTGACATTCGCCACGAACGCGCCGAACGTGTAATCGCCAAACAAATATTGCTCGACGTTGGACAGATAAAACGCCGTGACGGTTACGCTATTTTTGCGCAGATAATCGCCAATCGCGGCCAACGCTTTTTTGCCGCCGAAATCGCCTGTGATCGGGATGACCAGATTCTTCATTTGTAGTTGCCGCACGAAGTCGTAGTCTTCGACGCTGCTCAAGAAATGTCCCGCTTTGCCGTTCGCATCGGTTTGCGCAATCACTTCGCGCAAGGTCGGAAAGTAGTTCCAGCCACCGCCGAAGCGAAATGAAATCTCGATCCCATCGGCCTTGAAGCTGCGCAGCACATATTCCAACTCTTTCTGATCGGCTTCTGTCAGCTTGATCTGAAAATCTTTCTCAATCGTCTTGCGCACTTCGGCGAGCGTCGCGGCATAAAACGCTTCATCCGCTTTCACACGCGCGAAGTAATCTAACAATTCCTGCACGGCGGCGTTGGCCGCGAGCGGTTTGTCCTTTGCCAATGGGCGGCTCAGCAATCGTGCCAAAAACTGTCCGCGATCCGGCGACAAATGAAACAAGGCCTTGTAGAGCAAATGATGTGTCGCCGCGAGATGGCGAATGTCCAAGATAAACGCGATGCGCGGGCGAATCTTTGCAATGTAGGTGAAGTTCTGTTCTGGCCCGACGCCAATGTACGCGCCGCCCGTCGCATTCAATTCTTTCAGCTTCGCCAGCACGGGCAAGTACGCCGTTTCGTTCGAGATCAAATTGTCCGAGAGAAAATCGCCGCCCGGCTCGGACATCTCCGTCATCAACCGCGCAAACTCCGCTGCGTTGAGCTTGTCCGGCAAGGTTGCGGCGGCGGCTTGTTTGGTCTGCGCGAACGCTCCAACCAACAACAACCCAGTTAGTAACGACAACCAAACGAGCTTTTGTAATTTCATACATTTTGTGGGGCGATGACGAGGCTTCGCGTTTACCGCGATGCGCTTTGTTTGCTGCTCAAATATTGCTCCCACCATTTCAATTCGTGATAGTACCGATGCACTGTATTCCATGCCGTCCAGCCGCCGTGATACGAATCGGGATAGCGAATGAACTTCGCCGGGACGCGGCGTTTCTTCAATGCCAGATACATCTGCTCGGCCTGCTCAATCGGCACGCGGACATCCGCTTCGCCGTGGATGAACAGCGTCGGCGTCGTCACCTTCGCGGCGTGCGTAATGGGCGAAAGTTTGATCATCAATTCGCGGCTCGGCGCTTCCCACGGTGTGCCGAAAAATTCGCTTTCTTTCGTGCGCGCGATGTCCGCCGTGCCGTAGTCGCTGATCCAATTGGAAATGCCTGCGCCTGCAATCGCCGCTGCGAAACGCGAGGTTTGCGTGATTGTCCAATCGGTCAAAAAGCCGCCGTACGAATAACCCGTCACGCCCATTCGTTTGTCGTCAAGCGCGTATTTCTTCAGCGCGGCATCTACGCCCGCCATCACGTCTTCAAAATCGAGCACGCCCCAGCCGCCCCACGTCGCCCACAAAAACTTTTCGCCATAATTCGTCGAGCCACGCGGATTCGTGTACAGCACTGCGTAACCATTCGCCGCGAGCAGTTGATGCTGGAACGAAAAGCTGTTGCCATACGCGCTGTGCGGGCCGCCGTGAATGTTCAGAATCAACGGATGTTTTTTCGTGGCATCGTAGCCGCGCGGCAACAGCAACCAGCCTTCGATCTGCGTGCCGTCTTTGCTGGGGTAAAGCAATCGTTCGGCGCGGCTGAGTTGCAGCGATTTGAGCAGTGCATCGTTGACGCTCGAAAGCTTTTTCTCCTGCGAGCCGTCAATGCGCGCGGCAAAGATTTCTGCCGGATGCGTGGGATCGGTTGCGGCGTATGTGATGCGATCTGTCGCTGCCGAAAAGCTGATGCCGTTCAGCATCCGGTCGCCTTGCGTGACTTGCTCGACCGCGCCGCCTGCTGTCAGCACGCGAAACAAATGCGTGTTGCCGCCGATGCCGCTGCTGAAATAAAGATGTTTTCCATCGGCGCTTGCGGTCGGCGCACCGGGCAGCAAATCCCAATTCGCCGTTAAGTTGGTCATTGCGCCGCTGTCGGCTGGCATTCGATACAAATCCACCGGAGCGCCGTGTTTCTGCTTCGCTTGAATCACCTGACTCAAGCCTTGTTGTCGCCGAAAGAACAGCGAACGTCCATCGCTCGACCATTCCGCCGCGCTGTGATCGTAGCCGTCATCGGTCAATCGCTTGGTTTGCCCGTTGAGCGTCACTGTCCACAAATCCGCACGTTCGTACAAATATTCATCGCGTTGATGCGCATTGGCTTCGATCACGAGTGCCTTGCTGTCCGGTCGCCACGAAGCCGCTTGCACGTTGACGCCGAGTGTAGTGATTTGCTTTGCTGTCCCGCCTGCACGCGGCACGATGTACAACTCTTCGGGCGGCGTCGCCAACGGGTCGCGCGGATCGCGCAAATAGCCGCGTCCGTCAAAGCGATAATTCATCCAATCCACCGCGTGGCCTTTGAAGCGTTCGTTGATTTTTTTCTCAAACTCCGAAGCGTAAGCTTGTGGCTCGCGTTTGCCCGGCGGTGTAGCTTTGGTGAACGCGATCCATTGATTGTCGGGGCTGAAAATCGGCGTCCCCGCGACGCCGCGAATCTGAAACGCTTCGCCACCCGGCGCGTCCATCCGCAAAAACCAATTCGAACCTTCCCCTTCGGGCAACTTGCGCCGCGAAGTAAAGGCCAGCAGTTTTCCATCGGGACTCCAACGCGGATTCGACGAACTGAACGCTGGATTCGTCAGTCGTGTTGGAGCCGCCGAACCATCCGCAGACGCAAGCCAGATTTCGCTGTGGCGACGATTTTCGGCTTCGATCAAGGAGCTGCGCACAAACGCCACCCAGCGACCATCGGGCGAAATCGCAGCGTTGTCGGCACTCTCAATGCGGTAATAATCCTGCAATTCGAGCGCGCGTGTTTGCGCGGCGACTTCGATTGCGACCAATAACGACAGGGCTATCGTGACACTTATTCTCTGAAGTCTTCGCATAAATCAGACCTCCTCGTCTGCGACATTCTTCCTTCTTTATTCTCCGCTCTTCATTCTTTGAAAGGGAGTCATCGCCCAATTTTCCTTTGCCAAACAATTGAGAATTGAGAATGGAGCAACAAGAAAATGCTTCCGTAACCTATTTTCATAAGGACAACTCAGGCTTGGGAAAACAGGCGTCAAGAGTTCAAGCTTTAGCTTGTTTTTTTATGCGCATCCGCTCACCGCCAAGCTGAAGCCTGAACTCTTGACGCCTCTTTATCAGGGTTTCTGTTCATTCATCACGCGCGCATATAAATCAGGATCAGTCGCGCCTTCCGTCACGATTACCAGCACACGCGATGCAGAATTCAGGCCGCTCGCTTCTCGCAATGGACGTAATGATTCGTCCTGCAAAATCGCCAACAAGCTCGCCAATCCGCACGCGCCCGATGCACCGGCAACCATCGTTGAATGGAGCGTTCGCATCGCTCGCGCGCACCATTCGTCGTCCATCGCCACGAACGCATCAGCGGCGGCAGAAATAATCGGCAGCGCAATCGCCGACGCTTCGCCACAACGCAAACATTCCATCAACGTGGGCGGTGGTTCAGCGAGCGTGACCGGATGCCCGGTGCGCGCGGCGGCCTGCAAACAATCGGAACCGCTCGGCTCGCACGCGATGAAGTACGGGCGTTCGTTGCCATAGCGCCAGCACAACCAACTGAGCGCCGCACAAACCAACCCGCCGACGCCGCCTTGCACCAGCACGACATCGGGTCGTGCGTCCCAAGCTTGCGCCGCCTCCATCATCACACGCGAATACCCTGCTTTGATCCAGCGCGGGATTTGTTCGTAGCCCGGCCACGACGTGTCGGACACGACGACCCAGCCGTTCTCTTTCGCATCCTCCACCGCTTGCCGCACGGCGAAATCATAGTTGCCGCGGCTGACGATAATCTCCGCGCCTTCGCTGCGAATCGCGGCGACGCGCGCCGGGGCCGCATCGAACGGCACATAAATCTTCGCGCGCAAGCCCCGACCGCGCGCCACGCGCGCCAACGCGCGCCCGTGATTGCCTGCCGTTGCGGCGACCAGTACAGAATCCGCGTTGATCCGCCCTGTCGCCAACAGACGATCAATCGTGAACGCGACGCCCGTGATTTTGAAGGCCGGTAAGCCGCCGCGCGCCGTTTCGTCTTTCACCAGCAATGCGCCGATGCCCAACTCGTTTGCCAGCGCCGGCAGGCTTCTGAGCGGCGTGGGATTGATTTGTGGATGATTGTCATAGAACGTGGCCACCTGTGCATATTCGTCGCTCGTGAACAAACCTCCGGCCTCGTTCGCACGTGCAGTCGCATTGAGGAAGTAACGGTTCGCCATCAATGTCCTATGGGATGGAACAAAAAGAAATTGCGACGCGCCCACAGGCGCGTTGTGGCAACGCCAAATCAGCCAGCTTGTGCCAGGTTCGGGTCATGCGGAAGTCCTTTCTGCAAGCAACTCCGATGGTCAGTTTTGGTTCAGGACAGGCAGGCAAACTATGGCACTGTTGGTGGGATTTGGCAATCGTGTGGTGGCGAATTCACGCGCCTGGCTGCCGCGCGCGAATTCGCTACCACACGCCATTTTATTTCGCTTTCTCGACCTTCAGCACTTCTTTCAGTACGTCTTCGTTCGACGGGCGCTTCGTGTAATCCACTTCGATGAACTTCCAGCGCACTTTGCCCTGCCGATCAATCACGTAGGTCGCGGGATGCGGCAGTGGGCGTTTCGATTTTTCATTGAGCAAACCGTAGCGATCAATCACGCGATGATCGGGGTCAGACAATAGCGGGAAATCCTGTCCGGCTTTGTCTTCGAGTTTGTTGCGCATGTTCTGGGCTTTGTCGTGCGGGTCAACGCTGATGGCGAGGATTTCGACTTGGGCGTTCGGCGTGTCTTTGAGCAGGGATTTCAGCTTTCCAAGCTGACGCGCGCAATACGGTCACCAATGGCCGCGATAGAACACGAGCACGACCGTTTTCTGGTCACGATAAGCTGAGAGCGTCACGGTCTGGCCCGCTTCTTTTTCCAGTGTGAAATCGGGCGCTTCATCGCCGACGTTGACGCGGTTCAGATCAGACGGCGGCAGTTGCGCCACGTCTTTGGGGCCGAGTTTCGTTTGTGCCAACGCAAGGCCAACGCAACACAGCAGAATCAATACGAGTGTTTTGAGATGGTTCATGAATTCCTCCTGAACTCTGTATATCCTTCTGCGCGGAGTTTATTCCCAGCCGCAAACAAATTACAGCCCCAGCAACTCGCGCAGCTTCTTCGCCTGCCGTTCGCTGACCTGAATTTCTGTGGCAACCTGGTCGTTCATCAACAGCAGAAACGTGCTTTTGGCAAACGGTGCAAGCTCTTTGACCTTGCGCAAATTGACGAGCACCGCGCGATGTGCGCGAAAAAACGGCGGCGCGGGCAAGCGCGCTTCGAGGTCGTTGAGTTGATAATCTGTCCAGTAATTTTCGGTGTCGGTGTGCAAGCGCACCAAGCCATCTTCGACGCGCAAGAACACGACTTGATCGGGGCGCAGCAAGATCAAGCGATCCCGTTTGCGCGCGACCAATTGTGCGAGCGGCGCGGCTTGCGCGGCTTCTTGTATGACGGTGCGAATGCGTTGTCGTTCAGAGTTTGCTTGCGACTGATGGGCGGCGAGTTGAAGTGCGCGGGCGAGGCTTTGTTGCAATCGTGCGCGGTTGACGGGCTTGAGCAAATAGCCGAGCGCATTGGCTTCAAACGCCGCGAGCGCGTGCGCATCGAACGCCGTCGCAAAAATCACGAGCGGCAACGGCTTGTCGTTTGGCAACGCCTGCAACACCTCGAAGCCGTTCAGCCCCGGCATCTGCACATCGAGAAAAATCAGATCAGGCGCAAGCGTGGAGATTTGCTGGACGGCAGCGAGGCCATCGGCGGCTTCACCGATGATTTCGATGTCAGGATGCGCGGCGAGCAACTTCTTCAGTCGCGACCGCGCCGACGCTTCGTCGTCTATCAGGAGCGTTTTCAGTTTCATCGTGTGGGAGCGTAATCGTGATGCGCGTGCCCTGTCCAGCCGTGCTTTGAATATCGAGCCGAGCGCGCTCGCCATACAGCATTTGCAGGCGTTCGGTGACGTTTTGCAAACCGATGTGATGGCCGTTGGAAGAAGAAGCGCGCCAGCCATTTCCATCGTCTTCGACGATCAATTGCAACTGCCCATCGGCCTCCACTGCTGCGACGCGCACCGTGCCGCCGTCGGGCTTCGCCGCCAAGCCATGCTTGATCGCGTTTTCGACGAGCGGTTGCAGCAGCAACGACGGAATCGGCGCAGCCGCAAGCTTCGGATCGAAATGCAATTCGACGCGCAAGCGTGCGCCGAAACGCGCCTGTTCGATTTCCAGATACGTTTTCAGAAACGCGAATTCTTCGGCGAGCGGAATCAACTTGTGATGCGTGCGCGACAGCGCATAGCGAAAGACTTCGGCCAAATGCTCGGTCATCTGCTCGGCTTTGTCGGGCGCTTCCGAAATCAAATCGGCAATCGTGTTCAGCGTATTGAAGAGAAAATGCGGATTGATTTGCGCACGCAACGCTTTGAGTTCGGATTCAGTCAGAAGCTGTTGCAACCGGGTTTCGCGCAACGCCTGCGCTTGTCGTTCGCGCTCGAACTGGATGGCTTCCAAGCGGCGTCCGAGCAATTCGGCAATCGCGTTGAGCAACGTGATTTCATCGCTGAGCAACGGCTTGTTGCCCGTCGCTACGCGCAGCGCGTAGTACACGCCCGTGCTGTCCCGAATCGGAAACGCGGCTTCGTGGCTCGTGCTGTCGGTCGCTGTGCCGATGCTGACGTCAGAGATGCGCAACGCCTCGCCCACACACTGTTCGACGAGACGAAACAAGGCGGCTTCGTCGTTGCTGAATTCGATGCGTTGCTGCAACTGCTGCAACAGCGTGCGATAGTCCGGGCGCTTGAAAATCCATTTGTCCGCCGCGTGCATGAGGCGGCGACGAAGCAGCGGAAACCCCAATAAAATCGCAGTCCAGAGCAACGTGCCGACAATCCACGTTGTTGCTGGCAGATGCGCGGACAGCTTCGCCATTGCGTTCGCCAACGGTGTCACGACGAACCATTGATACACGAGCGCCAAACTCACCGCCGCCAAAATCAGGAAGCTTTGCTTGACGAAAACATCGGCAAAGCGAAACCGACTCAACCACGCCAACGCGATCAACGCCATCGAGAGGCTGGATTGCTGCGCCATGACGGTCAGCGTAGTTTCCACTTCGTCATTCCACGAAACATGAATTAGCAAAAACAACAGCACAGCCAGGGCGGCCATGCTCAGCAACAACGCGACGCGATAGCCGGAACGTTTCTCCTGTCGGCGGAACCAATACGCCCCGGCGAGCAAATGCAGCGCCAAATTGTACGCCGACAGCAACAGGAACGTATCGAAGTGCTGGCTCCAGGCCGGCAGCAAGGCCGTTGCGAAAAACCCCAGCATCAATCCTGCGCCGAGACACAGCGAGAGCGGCACAGCCCAACGCCACACGCGCGGGGCTTGGCCGGGCGCGCAGGAAAGCATCATAAGAATCGCGGTCGGAAACCCCGTGCCGGAATAAGCCACGGCCCGGGCAAGGCGAATGGCTTGCGCGTCCGTTTCGTATCCGCCGAGCCGCAAGAGATATTCCGCCAAACTCCCCAAATTCCAGACCAACCCCATCGCCGCTGCCACCCAACAGGCGCGTTTTTCTTCCGCCGAACTTTCGGCCTTGCGCGCGAGCCACAGCAGCAGGCCGAACAAAACTGTGCCCGTGATGAAGCCGAGCGTTTGGATGGTCAGAACGGTTTGCGACATTTGGATTTTTTGAGATTACGAAACACACGAAAATAACAGAACACACGAAATGAATTTATAGGTTTCCGTCTGTTTCGTTATTTTCGTGTGTTTCGTAATCGCTCTTCTTTGTTTCACTGCTTATGACAGATCGCGCAATTCGTCACGTTGCCACGATACTGCTGAATCGCTGCGGCTTCAACGCCGCCGCTGGCGAGCATCGTCAAGCGCGCTTTGCCCTCCGCCATCGCCGAGCCTTTTTGCGCGGCGGCGTTGTATTCGGCTTTGGCTTTTTCGACGTCTTTGTTCGTGAAATAAAAATCGCCGAGCAGAATACGCAGCACGCCTTCGGCCTGTTCGTTGTAGCTGGCGGAATGTTTGATGAGCATCGAGAAGTCTTCGACGACCAGTTCGGTTTTGCGAAACGCGGGCGGCAGGTTGATGGACGTGAAGGCGCGAAACAGCCTGCCGTGTGCGGCTTTGGGTTGCAGTTCGACGGCGCGGTTCATTTCGGCGACGCCTTGTTTCAGCGTGTCGAGATTCGCCGTCAAACCGGCATACGCCGCGAGCGCCGAGCCGTGCGAAGCCAGCAACAGCGTGTCGTTCGGATGGCGTGCCAACGTGCGCTCAAAGGCCGCGAGCGTTTGCTCGAAGGCTGCTCTCATTTCTGCCGACGAGGCTTGCTTGCGATCCAGCGACGCGACCTTCATGAAATAGGCCAGCCCCAATCCGCGTCCGGTGTTCAAGTCATTCGGCGCAAGTTCGGCGCTGCGCTCAAAGGCTGGAATGGCTTTGTTGAGCGCCGCAGCATTGCCGTCGCGCGCTTGATAGAAATACGCCCAGGCAAGTTGCTGTTGCAGCTTGGCGTTGTTCGGATCAGTCGCGAGTTTGGCTTCGATTTGTGGCGGCGAGGATGTTTGTTCCTGAGCGTCGGCACGCAGCCAGCACGAAATCGTTGCCGTGAAAATAATGGTGAAAACAGTGATCAGTTTGATGATTCTCATTGTGTAATCTCCTTTGGGTTAACGGTTGCGTGGGAGATTACGCGGAGAATCATTGAAGTTGGCTGGGCTTTCGGGTGAACGCAGAAAAAGGGAAGCTGAGCGCGGCGTCCTGGCACACGGGCGTCAGCTCATTTTTGGTCGCTGATCTTTACTACGTCGTTATTGACCGCGCCGCGCGACAATGCCAACTGTTTCCCGTCGCGCGACCAAGCGAAATTGAAGATTTCTTCTGTTTTGAAGTGGGTCAGTTGTTTAGGCTCCCCGCCCGCCAATGGCTGCGCCCAAATATTCGAGACGCCTTTCTCGGTGACGATAAAGGCCACGGCTTCACCGTTAGGGGTCCAGCGCAGAATACGAAACCGGTCGCCCGTAAGCTTATCGAAGATTTTCAGCGGCGGCCCTCCATTCACGGAAATAACCGCTATACAAGGCGTCGCGGCGCGTTCGCGGCGATAGTTGCAAGCGATCCACTTCTCATCGGGCGAAAGCACGGGCGCAGAGGCAGAATTTTCGGTTAACTGAATGGCTTCCCCACTGTCCAGTCGCTGCTTCCAGATCAACCGTTCGTCAGCATCGGCCATCGCCTGATAAATCAACCAGCCATCCTTAGTGATCTGCGGGAACCATTCCCCTCTGCCATTGGTCAATTGCCGACGATCACTGCCATTCAAATCCATACGCCAGATGTTTCGTTGACTATTGAAGCTGGTCGTCCAGGCGAGATAGGTGTCATCGGGCGCAACCATCGGGTCAAGGTTTTGATCGGCTGGCTTGGTGAGTTGGCGGCCTCCTGTGCTATCTGTGCCATCGGCACTTATAATGTAGATGTTGTAAGCACCGTCGGCCAGGGAGCGATAGACAATGCGACCATCGCTCGTCCAGTTTAGGCCGCGCTCGCCGTCATTCCGCTGGATTCCGTTAGTGATTTTTCTGACGCTGGTCTCGCTGACATCTCCCGCGGGAGCAACATAGAGATATACCAGATAATGCCGCTGTATGGTGACCAACGTCTCGCCATTTTTGGTCAGGCTGAGACTGTTATAAGCATTCTCTTTCTCTTTCGCGGTGACCTGCCCGGCTTTCCCGCTGGGCCAGGCGAGATGCCAGATTTGTGTCAATCCCTTCTGCGGTTCTCGCGCGGTTACCAGCATGCCCTTACCATCGGGCAGCCACGCCACCTGTCCAACATCTTCCCATTTTGTTTTGGTAAACGCCACCTCCTGTCTGTCAGCGACACGCACTGCGATCACGGTCTTGAATGAGGCGTTCTCGCTCTCCACCGGACAGGCAATTATTTTGCCGTCGGGCGACCAGGCAGGCCCGCTATACCGAAACATATCGGGATGCTTACGCGTGGCCAGCACCTTTTCGCCCGTGCCATCGTCATTGGCAATGATCAACTGGCTTTCGCCTGTGGTGCGGCGCACGAACGCGAGTTGCTTCATCTCAGGAGGAGAAAACGTGATGGGGCTATCCACGCGGGAGGACAACTGCTGTGGTCCTCCCCCCAATTTGCTTGCTTTCCAGAGAGTCCCCTCGCGCACATAGAAGATGGACTTACCATCGTGTGAGAAGGTGACGCTGGTGTATCTCACTTTTTCAGGTGACACAATGGTTTTATCGGGAGCAACGCCAATTACTTGCAGATAGAGACTTTGTTGACCGGAGTCCACCACACTGTACACCACTTCGTTGCCGTCCGGCGAAATCGCGGCGTGCCCGACTTTGCCATGAGACGTGAGCTTACCGGGATTAGGGTTCTGAAATGGTTGGCGCACGCCCCACCATTGAAACCACGCCAAGGGTAGCCCCACGCCCAACACCACAAGCCCTGTTAAGGCCAAGACTGCTGCGCGGCGGTTGCGCGTGAGAGCGTTGACGATATATTCCGCGCTGGACACGGTGCGCACGCTTGTCCCGGCACTGACGGGCGCGACCGGCTGCGCGACGGTGGCCACGCCGACGGGCGCGGCGCTGATGGTGCTCATCGTTTGCGTGGGCATTTCGGTGCGATGCGAGCGCGCCAGCTTGGCTTCGAATTCCAGGTCTTCTTTGAAGCTCTTCAGATCGTTTTGCAAATCCTTGACGACCTGATAACGCGCGTCGCGGTCTTTGCGCAGCGTCTTACGCACGATGCGATCCAATTCGGGCGGCACGGCGGGCGCGAAGCGCGCCATGGGCATCGGCTCGACGTGCAGAATGCCTGCGATCACCTCGCTCGCCGTTGCGCCTTCAAAGGGCGGGCGTCCGGCAATCATTTCATAAAGCATCACGCCCAGACTGAAGATGTCGCTGCGCGCGTCCACCTTTTCGCCGCGAATTTGTTCGGGTGACATATAACGCGGCGTGCCCACGACCTTGCCCGGATCGGTGCTGACTTGTCCGGCGGTCGAAGAGTTGCCGCCCGTGAGGCTGGGCGCGTCGGGGCGAAACGTGTCGGTCAATTTGGCCAGTCCGAAATCCAAGACCTTCACGAAGCCATCGGGCCGCCGCATAATGTTTTCGGGCTTGATGTCGCGATGGACGATGCCCGCCTCGTGCGCAGCGGTCAGGGCTTGCGTCGTCTGGATGGCGACGTCGAGCGCGTCCGAAAGCTTCAGCGAGTTTTCCCCCATCTGCTGGCGCAACGTTTGCCCGTCAATGAATTCGGTGGCGATGTAATAGAGTTCCTCACTTTGCCCGATCTCAAATACCGTGACGATGTTCGGATGGTTGAGCGAGGACACGGTGCGCGCCTCGTGTTTGAAGCGCTGGATGCGCTCGCGGTCGCGCGTGAATTCGTGGGGCAACAACTTGAGCGCGACCTTGCGCCCCAATTGTTTGTCGTGCGCGAGATATACCTCGCCCATGCCACCGGCTCCGAGCGCCGTGAGAATTTGATAATGACTGATCCGACGACCGAGCGGCGAGACAGGCGGGGGCGTGCTGCGTTTGGCTTCTTCGGCGGCGACGACAACGGCGGGCGTTTGCAGAAAGGTTTCGGCATGTTCGTGCGCGCCGAGCAGAGATTCGACTTCGCGGCGCAACGCATCGTCGTCCGCGCAGACGGCAGCCAAAAACGCGGCGCGATCTTCCGCTTCCATCTCCAGTGCATCCAGATAAATCTCCTGCACGCGCTCCCAACGTTCAGCCTCCATGCGCCCCTCCCTGCAATTCGCGGTAGAGCCAGGCTTGCGCGACGGCCCATTCGCGGGCAATCGTGCGGGAGGAGAGCTTGAGCACTTCGGCAGTTTCTTCGAGACTCAACCCACCGAAAAAGCGGAGTTCGACAATCTTGCTTTTGCGCGCATCAAACGCGGCGAGGCTGTTGAGCGCATCATCCAACGCGACGAGGTCGTTGGCGCGCTCCATCCCGATGCCTTCAGCGTGGCTGAGCGAAACCTGCAACGCGCCGCCGCCGTGCTTTTGGCGTTGGCGTTGGCGCGCTTCGTCTACGAGGATGCGCCGCATAATGGTGGCCGCCGCGCCATAGAAGTGCGCGCGATCCTGCCAACTGACGCTTTGCCAATCAATCAGGCGCAACCACGCTTCGTTCACCAGCGCCGTCGTTTGCAGAATGTGGCCGGGGCGTTCGCGGCGAATGTAGTTTTGCGCGAGGCGATGCAATTCGGCTTCGACGAGCGGCACTAATTGCGCAAAGGCGTCATCGCTGCCGTCGTTCCAGGCTTTGAGTAATTGGGTCACTTCACGGGGTTGAGCGTCCACCACAATCCTCCTGCGTCGCTGAACCAGCTAAACGGGCGATTACATTGACAATGTTTAGGGAAAAAACCGCCGCGATTTTAGCACGCTCGGACGTACACGCCCAATTTGTAGCAGCGAAAACCGCGAAATTTTTGTAATTCTTTCGCCGAATTTTTTCATCGTCGCAAGCCGAGCAACCGTTCTGCCGCCGCCTGCAACGTCTCATCGCGTTTGCAGTAACAAAATCGCACCTGTTGTGCGCCGAGTTCGGGGCGACTGTAAAAGCTGCTGCCTGGCACGACAGCGACGCCAACCTCACGAATCAAATATTCCGCAAAAGCAAAATCACTGGCAAACCCAAACGCTGAGATGTCCGCCATAACGTAGTATGCGCCGTCCGGTTTCACGCATCGGAAGCCCGCTAGTTCCAACGCATTGACTAAATAATCGCGCCGCCGCTGATACGCGCTTTGCAGTTTCGCGTAGTATTCACGCGGCAGGCCGAGCGCCGTCACGCCCGCTTCCTGCAACGGCGAGGCCGCGCACACGCTCAGGAAATCATGCACCTGCCGAATGCCGTCCATCAGATCGGGATGCGCCATTGCATAACCGATGCGCCAACCCGTGACTTCGTAGGTTTTTGACAAGCTGTTGATTGTGACTGTGCGCTCGCGCATGCCGTCGAGCGTCGCCATCGCAAAATGTTGTACCTCGCGCGCCGCGTCCGTGTACCAGATGTGTTCGTAGATTTCGTCCGTAATCGCCAGCACGTCGTGTTCGAGGCACAAATCCGCAATGAAGCGCAGTTCGTCGCGCGTGAAGACTTTGCCCGTCGGATTGTGCGGCGTCGTGATGATGATGGCTTTCGTCTGGTCGTTGAAAAGCGCACGCAACTCGTCGCGCTCAAAATGCCAATCGGGCGCGTACAACGTCGCGTGACGAATCGTCGCGCCGGTCAGAATCGTGTCGGGATTGTAGTTCTCAAAAAACGGCTCAAAGACAATCACTTCATCGCCCGGATTCACGACCGCCAGCAACGTCGCAATCATCGCTTCGGTCGAACCCACCGTGACGACGATTTCGCGTTCGGGATCGAATTCGAGACCGAGGCTCCAAGCCGTCTTCGCGGCGATGGCATCGCGCAATCGCTTCGTGCCCCACGTCATCGTGTATTGGTTGTGATCCGCTTCAATCGCCGCAATGGCCGCGCGTTTGATTTCGTCCGAAGTCGGAAAATCCGGGAACCCTTGCGACAAATTGATCGCGCCGTGCTGCATCGCCTGCCGCGACATATCGCGGATGATGGATTTCGTGAAGCGGAGAACTTTTTGGGAAAGATGATGTTTCATATTTGGAAATTGCGTGGAAATGGCGGAGAAAGCCTTGCCTTTCGCCCGGCCCTGCGTAAGCTGTAGTGACATGGGAGACTCACCTATGTTGCCTGAACTACACGAACGAGAAGCCGTCCTGCGTCAATTTTTTGACCTTGCTCCTGATGTACCATTGCTCCGAGAGGATGCGCCTGTTCCCAATGTATCGTCAACCGTCGCCGCGCATTTGGCGAGCTTCAATCTCGAATGGCACATCATTCCATCCGCCGCCGCCGTGCCGTTGGATGACCAGTATTTCAACCGAATGTATCCCACCCGTTCGCGGACATTCGCACAACTGGATTATCACGGCGAAAGTTTGCAGGCGACGCTGACGCGCAGTCATCGCCGTCATCAGGGCCTGATTCTCGCCATTGAAAGCACACGCAAACCGCGCTATCGCCAAAACAATCGGCAATTTTACGGCACGCTGTACGGTCACGACGCAACGGCCGATCCGTTTGCGTCATACTTGGGGAAAGCGGGCTTTATCAATAGTACGCGCTATTCGCACACGTATCTGCCCGTGCGCGAATTCGTCACCTTGGTCACCGACGATTGGCGCACGCGCCGATGGCTGCCGCAGGGCTATCGGCTGACCGTTTGTTCGCCTACGATTTTGAATTTGATCGGGATGGTGTTTCACCCGGAATGGAGCGAATCGGAAGCATTGGAACTGGGCTTTTACCGCGATGAGAAAGGCAACGGACATTGTTTCACGGCAGGATCAAATATGCCCGGCGATCACTCCTATTTACAACGCATCGAAACAACAGCGGATTGGACATATCTTGGTTTTCGCTTGATGCTCGTACCGGAATCAATTTAAGGCCCCGCTGGCAAACTGTTATCGTTTAGGCCGCGCGCGTTCGATGATTGCAGTGTAATCCATTCCGACCGGCAATGTCCCCAACACCAGTCTTTGCTCGCCTGCCAAACGTGAAGCACAAAACGCCTCGGTCACGGCGGCGTTGCCGTGCTGCAATAAAAGCGCGGCTTGCAAGGCCAAGGCCAAATCTTCAACGATGCGGCGCGCACGCAATTCGATGTCACTTGTATTCGCAAATGCGCGCTCGATGCGCGGCACAAACGCATCGTAATTGGCGTCCATTCCGCGCGCTTGTCGCAACTCCGCAAACAATGCTTCGACCGTGTCTGGCTCTTTGCGCATCGCGCGCAGCACGTCCAAACATTGCACGTTGCCGGAGCCTTCCCAAATCGAATTCAGCGGCACATCACAATACAACCGCGCGAGCGGCGCTTCCTGCACATAGCCGTTGCCGCCCAAACATTCGAGGGCTTCGGCGACGACCGCGACAGCGCGTTTCGTGATCCAGAACTTGCCAATCGCGGTCGCAATGCGGCTGAAGTGACGTTGCATTTCATCACGTTCCGATTCGTCGAAGCTACGCGCCAAACGCATTGCCAATGCTGTCGCCGCTTCGGATTCCACACACAAATCCGCCAGCACGTTTTGCATCAATGGTTGTTCGATCAAACGCGCGCCGAACGCATACCGGTGATGCGTGTGATGGGTGGCTTCGGCCACAGCGCGGCGCATCGTCGCAGCCGAACCAATCGCGCAATCCAGCCGCGTGTGCCGCACCATTTCGATGATGTTTGCTACGCCGCGCCCTTCTTCGCCGATCAAACGAGCATACGCGCCGTGAAATTCGACTTCGCTCGAAGCGTTCGATTTGTTGCCGAGTTTGTCTTTCAGCCGCTGAATGTGAAAGGCATTGCGCGTGCCGTCGGGCTTCCAACGCGGCAACAAAAAGCACGACAAGCCCGCTTCGGTTTGCGCCAACACCAAAAACGCATCGCACATCGGCGCGGAGCAAAACCATTTGTGCCCGGTGATCTTGTAGGCTTCGCCGGGGCCGCGTTTGCTGATGGCTTTGGCGCGTGTCGTGTTCGCGCGCACATCGCTGCCGCCTTGCCGTTCGGTCATCGCCATTCCGAACAACACGCCGCGTTTTTGCTCCGCCGGAATACAACGCGGATCGTATTCGGTCGAAAACAAACGCGGCTCCCATTCGGCAGCGAGTTCCGGTTGCAGGCGCAACGAAGGCACAACCGAATACGACATCGAAAGCGGGCAGCCGTGCCCTTCGTCCACTTGATGCCGCAAAAACGTGAGCGCCGCGCGTGCGAGGTGTGCGCCGCGTTTGTCGCTCGTCCACGGCAGCGAATGACTTTGCCAGGCGATGCCGAGCCGCATCAATTCGTGATACGCCGGATGAAATTCGACTTCGTCAATGCGATGCCCGAAGCGGTCGTGCGTGCGCAGAACGGGCAAATAACGATTCGCCAATTCGCCGAGCTTCAACGTTTCCGCGCGTCCGAGGATTGCGCCAAATTCGTGCGCCTGTTCAGCAACCCACGCGGCTCCTTCGCGCGCGATGGCTTCACGTAGCGGCGTGTCATACTCAAATAAATTGTAATCTTCGAGCGCAGGCGGTTGATTCAAAACTTCGGTCGGTGCGTGTGTGGCGAATTGCGTAGCGTTCATGATCTGCTCCTCTTCGATCAATGTTGTGGCGTGAGTTTAGCGGATGTCAGTACAAACTGAAATGTTTTCCGAGTGTGAGAATCTTGACTACGCGATGCGCCCCGCCCAGACTCGCGCCGCATTCAATCACACAACGTATCATCAGGAGCAGCACATGAAACCACGTCTGGCTTTGGCGTTTGTTATCATCAGCATTGTTTTGACCAAACAACTGCTCGCGCGTTTTGAGATGGAAGCCGAAGCACGCACGAGCAAACTGCGCGAATTGGAACCGCCGCTCACGGCGGGCGGCGACGCGAAAGCCGGGCGCGCGTTATTTTTCGGCAAAGCGACTTGTTCCAACTGTCACGCGATTCGTTCGGAAGGCGGAAAACTGGGGCCGGATTTGACGTCCGTCGGCGCGATTCGTTCGGGTCACGATATTCTCGAAGCGATTGTGTTTCCGAGCGCGACGCTTGTGCCGGATTATCAAACCGCGCGCATCACGACGAAGGCCGGGCAAACCTACAACGGCATCCGCAGCCAATTGGAATCGGATCGGGAAGCAGTCGTGTTGTGGTTGGGGATCAATCAAAAACTGCGCATCGCGCGCGAGCAAATCGCAGGTTCGACCAATTCGACGGTGTCGCTGATGCCAGAAGGATTTGCGTCACTGCTGGCACAAAAAGAGATGACGGATTTGTTGGCGTTTTTGAAAGAATAGAAGTGATTACTATGGCAAATGTTCGCTGAGCACGCGCAGCACGTTGCCGCCCATAATCTTTTTGATCTCGTCGTGACTGAAGCCTTCGCCGAGCAGCGCGTCGGTGATTTGCACCAAGCCGGTCGTATCAAACGGAACCGTCACTGCGCCGTCGAAGTCCGAACCCAAACCGATGTGATCTACGCCTGCGATGTTGACGGCGTGGCGAATGGCGCGCGCAATCGCTTTCGCGTCTGTGCCGCACACGGCTGTGTCCCAATGCCCGATGCCGATGACGCCGCCCGTTTTGGCAATGCGCACCAATTGCTCGTCGCTCAAATTGCGATTGTTGTGGCACGTGCCTTTGACACCAGTGTGCGAAACCATCACCGGGCGCGTTGCCATTGCCAGCACATCATCAATCGTCGCCGACGAAGCGTGCGCGATGTCTACGAGCATCTTTTTCGCTTCCATGCGTTGGATGACTTCTTTGCCAACGGCGGTCAATCCCGCTTTCTTGACACCGTGCGCGGAGCCGCCGATTTCGTTGTCGAAGAAATGCGTCGGAGCCATCATCCGAAAGCCCGCGTCAAACATTGCGTCCACGTTGGCGGCGTTGCCTTCGAGCACCTGCGCGCCTTCGATGCCGAGGAAACCAGCGGTAATGCCCGGCTCTTTCTGACGACGCGCGACGTAGTTTTCCAGATCACTTTTGGATTGGATGAGTGTGAACTTGCCGTCCGAGTTTACGGCATATTCGTGCAGCTTTTGTGCTTGATACAACGCGCGTTCCTTCAGACTCGTCCAGGTGCGCGGCGGCCACAATTCCAGGACGGAAAGCAGTGTGATGTTGTCGGTCGAATCGTCATTCGCTTCGATGTTTTGGCCGCGCGGCGTTTTGCTGACGATGGTGAAGGCTTGCAACGCAACATTGCCTTCAATCAGGCGCGGCACATCCACATGCCCGCGCGTGCTGCGTTCGAGCAGGTTGCGATTCCACAACAACGAATCGGCGTGCAAATCGGCGACGAACAATTGTTGATGTAGGGCTTTGGCTTGCTCCGAAGCGGTGTACGGCGGCGCGTTCAGCACGCGGTTCATGGATTGCTCGACTTGCACCGGGACAAACGCAAACACAGCGACGAGCGCGAGCAATAAAATCAGGGCAATGACGATCAGGGCTTTTTTCATAGGAAAGAGGAGTAGCCACGAATTACACGAATTTCCACGAATTGCATTGCGACAAAGCTGTTCGAGAAACCGATCAGGCCATTCCTTGCGCAAAAGCAATTCGTGCTGATTCGTGTAATTCGTGGCCCAAAAGAGCCTTTATTTCTTGAGTGTTGGTTCCAGCACTTGCCAGACGTTGTCCAGCACAAGTTGTGTGCCTTGCACGTTCGGATGAATGCCGTCGCCTTGATTCAATTCAGCTTTGCCGGCGACGTTCGTTAAGAAAAACGGAATCAGTTTCAATTTATACTCTTTCGCCAAATCTACAAACAAGTTGTGAAACGCGCGTTGATAATCTTCGCCCCAATTTGTCGGCGCTTCCATTCCGGCGAGAATCACTTCGATCTTTTTCGCCTGCGCCTTTTCGATGATGGCCGACAGATTCTTTTTCGTCAGACGCAGGTCTTGCCCGCGCAACATATCGTTCGCGCCGAGTTCCAGAATCATCACGCGCACGTTGTCATCGGTCAGCGCTGCCGCAATGCGATTTGCACCGCCTGCCGACGTATCGCCCGAAATCCCTGCATTCACGACGCGATAGTCGTAGCCTTTTTCTTGCAAGCGCGCTTGCAACAACGACGGATACGATTGCGCTTTGTCCAGGCCATAGCCTTCCGTCAAACTGTCGCCAAAGGCCAGAATCACAGGTGTGTTGTCGCTGACAGAAATTGCGGCAGGCGTAGACGTGGTGGTTTCTCTGGCTGTGACCGATTCTGTCTTGGCGGCAGGCGCGCTGCACGCGGCAAGCAACGTGAGGCTGAAGAGCAAGCTCATTAAAACAAGCAATTTGAATTTGCGATGGTTTACAGGCATAGTGTTTTTTCTTTCTGAAATCTCAAATTTTCAATGTCCAATCAGCAGCGCATGATCGAATTATCCAACGTTTCCAAAGTCGTGACCAGCGGTTCCGAAGACCTGACCATTTTACACGCAGTAACGCTTACGATTCCACGCGGACAATTTGTTTCGATTATTGGCCCGTCCGGCAGCGGCAAATCCACGATGCTGGGCTTGATCGCGGGACTGGACAATCCGACGACCGGCGACATCTTTCTGGACGGACAGAATATTACGAAGATGAGCGAAGACGATCTGGCCGAATTTCGCGGCGGCAAGCTGGGCTTCATCTTTCAGTCATTTCATTTGATCCCATCGCTCACGGCGTATGAAAACATTCTCGTGCCGATGGAAATTATGGGCGTGCCGAACGCGATGAAGCGCGCGCAAAGCCTGCTGGACGAAGTCGGCTTGCACGAACGCGGGCATCATTATCCATCGCAGCTTTCGGGCGGCGAACAACAGCGCGTCGCTATTGCGCGTGCGTTTGCGAACGAGCCGCCAATTTTGCTCGCGGACGAACCGACGGGCAATTTGGACACGAACAACGGCGCACATATTTTCGATCTGCTCTTGAAGCTGAATCACGAACGCAAAACCACATTGGTGCTGGTGACGCACGATCACGCGCTGGCCGACAAAGCGGATCGCAAGATTTCGCTGCGCGGCGGGCATGTCGTGGGCGATGTGGTCAAAGAGCTTGCCCTCTTGCAGCAGCAAGGGAATAATTGACGTCGCATTCACCAAACAATCTATCACGAGGGTTCCTGTATGAATCGAAGAGACTTTCTGCAAACTACGGCGCTTGGCACAGCCGCATCAATATTGCCCCAAATGAATTTCGCCCAACCCAACAACCCGCTCAAAAAAGCCGTGCTCATCAGCATGCTGCCGAAGACGATGAGCTATTTCGACCGCTTTCAATTGGCGATTGATTGCGGTTTTGAAGCGATGGAGGCACAAACGATCACGGATCAAAAAGAAGCTGAGCAAATCAAAGAAGCCGCGGACAAAGCGAAGCTGCGCATTCATTCCGTGATGAATATGGGGCATTGGGAATGGCCGCTGTCAGACAGCGATCCTGAAGTCGTGAAGAAAAGCATGGAGCGGATGGAAACCAGTTTGCGCAATGCGAAGCTCTGGGGCGCAGACGCTGTGTTGCTTGTACCTGCGGTCGTCAATCCGAAAACCACGATTCCGCAAGCCTGGCAACGCTCCGTGCCCCAAATCAAAAAGCTGATTCCGCTGGCGAAAGAATTGAAGGTTGTCATCGCCATCGAAGAAGTCTGGAACAGGTTTTTGCTGACGCCTTATGACTTGGCGAAGTATGTGGACGAGTTCAAAAGCCCCTGGGTCAAAGCCTATTTCGATGTCGGCAACATCGTGATGTACGGCTTTCCGCAGGAATGGATTCGTGCCCTCGGCAAACGCATCGTCAAATTCCATTTGAAGGATTTCGACACGAAGACGCGCAACTTTGTGCCGTTGCGCGAGGGCAGCATTGACTGGCCTGAAGTGCGCAAAGCGATTGGCGAGATCGGCTTCAGCGGCTATTTGACGGTGGAATTGAGCGGCGGCGACAAAGCCTATTTGCAGGAAGTCAGCCGTCGCGTAGACAAGATTCTGGCGGGCGAATAGTTCGAGCAAATAGCGGCAAAACACGCAGGCTTGTGACAAAGCAGAAACTGTCACAAGCCTTTCTTTTTGGCTGAGCAACATTGCTTACGCTCGTAAGTGAGGAGGAAATTATGAATCTTACCAGTACACAAATTCTTCGTTGGACGGCGCGCATCTTGAGCGTCGCCAGCTTGTCATTGCTGCTCGCCTTCATCTTCGGTGACGACGGCATCAAACCATCGCGCGTCACTGCGCAGGAATGGGTTGGCCTCGCGTTCTTCCCGTTTGGCGTGGCCATTGGAATGTTAATCGGCTGGTGGAACGAAAAGCTCGGCGGCATTATTTCGGTTGCCAGTTTGGCGGCGTTTTATGTGATTTACGGCGGGCTGGTGCGTGGCAGTATGGCAATGGGTTGGTTTTTCGTGTTGTTCGCTTTGCCCGGCTTTTTGTTCCTGCTGAGCGGACTGCTGAAAACCAGTGTCCATAAGCCGTTGCACAATTGAAAGAATGGATGCGCTGACTGGTTGCTGTTGATATTCACGAGGCAGGAAACGGCTTCGTATGTCGGCGCATCCACTCGGTGATTTCTTCGAGCTTCCATTCATCGGCTTCTATTGCCAAGACCATTTCCAACATTTCCGTTAATGTCGCATTGAACTGATACCCATTTAGGCGAAGAAACTTTTCTACCAGGTACGTGGCTGTCCTTTTGTTGCCACCAATCCACGGATGATTTTTGATTAAGCCAAAACATAATGTTGCGGCTTGTGCAAATAAATCCGCATTTTCATAAACCGCCGCCTGTTGCGGACGAGCAAGGGCCGATTCAATCAACGAACGATCAAAGACACCATAACGAATTTCGCCGACGTAGTGCATCAATTCAAAATGCAGCACAACGGCTTCGACATAGTCCAAATAAATGTAGGATTCAGTCGCCACGGCGCTTCAACTCATCAAACAAGTCTTTGAATTTGTCAGCAATTTCGCGGACTTCCTGTTTCATCTCTTCGGTTGCGGGAGGCAGGATTTCCGCTGTCACACCACCTGGCTGAAAATGAAGGACAACAATCGAGCCATCAGCAACCCCTGCATCAGCCGCCATTTCAGGCAACATTTGTACGGCCCAGCCGCGAGCTGTTTTCGTAGGTGTTAACAAACCAGACATAACTACTGCTCCTAAGTTTGATAAATTGACCGCGCGGATTGTACCGCAGGCACGCCATGATTTCGACCAAGCACACTGAAAAGTACCGTCGCCCATTGCACTATTCGAGTGTCGCATTTACGCTTTTGACTTCGTCAGATTAAAGTAATCCACCATCTTTCAAGGAGTCCCAATGAAATTTTCCATGCATAACTGGATGCGTCCAGAACCGATTGAAACGACGCTCGAACGCTTGCACCGCTTTGGCTACGACGGCATTGAAATTATGGGCGACCCACAACGCTACAATACGGCAGAAGTACGCGGCTTGCTCGATCAATACGGGCTGGAATGCTGGGGCGGCGTGACGATGATGTTTGCAGGGCGCGATCTTTTGCATCCTGATCCAGCAGTGCGCCGCAGCACGATTCAGTATTGTCTCGATTGCCTGAAGATGATTCACGAACTCGAAGGCCAAATGTTCTGCATCGTACCTTCGACCGTCGGCAAAGTGCAGCCGCTCGCTTCCGCCGGCGAAGAATGGGCGTGGGCGGTCGAAGGCTTGCAAGAAGTCACCGCCGTCGCAGGCGAACTCGGCATCCGTTGCGGCATCGAACCGCTCAATCGCTTTGAGACCTACTTCATCAATCGTCACGATCAGGCGTTGCTGTTGGCGGAAGAAGTCGGCAACGGGCTTTCCGTCGTGCTGGACGCCTTTCACATCAACATCGAAGAAGTTGACCCAATGGCCGCGATTCGTAATGTCGGCGACAAACTGCTCGACTTCCACGTCGCCGACAACAACCGTATGCCCGCAGGCTTAGGCCGTTACGATTGGGGCGAAATCGTACGCACGCTGCAATCCATCAACTATCAGGGACGAATGACCGCCGAGTTTGTGATCCCGATGGATTACACGCCGATTGCGCGCGCGAAGGCGAAGAAAGAAGACGATCAGCAATACACGGCAGACGAGTTGAAATTCATTCAGGAACACGGCTCCGGTTTGCTGAGTGCAGCGGATTACGACCGCGCGACGGAGCAAAATATCAATCACATCAAGCAGTTTTTATAAGAACAGTATTCAAGGTTCTGAAATTAAATCAGTTCGCGGTTGTATGTGAGGAACGCGGGGCGTTTGGAGTACGACGGCCCCGACGTCGCGGTGGCTCCGATGATTTCAAAGTTGAAATTTGAGATTTGAAATCTGTCGCTGCCGCAGCCATCCAACCGCCTCGCCCTCTCACATCCGTACACGCCCTGGCAAACGGATCTAAAGTCCAAAGCTCAAGTTAAATTCGTGGAAATTGGTGTAATTCGTGGCTAAAAATCTTCCTACGGCAATTGCGTTTCGCCCATCAAATGCAAATCCACCGAGCGCGCCGTGTCGCGCCCATCCCGAATCGCCCACACGACCAGCGATTGCCCGCGCGACATATCGCCCGCCGCGAACACGCCCGGCACATTCGTCTGTCGGTTGTCATCAATCGCTACGTTGCCGCGTTCGTTGAGCGTGACGCCAAGCTGTTCGAGCATCCCGCCTTTTTCCGGGCCTAAGAAGCCCATTGCTAACAAGACCAATTGCGCAGGCCAGACTTTTTCTGTGCCGGGAATCGGTTGCGGGCCGAAGCGACCTTGCGCGTCCTTGCCCCATTGAATGTTGACCGTGTGCAGTTCTTTCAAATTGCCGTCGTCATCGCCGACAAACTTCTGCGTCAGAATCGCGTAGG
Source organism: uncultured Heliobacteriaceae bacterium (assembly GCA_964631865.1). Taxonomy (GTDB): domain Bacteria; phylum Acidobacteriota; class Blastocatellia; order RBC074; family RBC074; genus JAFDVL01. Next base: position 11,341 of record CAZWAK010000012.1, on the reverse strand, counting down.
TGCGCGGGTCATCGCCAAAGCGCGCTTTCGCTTCTTCCTGCCCGTAATCCAGCTTGTAGACCTTCGGCCATTGCGGCCACGGATTGTCGGGCGCGCGTTCATCCGGCGGACGATCCATGATTTCAAATTGCGTCAAGCTCTTACAGCCGTGTCGCAGTGAAGTGCCGACGCAATCGGTTCCCGTATCGCCGCCACCAATCACAATCACGTCTTTGCCCTGTGCCGAAATGTAGTTGCCATCTTCGTGCTGAGAGTCGAGCAGGCTCTTGGTATTCGCGTGCAGAAATTCCATTGCGAGATGAATGCCCTTGAGATTGCGGCCTTCAATCGGCAAATCGCGCGCGGCAGTCGCGCCGCCAGAGAGAACAACGGCGTCAAATTCATTCAGCAAATCCGACGCTGGAAAATCTTTGCCGACGTTGACGCTGGTTTTGAAAATCACGCCCTCTTCCGCCATCAGATCAATGCGGCGTTGCACGATGGTTTTGTCGAGCTTCATGTTTGGAATGCCGTACATCAACAAACCACCGATGCGATCCGCGCGCTCAAACACCGTGACGGTATGCCCCGCTTTGTTGAGTTGCGCGGCACAGGCCAAGCCCGCCGGGCCGGAGCCGATCACAGCGACTTTCTTGCCTGTCCGTTTGGCGGGCGGTTCCGCGACAATCCAGCCTTCGTCAAACGCGCGATCCACAATCGTGACTTCGATTTCCTTGATCGTGACGGGCGGTTGATTGATGCCGAGCACGCACGAACCTTCGCACGGCGCAGGGCACACGCGCCCTGTAAATTCGGGGAAGTTGTTCGTCTTTTGCAGCCGCAACAACGCTTCTTTCCACTGCCCGCGATAAACCAGATCGTTCCATTCCGGGATCAGGTTATTGATCGGACAGCCCGAAGCCATATTGTTGATGAGCTTGCCGGTATGACAGAACGGCACGCCGCAATCCATGCAACGCGCGCCCTGTTCGCGCAGGTCTTCGTCGGACAAATGACCGTGAAATTCGTGCCAGTGCTTGACCCGTTCCAGCGGGTCGCGTTCGGCAGGCAGTTGGCGTGTGTATTCTAAAAATCCTGTTGGTTTACCCATGAGTTTGAATCGGTATTGCTAAACTTGAGGGGACAAATTGGCACCTCAAGAAATCACTTTTTCCGTGACCCAATAAAGCCGGTTATTTTATTTGACGGCAGCGGGATGAGCATCTTCTTGATAATCGTGAAAACTTCCTGAAACTGCTCATCATATTTCTTTTCCATCGCTTCGATCTTGCGGGCTAGTTCTGCGTGGCTTGTCATCATCTCACGCATCTTTACGAACGTTCGCATAATCGCAATGTTGACTTCGACGGCGCGTTCGCTTCGCAAAACGCTGGAGAGCATCGCAATGCCTTGCTCAGTAAAAACATACGGGCGATATTTGAGATGCTGCCCGCGCTTTAAGGTCACAAAATGTGACCTTAAAAACTCCTGTGCCTCTTCCCAGGAAAGCTGAAACATAAAGTCTTCGGGAAAGCGCGCTTGATTTCTCCTTACTGCCTGATTTAAGGCTTTCGTTTCCACTTCATAAAGTTCCGCCAGATCACTATCCAGCATTACTTTCTGATCGCGTATCAAGTAAATCTTTTGCGCGATCCGCTCAATGGGGATCGCAACTTGTACCGCAAGCGATGAAGATTGTTTTCGGGGCATAAACAATTTTCCTTGTTAACTTGAAGTCGCAATTTGCGACCTCAAGCGGTATCGTTATTTTCCGCCTGCTCGCGCCGCATCCTTCGCGTTCATTTCAAACGCTGCCATCACCGCTTCGTCTTCCGGCAAGCCCTGCGCACGCATCTTGGCTTGTGATTCCAACACGCGGGCGTAATCGTTCGGCATCACGCGGACAAACAGGCTCACGTAATCATCCCAATTCAACAGCACATCCGCCGCGCGTTGGCTGCCGGTCAGCGAGGCGTGATTGTGAATCAGGCTCTTGATGAGTTCGATTTCGTCGGCGTCTTCGAGCTTCGTCAATGCGACCATCTCTTTGTTACAGCGCGTAGCGAAATCACCCGCGACATCCAGGACATACGCGACGCCGCCGGACATGCCTGCCGCAAAGTTGCGTCCGGTCTTGCCCAAAATAATCGCGCGACCGCCGGTCATGTATTCGCAGCCGTGATCGCCGACGCCTTCGACGACGGCGAGCGCGCCGCTGTTGCGGACGCAGAAGCGTTCGCCTGCGACGCCGTTGAAATAGGCTTCGCCGCTGGTTGCGCCATAGAGCGCGACGTTGCCGATCAGAATGTTTTCGGCTGGGTCGAACGTCGTGACGTTCGGCGGATAGACGATGATTTTGCCGCCGGACAAGCCTTTGCCGATGTAATCGTTCGAGTCGCCTTCGAGTTCAAGCGTCATGCCCGGCGGCATAAACGCGCCGAAGCTTTGCCCTGCCGAACCGTTGAATTTGATCTTGATTGTGTCGTCGGGCAAGCCTTTCGCACCGTGTTTTTTGGTGAGTTCGCCGCCCGTGATCGTGCCGACCGTGCGGTTGATATTCTTGATCGGAAGCTCAGCGCGCACTTGTTTGCCTTCTTCAATCGCAGGTTTGCAAAGGTCGAGCAACGTGGTCAGGTCGAGCGTTTTTTCGAGTTCGTGATCTTGCAGAATCTGGCAATACCGACCGACGTCCTCGCCGACTTCGGGTTGATAGAAGATGCTTGAGAAATCCAAGCCCTGCGCTTTCCAATGCTCGATGGCGCGGCGTTTTTCCAGCACTTCGGTGTGGCCGACCATTTCGGGAATGGTGCGAAAACCAAGCTCGGCCATGATCTCGCGGACTTCCTGCGCGATGAAGCGCATGAAATTCACGACGTTGTCGGGCGAACCCATAAATCTTGCACGCAACGTCGGGTCTTGTGTTGCCACGCCGACGGGACAGGTGTTCAGATGGCACACGCGCATCACGATGCAACCGAGCGTCACGAGCGGCGCGGTGGCAAAGCCGAATTCTTCTGCGCCGAGCAACGCGGCGACGACCACATCGCGTCCGGTTTTCAATTGACCATCGGTTTCGACAGCGATGCGCGAACGCAGGTTGTTCAGCACGAGCACCTGATGCGTTTCGGCCAAGCCGAGTTCCCACGGTGCGCCTGCGTGCTTGATCGAAGTTTGCGGCGAAGCTCCGGTGCCGCCGTCGTGCCCGGAAATCAACACGACATCAGCATGCGCTTTGGCTACGCCTGCGGCGACTGTGCCAACACCAACTTCGGCGACAAGCTTGACGCTGACGCGCGCGTGGCGATTGGAGTTTTTCAGGTCGTAGATTAACTGCGCCAAGTCTTCAATCGAATAAATGTCGTGATGCGGCGGCGGCGAAATCAATCCGACGCCGGGCGTGGAATGCCGCGTCTTGGCGATCCAGGGATAGACTTTCGAGCCGGGCAATTGACCGCCTTCGCCCGGCTTCGCGCCCTGCGCCATTTTGATTTGCAGCTCGCGCGCATTGACCAAGTATTCGCTCGTCACGCCGAAGCGACCGGATGCGACTTGCTTGATCGCGCTGTTTTTGGAATCGCCGTTGGCGAGCGGAATGTAGCGATCCGGGTCTTCACCGCCTTCGCCCGTGTTGCTCTTGCCGCCGAGCCGATTCATCGCAATCGCCAACGCTTCGTGCGCTTCTTTGCTGATCGAACCATAACTCATCGCGCCGGTCTTGAATCGCTTGACGATGTCGTCCACCGTTTCGACTTCTTCAATCGGCACGGGCGGGCGATTCGGCTTGAATTCCATCAACCCGCGCAGCGTGTACAAATTCTCCGCCTGCTTATCAATCAACTGTGAATACTGCTTGAAAACGTTGTAGTCGTTGTTGCGCGTGGCTTTTTGCAGCAAGTGAATCGTTTCGGGATTGAACAGATGCGCTTCGCCGTCCTTGCGCCATTTGTATTGACCGCCAACATCGAGTTGGTTGCCGTTGACCTGCCGATCCGGGAAGGCGTGGTTGTGGCGCATCCAAACTTCTTTGGCAATTTGTTCCAGGCCAATGCCCGCGACGCGCGACGGCGTGCCGGTGAAGTATTTGTCAATCACGTCTTGATTCAAACCAATCGCCTCGAAGATTTGCGCGCCCGTGTAACTTTGCACGGTCGAGATGCCCATCTTCGACAGGATTTTGACGACGCCTTTGGTGACAGCCTTGATGTAATTGTAGACCGCTTTGTCGTGGTCAATTCCTTTTACTAAGCTGGAATTGATCATGTCGTGCATCGTCTCAAACGCGAGATACGGATTGATCGCAGCGACGCCGTAGCCGAGCAACAACGCGAAATGATGCACTTCGCGCGGCTCGCCGGATTCCAAAACTAAGCCGCATTGCGTGCGTGTGCCTTCGCGGATCAAGTGATGATGCACGCCCGCGACAGCCAATAACGACGGGATTGCGGCGTGATCTCGGTCAATGCCGCGATCCGACAAAATGATGATGTCGAAGCCGTCTTTGATCGCTTGCGAAGCCTGCTCGCACAGCCGCGTCATCGCTTCTTCCAAGCCGTTCGCGCCGCGCTTCACGTCGAACAGCATCGGCAGCGTGATGGACTTGAAGCCGAGTGCGTTGCCATCGCGCAGATTGCGCAGCTTCTCTAAATTTTCGTTCGTGAAAATCGGCGTCTTCAGTGCGATTTGCCGCGCGACTTCGGGCGTCGGTTCCAGCATATTCGCTTCCGGCCCGATGGTGGTTTCGGCGGACGTAATCAACTCTTCGCGGATGGCGTCAATCGGCGGATTTGTGACCTGCGCGAACAATTGCTTGAAGTAACTAAACAGCGGTTGCGATTTGTTCGACAGCACGGCGAGCGGTGTGTCGGTTCCCATCGAACCAATCGCTTCGGCTCCGCTCACGCCCATCGGCGTGAGCAGCATCTGCAATTCTTCCGCCGTGTAACCGAACGCCTGCTGGCGCGTCAGTACGGTCTTGTGATCGGTTTCGTGTACATGCGATGGGTCAGGCAGGTCTTCAATCTTGACCATGTTTTGCTTGAGCCATTCGCCGTAGGGGTATTCTTTCGCCAGCTTGTTTTTCAACTCTTCGTCATCAATGATACGGCCTTCGTTCAAGTCCGCGAGCAGCATGCGTCCGGGTTGCAGACGGCCTTTGAAGGCAATGTTTTCGGGCGCGATGTCGAGCACGCCGACTTCTGACGCCATAATCAACCGATCATCTTTCGTAACGTAATAACGCGCCGGACGCAGACCATTGCGATCCAGCGTTGCGCCAATTTGCACGCCGTCGGTAAACGCGACCGCTGCCGGGCCATCCCAGGGTTCCATCATGCACGAATGATATTCGTAAAACGCTTTCTTCTCCTCGCTCATGGATTCGTGGCCGCTCCACGGCTCAGGAATCATCATCATCATCGCGTGCGCAATTGAACGACCGGTGAGCGTCAGCATTTCCAGCACATTGTCGAACATCCCCGAATCGGAGTTATTCACGTCAATCACCGGACGCATCTTTTGCAATTCATCGTTGCCGAAGAGTTCCGATTGCAGCCGGGCTTCGCGCGCGTGCATCCAATTGATGTTGCCGCGCAGCGTGTTGATTTCGCCGTTGTGGCAAAGGTAGCGATAGGGGTGCGCGCGATTCCAACTCGGAAACGTGTTCGTCGAAAACCGCGAATGCACCATGCCGAGCGCCGATTTCATATCGGGATCGTTTAAGTCAGGATAGTACGGCCCCAACTGCGACGAATTGAGCATGCCTTTGTAGACGAGCGTTTTGTGCGACAGGCTGGCGATGTAAAACGACTCGCCGTTCGGAATCCCGGCGCGGCGCACTTTGCGAATGCCGCGTTTGCGAATGATGCAAAGTTTGCGCTCAAACGCGAGGCCGTCGGGCGTTTCTTTGACTTTGCCTTTTTTGATAAAGACCTGTCGCATAAACGGTTCAGCATTCAGCGCCGTCGGGCCGATCATCGAATTGTCAGTCGGCACATCGCGCCAGCCCAGGACTTCCTGTCCTTCTTCGGCGACGATGTCTTCAAAAATCTTCACGCAACGTTTGCGCGCCGCGACATCCTTCGGCAAAAACACATTGCCGACACCGTAGAGTCCCGGCAGCGGCAAATCCATTCCCAATTTCTCGCATTCCTTTTTCAAAAACGCATGCGGCGTCTGAATCAAAATGCCTGCGCCGTCGCCCGTATTCTTTTCGCAACCGCACGCGCCACGATGTTCGAGGCTGATGAGAATTTGCAGCGCCTGTTTGATGATGTCGTGCGACTTGCGATTCTTGAGGTCCACGACGAAGCCCATTCCGCAGGCATCGTGTTCGTGTGCGGGATCGTAAAGTCCTTGTTTGGCGGGAAGTCCGAAGTTACTCATAAGTTTCGAGTTTTGAGTTCCGGGTTTCGTGCGGGTTTCACTCGAAACGCTAAACACGAAACTCGAAACTAATTTTAATAACCAAAAAGCCTCAGCGGGTTGTTTCGTTCGCTGAGGCTTTCTTTGCTTTTCGTTCTGTTCTTGAGAACCTAACTCTTGCCATCAGCTACCAGATTGTCTTTCGATTTAAGAAGGGTGAGTGAGACTTTGACGGCCTCACGTTTCGCGTTCTTCGCCGTCAACGGCGGCATTGCCACTGCCGAGCCGATCTGAATTGGGTGAAGAGAAGAACCGTTGGGCATAACCCTGACTTAAAATGACTACCAAATGATTTTGGGTATAAAACCGATGGAGCAAACGTATTTTGAGGCTCGCACTATACGGCAAGCCGCTTGGTTTGTCCAATCAGATTCTTTTATCCGGCCATAAATTTCCGTTATTTTTGTCGGATGAATTATGATTTCTGACAATTTTGTGGGAAGTAGCTTTCTAGGCACAGAAATGAATTTTGCCCTGTCGCCGTTGCCGTCTTTCTTGCCTAGTGGTTTTGCATTACGATTTGTCGGCTTTGTACGCGGGCAACAATAGAATGCCGATGAAACGGATGTGACGGATAAAGGCAGATCAAATCCGTTTCCATCCGTGGTTTCCGTTCTATCTGTATTCTATCTCGCTGACCGTAATGGAACACAGATGATACGGATGTGGCGGATGAAGACAGATCAAATCTGGAGCAAGCATCTGTTCGATTCGTGTTCGATACTTTTCGCAAATTCCAATGGCTCGTACCTTCATCATCAAATCCGATCAACCGCGTGCCGCGTCGCTTATCCATTACGGCAAAGAACTGAACGCCGAACAACGCGCCGTGGTGAATGCAGGCGGCGGGCCGTTACTCGTTATCGCAGGGGCAGGTTCGGGCAAGACGCGGACGCTCACGTATCGCGTCGCGCGATTGATTGAACTCGGCATCGCGCCGGGGCGAATTCTACTGCTCACGTTCACGAATCGTGCTGCGCGCGAAATGCTCAGTCGCGTCGAAGCGTTGCTGAAAACCGACACGCGCAAAACCTGGGGCGGGACGTTTCATTCGATTGGCAATCGCATCCTGCGTCGCCACGCCGTCAGCCTCGGCTACGAAAGCAATTACACGATTCTCGACGCTGAAGACGCGAAGGAGTTGATCGAATCGTGCATCGAAGAAGCCGCGATTGACACGAAGGCGAAACGCTTTCCGAAGGGTGAAGTGCTGCGCGAAATGTTCAGCTTTGCGACGAACACCGACACGATGCTCGAACAAGTCATCGCCAAACAGTACCCGCATTTCGAGCCGCTGACGGCGCAGATCAAGCGCGTGGATTTTCTCTATCAGGATCGCAAGCTCGCGCGCAATGCGATGGATTATGACGATCTGCTCGTGAACTGGAAAAAGCTGCTCGAAACCAAACCCGACATCGCCGCGATTTATCAGGATCAGTTTCAGCACATTCTCGTGGACGAATATCAGGACACGAACACGTTGCAAGCCGAGATCATTGATTTGCTCGCGGCGAAGCATCGCAATGTGATGATCGTGGGCGATGATGCACAAGCGATTTTTGGCTGGCGCGGCGCGAACATCGAAAACATTCTGAGCTTTCAGCAACGCTACCCGGACGCACAACTTTTCAAGCTCGAAAGCAATTATCGTTCGACGCCGGAAATCCTGATGCTGGCGAACGCAGCGATTCACGGCAATCGCAAACAGTTCCCGAAAAACCTGCAAGCGATTCGACCGAGCCAGAACTTTCAGCCCGCGCTGATTCCGTGCCGCGACGCCGATCAGCAGGCGGCGTTTGTTGCCGCGCGCATTTTGGAACTGCGCGATGAAGGCGTGCCGCTCGACGAAATCGGCGTGTTGTATCGTTCGCATTTTCACGCGCTGGAATTGCAACTGGAACTCACGCGACGCGGCATTCCGTACGAGATTCGTTCGGGCGTGCGCTTCTTTGAGCAGGCGCACATCAAAGACGTGACGTCGTATTTGCGGCTGATCGTGAACCCGCGCGACGAAATTGCGTGGAAGCGCGTGCTGAAATTGATCCCGAAAATCGGCAACGCAACGGCGGCGAGAATTTGGGAACGGCTCGCGGAATCGAACGACGCACTAGCTTTAGTGAAGCCCGATGTTTTTGGTCACGATGCGATTGCGCCGACGCTGCCGAAAGGCGCACAAACCGGTTGGCAGGAGTTTGTCGAACTCATCAAAGCCTTGACCGAAGAAGACACGCTCAACAATCCCGCCAAGCAAATCGAACTGATTCTGGAACGCGGCTACAACGAATATTTGCAGGCTTCGTTCGACAACGCCGAAGCGCGTGAGGAAGACTTGAAACAACTTGCGCTCTTCGCCGGACGTTATGAAACAACCGAACAATTCTTGAACGAACTTGCGCTCATTCAAACCGAATCCGGCGCGTTGATGGGCGAAGATGTGGTGATGGGCGGCGATGAAGATGAGCGTTTGGCGTTATCGTCCGTGCATCAGGCAAAAGGCTTGGAATGGAAAATCGTGTTCGTGATTTGGGCGACGGATGGGCGCTTTCCCTCGGCGCGAAGTTTGCGCGACCCCGAAGGCGAAGAGGAAGAGCGTCGTTTGTTTTATGTCGCATTGACGCGGGCGCGCGACGAATTGTATGTGACCTACCCCATCGTCGAAACCGAACGCGGGCGGCAAACCGTGCTGCAACGCCCGTCGCGCTTTGTGCTGGAAGTGCCGCGCAGTCTGTTCGAGATTTGGAATGTGGACGAAGAGCCGACCGCGTTCGATGTCATCCAAGAGACGCAGCTTATCAACTAATCCGCCCCATCATTTCTCGCGGCTCAACTCAATCGCTTTGAGCACCCGCGCCGTGCAGCGGTTCACGTACGTGCCCAACACAACCAAGCCCAAGACGATCACGGTATAGCTGCCGACAATGCCAATAAAAAAGAGCCAATGCGTCCGATTGTCGCGCTCCATTGCCAACAACATCGTGACCAGAAAGAGGCCTTCAAAAACTCCCGCGCCGAACAACGCCCATTTGAACTGCCGCTCGCTTTTTTCAATGCGATCCAATGCCGCCCCACGAATGTCATTCAGATTTTTTTCTGCCATAAAGACCTCTCCATTAGCGCCGAAAATATTTGTAGTACATCGCAAACGCGAGCACGACAAATTCGATGAGCGCGTACGCGATCAAGGCGTGTTTCAGTTGTTTGTCTGCCTGGCTCATAACTATGCGGTTACTTTGCTGCGCCTGGCGATTTGCGCGTCAGCAAGTACATCAACGGCCCAAACGAGCCAAGCACCAAGGTGACAACGATCCAGGGCCATACCGTGCGGCCTGTAGCTTTGGCGTCCCACCACATCCACACCATCACGAGGGTCAGGGCGATGACCAAATCGGTCAGAACCTGCCCCCCGCCGAAGCTTTGAAAATGTGGGGCGATGATGCCCCAGTAGCCGTGTTGCCAAAGGGCGGCGGCGGTGAGTGCGCCAAACAAGACGAGCGTGATGACTAACAAAATACGTTGCATATAGACCTTTCAGGTAATGGTTCGTTATTTGTGCAATTGTTGCCGCAAATTTGATAATCCATACGACAACCGTGATTTGACCGTGCCCAGCGCGACGCCCAGCACGTCCGCAATTTCGTCCAGCGTCAGTTCGTGCAGGTAATGCAGCACGATCACGGCGCGACTCGCAGGCGAAAGACGCGCGAGCAAGCTTGGAAGCTGCGGCAGTAAATCCGCCGCGAACGGTTCGTCTTGCAATGCGGGAATCGCCTGCAACAGTTCTTGGTCGCGTTCCTGCTCTTTCCAGCGCCGTTCGCGCTTGAGCCACTTGAAGGTTTCGCGCGTGGCGATGCGATAGGCCCAGGCACGAAACAACTCCGGCTCGCGCAGCCAACCGAGCTTGCGATAAATCAACACGAAGACTTCTTGCAGAATGTCTTCAGCCAACGACGCATCGCTCGTCAAACTGACAATGTAGCGATAAAGCGGCGTTTGCATGGCTTGCAGCAATTCGTCGAACGCGGCACGGTCTCCGGCCTGCGCGCGCAGCACTCGCCAAATTTCCTGCTTGCCGCTTTCCATTGCTTGCCTCCATTGTATAAGAGCCAGCGCGCGCCCAAACTGTTCGGAGAAATATGCTGCCACTCCAGTCAGGAATCAACGGCTTGTTACAAGGCGAGGATGTGCTTCGAGAGAGCAACAGGCAACCGACGCAAACGACCATTCGCGCCACGTTGTTCGCCCGCTTGACTCTCCCCCAACGCCCGCCTACCCTCACAGCGTATGTTTGCCGAAGTCGCCATTCCTCTGTACGTGCACCAAACGTTCACTTACGCTTTGCCGGAAAGCTTCGCGGCGCAAGCCCAGCCGGGTTGTCGCGCGCTTGTGCCGTTTGGTCGCCAATTGCTCACGGGCTACATCGTTGACATTCATAACACGCTCGAAGAAGCGGGCCTCGACGCCGAAAGCACCGAGATCAAAGCGGTCGAAGAACTCTTCGACACCGAACCGCTCGTCACGCGCGAGTTGCTGGAACTGACGAAGTGGATTGCGGATTACTACTTTGCGCCTTGGGGTGAAACGATCAAAGCCTGCTTGCCCGCTGGCATCAATGCCGAAGCCGAGACGATGCTTTCGTTGACCACAAACGCGCGCGAAGCCCTGTCAAATCTGCCTGCGAAGCCCACGACGAAATTGCAAGCCCTGCAATTCATTGCTGCGAACCTGGACGAAAACGGCGCGATGAATTCGCGCCTGCTCATCAAAGAATTCGACAAAGCGAAAGCGGGCGCATTGATTCGAGAGTTGGAAAAATCCGGCTACCTCATCGTCACGCGACAGATGCAAGACGCCGCCGTAAAGCCCAAAAAGCAACAAGCCGTTCGAGTGCGGAGTGGGGGGGGGGGGGGGGGGGGGGGGGGGGGGGGGGGGGGGGGGGGGGGGG